>CAVBEI010000005.1:0-99517 GCA_963594555.1 Lachnospiraceae bacterium | reverse complement strand
GCCGGACGGGCGAACACATACCCATGCATCCTCCGTCAGCTCGTAGTAGAGCACATTAGAGCCGGGCAGCCCTGTAGGTTTCTCATTCCCTGATGTCACGTCTCTAATCACACCTGTCTTATAATCGCGAACGGCAAGTACCTGATAACCGCCGATCTCTGCGGGTGCATGCTCTCTAAGCGTAGTCAAAATCTCCTGAATCTTTGCCAGACCCTCGATTCCCTTTAGTGTGATGGACTCGACATGATCACAATAATAGCCGTAGCGCTCATACATGGATAACATCGCATCCCACAGCGTCATATTCTTTGTCTTGTAGTAGGCAGCTGCCTCGCATAGCACCATAGATGCCACAACCGCATCCTTATCCCGCGCATAGGTACCGGGCAGGCAGCCATAGCTTTCCTCCATACCAAACAGATATGTACCTTTTCCTTCGGTCTCGAATTTTAAGATCTGCTGACCGATGAACTTAAAGCCGGTCAAAACCTCGATCAGCTCTATGCCATAATATTTTGCGATAGCATCCGCCATATTGGTGGATACGATGGATTTGACAAATGCTCCGTCTGCAGGCAGCGAGCCATCACGCTCCTTGCGCTGGCTGATGACATAATCTCCGATGAGGCACCCGGACATATTTCCGGTCAGTGCGTGATATTCACCGGTCTTTGAATCAAGCACATAGACGCCGAGTCTGTCTGCATCCGGATCGGTCGCTAGGATCAGATCCGCATGTACCTCTTTTCCCAGCTTCAGGCCGAGTGCAAAGGCCTCCTCCGTCTCCGGATTCGGATAGCTGACTGTCGGAAAATCTCCATCCGGCAGCTCCTGCTCCGGCACGACATATACCTTTGTAAAGCCAAGCTCCTTTAAGACGCGTCGCACCGGAAGATTGCCCGTTCCATGCAGCGGCGTATATACGATCGTCAGCTCATCCTTTACCGCATCGATGCAATCCTGATGCAGCACGAGGCTTTTTAGCTCTGCGATATAAGGATCATCGATATCTGCACCGATCTGTATGTAAAGTCCTGCTGCCTGTGCAGCCTCCTTTTCCATGGTCTTTACGGTGGCATAATCTGTGACTGCTTTTACCTCATTCATAATACCGGTATCGTGGGGCGGAGTGATCTGTGCGCCGTCCTCCCAATATACCTTGTATCCGTTGTACTCCGGCGGATTGTGGCTCGCCGTGATGTTTATTCCTGCGATGCAGCCTAATTTGCGCACGGCATAGGATAGCTCCGGTGTCGGACGCAGGCTCTCAAATACATAAGCCTTGATGCCGTTTCCTGCCAGGCAAAGTGCCGCCTCATCCGCAAATTCCGGCGACATATGACGCGAATCAAAGGCGATAGCGACGCCCTTTTTCTCCCCTGATACGCTCAGGATATAGTTTGCCAGGCCCTGCGTGGCCTTGCGTACCGTGTAGATATTCATACGGTTCGTGCCTGCTCCGATGACACCGCGAAGTCCTGCGGTACCAAACTCCAGATCCATGTAAAAACGATCCTCGATCTCCCGCTCATCTCCTGCGATACCACGCAGCTCCTCCTTCGTGGCCTCATCAAAATACGGATTGTCCAACCACTGCTGATACATCTGTTTGTAGTCCATCTCTTTTCCTCCTGGTATTCTCTCTATAATAATTATGATTTGAGTGTCAATAGGTGTTTTTTCTATTTTTTCTATGTCTCATCCGCAGTCAGCGACTCTAACAGCTCTGTAATCGTATCCAGATAATCGCTGTAGCTCTCAGCTGTGCTATCTGATGTGATGCCGCTTCCCGTGGTCGTGCTGCTTACGGTATCTGACGAGGTATCCTCTGTATCGTCTATTATCTGGGAGCCTTCATCATCCTCTGTCTGTTCATCGGCATCCTCCGATTCTGTGGACGAGCCATCACTCTCTAGCTGTGACTCTCCGATCTCTATCAGGGCATCCTCTGAATGAATGACGAGCTGTCTCTCCCATGTCTCATAGCCCTCCGCTATGACCGTGAGCCGATACACGCCGTAGCGCAGCTCCACCGGCTCCTCATAATCGATCTCATCGCCATTTATATACAGCAGCGCGTCCTCTACATTCACCGAAAAGGTCACATTAGAGAGCTTTGGGCCCTCGCCCTTGTACTCATCCAAATCCACAAGCGTCACTTCCAGGCTGCGCACCCGAATCGTCTTCGTGTCGCCGTAGCCGTCATTGGCTACAGTCAGCTCATATTTGCCCTCCGGCACCTCAAGCGTCATATCCGGCGTGATCTTTGCATAAATCCTGGTTCCCAGGCTGATATAACCGCCCTCAAACAGCTCCGTGTTCGAAAGTGCGATAGTTCCATGTCCCTGCAGAAGCTGAATGGAGAAAATCTGCTTGTCCACTCCCTGCACACGGATGATATCACCCTCTGCTAATTGTGTAATATCTATCTCCTGCTTGCCTGAAAACACGCGCAAATATTCATCGTAGCGGTATTTTGTATCGCCGATCACCAGCATACCGATCGAATCATCCACGGTAAATCGGGTGATATTATCCTGATACCAGGCCTGAGGCGCGAGCTGAAGCGTAGTAAGCGAAGCATCCACATCTGACTGCTCGATCAAAACCAGGCTGCCCGGCGCAATTTTTTGAAGCGATATATATTCGCCCTGCGTATCGAGTATCTGCGTCGCCTTTGAATAGGTATACTGGTAGGTGCGCAGCGAATCCGGCTCCCCTAGGATGATGCATTTATTCTTTTTTTGTATCTGCAGTACCACATAAAGCGGTGAATCCACGACCTGTGTTATCTCCTCCGGCTCATCCGATTCTTCATCTGCTTCCTGCGTGGCATGCGCATACTGTTCCATCGAGATGCTGCTATTTGACGTATCCCCACAGCCGCAAAAAAGCAGCAGGATAGTAAGCAGCATCCATCGGTAAAAATGTCTTTTCATGCACTCATTATAGCTCACTGCATCTGTTTTTGCACCATTTCAAGCAAAGTTTCTCTTGTATTTTTCGATGGATCGTCCAGCACAAGCTCTAAAAGCTCCTGCAGCCTCTCGCCAATCTGCCTGCCCTGCGGCACGCCAAGAGAGAGCAGATCCGCGCCGCTTATGGCCAGATCCCCAATGCTTAGGGCTTGCTTTTTTTCTATGATCTGTGTAAAAAGCGCCTCATACTCGTCCACATAGGCCAGCTTTTCCTGCCTCTTATAGTCACTTTGTGCGTAAATATCCGCTCTCTTTACCGCAAATAAATCCGGATACTGCGCAGCTCCCACTCGATGCACTGCCCGCCTGACTGCGCTCTCAGTAAGCGGCGGATTATCATCATGCCAGCGGATGAGTGCTGTAGTTCGTGTAATCGTATCATTATCAAGCTTTAGCCTGCGCAGGATCATACGCGCCATATCTGCGCCCTTCTGTGGATGCCCATGAAAATGATCGATCCCGTCTGTATCCACGCTCTTACACATCGGCTTTGCCACATCATGCAGCAGCATGGCCAGTCTAAGCACCTTATCTGCAGGGACAAAGGATAGGCTATGCAGCGTATGCTCCCCGACACTGTAGCAGTGGTGCGGATTGTGCTGAGTAGTCTCCATCATCGCATCTAACTCCGGCAAAAAGTATGCACTAAGACCAGTCTCAAAAAAAAGTCTCACCGCATCCGTCTGCTCGCTAAGAAGCGTCTTTATAAGCTCGCTGCAGATGCGCTCCGCGCTGATTTTTTGGATGGTGACGGATAGCTTTTTTATGGCAGAAAATGTATCCGGATCAATAGAAAAGCCCAGCTGTGCTCCAAAACGTATCGCCCGCATCATGCGAAGCGCATCCTCCGAAAAACGCATCCCAGGCTCTCCGACACAGCGAATGATGCCCCGCTCTAGATCCTTTGTTCCACCGAACAGATCCACCAGTCCATCCGTCTCATTATATGCCATGGCATTGATCGTAAAATCCCTGCGATTTAAATCCTCCTGCAGGCTCGCCGTAAAGCTGACCTGCTTTGGATGTCTGCCATCTGCATATTCACCATCTATCCTATAGGTCGTCACCTCGTAGCCGGTATGATCTAGCATAACAGTAACCGTACCGTGCTGCAGCCCCGTATCAATAGTTCTGGCAAACAGCTCCTTTACCTGCAGGGGACGTGCATTCGTAGTGATATCCCAATCCTGCGGAGTGCGGCCAAGCAGCGCATCCCGCACGCAGCCGCCTACCGCATAGCCCTCAAAACCGGCAGATTGCAGCGTATGCAAAATGTATGTTACATGCTCCGGTAGTCTGATTTTCATATTTTAGTATGCCTTGCCCCAGTATACGAGCTTTTTGGCAGGCTTTCCGCAGCAGACGCACACATCAGATATCTGCTCCTGCTCAAAAGGCATACACCGAGAGGTCGCTGTCGTCTCTTCCTTGATCTTATCCTCACAGGCCTGCTCACCGCACCACATCGCACGGATAAAGCCTGGCTTATTCTCTACAGCATCCTTAAAGGCACCGTAGGTCACGACATCGGTGATATGGGAATCTCTATGTGCCTTCGCACGGGCAAACATATCCTGCTGAATCTGCTCTAGTAGTGCCGGCAGCTTCTCTGCTGCTTCATCCAGGCTCATAACGACCTTTTCTCTCGTATCGCGGCGAACGATCACGCACTGCCCTGCCTCGATATCCTTTGGCCCTAGCTCGATACGTACCGGGATACCGCGCATCTCCTGCTCTGAAAACTTCCAGCCGGGGGATTTATCCGAATCATCAAGACGCGCACGAATTCCTGCCTCTCCAAGGGCAGCTAATAGCTCACCCGCCTTCTCAAGCACTCCTGCTGCCTGCTGACGGATCGGAATGATCATCGCCTGCACCGGAGCGATATGCGGCGGCAGCACGAGACCGGAGTTGTCGCCATGCACCATGATGATCGCACCGATCATACGGGTGGTCATGCCCCAGGAGGTCTGGAAGGGATGCACGAGCTGATTGTTTTTATCTGTATAGGTGATGTCAAAGGCCTTTGCGAAGCCGTCACCGAAGTTATGGCTCGTGCCGGACTGCAACGCTTTGCCGTCATGCATGAGTGTCTCGATCGTATAAGTAGCCTCTGCACCGGCAAATTTTTCTTTTTCTGTTTTTTGTCCCTTTAATACCGGGATCGCCAGCTCCTCTTCTACGAAATCCGCATAGACGTTTAACATCTGCAGTGTGCGCTCCTGCGCCTCCTCTGCAGTCGCATGAATCGTATGTCCCTCCTGCCATAAAAATTCACGGGAACGAAGGAACGGTCTGGTCTCCTTCTCCCAGCGGACAACCGAACACCACTGGTTGTAGTTTTTCGGCAGATCACGGTAAGACTGGATCAGATTTTTATAGAAATCACAAAATAACGTCTCAGAGGTCGGACGCACGCACAGTCGCTCCTGCAAGGGCTGCAGTCCGCCGTGTGTCACCCACGCCACCTCCGGTGCAAAGCCCTCGACGTGATCCTTTTCCTTTTCAAGCAGACTCTCCGGGATGAACAGCGGCATATAGACATTCTCTACGCCGGTCTCCTTGAAGCGTCGATCCAGCTCCTTTTGGATGTTCTCCCAGATCGCATAGCCCGCCGGCTTGATGATCATGCAGCCCTTGACAGATGAATAATCAATCAGCTCTGCTTTTTTTACTACATCCGTGTACCACTGCGCAAAATCCTCCTCCATGGAGGTGATCTGCTCTACAAATTTCTTTTCCTGTGCCATAACTTTATTCTCCTTTATATGTATTAACAGTTACATTCTTTTAATAATGATAGGTTTTCCTACAGCGTACAAAAAATGTCACGGTCACGCATAGCGTAAACAGCTCTGCGATGGTTACTGCACTCCAGATGCCATCAATGCCGATGAGCTGTGGCAATATAAGTACCACACCGATCTGGAAGATGAGCGTCCGCAAAAAAGAAATCACGGCAGACACCAGTCCGTTGTTTAGCGCCGTAAAAAAGGATGAGCCATATATATTAAACCCGCATATGAGATACACCAGGCAAAATACTCTAAAGCCATGCTCTGTCATCGCCAGCAGCTCGCTGTCATAGCCAACAAATATCCGTGTGATCGGAGCAGCTAAAAGCTGTGCTAGCAGTGCCATCCCAATACCCCAGCTTCCGATGAGTCGCAGGCTCTTTCCATATAAATTCTGCAGCTCCGCGTGATTGCCGGCTCCGTAATGATAGCTGACTAACGGAGCACTTCCCACCGAATAGCCCAAAAATATCGCGATGAACACGAAGTTTACATACATCACCGTGCCATAGGCTGCCACGCCGTTTTCTCCTGCCAGCTTCATCAGCTGGACATTGTAGAGTGCGCCCATGATCGAGCTGGAGATGTTCGTCATCAGCTCAGAGGAGCCGTTTACACATGCCTTCGTCAGAATACTGCCATCAAAATGCGTAGGTCCCAGGCGAAGCAAGCTCGAATTATCTCTTCCAAAATAAAATATAGGAAACAGTCCGCCGATGAGTTCTCCGCATACCGTCGCTACCGCAGCGCCGATCAGTCCCCAGCCAAGGATGCCCACAAAGAGCAGATCCAACACCATATTGGTCACGCCCGCGGTCACGATCACGGCCAGCCCGAGCTTTGGCCGCTCGGCTGTCACAAAAAAGCTCTGAAAGACGTTCTGCAGCATAAAGGCCGGCGTAGAAATGAGTGTCACGCGCCCATAAATGATGCAATTTTCAAGTAACTCACCTTCTGCACCCAGCGCTCCGGCGATCCAGGGGATGAGAAGCTCTGCCAGCATGGTAAGTATCACGCCAAAAATCACGGTCGCATATACAAGCAGTGAAAAATATTCGTTTGCCTTTTCCTTTTTCCCTTCTCCTAGTGTCTTACCTACGATGGCGCTGCCTCCGGTGCCGAACATGAAACCGATCGCCGAGATGCCCATCAAAAAAGGGATGATCAGATTAATAGCCGCCAGCGCGGTCTTTCCAGCAAAATTGGACACAAAAAGCCCGTCCACCACGCTGTAGATCGATGTAAAGATCATCATCACGATGGACGGAAATACGAATGTCAATAGCTTTTTATACGTAAAATGCTCCGATAACTGGATCTTCATACTCATATCCTTTCCACTCAGCCGGAGGCTCAAGCTCCAAACCAGGTGAAACGCTCCGCTAATACGTCTGCTATTCTATCATATTTTTTTTGTTTCTTCCACAGGTTCTATGAAAATTTAGTGTGAGCCATTAAGTATGACGTATCAAGAGCCTTGGTAGCCCAAGTAACTCATCCACACTTCATAGTTAGCCATACCATTATCCCCCGATCCATTCTGAGAATATGGCAAGCAGAACACCCAATCGCTTCCAAACCAATGATCTAAGCTATTGCTAAAATCTTTTTCGTCGAACACAAAATACTCATCCTTATCCCGGAAATAGGCACCCAATTTCCCCTCTCCATTGCGATAAAGAACCGTACATACGATTCCCTCTTTATCTACATAAGCCACAAATTTGCCGGAACCATCTTCCAGTGACGACACACCCGCCAAATCAACCAGCTCTGCATAACGCTCCTTTTGGATGTCATTCCCGTCTTCCTTAACAAGATAGGTAGTTCCCTTCCCATACGTCTCCCACTCATCCGTGGCATAAGCCTCCGTCGCGACAGTCTGCGTCGCCAGATTGATCATCCTCGTATCGATCAGCACCTGCTTTTCTGCTGCCTTATCAATATATTTCAGCAGTGCCGGTATCGTAATGGCTGCCAGTATCGCGATGATGACCAGCACCACGATCATCTCCACCAGCGTAAAGCCCTGTTCATTTTCTTTGAAGCGTTCCTTAAATTTCTGCAGCATATGTCTCATCCTTTCCTACAGTCACGTTTTTGATACCTTTTTTATCGGACGAATCTTATGAATTTTAAACCGACAGGAATGTTTTTTTCGCGATGCAGCATCCCATAACCTTTACTTGTATTTTCACATCCTATGCGTTAAACTTGATATATATTATCAAGTAATCTAGGAGGTACACATGGAAAAATCATCCGTTTACTTTACGACATTTAAGACAATCGAACATGAAAATCTATTGCAAAAGCTCCACCGCCTCATGAAGTGTGCCGGCTTTGAGCAGCTCGACCTGCAGGATAAATACGCTGCCATCAAGATCCATTTCGGCGAGTATGGCAATCTATCGTTCCTGCGTCCGAACTACGCCAGGGTCGTAGCGGATTATGTAAAGGAGCTCGGCGGTCATCCGTTTCTCACCGACTGCAACACGCTCTATGTCGGCAGCCGTAAAAATGCACTCGATCACTTAGATACAGCTTATGCAAACGGCTTTTCCCCGCTGCAGACCGGCTGTCATGTGCTGATCGCTGACGGACTAAAGGGCACTGATGAGACGATCGTTCCGATCAATCAAAAATATGTCAAGGAGGCAAAGATCGGCCATGCCATCATGGATGCCGATGTCTTTATCTCCCTGACACACTTTAAAGGTCACGAGATGGCAGGCTTTGGCGGCGCACTGAAAAATATCGGTATGGGCTGCGGCTCGCGTGCCGGCAAGATGGAGCAGCACTGTGACGGCAAGCCCAGCGTCGCACACATCGATGAGTGCATCGGCTGCGGTGCCTGCTCACGCATCTGTGCACACGGCGCTCCTATCATCACAGATAAAAAGGCCTTTATCGACCACGACAAATGCGTCGGCTGCGGCAGATGTCTCGCCGTCTGCCCGAAGGATGCCATCGAGGCGGATTTTAGTGATTCCATCGCCATGCTCAACTACAAAATGGCAGAATATTCCCTGGCTGTCTGCAAGGATCGCCCGTGCTTCCACGTATCGCTCATCTGTGATGTATCGCCCAACTGCGACTGTCACTCTGAAAACGATATCCCGATCATTCCAAATGTCGGCATGCTCGCTTCCTTTGATCCGGTAGCCCTCGACGTAGCATGTGCCGACCTATGCAACGCCCAGACTCCGATCAAGGAGAGTATTCTCGGTGAAAATATTGAAAAGCTCGGCAACCACGATGGACATGACCATTTCTACATGACGCATCCGGATACCGAATGGAAATCCTGCATCGCTCATGCCGTTGAGATCGGCCTAGGCTCAGATAACTATGAGCTCATCACCATTTAAAAATTCAAGAAAGCCGGAGCCGATGGGATTTTCGCGAAATTCCATCGGCTTTTTGCTTTTCGGATGTGTAAAGCACAGTCTGCTGCTGCATAGTGCCAAGGGCTGCCCCGCTATTAGAGTCTGCTCTCCGCCATATTTTGTATCTCCAACGATCGGATGTCCGATCGCCGCCAGCTGCACACGGATCTGATGATGCCTGCCCGTATCTAAAACGATACGAAGCAGGCTTTTTTCATCCTTTACTGCCAGACGCTCATAGTATAAACGTGCTTCCCTGCCGCCGGATGTCCCAGGCTCTACCACGCTAGAGGTATTTGTCCTGCCGTCACTACGCAGCAGATGCACCAGCTCGTCCGAGGCCTTAGTGACTCCCTGCACGAGTGCTACGTATTCCTTTGAAAAGCCACTGCCAGTCAGCTGCTTTCCAAGCGCCGCAGCAGTCTCGCGTGTCTTTGCCAGCACCAGTAGCCCCTCCACCGGCTGATCGAGCCGATGCACCACATAGATCGAAGGCTGCGCGCCTACGGCGATCTGTCTGTTTTTTAGCAGGCTGATCAGATCCTGCTGCCTGATGTTTTTTGTCTCTACCGCTAAAAAAGGCGGCTTATGCACAACGAGCAGCTCCTCATCCTCATAGACGAGCAGCTGCTCCAGCTTCTGATTCGTAATTCTCATCGTTTTTCTACTTTCCGATCACGGCTTCCACACCGGATATCATACGTGATGCCTCTAATGGCTTTGCCATAAAGCCTGCCGCGCCAAGCGCGCCGCCCTTTTCACAGGTCGCAGGACTCACATCCGCAGTTAGAAAGATCACCGGGATATCGATCCATGCCGGATTCTCACGAATCTTCGTCATCACTGTAAAGCCATCCATCTCCGGCATCAAAATATCGAGCAATATGAGATCCGGCACATTTTTCGTCAAAAAGGTGAGCGCCATCTTTCCGGACGGCACCGGAATCACCTTGTAGGCCGGTGAGAGGATCTTCATCGCATTATTCAAATTCAGCTTGTCATCATCAACAACTAGTATCGTTTTCATTGCAGCTCCTCCTCATGCACTACAGCTTGAAGCGATATCCTACGCCCCAAATAGTTTCAATATACTGTGGCTTTGCTGTGTTGTACTCGATCTTTTCACGGATTTTTCTGATGTGAACCGTGACAGTAGCGATATCGCCCTCCGGTTCCATCTCCCAAATTGTACTAAATAATTCCTCCTTTGAAAAGACCCGATTCGGATTTTCCGCAAGAAATGTCAATAAATCGAATTCTTTTGATGTAAATTGCTTCTCCTCGTCATTGACCCACACGCGCCGTGCACTCTTATCAATACGTATGCCACGGATCTTGACCTCATTTCCACGACCAGCTCCCGGAGAAGTCAGCTTGTCATAGCGCGCCAGGTGGGCCTTTACCCGTGCAACCATCTCGCTGGGTGAAAAGGGCTTCGTGATATAATCATCTGCGCCAAGCCCGAGTCCGTGGATCTTGTCAATGTCGTCCTTTTTTGCAGAAATCATGAGAATCGGCACATTTTTTTCCTTGCGAAGCTCCCTGCAAATCTCAAATCCATCCATATCCGGCAGCATGAGATCCAAAATGAACAGGTCAAAATCCTCCGAAAGCGCACGCTTTAGGCCTTCTTTTCCATTTTCCTCGATGGTCACCTCAAAATCACTAAGCTCGAGATAGTCCTTCTCCAGCTCTGCAATCGAGGTCTCATCCTCGATTATCAATATTTTTTTCATTCCATTCCTCCTGCCTCCGTCACCTGGTATTTACGGAGCACAAAATACATGGTAGTTCCTACTCCAAGCTTTGAAGTCGCCCAGATCTTGCCGCCATGATCCTCTATGATCTTTTTTACAATAGACAGCCCGATTCCGCTGCCGCCTGTCGCAGAATTCCGCGAGGCATCCGTGCGGTAAAACCGGTCAAAGATATATGGCAGGTCATGTACCTCTATGCCGCGTCCGTTGTCCTCTATCTCTACCTGAATAAAATCTCCTACATCCCTGATGCGCATGGACAAAAATTTCTGTGCTTTATCCATATATTTGACGGAATTTCCGATGATGTTGTTGATCACACGCCCAAGCTGCTCAGTATCTGCGATGATCATCACCTCACCTGCCACATAGTTTGTATATGCAAATGTCACCTGCTGCTCCGAAAGCTCCAGCGTAAGCTCCTCGGCACAATCATCAAAATAATCCTTGACTTTTAGCTTGTTAAAATTATATGGAATGCGGTTCGTATTGATCTGCGAATACAAGGTCAGCTCGTTAACCAGACGCGTCATATCATTCGTCTTATTGTAGATCGTTTTTATGTAACGGTCCATCTTCTCCGGAGTGTCTGCCACACCATCCATGATCCCCTCCACATAGCCGCGGACTGTCGTCAGCGGTGTCTTTAGATCATGTGATATGTTGCTGATGAGTTCTCTGCTTTGTCTCTCATTTTCCAGCCGCTCCACGGAATATTCCTTTAGACGCCTTCGCATCTCCTCAAAATTCTTACACAGCTCACCGATCTCATCATTCGACTCCACCTCGATCGTAAAATCAAGATTGTCCTCCATGATATTTTTCGTCGCCAGCTGGAGCTTTCTGATCGGGCTGATCATGCCGTTGTAGATCCAGACTGCCAGCATACTCGCCGTCAATATCAAAATGATCACGACCGATACGAGCATATCTGCGATCATGCGCTTCAGCTCCGGAATCATCTCCGTCACCTCGCTGATGATAAAGGCAGAGCCTTCATCCCCATCCGGAAACAAAAAATCCACCTGCTTGATCATCACATGATCCTCATTGTCTATATATGCTCCGTCCTCTCCGTCTCGCTTCTCACCGGTATAATCCGGCAGATGCTTTGGCTCCTCCGTCACGCGTTCCCGATTCAGATAGTAGATATCCGTACCCTTTCGCACGAGCAGATAGGAATTTTTATTTTGCAGGGAGCGATCGATGCGTCCAAGCTCTTTTTTATCTGATAGCCTCTCAGGCTCAGTCTCTGCCAAATCCAGCAGATTCTCATAGCTTTTTTGCGTGTAATGATCGATCAGCGCCGCCGTGTTTAAAAGATATGTATAGTCCGTCGATTCAATGCCGTAGTTTTCCTGCACCTCATTCATCTGTATATGATAAAAGCCCAAAAATGCCGCTCCTACCAGCACGATCGGCACAAATACTATCGTACAAAAGGCGATCAAGAGCTTCGTGCGTTGTCTCATTTTATCTCTGCCTGTAATATCTCCACCTTATCAAGAGCCTCCCACGGCAGATTCAGATCAGCTCTGCCAAAATGTCCATAGGCTGCCGTCTGCAGATAAATCGGCCGGCGCAGCTGCAGCATCTGAATGATGCCTGCCGGACGCAGATCAAAATGCTCTCTGATAAGCTCTACTAATCTTTCATCAGAGATCCTGCCGGTGCCAAATGTATCTACCATCACAGAGGTCGGCTCTGCTACACCGATAGCATACGATAGCTGGATCTCGCATCTGTCAGCGAGCCCTGCTGCTACGATATTTTTGGCAACGTAGCGTGCTGCATAGGCTGCCGAGCGATCCACCTTCGTGCAATCCTTTCCGGAAAAAGCACCGCCGCCATGGCGTGCATAGCCGCCATAAGTGTCCACGATAATCTTTCGGCCTGTCAAGCCCGCATCACCATGCGGTCCACCGATGACAAAGCGTCCTGTAGGATTGATAAAAAACTTGGTCTTTTCATCTACGAGCTCTGCCGGAAGGATCGGATCGAATACATATTTTTTGATATCCGCATGAATCTGCTCCTGTGTCACATCCTCATCATGCTGAGTAGATAATACAATCGCCTCGAGACGCTTCGGCTTACCTGCTTCATCATATTCTACCGATACCTGCGTCTTTCCGTCCGGACGAAGATAAGACAAGGTTCCATCCTTTCGCACCTTCGTCAGCTGCAGCGCCAGCTTGTGTGCAAGTGAGATCGGATAGGGCATATATTCCTCGGTTTCATTCGTCGCATAGCCAAACATCATACCCTGATCGCCTGCTCCGGTATCGAGTGCATCGGTCAGCGCACCGCTCTTTGCCTCGAGTGCCTTGTCTACGCCTAGTGCAATATCTGCGGACTGATGGTCAAGTGCCACCATAACTGCACAGGTATTAGAATCAAAGCCTGTCTTCGCATCGTTATAGCCGATATCACCGACTGTTTTTCGCACGATCGATGGTATATCTAGCTTCGCTTTCGTAGTGATCTCACCGGTCACTAACACAAAGCCGGTGCAGCAGGCTGTCTCACATGCCACACGGCTCATCGGATCCTGCTCTAAGCAGGCATCTAATATCGCGTCAGATACCGCATCGCAAACCTTGTCAGGATGTCCCTCTGTCACAGACTCAGACGTAAATAATCGTTTTTCCATATATGTTTCCTCCTAAAATAATGTTAAAAAAATCCGCTTATCAGAAAATAAGCGGATGAAATATCTTTTCAAATCCTCTTATTGTTCGATTACTCGCTCAGGCTGGCACCTTCCGAAACGGGGTTGCCGTGACTTCACAGATCCTATGTATCTCCATCACTCTGAATAAGGGATAATTTGCAGCTGTTCAGGCAGTGAACAGTTACCTGTATTTTTCTTATACAGTACACTTTTTATTCAGAAAAGTCAATAGTAACACACCCTTGACAAATTGTATATTTATACAGATAATGAATTTATGGAGAAGATAAACACAACAGACTTACGTCCTGGCATGGTAACAGCCGCGCCTGTGACGACAAAGAGGGGACAGGAGCTGATACCTGCAGGTACCACCCTGACCAACCAACTGATTTCCCGCATGGAGTTTTACGGCATCACATCCTGCAGTATTGATGAGGCTTCCGTACTGACGGAGGAGGAGATACAGGCCGCTCTCTCAGCCGCCATGAGCCAAAAGCTAGGCGGCGCAAAGCAAGAGCAATCAGAGCCTCAGACAGCTCAGGAGACACCTGCTCCAAAGGAAGAGATCGCTTATTCCCAAAAGATCAAGCGCAGCAAAACCTTTCAGGAATATTCCCTGAATTCCACTCTAGTAACCGAGATACTTCGTGCACAGCTAGAGGGCTTTGTATTCGACAATCGTGCGATTGATTTTGATTCTCTTCTATCCGGCGTAAAATCCCTGATCGTACCCGGACAGACGATCATCCAGTATTTTGACATGCTGCATAATCTGCGTTCCAACGACGACAGCGTCTACGGACATTCCCTCAATGTAGCGATGATCTCCCGCATTCTCGGAAAATGGCTAAAATGGAGCAGCGCGGATCTCGATCAGCTCATGCTGGCAGGACTACTGCATGACATCGGCAAGATCACGATCTCTCCGGAGATCCTAAACAAAGAGGGCAAGCTCACCGACGAGGAATTCGCACTGATCCGTTCACATCCGCGTGCCGGCTATGATCTGATCGCTGATCTTCCGATTGATTCTCGCATTAAGCGTGCCACACTCCAGCATCACGAACGCTGTGACGGCAGCGGCTATCCGATGAAGGTCGATGAGATCATGCTGGATGATTTTTCCATGGTGATCGCCATCGCAGATGTCTACGATGCGATGACTGCCGCACGCAAATACCGTGCACCGCTGTGCCCGTTCCAGGTCATCCAGGAGTTCGAGCGCGACGGCTATCACAAGTACAACACAAAGTTCTTGCTGACGTTTCTGCGCCGCATCGCCACGACCTACCAGAATAACCGTGTCATCCTAAGCGACGGACGTGCAGCAAAGATCATCCTGCTGAATCAGAATTCGCTCTCTACTCCGCTCGTACGGCTAGATGACGGAACCTGCATCGATTTGGCGACATCACAGCTATATATTCAATCGATCATCTGATTTAAAAATATGTTAAAAAAACCTGCGGTTATCCGCAGGTTATTTTTTATGAAACCTTTAATTTGAATTTTTGAATCTCTTTTTCAGAGGAAACCTTCTCGATCATGGCTCCGAGGCTCGCTAGCTTTTCTTCGAAATGCTCATACCCACGCTCGATAAAATAAATATCATCCACGATAGTGATGCCCTCTGCCGAGAGTCCTGCGATCACAAGTGCAGCGCCGGCTCGCAGATCCGGTGCACTGACACGTGCTCCGGTATAGCCCTTCACACCGGCGATGATGGCGATATTGCTCTCCACCTTGATATTCGCACCCATACGTGTAAGCTCATCCACATATTTAAAGCGGTTCTCAAAAATACTCTCCGTTACTGTACTCGTGCCCTCTGCGATGCCTAAGATCACAGACATCTGCGGCTGCATATCCGTCGGAAAGCCCGGATATGGCAGCGTAGTCACCTGTGTGTGATGCATCGGCTTTGCACATACAACGCGTACTGCGTCGTCAAATTCCTCCACCTCGCAGCCGACCTCAAGCAGCTTTGCCGTGGTCGCCTCTAAGTGCTTTGGAATTACATTTTTTACGGTAACATCTCCTCGCGTAGCAGCTGCCGCAAACATAAAGGTACCTGCCTCAATCTGATCCGGAATGATCGAATAGGTCGTCCCATGTAAAGACTCCACGCCAACGATACGGATCACATCCGTTCCGGCACCGCGAATCATAGCTCCCATGCTGTTTAGGAAATTTGCTACATCTACGACATGCGGCTCCTTGGCAGCGTTTTCAATGATGGTCTTTCCTTCTGCTAAGGCTGCTGCCATCATAATATTGATGGTGGCTCCCACAGATACCTTATCCAGATAAATGTGTGCACCCACCAGACTATCTGCCTGTGCTGCGATCAATCCATGTCTGATATCCACCTGTGAGCCGAGTGCCCGAAAGCCCTTCAAATGCAGATCGATCGGTCGGCTTCCGATGTCACAGCCTCCCGGCAATGCTACCTCAGCCTTTTTATATTTTCCAAGCAATGCTCCGAGCAGATAATAGGACGCCCGGATGCGTTTGATATATTCGTAATCTACGCTCATCGCGCCGATGGAGGCTCCGCATATACATACCGTATGCGCATCGATCCTATCGACCGAGGCACCGATATCACGGATCGCATCCAGCATCACATTTATGTCACGGACATCCGGTAAATTTTCTACCGTCACGCGCTCATCTGTCATGATCGATGCTGCGAGAATCGCCAGAGCCGCATTTTTCGCTCCGCCGATCTCCACCTCTCCTACTAAGGGATTTCCGCCCTTGATCACATATTGTTCCATATCACACCTCTGTGAAGATATTTTTTCCATTCCTATAATTATAGCAATCCGACTGTTGTTTGTAAATGGATAAACATACGTGCGGTCAATGTGCAAACTGACTATGGTAAAGCGTCGCATAGAATCCGCCGGCAGACAGCAGCTCCTCGTGATTGCCCTGCTCTATTATGTGTCCGTCCTTCATCACGAGTATCACGTCCGCATTTTTGATCGTCGAGAGACGATGCGCCACGATAAAGCTCGTCCTTCCCTTCATCATCGTCGCAAAAGCATTCTGGATCTTTTGCTCGGTTCTGGTATCGATGGAGCTGGTCGCTTCATCCAAAATGAGCATAGGCGGCAGCGAAAGCATCACACGGGCGATGCACAGCAGCTGCTTTTGTCCCTGGGAAAGTCCGCCCTCGTCCTCACCAAGACATGTATCATATCCCTGAGGCAGACGCTTGATAAAGCTGTGACAATGGCTCTTTTTTGCAGCCTCTATGATCTCTTCTTCTGTGGCGTCGTTTCGTCCCATCCGAAGATTATCCCGTATCGTACCGGATGAAAGCCACGTCTCCTGCAAAACCATGCCATAATTTTCCCGCAGACTCTCTCTGGTCACATGACGGATATCTGTTCCATCTACGCTTATCGCACCTGCATTCACATCATAAAAGCGCATGAGCAGATTGATCAGCGTCGTCTTGCCGCAGCCGGTCGGTCCTACAATAGCTACACGCTGACCGGGACGTACATGCAGATTAAAGTCCTCGATCAGGCGCTGCTCCTTCGTATATGAAAAGCTCACATGCTCTAAATCCACCGAGCCATCCGGATCTGTAAGCGTCAGTGCATCGGCATCCTCTGCCACCTCCGGCTCAGTCTCTATCAGCTCAAACACGCGCGCCGCACAGGCGATGGCATTCTGCAGCTCTGCTACGACACCGGATATCTCGTTAAAGGGCTTCGTATACTGGCTCGCATAATTTAAAAAGCAGGTCAGCTCTCCTACGCTTAAATTACCGGCGACTGCAGAAAGTGCTCCAAACACAGCTACTGCTGCATATACGATATTGTTGACAAAACGTGTGGATGGATTAGTCAAGGAAGAAAAAAATACTGCTTTTTTTGAACACTCCTCCAGACGGTCATTTATCTCATCAAAACGCTCCTGACTTAGCCCTTCATGTCCATAACAGTGCACGATTCTTTGATTTTGCACCATCTCATCCATATATGCCATCTGCTCACCGCGAATCGTGGCCTGCTTTTGAAACATATGATACGTCCGTTTTGCAATAAAGCCGGCCGTAAACAGCGACAGTGGTGTCACCACGATCACCACAAGTGCGATCGCAGCATCCTCTCTTAGCATAAAAATGAGCGTTCCGAATATCGTGATCACTCCGGTAAACAGCTGCGTAAAGCCAAGCAGCAATCCATCCGCAAACTGATCCACATCAGATATCATGCGGCTGGTGATATCTCCCTGGGAATGGGCATCCAGATACGATAGCGGCAGCTGCTCTAAGCGTTCTGCAGCCTTGTTTCTAATATCCTGTGTGACGCTGTAGGTCAGATGATTGTTGCAACGCGCCTGAATCCATTGTGCGATGGAGTTGATCACGATCACTGCTGAAATCAATCGCAGATAATAGGTCAATCGCTCAAAATCCACCTCTCCCGTACCAATGATGCAGTCCACCGCAGCTCCTGTCAAAATCGGCACCACAAGCGTCAGTCCTACGATGAGAAGTGCCAGCAAAATGCTCGCTGCCAGATAATACCAGTAGCCCTTCACGAGGCGAAGCACTTTTATTATCGTTTTCTTTTTATCCTGCTGCTCCATCGCTACGCCTCCTCTCTTCGATTGTCAAACTGCGAATCATAAATCTCCTGATACACCTCGCAGCGGTCCAGCAGCTGCTCATGAGTACCGATATCCACCATAGCTCCGCCATCCATCACGACGATAAAATCCGCATGCATGATCGATGCTGCACGCTGTGAAACGAGAAATACCGTAGGCTTGTGCTCCAGACCTCGAATCGCCATACGAAGCGCGGCATCCGTCGCATAATCGAGTGCAGAGGACGAATCATCCAGTATGAGAATAGGGTTTTTCGCCACGATCGTTCTGGCAATAGCCAGTCTCTGACGCTGTCCGCCGGAAAAATTGCGGCCAAACTGCTCCACCGGCTCGTCTAAGCCCAGCTCTTTTTTCTCCACGATCTCCCTAGCCTGTGCTATCTCGAGCGCCTCCATCAGCATCTCATCTGTGGCATCAGGATCACCCCAGCAGAGATTCTCTCTGATCGTTCCCTGAAACAGCACCGCCTTTTGCATGACGATGCCCACCAGCTCGCAGAGCTGCTCCTTGGTGTAATCCTTTACATTTTTCCCAAAAAGACGCACCTCGCCCTTCGTGGCATCATAAAAACGCGGGATCAGATGCATCAGAGAGGATTTACCGGAGCCTGTCCCTCCGATGATACCGACTGTCTGTCCGCTTTTTACGGAAAAATCAATATCCGAAAGAGCCGTATCTGCTGCCCCCTCATAGGTCAGATCAACATGCGAAAAAGCAACCGCAGTCTCAGACTCTATCTCCTGTGCAGCCGTACCATAGGTCATTGAAGGCTCTAGCTCTAACACCTCCGTGACACGCTTTCCACTGGCCAAAGCCCGCGTCAGCATCACGATCGTATTGGCCATCTTTACAAGCTCTACCAGAATCTGTGACATATAATCCAGCAGTGCCACCACATCGCCCTGCTCCATCGCACCGACATTTACGAGTGTTCCCCCCTGAGAGAGAAGAGCGATCACTCCTAAATTGATGACTACATAGGTCATCGGATTCATCAGTGCCGATAGCTTTCCGACAAACAGCTGTTCCTTTTTCAGTGCCTCGTTTTGCTTTTCAAAGCAATCTAACTCCTCTGCCTCTCTGTGAAAGGCACGGATCACGCGAACTCCGGTCAGATTTTCTCTCGTACGACGCAAAAGGCCGTCTAACTTTTCCTGCACACGCCGATACAGCGGCAGAGTCACGCAGATCACGCCAAAGACGATGGCAAAAAGCACCGGGATCTCTATAACAAATGTCACAGCCGCCCCGGCATTTACCGTAAAGGCCAGTATCATCGCTCCAAATACGATAAAGGGTGAGCGCAGCAGCAACCTAAGTACCATATTGACACCGTTTTGCAGCTGGTTTACATCACTCGTCAGCCGGTTCATCAGCGCTGATGTGCCTTGCGTGTCTAGCTGGGTAAAGGAAAGTGACTGAATCCGCAAAAAAAGTGCATGACGCAGCTTTGCGGCGAAACCGACCGCCGCCTTCGCCGCAAAATATTGTGCAAGCAATGCACATGCCAGACCGACCACCGCAAGCAGGATTAAAACTCCGCACATCCGATAGATATACTCCCGGTCGCCGTTTTTGATTCCTATATTGATGATCGACGCCACCACCAGAGGCACAAACAGATCAAACAATGCCTCTAACATCTTAAAGAGCGGCGCGATGATCGATTCTTTTTTATAATCCTTTAAAAAAATCAGCAGTTTTTTCATTCTTCCTCAGTATCTGTGGTGCTGTCTGTGGCATCCTTTGTATAAAGCGTCTCAAAATTCACAGGCTCCCAGGCCTTTTCATCGATCGACCACTCGGCGCTATCCTTATAGCCACTCACCGTATCAGAATACAGCGTCTGCTTGCGCTCTGATATGATGGAAGCTCTCTCACGCTCAGCAGCCTCTGCATCATCCAGGCTGTCCATACGAATGATATAGTAATAGGTATCCGTATCGATCAGGCTCTGATAATACTCACCCTCTGACAACGTTTCTGCAGCTTCTAAAACTGCCATATCCAGATATGTGGAATTCTCCTCCTCACTCTCTAGATCACCGGAGCCATAAGAGCAGGTGGACTTGCTCACCTCGTGCGCATCGGCTGCCTCCTGCAGAGGATCCTCCGAAGCACCGGAGAGAGTCTCATCTAATATCTCCTGTGCCGTTTCCTTGGCTGCTGCCGCGATCTCCTCTTCAGTCAGATCCTCTGAAGCATCGCCGGCATTTGTCTTTGATACACGCACATAGCTAAAGGTCTTTTGTGCACATTCCTCATCGGATACCTCCGTATCCGCATCTGCCACGATAGCCTCGTACATCCGCTGCTGAATCGTAGCCAGGCGAAGCTGCTCTGCCACGATCTCCTGCGAAGCTCCCATCGCCTCAATGGCCTCCTCCGTATTGGCTGACATAAAATCAGCTGCTGCCGCAGTGATCTTGTCCATATCCTCATCCGTCAGTGCTACGCCGTAATCCTCCATATGCTGCTCGAGCAGATAATATTCCTCTAATGTATCCATTGTATTGCTCTTGACACGATCCGTCATCGTCTCATCACCGCTATTGCTCGTCTTTGTCCACATATCCTCACCAAAATAGGACATGTAATATGTATCATAATCGACCGCTGTATACTGTGCCATATAGTTCGCCAGCCCAAGAGAAATCTCCGTTCCATTAACCGTGGCAACCGTTTTGTCAGGATCTATCGAACCACAGCCGCCAAGCAGCGTTCCTGCCGCTATCAGCGTACAAAGTACGCACCATTTTCTTTTTATCATGCTGATACCTCCATTTCCAATCTGTGGGCGCTGCCAAATGGCGCACCCGTACTACCGATTATACGACCCTACTCCTTAGATTGCAATAGAAAACCCATGGCGTCCAAAAACGCCCCTACTGCCTCTAGCGACTGATTCACCCGCTGCTTGCTATTGTAATTCATCTTATATAAAAATGAAGGAGACGCCTTATCCGGGATAAAAATAACCGCTCCGCCCCATTTTTCCACAAAGGAGCCGATGCGCGCCGCATCGATCGGTGCCTTTTCATATAGCTCAAAGCGAAGCGTATCCGACTTTTGCGTGATTCCTGTCACATAGCTTCTGTGTGCCTGTGCCCTTAGTCGTGCTATCTGCAGCAGATTTTGTACCGGACGCGGCGGTTCTCCGAAGCGGTCGATGAGCTCATCTAGCATCTCCTCGCCCTGCTCGGATGTCTCCACACAGGCAATTCGCTTATAGATGTCGAGCTTTTGATATTCATTTTTAATATAGGACGGCGGAATATAGGCATCCGTCTCAATATCGAGCGTCGTTTCAAAGGCTGCCTGCGGACTCTTCTCGCCCTTTTCCTCCTTGATCGCTTCATTCAATAGCTTACAGTACAGATCATACCCGACTGCTTCCATATGTCCGTGCTGCTGTGCGCCCAGCAGATTGCCGGCGCCGCGGATCTCCAAGTCACGCATCGCTATCTTCATGCCGCTGCCTAGGTCACTGAATTCTCGGATCGCAGCGAGTCTCTTCTCCGCCACCTCGCGCAGCATTTTATCCCTCTTATACATGAAAAAAGCATACGCGGTTCGGTTGCTTCGCCCGATTCGCCCTCGCAGCTGATAGAGCTGGGATAGCCCCATATTATCCGCATCCTGAATGATCATCGTATTGACATTTGATATATCAAGCCCAGTTTCGATGATGGTCGTTGATACGAGACAGTCGATCTCACCGTTTACAAAATCATACATGATGCGCTCCAGCTCCTGCTCACGCATCTGTCCGTGGGCATAGGCTATAGTAGCCTCCGGCACGAGAGAGGATAGCTTCGCCGCCACATCCGCGATCTGATTGACACGATTGAATACATAATACACCTGTCCGCCGCGTGCCAATTCCCGTGTGATCGCCACACGCACCAGCTCATCATTGTATTCCAGCACATACGTCTGAATCGGCAAACGATCCATAGGCGGCTCCTCTAGCACACTCATATCGCGAATACCGATCAGGCTCATGTGAAGGGTTCTAGGAATCGGTGTTGCAGTCAGCGTCAGCACGTCCACATCCCGCTTTAGCTGCTTTATCTTTTCCTTGTGCGTCACGCCAAAGCGCTGCTCCTCATCGATGATCAAAAGCCCCAGATCCTTGAAGGAAACATCCTTTGACAGCACCCTGTGTGTGCCGATTACGATATCCACCATGCCACGCTTTAGCTCCGAGATCGTTTTCTTTTGTTCGGCAGCAGAACGGAAGCGGCATAACAGATCCACCGTGATCGGATAGTCCTTCATCCGCTGTGCAAACGTATTATAATGCTGACCGGCAAGTATCGTCGTAGGGACTAAATATACGACCTGCTTGCCCTCCTGCACCGCCTTAAACGCTGCACGGATCGCTATCTCGGTCTTTCCGTAGCCCACATCGCCACAGATGAGCCGATCCATGATCTTAGTGCTTTCCATGTCGCGCTTCGTATCCTCGATGGCACGCACCTGATCCTCCGTCTCCTCAAAAGGAAAACGCTCCTCAAACTCCCGCTGCCATACCGTATCCGGGCCATATACATAGCCCTCCTTACTCTGCCTGTCCGCATACAGAGCCACGAGCTCTCCCGCTATCTCCTTTACCGCGCCCTGCACACGCGCACGGGTATTGCTCCACTCCTTCGTGCCTAGTGTATTTAGCTTTGGCTTTTTCGCATCGCTGCCGGCATATTTTTGGATCTGATCCAGCTGGGTGGCTAAAATGTATAGGTTTGCTCCCTTGGCATAGGTGATCTTCATGTAATCCTTGGTCGTACCTGAGACCTCCATCTTTTCGATCCCCTGGTAGATCCCGATGCCATGCTTTTCATGTACGACATAATCTCCCACATGAAGCTCACGAAAGCTCCTGATCTGCTCTCCCTCATAGCGCTTGTATTGCTTTTTTTTCTTTTTTTCCGCACCGAAAATATCACTTTCTGATATCACCGCAAAGAAAAGCTCAGGATATTCATAGCCGCGACGCACCTTTCCATAGCAGACCATGATCTCACCCGCATGCAGCGTATGATCGGTTTCCTGCGTATAAAAACAGGAAAGCCCCTCTGCCGTGATATCCTCCGCAAGACGCTTTGCACGCGTGCGCGAGCCGGAGAGCAAAATGACCTTATATTTATTTTTTTTGTAGCGTTTCAAATCCTTGATGAGCAGCTCAAAGCTGTTATTATAGGCGTTAACGGTATGCGTCGAAAGGCGGTAGTGCGCCATAGCTTCCTTTGTTGTGCGTCCCTCGAGAGTGCTTAGCTCCACGAGGCAATACCGCTGCAGCCTCGCCAGCGTCTCTGCGGCAGTGCAGATCGCTCCTGCCTCATCCGGCAGACAATCATTCCTTTCTAACCGCTGCTTCATACTCTCGGAAAATTCTATCTCCACAGCCCTTCCCAGCTCAATAGAGCGCACCGGCTCATCTAAAAAAACAATCGCTTCCTCTCTATCGATATAATCCAGCAGTGTCGCCGTCGAAACAGAGCTCTCCTCTTCCCCTTCATTCGCCGGATACACCAAAAGCTCCTCGCATGCCCCCTCCTCGAGCGAGCGCTGGCTCTCTACATCAAAGCCGCGAATCGAGTCGATCTCATCACCCCAGAATTCCAGACGGTACGGATGCTCTCCAACGAGCGGATAGATATCCAAGATTCCACCACGCATCGCGAACTGCCCCGGCACCTGTACCTGATATTCCCGCTCATAGCCCATAGAAACGAGGCGCTCACACACCTCCTCTAGCACTGCAGTATCTCCCACCTTAAAATGACAGAGCCTCGCACGCAGCTGCTTTGGTGCATTCATGCGGTTCATTAGGGCATCAAAGGTGGTGATTACAGTAACAGACCTTTCCTTTTCCAGCAATGCCTGCAGCACACCCATACGCTCACCTGTGAGCGCATTGCCGCGCACATCCGACCGGTAAAAAAGCACATCCTTTGCAGGAAAATACATAACGCTGTCATCAAAAAAGGAATAGTCCTCATAAAACTCTCTTGCCTTTTGCTCACTGAAGGTGATAAACAACCGTCTCGTGGCACGCAAAGAAAGCCCATACATCAGATGGGCTTTTCCTGCATCCATGCAGCCGGAGATCTCGATTATTCCCTGCCGCCCTTTTAGGTGCGCCTTGATTTCCTCGTAGTCCTTCCATTCTTCAAATGGCTCCAAAAATGCCTGCATAGCCGCTCCTTACTTATTTTTCCCGTTAAACCGGTTCATCGCTCCATCGAGATCATCTGAGAGAATCAGCTCTGCTGCCTTGCAGGCATCCACGTAAGCATCCTCTATAAGCGCGCGCTCTTCTCTTGAAAAATGTCCCAGCACATAGTCCGCCAAATCCCAGCCATCCGGCTTTTCTCCGACACCGACGCGAATACGGGGAAATTTTTCTGTTCCGGTCCTTGCGATGATATTTTTGATGCCGTTGTGTCCTCCGGCACTTCCCTTTGCACGCACGCGGATGCGTCCGGGAGATAGATTGATATCATCGTAAATGACGAGTAATTCACTCTCAGCATCGAGCTTATAGAACTGTAGGATCGCCTGGATGCTCTCTCCACTTAGATTCATATAGGTCTGCGGCTTTACCAGCAATACCTTTTTTCCGGCGATGTAGCCACTGCCGCAAATAGCGCGATGCCTATGCTCATTCATTGAAATATGATGTTCTTCTGCCAGGCGGTCAATGACATCAAAGCCCACGTTATGTCTTGTTTTTTCGTATTTTTTATCCGGATTACCCAGTCCTGCAATGACGTACATGATCGCTTCCTTATTTTCCTGCTCTGCTTTTGATGATCTCTGCTGCCGCCTCAAGCTGCTGCTTGTCATTAACTCCCGTAATATCCGTGGCATCCTCCAGTACATAGGCATCTACCTTTAATCCCTTTTCCCTGATCACCGTCAGCGTATCCGGCAGATAATACTCACCCTGTGCATTATTCGGTGTGATCTTCTCTAACGCTTCCTTTAGCTCCTTTGTATCAAAAATATACATACCGGCATTGATTTCATGAGAGGCAAGCTCTGCCTCGCTCGCATCCTTATGCTCTACGCTTTTCACAAAATGTCCCGCTTCATCACGGATGATGCGCCCATAGCCGCTCGGATCCTCCACCCTGGCAGACAGCACCGTAACGGCATTTCCATGCTCCTCATGAAACTCACACAGCCGTCTCAGGCTTTGAGCGGTAATGAGCGGGGTATCACCGCATAGGATCATCGTAGAGCCCTCGCCCTCTAAAAAGCTGTCTGCACATTTTACGGCATGTCCCGTGCCCAGCTGCTTTTCCTGATATACAAAGGTAACGTCTCTCGATTCGATCATTGCCTTTACCACGTCCTGCTTATAGCCTACTACAAGGCATATATCCGTCACGCCTGCGCCACGTGCCGCCTCGATCACATAATCGACTAAGCACTTGCCTTCGATGCTATGTACCACCTTCGGCAGGTCAGATTTCATTCGGGTGCCCTTGCCGGCGGCAAGGATCACGGCTCTTCGTTTATTCATGGTTTGTATTCTCCTTTTTTAACCTACTTAGTGTAGCCTAATTTTTTCAAAAAAACAAGAAGGAAACCTGCGATGCAGAATTCCTTCTCGTTATATTTTTATATTCTAGATTCCATAGCGATTGCTCTCACCCACAACCACCATCGGTTCTCCGTCTCCGAAGTAGTACAGATTCGGCTTGAGTGTGCCGCGGCTCTCCACAATACAGTTCTCAACGTGTGTATTGTCTCCGATGTAAACCTCGTTTAGGATGATAGAATTTTTGATGATGCAATTCTTGCCCACGAAGGACTCCTTAAACAGAATGGAATTCTCCACCTTGCCGTTGATGATCGATCCGCTCGCCACTAAAGAATTGCGTACATCCGAGCCCTCGTTAAACTTCGCAGGCGGCAGATCGTCTACCTTAGAGTAGATGCTCGGTGCCTGCTTAAAGAAGTACTGACGAACCTCAGGCTTTAAGAAATCCATATTTGTCTGATAATAGGACTCCACTGTGGAAATATTGTTCCAGTAGCCCTGCAGCTTGTAGCCGTAGATGCGCTTTAGATCCTTGTAGCGAATCAGTATGTCTGTCACAAAATTCCAGCGATCCTCAGCCGCACACTGCTCGAGCAGCTCGATCAACTGTCTGCGCCTGATCACATATACACCGGCTGATATCGTACCGGTTTGTGCCACCATCGGCTTTTCCTCGAAATGAACGATCCTAGAATCCTCATTCATGCGAACCACGCCAAACCGGCTGATGTCCGTGCCTGCAGGCATGTCCTTTACTGCGATCGTAATGTCTGCCTTTTTCTCTACATGGTAGTCTAATATCTCATTGTAATCGATCTTGTATACACAATCGCCGCTGGTGATGATCACATACGGCTCATGGCAGCGCTTCAGCCACTCGATATTCTGATACATCGCATCTGCCGTGCCGCGATACCACCAGCTATTGTCTGCTGTGATCGTCGGAGTAAATACGAACAGGCCGCCCTGCTTACGTCCAAAATCCCACCATTTAGAGGAGCTTAAATGCTCATTTAACGAGCGAGCATTGTACTGAGAGAGCACTGCCACCTTCTGTACATGTGAGTTGCTCATATTACTCAGCGCAAAATCGATGCAACGGAAGCTGCCGGCGACAGGCATTGCAGCGATCGCTCTCTTGCGGGATAGGGCTTCCATTCGTGAATTGTTGCCGCCCGCCAATATAATACCTAATGCTTTCATGCCTTCACACCTGCCTTTATAATAGAATCTCCGCTCTCGAGTAATCCGTCCTTATAATCCTCTGCCACGGTCTCACCGGCGATAGCTGTGTTCCTGCCGATCGATACGTGAGAAGGGATCACGGAACGCTCTCCGATGACTGCCAGCTCACTCGCATAGACCTTCGGATTGAATTTGCTCGGTGCATACTCACCTACACCGACCTTTACGTCATCCTCGATCACACAATCCTCTGCGATGATCGCCTTGTCTAATACACAGTTCTCTCCGATACGTGCGCCCTGCATGATGATGGAATCCCGCACTACCGTTCCTTTGCCGATCACGACATCCTCTCCGATCACGGAGCTGTATACCTCACCGTAGATCTCACTGCCTTCGCCGATTATGCTTCGCAGTACAACCGAATCCGCAGAAATATATTCCGGATCGATCGAGCCGGTATTCGTATAAATCTTCCAGTACTTCTCATAGAGATTGAACTCCGGAATGAGATCGATCAGCTCCATATTCGCTTCCCAATAAGAGCTTAGTGTTCCGACATCCTTCCAGTAGCCGTTAAACTCGTAAGCAAACATCCTGCTGTCCCGCTCGTGCAGATACGGAATGATATGCTTGCCGAAATCGCAGTTGCTCTGGTTCTCCATCGCAACAAGCGCATCACGAAGCACCGGCCAGCTAAAGATGTAGATACCCATCGAAGCTAAATTGCTGCGCGGCTTTTCAGGTTTTTCCTCAAACTCACTGATGCGTCTCTCATCATCTGCGATCACGACTCCAAAACGGCTCGCCTCTTCGATTGGAACAGGCATCACGGCGATGGTGACATCTGCATTGTTTGCCTTATGGAAGTCTAGCATCACCTCGTAATCCATCTTATAAATATGGTCACCGGATAAGATCAGCACATATTCCGGATCGTAATTTTCCATATACTTTAGGTTCTGGTATATCGCATTCGCCGTACCGGAATACCACTCACTGCTGCTGCTCTTTTCGTAGGGCGGAAGCACCGTCACGCCTCCGTTATTTCGATCGAGATCCCACGGAATACCGATGCCGATGTGTGTATTCAGCCGCAGCGGCTGATACTGTGTCAGTACACCAACGGTATCAATACCGGAGTTGATGCAGTTGCTGAGAGGAAAATCGATAATTCGATATTTTCCACCAAAAGCAACCGCAGGCTTTGCCACGTCTGCTGTCAAAACACCAAGACGGCTTCCCTGTCCGCCCGCCAGCAGCATGGCAATCATTTCCTTATGAATCATATTGCTCACCTCTTGCTTCTAGTTTTGATGTATAGGTATAATGACAGTATAGCATTATCCGATTCGTTTGTACAGCATAATAAACAAAAATTTTATCAATTTGATAGTATTTTTGTGTGTTTTTACAATTATTGTCCTTTCCTAAAATGCAAAAAAACATGGTATACTAACAAAAGCATGAAAAACATACACCTGAAGGGAAGTAACATGAACACATACACAGTCGATTTTTCACGCCCCTGCCACATTCATTTCATAGGCATCGGCGGTATCAGCATGAGCGGACTCGCTCAGATCGTTTTAAAGGAAGGCTTTACTGTATCAGGCTCCGATGCAAAGCATAGTGAGCTCACCGAGCAGCTAGAGGCGCTAGGCGCCGTGATCCACTATCCGCAGCAGGCTGCCAATATCACCCCGGACATCGAGCTGATCGTCTATACTGCAGCGATCCATCCGGACAATCCGGAATTTATCGCAGCCCTATCCTCACACATTCCCATGCTCACACGTGCAGAGTTTTTAGGACAGCTGATGAGCAACTACCCGCGCTCCATCGCGATCGCCGGCACACACGGAAAGACCACTACCACCTCCATGATCACGCATATCCTGCTGGCGGCAGACGCTGATCCGACCGTTTCCATCGGCGGCATCCTATCTGCCATTCATGGAAATATACGCGTCGGCTCCTCAGATTGCTTTGTGACGGAGGCCTGCGAATACACGAACAGCTTTTTACACTTTTTCCCGAAATACAGCGTTGTATTGAATGTCGAGGCAGAGCATCTCGACTTTTTCAAGGATTATGACGATGTGCGTCGCTCCTTCCACCGCTTTATTGCAGGAACAGCAGCAGACGGCGCCGTGATCATCGGCGGCGATATTCCAAACGTAGCCGAGCTGACCGAAGGGATTGAGGCCTCCGTCATCACCTACGGACTAGATCCTTCCTTCCATGTTTACGCGACAGATCTGACCTTTGATGACTTTGGCTGTGGCAGCTTTAACATTCATCATGGAAAAAAGGAGCCGCTATCCATCACCCTTTCTGTACCCGGTACGCATAATGTATTGAATGCACTCGCCGCCTATGCGCTCGCAGACGCTTTAGGCATCACACCTGAGGCAATAGCAGAAGGCCTTGGCGACTTCCACGGAACAGATCGCCGCTTCCAGTACAAGGGCAGTCTGGGGGGCATCACCATCATCGATGATTATGCGCACCATCCGACCGAGATTCGTGCAACCCTATCCGCAGCGAAAAATTATCCGCATGAGCGCATCGTATGCGCCTTCCAGCCTCATACCTATACGAGAACGCAGGCCTTTTTGGAGGATTTTGCAGACGCACTCTCAGATGCAGATGTGGTTGTACTAGCAGACATCTACGCCGCCAGAGAGACAAACGATTGCGGTGTCAGCTCCGCAGACATCTGCGAGCTGTTGCAGGCAAAGGGCTGCGAGGCATACTATATTCCAAGCGCCGAGAATTTTGATGCCCTTGAGAAATTTTTATTAAAAAAATGTATCAACGGCGACCTGTTAATAACCATGGGTGCCGGAAATATTGTAGAAGTCGGTGAACACCTGCTTGGGCAATAGGTTATCCACATTATCCACAATCGTCCGGTGATAAGTTATCCCCGAAAAAGCCCGCTAAATCAAGGGTTTGCGCCAAAAAGGACACTTCTCAATTTAGATTTTCTATGCTATAATACTCGGGCAGCAAACCGAGTCTCATATTTGCTGCAGAGGAGAAGATGAAACTATGGCTGACATTCTGTTACACCGGAACAGCGAGATTTCACGCACCGTTGTACCGAATTATTTTATAGATGCATACATGCCTCATGCAAACGGCGAATACGTCAAGGTCTACCTGTATCTGCTGCGCTGCATGAGTGACGCGTCAATGACCTTTTCTGTATCCGACGCGGCAGACAAATTCGAGCATACCGAGAAGGATATTCTGCGGGCACTCAAATACTGGGAGAAGGTTCATCTGCTTCGCCTGGAGTTCGATGAGAGCGGCGAGCTATCCGGCATATGCTTTCTCGATGCTGCGAGTTCCCCTGCAGGCATCACAACAGTTCACACGAAAAGGACTGCACCTGAGCCTCCGCCGCATGAGAATTATTCTGCTTCTCAGCTGCGCGAGATGAAGGAGGATGCAGATGTGCGTGAGCTATTGTTTGTCGCAGAGCACTATCTCGGCCACACCCTAAATACGACCGAGATGAATGCGATCATATATTGGAAGGATGCACTGCATTTTTCCAGCGATCTCATCGATTATTTGATCGAATCATGTGTCGCAAGGGATCGCGGGAATATCCGCTACATGGAAAAGATAGCTCTCTCCTGGGCAAAGGAGGGGATCTCCACCGTATCTGCGGCAAAGGAGCTGACGGATAATCGAAACGAGCTGCACTCCGCCATCCGCAGATCCTTTGGCATTGCCGGACGCGACTTTGTCCCTCTTGAGAAAAAATACATCTCTGATTGGCAAAGCTACGGCTTTGAGGTGTCCATCATCTCCGCGGCCTGTGACCGCACGATGCATACCATCCACCAGGCCAGCTTTGAATACGCAGACAAGATATTAAAAAATTGGAAAAAAGCCGGTGTCACCTCTGCTACCGATATTGAGGCACTTGACGCCGCGCATCAGACAAAATCCGCGCAGCAGCGCGCACGCACTGTTTCCTTAGACAAGGCTTCCAAAAAGAATGCCCACGGAGACTTTTTGCAGCGTTCGTATAACACGAATGAATTAGAAAAGGAATTATTAGGTTATGGCTCTAACAAATAGTCAATACGACCAGATCATGCGCGACTACGAGGAGAGGCAGCGTCTATCCCGTCTGCACCTGGAGGAACAGAAAAAAAAGATCTACGCCGCACTGCCGCAGCTTCACACCATCGATGAGAAGCTGGCCTCCGTGAGTGTGCGCCAGACCAGACTATTACTTGAAGGCGATACACACGCCCTTGAGCATCTGCGTGATGAGCTAACTCTCCTTAGGCAGCAGCGCATAGAACTACTCTCGTCCGCCGGCTATACACCGGAGGATCTAGAGCCTACATATATATGTCCGGATTGCAAGGATACAGGCTATATCGGCAGAGAGCGCTGTCACTGCCTAAAGCAGGCTACGATCGATCTGCTCTATACACAGTCAAACATCAGGCAGATTCTGCTTGCTGAGAATTTTGACACACTTTCGTTTCGCTATTACGACGATTCTACTATCGATCCATCCACAGGACGCACGGCTCTCCTTGACGCAAAACGCGCCGTCGAGGCCTGCCATGCTTTTGTTGACAGCTTTGATGATACCTTTTGTAATCTGTATCTGTATGGCTCCACCGGTGTTGGCAAGACCTTTCTATCCAACTGCGTGGCAAAAGCACTGATGGATAGCGGTCATTCCGTTTTATACTTTACATCCTTTCAATTATTTACTATATTAGAGGAGAGCAAATTTAACAAAGACATATCCGCGCGTGCGCAACAGGAAGATCTGTTTGCCTGCGACCTGCTCATTATCGATGATCTGGGTGCAGAGCTTGCGAACCGTTTCTCCGTTTCGCAGCTATTTTTATGTCTAAACGAACGTCTGCTTCGAAAAAAATCCACGGTAATCTCGAGCAATCTCGATTTAGAGAATTTATTCGAGACCTATTCCGAACGTAATTTTTCACGCATTATCAGCAATTATACGCTGTTAAAGCTCACAGGCCCAGATATACGCCTGAAAAAGAAAAAAGAAATGTAATGTACACCTATGGAGGAAATCATTCATGGCAAATGAAGAAATTCAACTAGAATCAATCCCACATGGCAAGCTAGGACTCGTCACCCTAGAGAGCAGTGCTCTCCTCGGACACAAGGTAGATGAATATCTCGTAAAATGGCGCTCCACCAGACAGCAGCTCCATCCAAACGACACTGCCTTCAAGGGCTACCAGCGCCCGTCCTATCTGATCGAGCACACACTTCCCCGTTTTGGCAACGGCGAGGCGAAGGGCACCATCAAGGAATCGGTTCGTGGCGACGATCTTTTCATCATCTTAGATGTTTCCAACCACCATCTGACCTACAAGATGTGCGGCGAGATCAACCACATGTCACCAGACGATCACTATCAGGATCTGAAGCGTATCATCGCTGCAGTCAGCGGAAAGGCAAAGCGTATCAACGTCATCATGCCCTTCTTATATGAGAGCCGCCAGCACAGACGCTCCTCCAGAGAATCTCTAGACTGCGCCGTTGCACTCCAGGAATTAGTCTCCATGGGTGTAGAGAATATCATCACCTTCGATGCACACGATCCGCGTGTCCAGAACGCTATTCCGCTCAACGGCTTTGAGTCGGTCACCTGTGCCTATCAGTTCGTAAAGGCTCTCTGCCGCAACGTAGATGATCTTGTATTTGACAACGATCACATGATGATCATCAGCCCGGACGAGGGCGGCACCGATCGTGCCGTTTATCTGGCAAACGTACTCGGCATCAATGTCGGCATGTTCTACAAGCGCCGCGACTACAGCCGCATCGTAGACGGCCGCAACCCGATTATCGCACACGAATTTTTAGGCTCCTCCGTAGAGGGCAAGGACGTATTTATCATAGATGATATGATCTCCTCCGGCGAGAGTATGATCGATGTGGCTACTGAGCTGAAAAAGCGCAAGGCAAAGCGCATCTTTGTCATCTCCACCTTCGGCCTGTTTACAAACGGCCTGCAGAAATTCGACGATGCAGTAGAAAAAGGTATCATCTACCGAGTATTGACAACTGATCTGATCTATCAGCCACAGGAGCTTTTAGAACGCGATTATTATATCTCCTGCGGCATGAGCAAATACATCGCCTACATTATCGATACGCTAAACCATGACACCTCCTTAAGCGAGCTGCTCAATCCCTACGAGAAGATCAAAAAGATCGTAGCCTCTTACACGAACGGAGAGCTTGCACATCACTAAATGTTCAACCAAAAAACCCCGGCAGTGCAAATGCACCACCGGGGTTTTTTTATTCATAATAAAATTAGAATAAATCTACGCGTCCTGCAACCTTTTCATTGATCACATAGTATGCTGCGCCATCCTCGGGCTTTAAGTATACGCGTAAATCCTTGATCGCAGAAGCTCTATGTCCCTGCTCTACATACTCAGCCTTGATGCGCTCAACGATCGTATCTACATCAGACTCGCCTGCACCGAACTGTACATATACCTTTGTCTCAGCCGACTTTTTCTCAGCCTTTTGTACAGCCTTCTTTACGGTCTTTGCTGCCTTTGCTGGAACAGATTCCTGCTTCTTAGGTGCATCTTCAGCCTTCTCCTCAGCCTTTACCTCAGGCTCAGCCTTTTTCTCTGCCTCAGCCTTTACCTCTTCAATCTTTGCGCTGGCAGCCTCTACGCCGGTCTTTACTACTTCCTTTGCATCTGCTACAGTCTTTGCTGCCGCAGCCTTCAGTGCATCTGTCTTCTTTGCATTTGCCATGACTCTTCCTCCTGATTAAACCAAAAATTGTTCCATCGCTGTCAATGCTTCGTTCTCATCACAGCCGTCCGTCACGATATTTACAGTCATTCCTTCGGACGGATTAAATGCCATGATACCCATGATGCTCTTTGCATTGATCTTGCGGTCGCCGTTTTCAAGCATAATATTACTGTCAAACTGACACGCAACCTGCACCAGCTCCGCTATCGGATTCTCGTGCTTTTTACTTACATCAGATACCACAATTCTCTTGTTGCTCATGCTTCATACCCTCAACTCGGTCGATCAGTAACACATCGACGCTTCGTCCCCTTAAATATTTTTGAGATATTTCCTATTTATATATACCCTAAAAACGCCGTTTTTTCAAGGCATTTGGGGATTTCTAGCAAAAGCAACGAATAACCTTTACTTATTTTCGTTCTTTTGTGCATAATTATCAATGAATATAGCAGGTATATGTCACTCCCTGCGCTTCAAGAGTCTGCTGCGCCGCCTCGATCGTTTCACGTGTGATGCTTTTTGTTTTTACATCCTCCATCCACACATTTGTTGAATCATAGCCAATCAGCAGTCTCTGTTCTCCATCCTCATCTGTGATCACAACCGGGATGCCACCGCTAACATAATAAAAGGTCTGCGTCAGCAATATTCCCTTTAGCTCATATCCGAAAGCCTCCGGATATACCGCAGTAAGCTCTGCCCCGTCAAGCTCCTCAGGTATAGTAAGCGGCATACAAACGAGCGGGCGCGCTCTCTCCCAGATCACAGAAAGCGTCTCATCCGTAACCACACCCATATTCTCATCAGCCTGCTCGATCGCATCAGCCAGATCGCTATAAAATCCGTATTCTTCTCCTCTGGCATACACATAGTAGCCCTGCCACGGTTCCTTTAGCTCAAGCGTTGGCTCCTTTGGCTCTTCGAGCAGCACCTCCTTTGCCGTGATGACATTTGCGCTGTTGTGTTCCACTACCTCTGACAAGGACAGTCGTATAACTGTCTGCTTCACACCGTCGTCATATTCAAGGATTTCATCCTCAAGAAGTCCCTCACCCTTATGATTTAGAATCGTATCCGGCTCAGCCTCCACATATGTATCACCGATGCGCTTCACACGCGTCAGATCAATGGCATAACCATCGATATCGACCTTCGTAATATAATATTTTTTCTCCTGATAATCCTTGATCGTCTCACCCTCTGCGGCATCATATATGCACACCTCACTCATCGGTATGCTGCCGTCTGTCATGGCTTCTGTGGATTCCTCTGCCGCACCATATACGAAATCCTCTGACAAAAATCCGATCGGATATAGCCTCTTTCCGTTTGCCGGGATCGTATGCTGTATCTCCGTCTCCAGATCAAGCACGATCAGATCCTCTTTATCGTCGCCACCGCTCTGCCATACGAGCAGCCTATCGTCCGCAGATACCTTGTAGCTATCGCTGCCTAGACCTGCCGCCAAGCACTCAATCTCACCGTCTGCCGTATCGATCCTAAAGATACTGCCCTGCATCATGCAAAATAGAATTCCCTGCGCATTTTCATACAGCACACCACCCATATTCGTCTGCAGCCTCTGCTGCGACTGATAGGATTTTATAAACAAAAGCTCCTCTACAGTACCTGCAGCCACATCATAGTGGCATACCAATATACCGCATTCACCCTCGTGTATGCCGCGATTCATATAGCCATATACAGCAAAATCGACGCTTCCACCCTCGCTGATATTTAAAATGCTTATGTCAGCTCCGTCGTGATTTTCACGCTCATCCATGCCCTCATAGCCCCTAAAGCTAAAGATCCGATGCAGCGTATCGTTTTCCTCGCTATAGCTCCACAGCTCGCCCTCCTGCACAAAGGCTGTGACCTGTCCATTCTCGCTTCTGGCATATTCCACGTCTCCATCCCGGATGCCCAGGTTTATATAATTTTCCTCGAAATTTGCCCCATCCGCGCGAAAGATCTGGTCAAGCTGCCTGTTAAAATCATGCAGATAACAGCGCTTCCCTTCAGCATTATAGCTGACGCGATAAGCCTCCCGCACATTATAATATTCGATCTCACCGCCATCTCCCGTATGCGTCACTACATAATCTGCTGTGATCACGCCATAGCCGTTACTTAGCTCCTTTAAGGAAAGCCTGCAATCACCCAGCTGCATACAGCTAAAATCCGCCCATGTGACCTCCTGCAGGCTCGAATGGATCGTCACCTCGTGCAGATTATCATTCGCAGTCGTGCCATCCGGCTCAAGATAGGTCGTCAGCTCCTGTTCTCTGCCGCTATCAAACGTCGCCTCGTGAAAATCCGTGACAAATGCCAGATAATTTTCCAAATTTTCATCGGTAGTCAAAAGCAGCCTCGTATAATAGTGGATCGTCTCATTCCCGCTTTTCAGCAGAAAGATCATTCGGTATTCCTGTTCCTCCTCCAACAGATTTTCAAGCACCAGATCCAGTAACAGTTCATCCTCATTCGTCTCATAGTCTGTGCACACACGATTTGCGATCAGACGGTTCGAATCCATCGCACGAATCTCATAGCCTAGCTCATCTACCGCGGTTCCATACGTATCGATTACAACTGATAGCTGTCTGTCTGCATTCACTACTGTCAGGGTATCCCGTATCGAAGTATCCTCCATCGCATCACGATAGCCATAGAGCTGTCCTACAGAATAATCCTTGTAATACATCGTAAGCACCGGGTATGTGGCTTCCGACATCTCTACGGTAAGATTAACACTATTTTGATTGGTAAAATATCCGAACGTGATCACTGCCGCAAAAAAAGCAAGCAGCAAAACGACTGCCTTTATGATTCCTTTTTTCAATGCTTATTCCTCGTTTTCCACTTCAAGCCATGCTCTTATTCTGCACCTGTACTGTTCAATCGCATCTCATTTTTATAGCATGCACTCATTATTGTAATGTGTTTTTCGCAAAATCACAACCGAAACTTTACGTGGGTGTGCTATACTAAAAAAAAATAAAGGAGCCTGACTTATGGAAAAACAAATCTATCTTGCGCCCGGCGCACACATAATCGGAGACGTCACCCTCGGAAATAATATCGGCATCTGGTACAATGCCGTGATACGCGGAGATACCGGCCGCATCGTAATCGGAGATGACTCCAATGTGCAGGACAATTGCACGCTGCATACCGATGCCGGGCATTCGATTAAAATAGGCCGCGGCGTCTCCATCGGACATGGTGCGATCGTACACGGCTGCAGCGTCGATGACAATACCGTCGTTGGCATGGGAGCGATTCTGCTAAACGGCGCAGTAGTCGGAAAAAACTGCATCATCGGCGCAGGCGCGCTCATCACCGGCAAAATGAACATCCCTGACAATTCTATCGTAGTCGGCAATCCAGGCCATGTGCTTCGTTCGATGCGCGAAGACGAGGTGGAAGCAAATAAAAAAAATGCGGCGCACTATCTGGATTTGATGCACGCCGCATTACAAGCCTAAGGTCAAGACTAGCTCTCTAGTCTTGCGTGCCGGTTTCACTCCGGCTGAGTAAAAATATTAGTTGGAAGAGCTCGGCATATAAGCATACAGCTGCATAGCAGTCGATGCGATCGGCATACTCTGCAAAATGACCTTTCCGGGTCCATAAACAGCCGTGTTGAATAAGCCCTCGCCACCAAAGAGCACGTTGGTCACGCCCTTGACGGTCTGTACCTCCATCTTGCAGCTCTCAGACATCGCTGCCACATATCCGGTATCGATGATCTTGCAATCGCCTGCAGCGATCTCATACTCATGAGCTGATCCATCGATCTCAAGGAATACTGTACCGTTTCCGCTGAACTTGCGCATCAAAAAGCCCTCGCCGCCGAATAAGCCCTTGCCGAGCTTCTTTTGTAAGAACACCTCGCTGTTGATATCACCAACTGATGCGAGGAAGGATCCCTTTTGTACGACAATGGCATTGCCGGGTGTCACCTCAACCGCGCGAATAGATCCGGGGAACTTTGAAGAAAATGCGATCTCTCCTGCTGCCTTTGCATAATAGGTATTCATGAATGCATTTTCCTTGGTCAGCATACGTCCGAGCATCTTGCCAAGTCCACCTGCAGAGGTCTGCATCTCAATCTCATTGTCCATCCATGACATTGCACCGGCTTCGCACTGAACATTTTCTCCCTGAGCAAGTTCAATTTTAAGTACCGGTAAGCTCTCTCCCTCAATCCTATACTGCATAAAAATCTCCTCCTTATGATGTTTATGTTTTTTGCTACGATAAATTTGTGTAGCAAAAAAGCAGGGTACGGGAGTCGAACCCGCCTCCTCAGCTTGGGAAGCTGATGTACTACCGATGTACAAACCCTGCATAAACGGATGAATATAGGTGATTATACCATACCTTCACCCGCTTTGCCATATTTATTGATATAAATTCGATTCCAGCTCCCGTATGTGCTTTTGATCTTCCGTCTCCGGTCTTAGGGAGCGATCCTCCTTTGCCTGCTTTTTTACGAAGCGATACGCCCAGATATCGACCGCTACGACAAAAACGAAGAAAAACAGCAGCAAAACGCCCGAATCCAGCGACAGTGCAGTGTCATATATTCCATGCTCGATCGTAGGAATCCATATAGACAATCGCAGATACTTTTTTCGTCGCTTCTTATCACCACGCAGATCAGCTTCCTTTGCGATACCAAAGAAATATCCCATGATCAGTCCGTCAATGGCATGCGACGGGATCGATAAAGCCATTCTCATAAGTGCGACATCCATGCCGCCGTCTAATACATAAAATATATTTTCCAGTGCCGCAAAGCCAAGTGCGGAAATCACGCAGTAAACGATCGCATCGAACTTGTAATTAAACGCCGGATCCTTCCAGGCAGCCTTCTTCGCCGCCTTCATCTTCCAGCACTCCTCTACAAGCGCCACACAAAAAAAGTTGTCTACGATCGCATAACTGACCGATCCCTCGTCGAATAACAGCAGCACCGTCTCATCCAGCAAAAGCTCGATCAGCATGATCGGAATCGTGGCAAGCACCCCATAGAAAAATACCTTCCACAATAAGCCCGTAGGCTCCTTCTCCACCGCATCCTGTTTGTAAATCCATACCGCCAGCGCAATCGCAGGCAGCAGTGCCAAGGCAAGCATAAACATAATCCTTCTCCTCGATTACGAATCCCGCTATATCAGTTCTCTATACCCCGGCTTCCTCGATCTGCTTCGCGGTGATCTTCACTAATTCGATGCAGCGCTTTTTCTTTTTTCCAAAGGCTGCACTATAATCACTCAGCCCTAAGGTTAGCTTGCTAAGTATCTCGCTTTTTTCTGTTGCGAAGGGAGTGAGCGGCTGCGTCGTACGCATCACCTGAAACTTCCCATCTCCGATGCCCATGATCCATACCTGATTGTGCAGATTGATCTCCGGAAATGCTATGATTCCGTCCGCGTAGAGCTCCGGCTCTCCTGCCTTAAAAGGAATGCCCTTTATCGCCTCGAAAAACTCCTCTGCAGAATGATATGGCTTCTGTAAATTAAGCTCGATTGCAGCAGCACCTGTCACATCATCCAGTTCCAATAGTCCCATAATCTTCTCCTACTCCCTACTGTGCATCATCAAAGGAAACGCTGATCTCCCGACGGAATTCGATACGATCTCTCATGCCCTTCGGCGCGATCCTGCGGTTTTCAAAATACGTGCCATAATTCATGAGTGCAGAGGCTGCGCCATCGCCAAGCACCTTTGCAAGATTTTTATCCTGCGGAATAAATGCATAATAGTATTCTTTTTTCTTTTTCACGCCCTTTAAAAGTAAGCCCTCACGATGTCCCATTTTTAGGCTGTCCTCTACGATCTGACCATCCACGCCTTCTGCCTCACAGCATTTACTACAGGGCGTGCCATCCGGCTTGGAAAACTGTATAAACAGCTCATTCAGCAGCTCATCATCATCTAGCATATTCACTCTGGTGTTATCCGATGTACTGTCAATGAGGATATCTGCTACAAACAGCTCACCGTTTTCGATCATATCTGCAACAGTTTTATTGTCAGAGGTAAAATCCGGATTTTTATGAGCCCTAAGCTCTGCCGCTACAGCTGTGGGCACCCGCTTAAAGTCCATCCCGGAAAAGTCAACCATCGGCTTTTTCTCACGTTTGCACCGGGTGCATACTCCATTTACGATCTCCATGCCGCAAAAGATACAGGCATTACCGGAGTCCTCCTTCTTTTTTGCTCCAAAACCAAATAGTCCCATACGCTCCTCCTTCTAATCGAGCTGAAATTCTCGCAACTGCTCAGTCCTCCCGCAGATGCAAATTTTTTTATATTGTACCCCACCATTTTCTCGCTCGTCAACCTAACTTTCGTCTAGCTATTTGTTTTTCTTTTTCCTAACAAGAGCTCGGAACACATCTGCTCCGAGCTCTCTATCTTTACTCTAATATTACCTGCATCAGGATCGGATTATGATCGGAATTTTTGAATTCCAGATTCTGCGTCTCAACCGACTCCACTCTTATATTGTCTGATACGATAAAGCCATCGATCAGATAATACTGAAAATTCGTATGGTCTGCGCCTGCATACGGCTGATCCAGCGACCTGCAGGACGGCGCACTCTCATCTGTCAGAAAGGATAAATCCTCTCCAAATTCCAGGACATCGATCTCGCCCGGCTGCCAGAGCTCCTCGCTCACGAGCGGATAGGCACTCGTATCCACATTCGAAAAGACCTGATTAAAATCACCGCCGGCGATCACATAATTTCCTGCTTCCATTTCCTGCCACAAAAGCTCCCGCAGCATCTGCGTCTGTGCTGCTTTCCCTTCACCGTCGTCATACGCCTCCAAATGAAGATTGACCAGCACAAGCTCCTTCTCACTTCCCTCTAGCTTTATACGGCTAACCATCAGACAGCGCTTTAAATTCGCCGTACGAACCGGATAGGAAAACGGACAGGGAAGCGCAATTCTCGTGACATCCTCTGGCGTATATTTCGATAAAGTCACCAGTCCGCTGTCCACCTTGCCGATCGTAGGGATGGGATAGGGCACATAGCATACCTTGTAATTATTGGCAAAGGAATCACAGTAACCACTCTGCGCCTCACGAATCAAGGATAGCTCATCAATTCCATGCGAGCGCTTTGAATCGCGATCCACCTCCTGCAAAAAGACAACATCCGCATCCAATCTGGCAATCTCTTCATTGATCGCAGCCACATTTTCCTTAACACGCGACTCATCTGCCGTGTTTACCATCGAGCCGCCGTCCATAAAAAAGTCTGCATTATCGCCCAGTGCGCCATACCCTGTATTCCAGGTCAATACCGAAATCGTATCGCCTATCGCGACTTCTCTTTCTCCGGTTCCATGTACCTCTAGCGTCTCCTGTGCCCCGGGCTTATACTCCGTCACGGTCAACACTAAAATCATCAGAACAAATGCCAGCACCACGGCGAGCAAAATACCACCCACGACCTGCAGGCTTCGTTTTAATATAGTATTCATATGCATATCGCCAGCATCCCGACCATACCTATGGCTGATAATACCCCAAGCACCACGTTGTCAGCCGGAGATATATGAAATACCAGAACTGATATCATGATTATCGTCAAAGATATATCATAGATAGCCGGGACGATCCTTCTTAATTTTTCATTTTTTAGTATCAGATATCTATTGCATTTCGGCTCGCATTCAATATTTACATCATCAGATGTAAGCATGATAAGCAAAGGCATACCAAGTCCTACGGAAAATCCTAAATTATTGAAGAAGATATATTTGTATATGTCTTCCATCCATGTACCAAAAATGTAATAAAGACCGAAGCTCAAAAACCAGCTCGCGGTTAATGCTGCCGAATAACAGAACGCCGCATACTTCATGATATTGATATTCTTATGTAAATTCGGCTGCTCATTGATGTAAATATGCCATAGTCTGTACGGAATGTAGGCTGCCGCCATATTGGCAAAAAAGCCCAAAATCGAAGTGTGCTCAAAGGTGCCGAACAAATCAGCGATCAGATTGCCCACGCCACAGGCCAGGGCGCCCCAAGGGCCGCATATCAGTCCCGCTATGGGCGGTATGGCATTTACAGGTCTGACCTCTGTAAAGCCCTCCACCAGCACCATGACCTTAAAGGGTATTCCAAGCACAAGAAAAGCTGCCAGCACAATTAAAAACTTTTTTGGTTTACTTAGCTTCAAGTTTCTTTCCTCCTTTACGCGAAAGAAATTCCGTTCCGGAAATAATCGCACCGACCATGATCACGACAACACCGAATACCGCAGTTACTGTAAAATCCTCCTCAAATGCAGAAGGGATCAGTACCGCCAGAACCAATGTGACGATCGGCTCTGTCGATGCAACTATCGTAACACTTATAGGGTCAGAATATTTTTGCGAATACATAAGTGCAACGTAGGCATACGCCTTGCTGAAAAATGCAAGTATGAATATGGAAGAAAGCATCTCATTTGTGTAGGTAAGTGACGCAAAGGTCGTCGGCTCCTGAATAAACCAAATAACAAAACCCATCACAGCTGTCACCCACATCTGCAACACGCTCAGCATCAGCGGATCTTCTTCCTTTGCTATCTTGTCCGCAGCTATCGTATATAAAGAAGTCACCACTGCGGAGAGCAGCATAAACAATGCACCGAGGCTAAATATGTTTTCCACGTTAAACCCGCTTGTGATAATGATTCCTGCCATGATAACCACAGCACCAAGCAAATTGTTCTTTGTAGGCATCTTTCGCATCAATATCATGACAATAGGTACGATCAATATGGAGGAAGCTGCCAGAACACTTGCCGTAGAGGAAGCCAGCCTGTCTATTCCCATTTTATCAAAAATCAGGTTCAAGAGCAGCAGAGCCGACAAAATCACGGATTTTCCAATTGTCTTCAGCTTGAGTGCCTTGAATTTTTTTAAAAAAACAATTGTCAGTATTGCGGCGGCGATTCCACAGGTCATCGTCAGATATGCATATGTAGACAGGTCTGACGGCAGACTTTTTATAAAAACATAGGAAGCTGCCCAACATAATGTAATTGAAAATAAGAGGATGTTGTTTTCGGTTTTGCTCATAAATTACCTCCGAGGTTAATTTCCGTTATAAAACGTATAAATCTGATCCTGTCTTTCAACAAGAATAGCATTCTGATTGAGAGCAGGCAGGACTTCGTCCATGATCGAAATAATATCCGACTCCTCTGCGTCGCTGATCGTATAGACCAGCGACATCTCCTCTGTCAGAGTATTCGTTTCATCTACCCAGCCGCCGTTTGCCTCTGTTACTGTATAGCCGTCCACATATTTGGCGCATATTTCGTTCACGGTCTCCTTTGCTTCCTCAGTAGGTATCAGCTGCGTATAAGTATCCTTATCATTCAGTCCTATATACAGCACATATTTGCCGTTCTGATTATAGTTGTAGTCTAAAGTCGTATCGCCGCCGGACATGCCACGTGTCCCTCCTCCGAGAGCAAGATAACATATAATCCCCACCACGGCGATCGCTTCTATTATCATTACGATAACAACAGCTCTAAAAGCAGGGCTTTTCTTTGTTTGATCCATTTTTCGCCTCCTGTGTCTAAAATACTTTCGTTAATCAAAATGTATCATGCCACACTCCGCGAAAAAAATCAATATTACATCAACCACTCGCCCTTTCCTGCTGCAAAGGGTCCGGCCATTATCGATCCACATTCCGTTCCAAAATAGTCCGTATCAAAGAAAATCGGTGTGCCGTCCGGATTCTCGTAGCACTGCTCCGGCTCAAAGGCACAAGGGATCGTATCCGTCGAGATCTGTTCACAGACGCACCTCGGCACATAATCATACACATTTGTTTTCAGATGCCAGCCTGCTTCATCCTGCCAGATATCCAGTGAAACCTTTGCGTCCGGCGCTAAGAACGCTCCCACCTCTTTTTTCCAGGCACAGGCTCCGGAAAGATATACATTGCCCTTTGCCCAGATTGGAAGATGCTCATAATACCTGTCACTTGCCGGGCTTCCCATTCCACAATACTCCGGAAATAAATCCTCCCACTGCGCCTGTGTCGGATAATCATCGTAGACAGCTGTGCCTACCCTGGTATTGCCATCATCCCACTGATCAGCTGAGTCTTTGATTATCTCCTCTATGCGCTTCATCTCCTCACGGACCGGCTGCTGCAGAAAAATATTATTATAAAACTTCATATCGCCATGAAGAATCGTCATAAAGCCGGCGATCCTCGTGTCGTGCTTCACATGATAGGGGGTAAAGCGTGCAGAAGGGATCGTAACCGTCCCATTGTCCGTGCCCTTTCCAACAGTCGTGATGGAACCCGCCACCAGATTGTGTACCAGTGCCACGCCCTGTGCCGGCAATTTGAGCGCACGATCAGAAAGCAAGATATTGCGATCGATCAGGGTAGGTCCATGAGAGACCTCCACAAAGATATCCTCGCCCATCGTACCGGGATTCTCTGGATCAAAGGCATACGGCAGACAGTTATCATGCAAAAAATTGCAGGTCACGCGTGTACCCTGCGCCTGCCAGTCCAGCCAGATACCACGGCTGCAGTGATGAATATGATTGTGCCTGTAGATCGTATCGATCGCTGCATGCATCTTGATGCCGCCAATCTCTGCGCCCGCTAGGTTTTGCTTGTGATTTATACGATAAATGTGATTATCCTCGATCACAGAAAATACGCCGCCCAAATGGCCGACGATCCCTGTCTGTCCGCAATCATGGATGCAGCATCTGCGTATCGTGTGACTGCCGACGTGTTCTCTATCCCAGCCCTCGTAGCTTGCCTGACAGACGCATTCCCGCTGTGTCTGTGTTCCGTCCTTGTAGCGGGTTTTAAGCCATTTATTTTCATTATTCTCCTGTAAATATTTTCCCAGCGAGATACCACTGCACTTCGATTCATAGATCTCACAATCCTCGATGATCCACCCCTTCGACCAGTGCGGACCTACCATGCCCTCTTGATAAGCGGTAGGCGGCGCCCACTGTGTGGCTGCCTGACTGATACGAAAGCCGGATAACGTGATGAAGCCTACTCCTTCCTTTTTCGGGCAAAAGCATTCCTTGCGAACAGAAATCTCCACATTTTCCTCATTTGGATTCTTTCCCTGAAAATTAGCATAGATCATCGTCTCGTTTGCATCGGGATTTTGCTCGGTATACCATGTATAGAGCGAAAAATCCGGCTCCCACGAAAGTGCTGACCTCTCCGGCTTTACAACCTGCGATAGCTCCATCACCTCATACATGGATCTTTCATTCAGATACACCTCTCCCAAATGTGCCCCGCATCCGGCGATAAACCAGTCACCAAAGACCAGTGTATCAAAGGGATTTCTGTCTGCAAAGATCTCGTTTGAGACGCGGCATATATACACATCCCCCTCTACCCTTTCCCAGTTTTTCACAGGCTCTGCACCTGTGATATGAGCGCCGTTTTTTTCCATGGATTTGTAAGTGATACGGGCATACTCATTGCCGGAATGAATAGGATTTACCGATTCGCGGTATATACCTGGTGCCACCAAAACTGTGTCTCCCGGACGTGCCACATCCGCTGCCTGCTGAATCGAGCGAAAGGGAGCTTCCTTTGTGCCGTCTCCGCCTACTGCTGCTGCATCTACATAGATTGTCATAATAACCTCCTTTTTAAAAAAGACCTATGCTTGCTTTTACATAGGTCTTTTTTGTCATCTGTCGTACGGGTCGATCGTTTGGATCGTTCCATCCTCATTATATTTTAATTCTGTGTACTTGACACATCTTCTGTGATTAATTCCATTCGAGAGCTCGCAATCATGGTAAAACATGTACCATTTTCCCTTGAATTCCAGGATTGAATGATGCGTCGTCCAGCCGATCACAGGCTCCATGATCCGACCCTGATAGGTAAATGGGCCATACGGATTATCACCCACCGCATATACGATATAGTGCGTCGTTCCCGTGGAATAGGAAAAATAATATTTTCCATTGTATTTATGCATCCACGGTCCCTCAAAATATCGACGTTCCTCATCACCCGCCAGAAGTGGCGCGCCTGCTTCATCCAGAATCTGGATCTCACGCGGCGTACCGTCAAAGCCTGACATATCCTCTAACATCCGTGCGCACATCGGATTTACAGCCGGTTCATCGGCAGCAGGCTCCGTACCATTCGGATCAAAGGTGCCGGTGCGGTATTTCTCTAACTGTCCGCCCCACAATCCTCCGTAGTACACATAAACAGTTCCATCATCGTCCTTAAAGGAACACGGATCGATGCTGTAGCTGCCGGGGATGCAATTCTCCTGCGGAACAAACGGTCCCACCGGAGTATCTCCAACAGCAATTCCCAGTCTGAAATTCCCTTCCATATCACGAGCCGGGAATACTAGGTAGTATTTATCATTGGTATGCACCACGTCCGGCGCCCACATCTGGTCTCTCACCCAGGGTACATCGTCCTTTCCCAGCACCTCTCCGTGATCCACCACATCTGCACCGATATCCTCCATGGAGAATACGTGATAATCCTGCATCTGATATTCATCGCCATTGTCATTGTCCTCTCCGTTGTGAGGAATATCATGGGACGGATAAATATATATTTTACCGTCATACACATGAGCAGACGGATCTGCCGTAAACATATGCGTAATAATCGGTTCTTTTTCTTTGGTCATTTCTTATCCTTTCACCGCACCTGCAGTCAGTCCGTCTACGATCTGGTTACTGAACATGCAGTAAACTATAATGGTCGGAACGATTGCGATGATGATCGCCGCAAACATCTGTGAATAATTCGTATTATAAGGTCCTACGAATTTTGACAATGCCACAGGAAGCGTCTTTTTTGCATCGTCCGATATAAATACCATACCTAAAAGCAACTCATTCCAGTTCGCCACGAAAGTCATCAGCCCCGTCACAAACAATCCGGTCTTAGACAACGGCAATGCGATAGAGAAAAAGATTCTGTAGATATTCGCACCGTCGATACAAGCCGACTCGATGAGCTCATTTGGCATACTTTCAAAAAATCCTACCATGATAAAGATCGTAACCGGCAGTGAGAATGTCACATACGGAATGATCAGTCCTGTCAGCGAATTAGACAGGCCGATCTTTGCGAACTTGGTAAACAGCGGAATCAGCACACAATGCACCGGTATCATCATACCCAGCATAAAATAAGTCATCATATGCTTCGACCACTTCCAGCGCAGCCGTCCGATCGCAAATGCTGCCAAAGATCCAACAAACATACTAAGGATCAGGGATACGATACAAACGATTGCGGAATTTAGTGTCGCCGTACCGAGCCTTCCGGCAGTCCAGGCAAACGTAAAGTTGTCCAGATAAAAGCTCTCCGGCAAAGAGAACGGAGATGAGAAAATCTCCGCATTGGTCTTAAAGGAAACCAAAAATACCCACAAGATCGGTGCGATATAAAGAACCGCCATAGCGACTAAAAACACGTAAATCAATATTTTTACAGGGGAAAACTTCTTCATATTCACACCTCCCTACATTTCATAATTTTCCGTTTTTACAAACTTATTGATGACACCGGTCACCACCAGGCAAAGGACGATAAGCAGCACGCCGATCGCAGAGGCATAGCCGTACTTGTTGTACTTAAAGCCCTGCGTATACAGATGTGTCGCCAAAACCTCGGTCCTGTGATTTGGTCCACCCTCTGTCATGTTATAGATCAAATCGAAAAATTTCAGCGAGCCAATCGCATTAAGCGACATGGCAGTCGCCACCATCGGGCGAATCAGTGGCAATGTGATATGGATAAAGCTCTTGAATTTGCTGCAGCCATCGATGTAGGAAGCCTCATAGAGCGACTTGCTGATTCCTGAGATCTGCGCCATATAAAGCATCATGGACTGTCCGACATACTGCCAGAGTGCCACAAAGGCGATCACCCACATAGGCAGAATAATGTAGCCGCTCGTATCCATCAGCCACAGCGGGCCTTCGATACCGAATTTTTGCAGCAGCTGGTTGATACCCAGCTTCGGGCTGAAAATAAACATCCACAAAAGTCCAAGCGCTGCAGAAGAAAGCACGCAGGGCAGATAGATGATATTTTTGAACAGGTTGCGTCCCTTGTCGATATTCGTCAAAAGTGCTGCTAAAAACAGACCCATGATAAGCTGCGAAACGCAGGAAAAGATCAAAAAGAAGATCGAGTTTTTCAGTGCAAAGCGCAGCGTTTTATCGGTGAGCATCGCCTTGTAATTGGCCAGTCCTATAAATTCCGGTGCCGTGATTCCCTTGTATTCGCAAAACGAATAATAGATCGACTGGCAGATCGGCACAAACAATATAAACGTAAACAATAAAAAGGCCGGTGCAATAAAAAGAATGATCACCTTTTTATCCCGAAGCATTTTATCCATATCGTCCCTCCAGCTTTTCAGATCCTTTTAAGACCTGATTTATGAAACCCTGCCTCCAAAGCGATCAGAGGCAGGGTCAACAGTCATTTTCTATCTGCAGTTGCTTGCATAGAAATCTTCCATATCAGCGGCCGCATCAGCAGGAGACATATCTCCCAAGTATACAGAAACCATGGTGTCATCAAAGTGTGAACCAGCCTCTGTGCTAGGCATAGACTCGTTGTAGAAACCGAAGGTTCCGGTAGCGCCTGAGAATACATCCATTACATAGCTTAACTGTGCAGGAGCTACAGACTCATCATACTCTACGTTCGTTACAGGAATCTTTCCGCCAACCTCTGCGGTATACTTCTGAGCTGTATCATCCGTGAAATACTTCATCAAAGCGATCGCTGCATCCTTGTGCTCGCTGCTTGCGCTCATAGCCAGTGAATCTGACTTTGCGATAACACGCTCAACACCGGGGAACTGGAATACACCACACTTAGACTCGAAATCCGGGTTAGATCCGTTGATCTGAGCGATAGCCCAGGAGCCCTGGATCAGGATAGCTGCTTCCTCATTATAGAAGCCTGCGGTAGCGACATCATTTGTGTCACCTGCTGCGGTCTGCTGGAAATACTTAGAAAGCTCTAACAGATTGTTTGCTGCCTTCTCCAGCTTTCCATCGGTCCAGTTTGCAGAGCCATCAGCCAGTGCAGCCAGATCAACGCCCTCTGCCTCACACAGATAGCCTGCTACCATGGACAGACACCATGCAGTACCTGCAGAGATAGAAATCGGTGTGTAGCCTGCTGCCTGCAGCTTCTCGCATGCATCTAAGAGCTCATCAAAGGTGGTAGGCACTGCAACGCCTGCAGCATCAAACATCTCTGTGTTGTAGAAGCAGCAAGCTGCTGCGATATTTAACGGTACAGCATAGATGGAATCATCATAGGTCATCTGTGAGAATACCGCATCTGAGGTGAAGCTTGACTTCCAATCATCATCTAAATACTCATCCAGCGGAGCTGCAACGCCCGGATCTACATAATCCGTCAGGTTCGGTCCGGGGCTGACAATAAATACATCAGGTGTCTCGCCGGAAGCTACCAGCGCGTTTAGCTTGGTGTAATACTCTTCAAGGTTGGTGGTGATCGGCGTTACGTGATACTGACCTTCGTAGTCAGCATTGAAGCGATCAATGACATCCTTATAACCTAGAGAGATAAGATCCTCTGTTGCCTCTAAGTCATCCCAGAACATCCAGGTGATCTCTTCCACCTCACCGGACTCAGTTGACTCTGTCTCAGCAGAATCAGAGGAATCGTTTGATGCAGTCTCTGTAGAGGAGCTGCCGCAGCCTGCGAATATGGTAGCTACCATACTCAGTGACAAAACAGTTGCCAATAATTTCTTTTTCATGTAAAATCCTCCCTTAAAAAATGTTGTGGTTGCTGTTTGTTTGTAATCACACGATAGCACAGTAAAACACATGATTGCATCCAAATTATTGTTTGTTGCTTATCAAATCTTGCTCATGTCTCATGCCAAAACATAGCCTTTTTGTCTAGTTTTAACTATTTCACCAGATTGTAATTGTGCATTTTCAACAATTCACTCAAATTTCGGCCGCAATTTTTCATATTTGCATCGCAATTTTTATGTTCTAATTTTCGCTGCTATGCTGTATATTTAATGTAAATCAGAAAGAACAGCAACCACAAGGAGACTTCTTATGATAGAAACGCTCAACGGCATAGCCGAAACCGTCCATTACAAACCGAGCACTTCCACGAAGCTCTACGACAACCAGAAGATCGAAAATTATCCTGCCCACTGGCATCCGACGCCGGAGATCATCATGCCGATCGACAACACCTACCGGGTAGACTGCTACGGAGAGAGCATCACCCTGCAGGAGGGAGATATCATCATTATCTGTCCGGGCTGCGTACATACTCTCTATGCACCTGAGACTGCCGGCCGGCGCATCATCTTTCAGGCGGATATCAACCAACTGCGGTTTATGAAGGATATCGATACACTGCTTAGTATTCTCTCTCCCTATGTAGTCATCACTCGAGAGAACTATCCTGACATCCACGGAAGACTGCAGCAGCTGATCATGCAGATTCGAGATGAATATTTAGACTCTGCCTCCACCTTTTCCGAAATGAGCATTTACCGGTATCTATTGGAGATCTTTGTTCTCATCGGACGCTCCTCTGCCACGATCTCCATGGACAAGCCCGGAGCCGCTCCGTCCGAACGGCAGGAAAATTATATGGAAAAGTTTTTAGAGATCTGCAGCTACATTTCCGAGCATTGCACGGAGGAGCTCTGCTTAGATGATATCGCTGCCATGAGCGGCTTTAGCAAATATCATTTTTCCAGACTGTTCAAGCAGTTCACCAGCGTCTCCTTCTATAAATACGTCAGCCAGAAGCGGATCGAAAAGGCGGCACAGCTGCTTTTAGAGCCCAGCATGTCCATCACAAACGTAGCACTCAGCTGTGGTTTTGATTCTCTCTCATCCTTTATCCGGATGTTTAAGATCATCAAGGGCACGACGCCCTCAGAGTTTCGCAGCCTATATCAGCACTGTTAGGAGGAGTTATGACACATTCATCCATTCGTTTACCGGAAATATTTCAATCACACATGATGCTTCAGCGTGACAAGCCAATCCGCATCTGGGGCGATACGACGCCGGACACCAGGCTATGCGTACAGCTGCTATTTCAGGATCGAATTATCAGCCAGATTCTGTGTCAAAGCGATGAGACCGGACATTTTTCCGGTGAGCTTTTGCCGCAAAAGGCAGGGGAGCTCTATTCCCTTATCTTTTCGCGCTCTGACGATCCTGCCGATTCCATCACTCTAAGCGACATGTTAATCGGAGATATCTATCTGGCAGGCGGTCAGTCAAACATGGAGTTTTTCCTAAAATATGACAAGGATTATACTGCCGTAAATGCTCTGCCTAAAAATCCGCAGATTCGCATGTATAACGTGCCGCAGCGCGCCTTTGAAGGACATACGTCGCATAACAGGCACGGCTATGGCTATTGGTTTACCGATGCAGATGCTGCCGTCGACACCTTCTCTGCACCCGGATACAGCTTTGCGCGCCACTTGCAGGATGCTTTGGGCATTCCAATCGGTATCATCGGCTGCAACTGGGGCGGTTCTACGGCCTCTGCCTGGGTACCGAGAGAGGTGCTGACAGACGATCTGTCCTTTTACAACGAGGAATACGAAGCCGCCATCGCCTCCACAGATGCTGCCACCTTAGAAAAAGAATCTCTCGCAGCATGGGAATTTGAGGATTCGCCTGAACATGGAGCTGATTTTGAGCCGGTGATGTATGGCATCACCCACGACGAGCAGCTGGCCTATATGCAGGCTCACAAGGACGACCCAGCCGTACCTATGGGGCCGTTTAACCTCAATCGCCCCGGAGGACTCTACCACACGATGCTGCAAAATATCATTCCCTTCTCACTAAAGGGAGTTCTCTGGTATCAGGGAGAATCTGACGCCGGCTATCGCGCGCGCTTTTATGACCAGCTTCTAGGTACACTGATAAAGGTTTGGCGAAACGATTGGGCGGATGAGCTGCCGTTTTTAATCGTACAGCTCGCCCCCTTCGGTCGCTGGCTCGACTGCGACAGCACCGATTATACGACCGTGCGTGCCATGCAGCAGGCTCTGGCAGATCAGGTTACAGGCGTCTATCTAACCGGCACCATGGACATCGGCTCCTTTTATGACATCCATCCAAAGGAAAAGCTAGAGGTTGGCAGGCGACTCTCTCTCCTTGCCCTCGGACATATCTACGGGAAAGATCTGCTCTGTGACTGTCCTCGGTTTGCATCCGTTCGATTTACGGATGATACGACGCTTTGCATTACCTTTGCACATGCTAACGGTTTAACGATGGGTGATGGACTCTCCACCTTTTTGCTCTCCCCCACCGGAGAGGAAGAGGATGCCGTTATGCCGGAGCGTGTCTGCATCAAAGAAGATGAGATTTTCCTGCAGCTGTCAAAGGAACTAGCCTCCCTGATACAGGCACATCCTGCTGCCACCGTATCCTTAGGCTACGCAGATTATTCCCCGATTTACATAAAAAATGCGGCAGGACTTGCCGCCCTGCCGTTTTGTGAAAGGATCAATCCTTAGCTAACATATTACACCTCACAGTAGTACAAACAGATATTCCGGTACACTCCATCCTTGCTGTGAAAGCCCCTCGGCACCATGCCGATCATCGTAAAGCCCAGCTTCTCATAGAGGTGTCTCGCCGGAAGATTATCCTCCACCACGGCATTGAATTGCAAGATTCCAAAGCCGTGGTTTTTTGCCTGCAGCAGACAGTCACGCACCAGCTGTTCGCCCACATGCGCCCCTCGGCACGCCTCAGCTACTGCAAAGCTTGCATTTGCGATATGACCGCAGCGTCCGACATTATTCGGATGCAAAATGTAGAGCCCCACGATCTGCCCGTCACGCTCTGCCACGCCGCAATAGCTCTGCCCGGCGAAAAAATCCTCTCCCGTTCTCTCATCTAACATCTCCTCCTGCGGAAAGGCCTCTCCCACCTCCACAACCTCATTCCATATTCGCACCATCGCGGTGATATCTGTATTTTTATAGGCTCTGATCTGCATCATGCCCATTCCTCCGTTCGTTCATATATTCATTCATTTTCCTGAAATATATCGTCTAATACCTTTGCGATCTCTTCCATGCTGATAGGCTTTACGATATATCCGTTCATGCCGGCCTCAAAGGATTTTTTGCGGTCCTCGTCAAAGGCGTTCGCCGTCATGGCGACAATGGGAATGTTCGCTTTTTTGTTGCTTATAAGCGTACGTATCTCTCGTGTAGCCGTGTAGCCGTCCATCTTTGGCATCTGAATATCCATAAATATCAGGTCATACCAATCCTCATCTGCGGCATACATAACATCTACAGCCTCTACGCCGTCTGCTGCGATATCCACCTTAAGTCCCATATTCTCTAAAATCGCAGTGGCGATCTCCTGATTGATGCCATTATCCTCTACCACAAGCACTCGCCTGCCGCCATAATCGTACGTTCGATTCACTCGATTATCCTGATGCTTCTCTATCTTCGGTGCGTCCTTAGGCTCCTTCGCCTGCTCCTCTGCCAGTCTAAGGCTCACCGTAACCCGAAATAGCGAGCCTACGCCCTGTTCACTCTCAACCTCGATCGTGCCGCCCATCATATCCACGATATTTTTCGTGATAGCCATGCCAAGACCGGTTCCCTGAATACCGCTGACTGTCGAAGTACGTTCTCTTGTAAAGGTCTCAAAGATATGGGCACAAAATTCCTCTGACATGCCAATCCCGTTATCCTCTACAGAAAACTCATACGTCGCATACCCGGCTCTCTCGCACGGCTTCTCGCAAAGAAGCACACTAATCCTGCCACCCGGCTTAGTATATTTCACGGCATTGCCCACGATGTTTAGCATCACCTGATTGAGGCGCAGCTGGTCTGCAAACACATCCTCATGTGCTACATCCCGCATTTCGATAAGTAGCTTCTGCCCCTTCGCTTCCACCAGACCGCGCATCATCGCATACTGCTCACGCCAGACATCCGACAGGTTCAGCTGTTTTTCATCCAACTGTACCGCTCCGCTTTCGATCCTGCTCATATCGAGAATATCGTTGATCAGACGCAGCAAATGTGCCCCGGACGTACTGATCTTGCTCAAATAATCCTGTACCTTTTCCCGATCATCCATGTGACTTTGCGCCAGCGCCGTAAAGCCAATGATGGCATTCATAGGTGTCCTTATATCATGCGACATACTGCTTAAAAAGACAGTTTTTGCCTTGTTGGCCTGCTGTGCGATCATCAGCGAATGAGCCAGCTGCTCCTTTTGCTCCAGCTCCTGAAACTTTTCTGCCGTATAATCACGCGCCACATACAATACCTCTACTGCCTGACCTGAGTCATCACGTTTTTTTACGATAAAACGTGCCTGGAACCAGCGGCCGCTCGGATCCTTGTATTCCGTCGATATAGTATTCGTATCAGAAAGCCGCTTCGCAAGTGTATCCAGATTCAGAAACTCTCGCATCCGCTCATGCATCTCAGGTGCCATAAATGTACGAATAATATTCTCCCTTGCATCATCAAAATCACCGTATTTACCTGCAACCTCCCGCATCAGAGAAACGCTGTTCAATACCTCATACTGACGGCTGACGATATTTGACACAAATATAGTGGAATAAATCGTAGAGAGTGAAGCTATCACCTCTGAGTGCTCTCTTGCATCCCGAACACGCGCTTCCTCTAACTCCCGCTGCTTTCGCTCCTGCGCCAGATGCTGCTCGACGATTTCATCGACACATTGAAATCCTAGTACGGCCTTTTGTCCTGTCTCATCGAGCTTATTCATGACATATTGATAATAGTGTATCTCCCCGTCTATAATGCTGCGATAATTTCCGGTGAATTCACCATTTACAAGCATCATGCGTCTCGCATATTCCGTAGAAAAGACTGCAGCCAGCTTGTCTCTGTCCTCCTCATATACAACATTACTTATCCAATGATTAAGCACCATCTCATATGGAAATTCACTTTTTCCGTCTATGCTCAATATATCAAAATAGATCTCGTCGAGCTTGATGATTCGCGCTGTTTCCTTTTCGAAATCGATCAAATAAACATTTTTGAAACCCTGAGCCAGGGTATCTACAATCATCAGCTGCTCCTTCATCTCAGCCTGATATGACTGCTCCTTTTCGTGTTGCCTACGTTCCTCCTCCATACGCTTCGAGATCACATTGTCAATATTTCGAAAACCTACTACCAGCATGAGAGTATCGCCAATCTTCGAGATCCGGCTATAGCGCGCCATATAGTAATGTATGCTTCCATCCGCTTCCAGTATCCGATAGTTATATTCAAAATGCTCACGATCCTGAGCAAATAGCTCCAGCAGCGATTCTGTCAAAAGCTGTTCCAAAAAATCCTTCCGGTCCTCCTCGTACACACGCTCGTTTGCATAGGTACGCAGCATATCGGAATAGGAAAAATCCGGCGGTGCCTCATCAATTCCCGTCGTGATATAGCCTTGCAGCTTTATGGTATTTGCCGTATTTTCCTTTGGACGCACCACGAATACGTTAAGATAATCCGCCGTCAATGCAGCCATCAGCTCTGCCTGTTCGAGCATAACTTTCTCCTCCTGTATCAAGCTATCGGATCAGTTCATCCCTATAAACGCCCAGATCCTCCTTTAGGATCCGTCCAAAATTATTCCATTCGGTTGTATCGTTTTTCTGATGCTGTATACATATGTTCTCCGTGATAGCTTAGTGGAATTTGTTGATCTGCTCAGTCAATGACTCAACATTGCCCATGTTATTTTCAGAGGATACCCTGATATCACCAAGCTCGGAGGTGATCTCTACGATGCTGTTTGTCACCTCAGAGATTCCGTCTGCGCATTCGCTGATGTTCTGCGATACACCATTGATCGCTTCCACCACCTGCTGCGTGGTCACCTTGAGTACATCGGTTCCCTGTGAATATGCATCGAAAATATCGGTCATCGTCTCCGCATCCTTGTAGTAGGTTTCTCCTACCTCCTTAAAGCCGGTATAATCCTCGGTCACCAGCTCCGTGATGGTATTCATGATCTCCTCCGAGGTATTCATCAGTGCCTCAACCGCACGGATGACATCTGTTGTCACCTGCTGAATACCGGATGCCGCCTTATTTGACTCATCTGCCAGGCCACGAATACTATCTGCCACAACCGCAAAGCCCTTTCCTGCCTCTCCGGCTCTGGCTGCCTCGATGCTGGCATTGAGTGCAAGCAAATTCGTAGAGGAGCTGATCTCTAATATATTCGCGGTCAGGGATGTGATCTCTGATACTCGTCTGGAATCCTCGATGGCACGCTCCAGCTGCTGCTTCTTTTCTTCAAGCACATGCAAAACAGCCTGCATTTTATCGACGCAAAGCTTTTGGATATCCTCTGCCCGATTCTTCATCTCATCAACTGATTCATTACCGGTCTTTGTCTTATCCACCAAAATCTCAACAGATGCAAACAGCTCCTCTGCGCTGGCAGAGATCTCCTGCGAGCTGGCTGCGATCATCTCGGTGCTGGCTGTGACCTCCTCTGCTACTGAGCTGATGCTGGTCACATTGTCCGAAGCCTTGAGTATGCTCGAATTGATCATACCGTTTGCCTCGGTCAGACTCTCTGATGTATTTTTCATCGAGCCTGTAATCTCCTTTAGACTCAGCTGCAGTATATTGGTCGATTCGATCACCTTGTTTAATTCCTTGATGATTGACTGCTCTGCTGTATCGATATTAATCGTACCATCTGCAAGCTCTCCCAGATTTTGTGATACACCCTTTAGTAGTCGTACCACCTTTTGTGATACCATGATGATGATCGCCCCGAAGATCAGGACTGTTGCGATCACCGCCAACAGCAGCTTATAGCATGCGCTTCGAATGCTGGCCGAGATATGTGCGTCAGGCTTGCCTGCAAATGCCATACCCCAAACCTGTGTCTGTGCCTCGTCTGTATAGATCGGTTTATAATATACACTATAGCCGGTGCCTGCGATCTGCACATTTCTGGCCGCATAGTCTTCCCCTGCACAAACTGCCTTGTAAATCGCCGCATCTGCCTGCGTTCCCTCATTTCTGCTGCCATCCTCATTCTTTATCGAGGTCAGCAGTCTTGTATCGCCCTGAAATAAGGTTAGCTGGATATCATCCTCCAAAAAGGAATCGATGTATGCATAATCCGCATACTTGCTCGTGTCAATCGCTCCATCATCTGATATATCGTCCTGGAAATAGATCGCCAGGTTCTCCGTTGCGATCTTTAGCTTTTCCGTCTCTGCCTCTGAGAGCACACTAGACAGCTCCATCACGGATATCACTACCATGATCAATACCGCAGCGATCAGCGGTACAAAGCCCACCAGCAAGAATGTCGACATCATGTTCAATTTTGCTTTTTTCTGTTTCATACTAAGTCTCCCCCCCCCTTGTTCTACGACCGGTGCCGATATGCCACTTATCGTATATTTATACTAGTTTACCATGTATTACAAAAAATATAAATATTTTTTGGTAAAAAGCACAATAAAAGGCACCCACCTTTCGGCAGATGCCTCACTTACCCTCAGATCACACGTTATTCATTTTTTATCTCTGCTGTTTCTATCATAAAGGAGACGCCTCCGCTCTTGCCCTCCTCTATTCCGCTGAAATTATCATACAACAGATCTGCCGCCTTCATCGACTTGATCTTATCTGACAGCTTCCTGATCTCCGCCGCCTTTGTATCATAATCCGCTTCATCCTCGTCCGTAGCTGTGCTCTCATCGATGCTGTCGCATGCCTTCTCCACGCCTGAGGTATACGTGCTAACTCCTGCCGAGAGCGTCTCGCTTCCCTCTGCAAGCTGTGCCACCTGTGCTGCGAGCGCACCATACGTCTGCGGATCCGCCTCAGCCATCTGATTAACGGCCAGCTCTAGCTGAGAGAGCCCACTGCTTAAGGAATCTGCCCCATTTCTAAGCGCCTCTCCGCCATCCCTTAGCTTCTCAAGCTTCTCCTTAAGCTCGTCTGTCTCCTCCGATGCATCCGAAAATTCCTCTGCCAGATCATCGAGCCGATCCGTGATCTTATCCACGCTATCGCCCTCTAGCATACCATTTGAAAACATCGTTGCCGTAAAATCCAGCTCAAAATCAGTCGCATCAAAGGAAACTATAAGCTCCTGTGGAAGATCGATATCCTCGTCCTTTAATAGCTCCATCTCATCTAAGGAAAGTGCCTTTTTTACACCCGGAAGCATCATCCCATACACGAGATAATCCCCATCCACATATTTACTCTCGCCATTTTCTACCGATAGGTTACTGATCTTATCTCCGTCTAAGAGCATGCCGCTGATCACGACAAAGGGGGTAAACTTTTTCCCTTTTCCGGTCTGATTTTTATATGAAAAATGCATGGTGATCGTTCCATCCGCTCCTGCGAGCGTCTCCGGCTCCACCTCTTTTCCATCTAACTCATAGGTGATCTGCACAGAAACCGGAAGCCTTGTGGCAGGATCTGCTACTCCCTCATATCGGATATCTTCTCCGTGATTTTCCCATTCATAATGGCCATCCCCTAAATCTGTAACCTCCTCATCCCCTTCCTTGTTTTTTAAATCCGTAAGAAAGGTCTGATCGGTCAGCTTCTCCTCTAAGCCCTTGTTTTTTAGTGCAACACTCACGTTAATCTCACTTGGCATGCCGGATGCATCCGCCAGCACATAAACGGATTCTTCCTTGTCATTTTCCATGGCACTGCCCTTGTATTCATAGCTCTCCGGTTCTTCCTTTTTCTCCTCTGACGTCACCTCCTCGACCTCGGCGACCTCTGTCTCCTTTGCCTGACAGCCCACCAGCATCAAAACGCCCATAGCCAGCACAGCCACTGCCCAATACATCAGCTTCGATTTTAGTCTCATCTTCCATTTGTTCATCTTCATCACCTCTTCTACTCCACGTTCTTAAGTGCCATATCCATCGGTACTCTGCTAATCCTGCGAAGCTCTAGCAGCGCTACGATTAGATAGCATCCCAATCCGATGAAAAACATCTGCAGATACACCTTTCCCGGCGCCCAATAATTCATCCAGCCGGTCATCATCGTAGCTATCATCGCCTTCCAGATCGCATCTATCGCATAAGAGGCGAGCGGAATACTGACTAAGATGCACAGAATGACTGCCATCGATGTCGGCAGGATATACAGCCGCGCGATCTCTCCTCTCGAATAGCCCAAAATCTTTGTCATGGAAATAGACTGCGCATTTTTTTCGATGACGATTTTACTGAGCAGATAAACTAATACGACAAAGATCAGTATCGCAAACGCACAAACCAGCTTCATCATCTCTCCCATAGACTTTTTCAGCTGCCTGCTGACCTTCGTTAATGCATCATAGTCGATCACAGATCCGATATAGTCTTCATCGATATCCGTAATCTCACTGTTGCAAAAATAACCGCCGAACATGCCCTCCCCCAGATCAAATACATCATTCAAATGCTCCCGCGTCATAAACACGGTCAGGCTCGCGTCATAGGGATAGACACCGGTAACCGTAAATGTATAGGTCGTATCTTCGTATTTTTCTTTTAAGGTGATGCTATCACCTGCCTGCAGCCCGTATTTATCTGCATAGGCTGAGGATACATAGACATCCTCCTCATCCATAGAAGCCTGCACATAACGGCTGTCCGGTTCGACACCATACAGCATAATATCCTCGAGCAAAAAGCTCTCATCCATGGTGCGCAGCGTATAGGCGCTGAATTTCTCCGCATCCTCGTTTTCTGTCTCCACATTTCGTTCAAAGACAAGCAAAGACGCCAGTGCCTTTAGCTTATATTTATCCTCAGTCTCGGATACCGGCATATTCAAAACATATTGATAATCTGCCAGCATACCATCTGTGATGAGCTCCTGGTAATGATCCATGATCGGTTCCATGACCAGTCCAAACAGCAGCAAGATATTCGCCAGCATAATGCCGATAAATAAAACCACATAATTGGATGCATTCTGCAGCAGCACACGGATCCGAAACCGCGAAAAGAATCGGATGAAGGACGGCAGGCGAAGTGCTCTTTTCTTTTTCTTACGCGACAGATCCCTACGGAGAAACTGCAGCGGGCTTAGGCGCAGCTTGTGCGAAAGCACCAACAGATTGATAAGCGTCATGATCACAACCGGTACTACCGTCGTCTCAAAAAAGGCCTCTGCATTCCAAATAGTCACATATGTCGGCAGACTGTAGCTGCCGTAATACATCATCGCGCAAACATCCTTCATGATTGTATATCCCAGCACATTACCGATCGCTGCGCTTATCAGTGTCACGATACATGGCATCGCCATATAATGACGGATCAGCTCTCCTCTCGTATAGCCGCTCGCTCGCAGTGTTCCGATCACATTTGCTTCCTTTTCAATCGTATTCAGGGTCGTGATGGCAAATACAAACGCCATGATCACGATGATCATATACAGCAGCACGATCATCATGGCACGATCGCTTCCCATATCCTCTCCGGTAAAATTGATCGCCTGATTTTCATAGCGCGGCACATAATCCACGAGAGACACCTCGCCACCAAGTGCCTTCATAAAATCCTCAGACCACGTTTTTTCCTCTGCGCTATCTTTAGGCTGCGTATCATATCTCCAGGCATAATCAAAGGACAGCTCCTCCTCAGAAAACTGTGCGAAGGCATCCTCCGATACGATTCCCACACCAAACAAAATAGCATCAAACATGGAATCACTGTTATTTTCAAACAGACAGCTGTAATCCGGCAGTGCCACAAGGCCTGCAATAGCATATTTCTGACCGTCCAGCACGATCGCATCGCCCACTGAAAGGCTGTGATTATCCGCAAACATGCGGTCTATGGCAATCTCTCCTGCTTTAGCGGGCAGCTCTCCTTGCATAAGACAGATCGTATTGACCTCATCTCGGTTTGCATAGATTCGCACATTTGCACCGAAATCTGCCTGCTGCTCCACAAAAAACTGGTCATATAATTTCACGCCATTTGCTTCCACCGCTTTTTTCTGTGCCTTGTTCATCTGATTCTCGGTGATAAAATGGCCGTTTTCTATGTTATAGTCTTCAAAGCCGTCATTGTATGCCTTAATCATACTGTTATCCGCCACAAGAAAGCCTGATATGAATCCGATACACAGCACCAGCAGCAAAAAAATCACTGCATATTTTCCAAAATCGTCTCGGATCTCGCGCGGCAGACGTTTATTTAACGGGTTTTTCATATCTGCCTCCTTACCAGTCGAGTTCCTCGGCCTTGATCTTCTCCTCGTTGCGATAATTCTTTCGAATCTGTCCGTCACGCAGCTTTACTATGCGATCCGCCATATTTTTAATTGCATCATTATGCGTAACCATGATAACGGTATTTCCGTATTTCTGATTTACCGTCTCGATCAGCTTTAGAATTTCCTTGGAAGTGTTATAATCGAGCGCTCCTGTAGGCTCGTCGCAGAGTAGAATGTCCGGATTTTTTACTATCGCCCGACCGATCGCGCAGCGCTGCTGCTGTCCGCCGGATAACTGATTTGGCAGCTTATGCTTGTGCGCGGTGAGCCCTAACGTCTCAATCAGCTCCGCCACATCAAGCGGACGATCACTCAGATATGCCCCGACCTCGATATTTTCCTGCACGGTCAGATTCGGAATCAGATTGTACATCTGAAAAATATAACCCAGATGCTTTCTCCGATAGTCAGTCAGGCGTTTCTCATTCATATCCTCGGTTCTTTCACCGTCTATTGTGATGCTTCCGCTATCCGCCCGATCAATTCCTCCTATGATATTCAAAAGGGTGGATTTACCCGATCCTGAAGGCCCAAGCAGTACGCAAAACTCGCCTTTCTCAATCGATAAATCCACCCCTTTTAAAACCTCTACGAGGCTGTCGCCTTCACCAAAGCTTTTTCTAATTCCCTGTATTTCCAGAAACATGGTGTTGTCCTCCTTTTGTGGTTAGCTTACACTAACTTTAGGTAGTTGTCAACACCTTTTTTATTTTTGCTCATTGCAGCACCAAGCATTCTAAACCTACTAGATTCCCTTAAAGGAGAAGGTCAATGTCAATGCTTTACTGTTATCCATGAGATACTCCGGATGCGGCAGTGCGCCCCAGGTATCATCTCCGGCCAGTCCCATCTGTCCTAAACCGATACGGACAAAGGTATTTTGGATTGGCGGAAGCTCATTGGTATGCATCGCATTATCTAACTCATGCGGCGAATATGGCAGCGCAGAAAAGTTCAGCTTATCGCCTGTAAACAGCAGTCCCCTGCCTTTTTCATCTGTCACCTTCGCATAACGGACACCGACCTTGTTGCCGCATTCCTGCGGAACGAGATATTTTGCCATGTTATCCACGACTCTATTGCTGTATACACCCAGCTTTCCATGACATCGGTCTGCATAGGTTTCCTCCGGTCCGTAGCCGTACCAGCTAAGTCGATCGTAATCTGCATCCATGGTAAAAAGCATGCTGTACTCCGGCAGCTCGCCAACCTGATCCGACGGATCCATCGTCATCACGACACGCACCTCGCCATCACCATATACGCTGTATGCCACTTTGCAATCCAAATGCGGCTGTACCGGAAGATGATACGTATAGATAACTGTCACATGATCCGCTGCAGGCTCAATCTCACAACGGGTTCCATTTCGCCCATGATCGAATTTAAAGGAAGAAAACATACTCGCCAGTTTCCACTGTCCTGCCCGAAACGGCAGAAGATTTGCCGTATCATTGTCCGTCAGGGCACGCCAGAAATTCGGCTTAGGCATGGCCTTTATCAGCTCCACGCCGCCATATCGATAAGAAACCAAGCCACCATAAATACCGGAGAAGAGAACCTCAAAATCCTCTCCCTTTATACCGAGATTTGCCCAACCCTGTGTCACCTGATAAGGCTTTTTAGAAGGAGCTTTCCCCGGCATGCAGCCGATCACCTCCTGCCCGTAGGCTACCTCATATCCCTTTTTCGCCCAAAGAGTATCCTCGCGCAGTACAAAGGATAAGGTCACTACATACTCGCCAGTTTCCGGAACTTCCACATCAAGCTCCACCTTCTTTTGGGAAAGAGGCTCTGCTTCGATGGTCAATAGCTGTCTCGAGAGAAGCTCACCCTCCTTTTCTACGGTAACGACAGCATCGTATGCATTCGTATTGGTAAAGAGCTGCTTATTGCGTATCGTGGCGATGCGATGATGGATCAAAATCGCGATCGGCTGATAATTGTATTTTACCTCCTGCATCTTCGGGGAAGGCTCTCTGTCTTTTCCGTAGCAGATACCGTTTCCGCAGAAATTATAATCACTCGGACGATCTCCGAAATCACCGCCGTAGGACTGAAATTCGGTTCCGTAGCGATCCCTTTTGGTCAATGACTGATCGATATAATCCCAGATAAAACCACCCTGAAACAGCGGTTCCTCCTCGATCAGATCGGTATAACGCTCCATCGCGCCGCAGGAATTACCCATAGCATGCAGATATTCACATTCAATATAGGGCTTATCCCGATGCTTTTTCAGATAATCCCGTATCTCATCCGCCGGCAGATACATCGAGCTTACCATATCCGTCGTCTCGGGATAGCGCGGATCCACCCAGACACCTTCATAGTGCACTAGTCTCGTATCGTCCCAGGAACGAAAGGCATTGCTCATCTCATAAATATCCCTGCCGCCAAAGGATTCGTTACCGCATGACCAGATCAGGATACACGGATGATTCTTATCACGCTCAAACATGCTTCTGGCACGATCGATAAGCATCTTTTGATACTCCGGCCGATCTCCCGGTACCACAAAATCCCGGTCAACAAACCCAAGTACATAGGCATTCCAGGTGCCATGTGACTCCAGGTTTGTCTCATCGATCACATACAATCCATATTCATCGCAGAGGCGGTAGAGTACACTTTGGTTCGGGTAGTGACTGGTTCTAATCGCATTGATATTATTGCGCTTCATGGTGATGATATCCTGTAAAATCATCTCCTCCGTAATAGCTCTGCCACGATCCGCACTAAACTCATGGCGATTGACACCACAAAATACGATACGCTTGCCATTGATGTGCATCATCCTGTTTTTCATCTCAAATCTGCGGAAGCCCACACGTTCCTTCACCACTTCGGTTTCTACGCCGTCTTCATCCATAACCCGAAGGGAAAGGTCATACAGATATGGTTGTTCTGCGCTCCAAAGCATGGGCCTTTTCACAGGCATCTTAACATGGTTCAAGCCCTTTTTTAGCTGCTGGCTCATCTCAAGCTCCAGCTCATGGTCGGATAATGTGATCTCCACCCTGCCGTCTGCACTCGCTTCCAGATCCATCTGTAAGATTGCATCCTCGTAGGCATCATCCAGAATCGTCTTGATCCTTAGGTCGCGAATATGAACCTTTGGCAGCGTATAGAGATACACATCCCGAAAAATTCCGGAAAAACGGTAAAAATCCTGATCCTCACACCAGGAGCCTGCGGTCCATTTATAAACCTGTACCGCCAGCTTATTGATTCCTTTTTTTACATATTCAGTCAATTCAAATTCCGACGGTGTAAAGGTATCCTCGCTATAGCCCACATACCTGCCGTTTAACCATACAGCCATGCCGCTCTCCACCCCCTGAAAGGAGATATACAGCGGCTCACCTTCCATGTGCTGCGGCACTTCAAAATATTTGACATAAGATCCGACCGGATTAAAATCCTGCGGAATCTCTCCGGGCAAAACCGCCTCCCTGCCATCCCAGGGATACTGGCAGTTCACATATTGCGGCAGGTCATAGCCCTCCAACTGTATATGCGACGGCACGCGAATATCATCCCACGCTTCACAAGCATAGTCTTCTTTTTCAAAGCCCACAACCGCTGATGCAATATTTTTTGCATAAGAGAATTTCCAGATCCCGTTTAAGGATTGCCGAAAACTAGAAGCTCCCGCTTCTGCTTCCTTCTCATTGCGGTAATACGCATGATCCGAATGTGCCGGCAGTCGATTCTCCATATAAATTTCCGGATTTTTTATGATATCGTATTGAAATTCTGCCATTTTCTATCCTCACTCCATTTCAACTATTTGATCCTTTGCAACTTTCTAGTGCATTATCCCACTCAACTACTTTCGTATATCTCTCCAATCAAATAATTTTTTTATTATACTATAATAATACCACAGTTCACAAACCAAAAAAACACCTCGGAACCGAAATTCCGAGGTGTAATATACTTTTCTGAAACGCCATAAGTCGCTTTGAAATGTAAATCCTATCGCTTTGAAAACTGCGGTGCGCGACGTGCGGCCTTTAAACCGTACTTCTTTCGCTCCTTCATACGAGGATCACGTGTTAAATATCCTGCCTTCTTTAAGATGGGGCGATACTCGCTGTCTACCTGAAGCAGTGCACGTGCAACGCCGTGACGGATCGCTCCTGCCTGTCCGGTGTATCCGCCTCCCTTTACGGTTACGGTTACGTCGAACTTGTCACTGGTCTCGGTCGCAGCGAAAGGCTGACGAACGATAACCTTTAAGGTCTCTAATCCGAAATAATCATCAATGTCTCTTTTATTGATGGTGATCTTTCCGGTGCCGGGTGCCAAATAAACTCTGGCTACTGAACTTTTTCTTCTGCCTGTTCCATAAAATTTTGCGTTAGCCACTTGTCTTTACCTCCCTCGATTAAAATGTCAAAGTCTCAGGCTTCTGAGCTGCATGCTTGTGATCCGGACCTGCGTATACGAACAGCTTACGATACATATCACGTCCAAGGGGTCCCTTCGGTAACATACCCTTTACCGCATGCTCGATGACTCTCTCGGGATGCTTTGCTAACATTTCCTTTAAGGTAGTCTCTTTCATGCCACCTACATACTCTGAATGTCTGTAGTAAATCTTCTGATCAAGCTTCTTGCCGGTAACGGAGATCTTCTCTGCATTCACAACGATCACATAATCGCCGCAATCCATATGCGGTGTGAAGATCGGCTTGTTCTTTCCTCTCAAAACCTTAGCGATCTCGGATGATAAACGTCCTAAGGTCATTCCTGTAGCATCAACGACATACCACTTACGATCAATGGTAGCCGGGCTCGCCATAAATGTGTTCATGGTTTTTCCTCCTGAATAAATGTAACGGTAGAAGCCAAAATGGAAATGTCCGAACCATTTCGTCTACGTGTTATTGTATATTGGAAATGAGATACCGGGGCTAATGGCACTCATTCACATACATCATCAGCCTTTACATTCTACTACGGCTTTTTGCCGCTGTCAACCAGATTTTCATCTGAGAAATCGATTCCGATCATCGTCAGTCCATGAGCCGGAGCGGTAGGTCCTGCTGCTGAGCGTTTTTTTGCTTCTAATATCGTCTGCAGCTCATCTGCCTGCCTTTTGCCACTGCCCACCTCGATGAGTGTACCGGCGATGATACGCACCATATTGTATAAAAATCCTGCGCCTGTTACGCGAATCGTGATCAGATCAGCGTCCTGTCGCACCTGACAATCATAGATGGTTCGCACGGTTGTCTCTGCGGTAGAATGCACGGAGCAAAAGCTTGCAAAATCATGCGTACCGATGAGATGTGCGGCAGCTGCCTGCATTCGGGTAATATCCAGCGGATAGTGATAAAAATATGTATCTCTTCGCTCACTCGGCAAAGGAAATTCCCGGTTTAAAATACGATACTCATATGTTTTTTTGCTCGCACATTTGCGCGGATGAAAATCAAAAGCCACCTCCATCGATTCCTGCACCACGATATCCTCCGGCAGATAACGATTGATGGCATAGGCGATCTTTTCCGGCGGAATAGGCGTTCCTGTATCAAATACCGCGACATTTCCAAGCGAATGCACGCCTGCGTCCGTACGGCTCGCTCCGATCACAGTGATCTTTTCGCCCAGCAGTCTCGTGAGCGTGCTATTGAGCACTCCCTCGATCGTCTCGGCGTTTGGCTGCAGCTGCCAGCCGCTGTAAGCCGTCCCATCGTATGCGACGCGCAGCATCACGCGCTTCATAATATAGCCCTCAGCACAAGCAAAAGCACCAGATACACCAGCACAAAAATATATGCCAAAGCATCCAGTCTCTGATATCGCAGCGGCTTCATTTTTGTCCTTCCTTCCCCGCCGCGATAACAGCGCGCCTCCATGGCCAGCGCCAGATCATTCGCCCGTCGAAATGCAGATACGAACAGCGGTACCAAAAGCGGGATCATCGCCTTTGCACGGGTTAGCACGCTTCCCTCTTCAAAATTGGCGCCCCGCGCCATCTGTGCCTTCATGATCTTATCCGTCTCCTCCACCAAAATCGGTATAAATCGCAGTGCGATCGACATCATCATGGCGATCTCATGCACCGGTACATGCAATTTTGATAGTGGAGAAAGTGCCTTCTCCAGCCCATCCGTGAGCTGATTTGGCGTAGTCGTCAGGGTCATCAGCGAGGTGCCAAGCACCAGATAGGTTAGACGGATCATCATGCGAACCGCTGCACTGATGCCCTCCCTTGTGATGCGAAGCTTCCATAAAGAAACGAGCGTCTCACCCGGTGTCAAAAACAAATTAAACATCGCCGTGATCAGCATCAGTATCAGAATCGCCCGCAAGCCCTTTACCATATAGCGAAACGGAACCCTGCTTAAACGAATCACAAATACCAAAAAAGCCGTAACGATCATAAGACCGATCAGACCCTTGTAGGCAAATACCGAAATCAAAAATACCAGCGTAGCAAACAGCTTTAGGCGCGGATCCATCCTGTGAACCGGCGAGTCGGTCGGATAATATTGTCCTATCGTAATATCTCTCATCATAATCGCTCACCTACTGCCTGTCCATGGCACGAAGAATCTCCCGCTTCGCCTCGGCGATGGTCGTTATATTTGTATCCACATCAAAGCCTGCTTCAGACAAATCATGCATCAGATATGTCACCTGCGGTGCAGCTAGCCCGATCTGCTCGAGCTGCTTAAACTGTGCAAACACCTCATGTACCGGTCCGTCAAGCATCACACTTCCATCGTTCATGACTATGATTCTCTCCACATAATCCGCCACATCCTCCATGCTGTGTGACACGAGAATGATGGTGCAATGCCTGTTTTTATGCAGCTCAGAAATCAGACCTAATATCTCCTCCCGCCCCTTAGGGTCGAGTCCTGCCGTAGGCTCATCTAATATCAGAACCTCCGGATGCATCGCCAGCACACCTGCAACTGCTACACGACGCTTTTGTCCGCCGGATAGATCAAATGGGGACTGATCATAAAGCTCTTCCGGTAATCCTACCGCCTGCAGTGCCTCAAAGGCGCGCAGATTAGCCGTCTCCTTATCGAGTCCCTGGTTTAGCGGACCAAAGCTCACATCTGCTAAAATCGTCGTCTCAAAAAGCTGATGCTCCGGATATTGAAACACGAGCCCTACCTTACTACGCAAAGCGCGCATGCTTACGCCATCCGCATAGATATCTTCGCCATTATAAAAAATGCTGCCACTCGTCGCGTGCAGCAAACCATTCATATGCTGGATCAGCGTTGATTTTCCGGAGCCGGTATGACCGATCAGGCCGATAAAGCTACCGTCTTCGATACGCAAGCTGATATCCCGCAGCGCATATACCTCCCGCGGTGTTCCCTGCTCGTATACGCAGCTGATATGATCCAAAACAATCGACATAGCTATTTTTTGGCGGTTCATTACCGAACCGTTACCTCTCCTTTTTCACGTTACATTGCTGCAAGGCACATACCAGCTCCTCGCGCGTCAAAATCCCATCCGGCAAATCCAAGCCCGCTTTTTTCAGCTCATAGGAAAGTCTCGTGACCTGCGGAACACTCAGACGATACAACTGCAGCTGCTCCACCTGCGAAAAAATCTCCCGCGGACTGCCCTGCATCACGATACGACCACTGTCGCAGACATACACCACATCCGCATCCGTGACCTCTTCCATATAATGTGTGATCCATATGATCGTCACACCCTTGGTTCGATTAAGCTCTTGCACCGCCCGCAGCACCTCCGCACGGCCGCTCGGATCGAGCATCGCCGTCGGCTCATCAAGCACGATACAAGCCGGCTGCATCGCCACGACTCCGGCGATGGCTACCCGCTGCTTTTGTCCGCCGGACAGGTGATTCGGTGATGCATTCCTATATTTTAGCATCCCGACTGAACGCAAGGCATCCTCTACCCGTTTCCAGATCTCGTCCGTCTCTATGCCTAAATTCTCCGGGCCAAAGCCCACATCCTCTTCCACGATGCTGCCGATGATCTGGTTGTCAGGATTTTGAAATACCATACCCGCCCGCTGGCGTATATTCCATAGCTCCTCTGGATCGGACGTATCTCTGCCATCGACAAATAACGTCCCTTCTGTCGGCGAAAGCAGTACGTTTAAGTGCTTGGCAAGCGTCGATTTCCCGGAGCCGTTATGCCCCAGGATCGCCACAAAGCTGCCGGGGGCGATATCCAGATCCACATGATCTAGTGCTACCTGTGTCGCGATCGGATTGCCCTCCTCATCACGCCTGATATATTCATGCACCAGCTGTCTTGCTTTTACCATCTGTTCTGTCATAAAAAATCACCAGTGCAGCCTATGAAGCTGTCCCTTTGTAGTCATATGTTCAAAGCCCTGCTGGCGCAGTGCCTCGTAGAGTACGATCGCCACCGAATTCGATAAATTCAGCGAACGCATCTCTCCGATCATCGGAATGCGTACGCACCGGTCCGGATGCTCCTTTAGAATCTCCTCCGGGATACCTGCACTTTCCTTTCCAAACATGATATAGCAGTTATCCTGATAGGATACCTCAGAATAAACCTGTCTGGCCTTTGTCGTCGCATAGAAAAGCTGTGCGTCAGGATTTTTTTCAAGGAAATCCTCGTAGTTTACATAGGTTGTCACATCGAGGCTCGACCAATAATCCATACCGGCCCGCTTCAATGCTTTTTCACTGAGAGAAAAGCCAAGTGGCTCGATCAAATGCAGTCTCGTCCCTGTGGCTACACAGGTGCGTCCGATATTACCGGTATTGGCCGGGATCTCCGGCTCTAGCAGTACGATATTGTTCATGACCTTGCCTCACTTCGAAGCTTATTGATGAAGCTTTCGAGCCTGCCTAGTGCAACCTTTAGATTATCCAGCGAATAAGCATAGGAAATACGAAGGAAGCCCTCGCCGCTATCACCAAATGCCGTACCTGGCACGACTGCCACCTTTTCCTCACGCAGCAGGCGCGTCGCAAACTCATCTGAGCTCATGCCAAATTCCTTGATGGACGGAAAGACATAGAATGCGCCGAAGGGTTCAAAGCAGCTTAGCCCCATACGTTCAAACTCATGCAATAAAAAACGTCTTCTCTGGTTATACTGCTCCCGCATGGAAGCTACATCCTCATCACCGTTTCGCATCGCTTCAACGGCTGCATACTGGCTGTTGGTCGGTGCGCACATGATGGCAAACTGATGTATTTTTAAGATCTGCTCCATGATCTCCCGCGGGCCGCAGGCATAGCCTAGTCTCCAGCCGGTCATGGCATGAGATTTTGAAAAGCCGTTTATGACGATCGTGCGCTCCTTCATGCCCGGAAGTGATGCGATAGAGGTATGCTCACTCAGATAACACAGCTCTGCATAGATCTCATCACTGAGCACATACAGATCGTGCGCCTGTATCACCTCTGCGATCGCCTCGAGATCGGATCTCTCCATGACTGCACCGGTAGGATTGTTCGGATATGGCAGCACTAGTATCTTTGTCTTTGGTGTGATCGCATCCTCTAGCTCCTCCGCGGTCAGACGGAACTGATTTTCTTCCTTTAGCTCGATGATAACAGGCACACCGCCTGCTAAGATCGTACACGGCTCATAGGAAACGTAGCTAGGCTGCGGGATGAGCACCTCATCCCCGGGATCTAGCATGGCACGCAGTGCATTGTCGATGCCTTCACTGCCTCCTACCGTGATCAGTATCTCCTTCATCGGATCGTACTGCAGGTGAAATCTGCGATCTAAATATTTTGCGATCTCGATACGCAGCTCCTTTAATCCGGAATTAGATGTATAAAAGGTTCTGCCCTTTTCTAATGTATAGATGCCCTCGTCACGAATGTGCCAGGGCGTATCAAAATCAGGTTCGCCGACACCCAGCGAGATCGCATCCTGCATCTCACTTACAATATCGAAAAATTTACGGATGCCGGAGGGCTTTATAGTCGTGATTTTTTCATTTAACGGATTTCTCATGGTGTCATAAATATCCTTTCGTCCTTGGATGTCTCTGCCATGACCGTGCCATGATCCTTGTATTTTTTCAAAATAAAGTTGGTCTTTGTACTGAGCACGGAATCCAGCGTAGAGAGCTTGTCTGTTACAAAGGTAGAGATATCACGCAGTGTCTTTCCCTCGAGCGTGACCATCAGATCAAAGCCGCCTGAGATCAAATATACGGAATTTACCTCCGGATAGTTATAGATGCGCTCCGCCACCTTGTCAAAGCCCATATCACGCTGTGGTGTCACACGCACCTCAATCATCGCCGTGACCTTTTCCACGTCTGTTTTGTCCCAGTCGATTAACGTATGATAGCCGCATATCACATGCTCTGCCTCCATAGCTTCCAGCTCATTTAGCACCATCTGTTCATCCACACCCAAAAGAACTGCCAGATCATGTAAATCCACTCGGCTGTTTTTCTCGATAAATGTCAAAATTTTTTCTCTCATAGCTACTCCTTTATCTGTTATACCACCCGATACAGCTCATCCGTCTTTGGCGGCTCAAGAAAACGCCGCTCCTCCCCGGATAAAATCACTCGGTCATTTCCGGCTGTTACCTTGCCGATGCACTCTGCGGGTATCCCCTCTGCCAAAAGTGCACGCACGAGTCCGTTTCCGTCTGCTGCTGCCATGAGCATACAGCCGCTGCTGATGAGCTCATACGGATTGATGTCAAAAAACTCACATACCTCGACAGTTTCCTGCCTGATCGGTATTTTCTTTAAATCGATCTCGAGTCCGACGCCGGCGGCATCTGCCATCTCCCAGAGTGCACCAAAGATACCTCCCTCAGTGACATCATGCATCGCTCCAACCCCGGACTTCACCGCCACACCTGCCTCCGGCAGCACGGATAAATACCGGTCAAAATTTTTCGCCTCATCCACTAGTGCCTTCGGATAGCGGCTAAGCAGCTGCTCCTCCTTTTCCTTGGCGATGATCGAGGTACCCTCAAGTCCGATCCATTTAGTGGCGATCACATCCATGCCGGGACGCGCGCCTGCGGTGGAGATGAGCTGACCGCGCTTCACCTTTCCGACACCGACTACTGAGATAACAGGCTGTGTAACGACCCGTGTGACCTCGGTATGTCCGCCCATTATCTGGACATTCGCCGCATGCGCCTCCGTCTCCGCCTGTTCCATCATCGCCCGAAGCTTGGCCTCCGAAAGACGCTCCGGCAATAAAAAAGTAAGCATCACACCGATCGGTTCTGCACCTGCACTCGCCAGGTCGTTTAACGTGATCTGGATAGCCAGATGCCCGATATCCTTGACGGTTCCGGTGATGGGATCCGTGGATAATACAAACACCTCATCCTCTGCGAGCGCTATAGCTGCGCAGTCTTCGCCTATGGAAGCGCCGCTTAGCACCTCCGGGCGACTGGTCTTTATCTGTTTAAGCACGGATCTTTGCAGTACGTTTTCCGGTATTTTGCCTACTTTCATCGCTATTCCTGTCCTTCTGTCTGCCCCTCTACTTCAATAGCTGATTCCTCCGCAGAATCGTCATTCTCCTGATTCTCAGAGGTATCATCCTTTTTATTTTCCTTTTTCTCTTCGTTTTTTGTCTCTTCTTCCGTCTTCTTAGCCAGCGCCTCAGCGGAATTAGCTGCTGCCACGGAACGCACGGTGTTCTCATCCTTCGTGGCGATGGCTGCCTTGATCGCTGCGACGGCATCGGCATTGTCCGATTTTGTACCTACTGTGATGATACGGGGCGATGCCTTGTAGGTGCTGTTGTTGAACACATCACGAGATACAACCTCGCCGTCCTCCTTCACGATCTTCCAGAGTCTGGCAGTATAGCCGGTATGTGAGCTCTGCTCGGTATTTACATAGCCGATTGGCTGCGAGCTGCTCTCTACGATCTCAAGCTCCGGTTCTGTGGTGTTTATCGTCTCACTCTCAAAGCTGATCTCTCTGTTTGCAGGGCGAGTCTCCTCACCATATACAGTAAAGGTGATCTGCATACCGGACGTATAGCCCTCGATATAGATCGGGAAATCATAGTTATTCGTGAATTTCAAATCCTTGTAGGTGCCTGCGATCGCAGCATCCATAGAAGGCTGCACATAACCGATGATCATGGAGTGGCAGAAGCGCTCGTCAATGGAGAGCTCTGCACGAATCACCGCATTATACAAGGTCGTGGACACCTGGCAAATACCGCCGCCATAGGTCTGGACGGTCGTTCCATTCTCATAGGAGCCAGCCAGTTCATAGCCGTTTTCTGCAGAAAACGGGCTGACTGCCTCATACACAGAAAACTGCTCTCCGGGATATAGAACATGTCCGTTGATCTTGCTCGCACCGTTTTTTACATTTTGTGCACGGCCGGCAGAGGAGGTACTAAAATCGGTCGTATATGTACCCAGCACATCGGTGACACGCTCTAGCTGCTCCTTTGTGCCCTCCGGCTCTACGATCTCTGCTGCCAGATCAATAGCTGCATCGGTCTGATTCCACGTTCCTTCTATATAAGAGAGAATCTCCTGCGCAGATGTGTCCACATCGACCGCTACGCCATTTTGTCCGTCTACGATGGTAAATACGCCATTCTCTCTTTTCAGGCCATAGTTTATCGCATCCTGATTCATATCCGCAGTATTATTCTCTAAAAACTGCTTGATGGAATCGAGATCTGCCGTATAGGTGATATCAAAAATGAGGTTCTCATGCTCCAAATCCTTTTTTGATTTGTAGCGCTCGATAAGATTTCCTGTACGACCGACATTCACCGCTTCATCGACTATCATGGAATTCGACCAGCTAATGCCAAAATCTGCTGCCGTAGCAGTAACACTCTCATCATTCGCACTCAGCGTAAACGCCGTATTGGCAAGCGAATCGACATAGCTCTCTACTGCCTCTGTGGCCTGTTCCTTTGTCATGCCGCCGACAGCGATGTCTCCGATATAAATATTGTCCGCGATAGTGCGCTCTGCTGCCGGAGTCGCTGCATATGTGTTCGTGCCGACGTATATGCCCGCCGCACACATACATGCTGCCGCAAATACAAACACAGCTCCTCTCACGTGATGTCTGCTGTTTCGTTTACTCATTATGCTACCTCTCTATTACAATACAATCTTCTACTATTGATATCCTGTAGGGTTTTGCCTTTTGACTACTGATTATATACCAAGCCTGTGACACTTTTCAATACACAATGCCATAATTGACATAGCAGCCACCAATTTAGTATATTATAAAAGTATTACATCAAGGCACTAAGCACCATCGGAACAACCATAGCGATAACCAGCACGATAGCGATCGCTCCTGCGATCATCTGCCGGTATTTATTTTTTTTGTTTTGTGACTGCTTCATATTTTCACCTCATTATCTTAAAAAGTTTATGCTACTGCCATTTTTATTGATTTTTATCATCGTAACTGCATACATCTCAATCCGCCAGCGAAATGCCACCCGTGCTGAACAGGATGTCTGGAAACGTTTCCGAGAACGTGAGCTGGATGCCAACTGGACACGCAAGCAGGATATTTCCAACCTGGCATATATCAAGCTGCCGATTGAAAAACTGCCACTCGGAAAACACGACGACGAGACGCTTCTTAGCTACGAGACTGCGCTGCGCGATCTGTCTGCACTGCCTATCTGCAATCTAAACGGCATCTCAAACACCGAGCTAAAGCTTAACTATGGTGCTGCAAACTTAAGTACGCTCAGCCAATGCGACACCAATTATAGCACGCTTGTAACACTTTTGGCAAATTATGGAGAAACACTTTATTCTCTCTCCTATGTAAGGGATGCTGTTGAAGTGCTCGAATATGCCGTTACACTCGGCAGCGACATCGCAAAAAACTACGAGCTGCTTGCAAAAATCTATATCTCAGAGCAGACACCTGAGAAGCTCGAATCGCTCATCTCCTCAGCAGAAGCACTCACCTCTATCCGAAGGTCTGCGATTTTAGAGCGGCTGCATGCCTATCAAGCTCAAAACGAACCTGCAACAGAATTTGCAGAATAACTCAAAAAAGAGCGGCTCATTAAAAGCCACTCTTTTTTATATAATTCAGGCTATATAACGCACGATGGTATCTACCGCTCCTGCTAGGAGCATCACACCGCCGATCGCATAGGCCTTTGTCTTTTGCTCGTAGCCGAAATGATATCCGACGTAGAGTCCGGCGATCACAACTATCACCGTAAGTGCGGCGATCGCCAGCAGCAAAACTCCCCATGCTGTTCCAAGGAAGCCCAGCGCCACACCAAGCACCAGTGTGCCGACGCTGATAAGAGCAAGGCGGGCTACCAGACCCTTCCAGGCATATTTATCATCTCTTCGCTCCAGGATCGCTTCGTTTTTCCATGCCTTCACAAGCATCATCACGCCAAGCACGATAAAGATGATAACCGCTATGATCTCGGTCATCGTTCCATCCGGATCCATATCATACCGGTGCAAAAACATACCCGCCACGCTGCCGATGCAGAGTGCAGCTGTCTGCCAGACGGCAAACAACGCACACAGCTTGATCAGCGGCCCTTTTTCTATTTTCGAAAGCTGCGCTCCCTTGCAGGCTATGGCTGCAAATATATCCAGCGATATCCCGAGCGTTACCAGGATCGTTTCTAACCAGTTCATATGCTTCGCCCCTATCCTCGCGATTAATCCTCTTCGTAACTGCCTAATACACTAACAGCTACTAATCCTCTACCTTTACGCTGTCGGTTTTGATCACAAACTTCACGCTGCCGACCTGATCTGCCGAAAGACCGGTAAAGGTGTTATAATCCTCACCTGCTTTTACGACTGCATCGATGCGGTCAAGCAGATCCTGCGTATCTCCGCTGAAGGCATCTACCAGCTTGGAAATGCCCTCCTCATTGAACTTCACCATTCCATTATACAGTTCATCTGCTCCATCGTCCAGCTTTGTTACACCATTTGCGATTTCCTTTGCACCGCTTGACAGCTGTCTAGCACCGCTCTTTAGAGCCTTGTTATTGGCAACCAGCGTATTTGCTCCATCTGCGAGCTGTTCTACACCGCTTACCAGGTCCGGAACATTGGCTGCCAGAGTAGAGATTCCCTTGCTCAGTGCCTTTGTGCCACTCACGAGCGAATATCCGCTCTTCTCATCGACTGCCTCGATCTGTGAGGCTATAGTCTTTTTCGCATTTTCTGCGCCCTGGATCGCTGCGCTCTCTGCTGCGCTCTCACAGGCAGATACGACAGATGCTCCTACGGCTGCAGAGCCATTCGTGGCGATACCGCTCGCAATACCGCTCGCCAGACCGCCCTTTAATACACTGCTTGCAAAGAATGCTGCGTAGGTAGTGGAGCTGCCTGCTACATTTGCCTGGCACTGTGCTGCGCTGTAGGTCTTTCCTGTAGTCGGATCTGTAAAGCCATTTTGTGCATAATATTGTGCCAGAGCAGCTACGACTGCATCACTCGTTAGACCCATGCCTGAGATACCGCTTTGGATCTGCTTTACTGTGGCATCGCTTGTCATTGTATCGGTAAAGTTTGCGGTTGCAGAATTATAAATGAGCTTATAGGCAGCAGAGCCCTCTGCAAACTGCGCAGATACAAGCTTTTTAGCAGCCTTTTGCTCAGAAGCAGTCATCTCGGTGTTTAATGCCTTATCCAGCTTCTTTACACCGTCTGCGATCGTAGCTGCACTTGAATCAAGAGTCTTTGCACCGCTTGATAGCGTACCGACGCTCTTATTCAACGTATCCAGGCCCTCGCTTAGCTGTGTCGTGCCGTCTGTATAGCTTGTGATACCATCCTTTAACTCGGAAGCACCACTTGTGAAATCCTTCATGCCGTCATTTAATGTGCCGATGCCATCTCTAAGCTCCTTACTGCCATCCTCTAGCTTCTGGCTGCCGTCAGATAGCTCGTCGATGGAATCCTCCAGATCATCCAGATCCAGATCGCTAAGGCTTAAATCACTCAGCAGACCATTCATGGCGATCGAAGCTGTCATCTCCAGCTCAAAATTCTCTACATCTGCCGTAACCTCGACATACTCCGGGAAATCAAAGCTTTCATCAAAATCACCGTCTTCCTTCTGCAGGCTATCCTTCAGACCAGGCATTGCCACGCCTACGATGATGTTATTTTTTCCATCAGAGATGACCTTTGCATTGGTGACCTCGATATTAGTAAAATCATCGCTGACTACCATACCGGTCATCACCGTAAACGGTACATATACCTCTACCTGCCTGCCATCTACATCAACGGTAGTTTTTTCATGATTTTCATAATCAAAACGGATCGTTACCTTGCCGCTCTTGCCTGCCAGCTCCTCCGGCTCGATCTCCTCGCCGTCCAGATAATAGGTCACTGTCTCAGAGATGGGGACCTCCTTTTGGGTAGTTCCTTCATAATAAATATCGTTTCCGTTTGCCTGCCAGGTCAGCTTGTCTCCATCCTGAGTAAAGGTCTCATCTCCTTTGACATTCGTGATGCCATCAAGATCTGATACATCCTCGATCGTGTCTGCTCCGTCTTTGTTTTTTAGCCACTCCTCTACGATCACCTTTCCTGCATTTCCCTTTGCATCGGAAATGACATAAACCGTCTCATCCTTGGTCGTATCGTCTGATGCATCCTTTTTCGTATTGACCAGATCGGAAATCTTTTCCTCCAGCTCAGATTTTTCTGCAGCCTCTGCAGTGATGGCCTGCTCTGTCGCACCGCTTACATAGCCTGCGGCAAAGCTGCCTCCTACCATAGCGATGACAAGCACACCTGCTAACATGCGGATGGTATATTTATTTTGGAATTTTTTCTGTAATTCTTTGAGCTTCATATGATTATCCTCCTATTGTTATTGTCTGAATCCTCTGCTTGTTTTAATGATCAGTTTATCAAAAATCATAAACATGGCCGGCAAGATGAAAATGACCACAAACATACTGATGATCGCTCCTCTGGACATCAGAATACACAAGGCACTGATCATATCGATGTTTGAATACACGCCGACACCGAAGGTCGCTGAGAAGAAGCTTAGTGCACTGACTATAATTGACTGAATAGAGCTCTGCAGTGCCTGAGTGATGGCTTCTTTTTTCTCCAGCCCCTCGTAACGGGCTGTTTTGTATTTATTCGTCATCAAAATCGCATAATCGACGGTTGCACCCAGCTGAATCGTACCGATTACAATAGATGCGATAAACGGAAGTACCGTACCGGTATATGCCGGAATACCCATATTGATGAAGATCGCAAACTCAATGACTGCCACCAGAATGATCGGCAGGCTGACGGATTTAAATACAAAGAAGATGATGACAAAGATCGCTACGATGGATACCGCACTGACACGTGCAAAATCCTCATCCGTGATCTCGATCAGATCCTTGGTACAGGGTGCTTCACCGATCAGCATGCCCTTTGTATCATATTTATCCAGGATCGCATCGAGCGTCTCACACTGCTTATTTACCTCATCAGATGCGACCGCATATTCGGAGCTGACCATCAAAAGCTCATATTCATCGTTTTGTACTGTCTCTAACAGGCTGCTCGGCAGCATCTCCTTCGGGAAGCCTGCTCCGATGATCGCCTCCAAACCGATGGTCGCCTTGACACCATCCACCTCATTGACCTCATCGATCATTTTTACCACATCCTTTGTAGGAAGTGACGAATCGATCAAATACAGATGCGTAGCATTCATATCAAAGCTGTCCTCCAGCTTTTGGTTTGCAACGATACTCGGCAGATCCTCCGGCAGCGTACCGGCCAGATCATAATACACATCGGTGTGTGTATAACCATAGATTGCAGGTGCTAAAACGATCAAAAATACTGCTATAAACCATTTATAATGATTGACCACCCATCCGGCGATGCGCCCCATATCAGGGATTACCGCACGATGCTTCGTTTTCTGCACAGCCTTATCAAAGATCAGGATCATAGCCGGCAGGATCGTCACACATGCTATCACGCCAAAGATGACACCCTTTGCCATGACAATACCCAGGTCAAGTCCCAGCGTAAAGCTCATAAAGCAAAGTGCCACAAAGCCTGCTACTGTCGTTACGGAGCTGCCCACTACGGAAGTGATCGTACTCGTGATCGCAGTCGCCATCGCCTCCTTATGATCCTCCGTCTTTGTGCATTCCTCCTCGTAGCTGTGCCACAGGAAGATGGAGTAGTCCATCGTAACACCCAGCTGAAGCACCGCGGCCAAGGCCTGCGTTACATAGGAGATCTCACCCTGCACAAAATTCGTTCCCAGGTTATAGATGATAGCCATTCCGATACTTAAAAGGAAGAACAGCGGAACTATTGCAGAATCCATCGTCAGGGAAAGTACCACGATAGCCAGTATCACGGCGATCAATACGTAGATAGGAACCTCCTGATCGGAAAGGCTCTTGATGTCCGTGATGACCGCTGACATGCCACTAACGAAGCACTGTCCGTTTGCAAGTGTACGGATCTGCTCGATGGCCTCCATCGTCTCATCCTCAGACATTCCCGTATCATAGAGTACTGCCAGCAGCGTAGAATCCGTTTCGTCGTTATTAAATACTTCGTAGATCTCCTGCGGGAGCATCTCCATCGGCAGGCTCAGATCAGCGATCGTATCATACCAGACGACGCTTTTTACATGAGGCACTTCCTCGATCTGATCCTCCAGTGCAGCTACGTCTTTGTTTTCCATACCCTCTACCACGCATAGAGAAAATGCGCCGATGCCGAAATCATCCTTTAGGATCTCCTGACCCTTCATCGTCTCGATCTCATCCGGCAGATAGGAGAGAATATCGTAGTTGACTCTCGTATTGAAATAACCGATCGCGGAAGGTATCAGCAGTATGACTGCTAAGATCAGAATCCACACACGGCATTTCACTACTCCTTTTCCAAATTTCTTCATGCTTTTTCTACTTCCTTTCCTTTGTCTTGCATTCTATCTGTTGGAAGTATAAAAAAAACGACTGAATACTTCCATATTCAATCGCTTTTTGCTGTTTGCAGCACGGCTACATTTTTTTTGATCTGTAAATTTTATTATACAAATTCTCTGTTTTGTATAATTTAAAACTCCTTTATCGTCTGCTCCATGGAATGACTCATCAGATACTCGTACATATCCGCCATCTCCTGCGGTGATACGCCCATGCCCTGCCTGATCCAGATACGCACCGCCAGACACATCGATCTGGCGTAGTGCTCCGCGAGCATCTCTACTGTCATCCAAGGAAATCTCCTGCTTCTGCCACTCGTCTGCTCTGTAAAAATCTCCACGAGCACATCCGAGATACATTTGACGACCATATCCTCAAAGGTAATGACTCCATCCATCCGGCTAAGCCTCGTATAAAAATCCTTTTCCCGCTGCAGACTCATAAAAACGAGTAGTACCGCCTGATTCGTCAGGCCGTTTTGTATGAGCGGATACGCCGGCTCTAGAATCTCCGTGTGTATGATCCACTCCAGCAGCTCGTACTTGTCCTGAAAATGATTGTAAAAGGTCGGTCGAATGACTCCTGCCTTGTCCGTAATCTCTTTGATCGTGATTTTTTCCACCGGCTTTATCATAACCAGTGCCTTGATGCTATCAGCGAGAATCTGATTCGTCGTGTTTTTATTTTGATTTACCATAACAAATCTACCCTACACACTCCTTAGGATGGTTCGTCAAACGCTACTGTGACAAAATAGCCCTTCGGTGTTTCTCGAATCCCTATAACGGTTCCCTCCGTAGAGCTAAGCCGCTCCCGAAACGTATAATTAGCTGACATCGCATAGGCATTGCCCAGGGTATAATAGTAGGAATTCGGAAGCTTTCCTTCGGTCACAGGCAGCACGTCACCTTCACGAACTAATCCGGTGCGCTCCATCTTAAACTCCATTTCACGCATTAGCCTTGCACCTCTTTTCACATAGAATACCGCAAAATTGCCAAAAAGTCTATGTTTACTTCACTTCCTTTCGCAAAATCTTGTAAAACTTGCACAACATTTCGCGCATACACTTCGTAGGCTCTCACAATTTACTTTTCGCGCGGCGGCTGTTATGGTTAATATAGGTAATCGGCAGATCCCCCTTTTCCCATTCCCCATATCACAGACAGGAGGATCTTCTATGTTTAAAAAAATAATCTCGCATTTCAAGCGATATACTTCCCTTGCCCGTCCACTATGTGCCCTATTATGCGCCTGCCTGCTCATTTTCCCACAGGTCTCAAAGGCACAGGCAAAGATCACGATACCACCGGTTATCTTTCTTTCGAATCGTACGGTATCGATCCCCATTGACGGAGAGTTTACACTGATCGCAGTCAGCTCAAACGGCGCTATTCCACGCTTTTCGAGCAGTAAATCCTCGATCGCCAGTGTGAATACCTACGGCGTTATCACAGGTAAAAAATCCGGCACCTGCAAGATCACAGCAAAGATCAGCGGCGCAGAGGCGAGCTGTCTTGTCACGGTAGAAAAAACGACAGTCAAGCTAAACAAAACGAGCATTTCGATGGAAAATGGCACGACTGCACAGCTGACTGCCGACGTATCCACCGGGCACGACATCACCTGGCGTTCCTCTTCCTCTGCCACCGTGAGTGTGGATGAGACAGGCGAGATCACCGCAAAAAAGCCCGGCACAGCTACCATTACCGCCAAGGTAGACGGTGTCAGCGCCAAATGCAAGGTGACAGTACGCCGTCCCACGCTTACCCTCAGCCATACAAGGCTCACCCTCTATCCGGATGATTTCTTTACACTGAGTGCCCGCTGTTCATCGAACCGCCCACTCAGCTATCGTTCGTCCTCCTCCGCCACCGTGAGTGTGGATGAGACAGGACGCATCTATGCACATAAAAAAGGCACGGCTACCATCACCGTAAAGGTGGATGGTGTGAGCCGTACCTGTAAAGTCACAGTAAAAGAGCTGCCGGAAGCAGACTCTGCTACTTCCCCGTAAATAGTCAACAGGGAGCTGTCGATTACCCGCAAATGATTTAATCTCCGACCTGTACTCTGGCATTGGCCTCTACACTCGAGGTGATGAAGGCTCCGCCTCCGATGGTAGCATTGTCTCCTATGATCGTCTCGCCGCCTAAAATGCTGGCATTCGAATATACGGTGACATTGTTGCCGATGGTCGGATGACGCTTCACATTCGACAAAAGCTGACCCTTTCTCGTAGATAGTGCGCCCAGGGTCACGCCCTGATAGAGCTTGACGTTGTTTCCAATCTCAGTCGTCTCGCCGATGACGACTCCGGTTCCATGATCGATGAAGAAATATTCGCCGATGGTAGCACCCGGATTTATGTCGATTCCGGTGCCGGAATGCGCATATTCTGTCATCATACGCGGTATGTATGGCACACGGCGGACATATAGCTCATGCGCGATTCGATATACAAAGATCGCAAAAAAGCCCGGATAGCAGAAGATGATCTCTTCCGTGCTCTTAGCCGCCGGATCTCCGTCAAAGCCTGCCTGTACATCCTTGAGCAGCTTCTGCTGCAGCGCCGGCAGCTGTGCCGCAAACTGACAGCTGATGCACTCCGCCTGTGAGAGCAATTCTTCCTTTGTATGCTGGCCATTGTCTGCACATTCGAGTGCCGTCACGATGAGCTTGCACATCTTATGAATAGCACTGGATAGCTTGTATGCCACATAGTCATCGAGGCTGTCACTTAAGCCCTCTTCCTGCTCCTGAAAGCCTGCAAACATGACGCAGCGCAGCTCCTTGATGAGCTCCTTTACCTTATCTCTGGACGGCAGTCGGCGTTTTTCGACTGCCCGCAGCAGCTCATATGTCGCATAATTTTCTTTGATGCCGGCGATAGCCTGCTGAAATAACTCCTGATCCTTTTTTTCCTGCATTATTTGACCTTCTTCTTATTATAAAAATAGAAATCTCTATGCAAATCATAACAGAACCGGGCGTGCTTTACAAGTCACGACCGGTCACTCCATCCACAGCCTATGAGACCTTTCTCGGATGTTGTCACTTTTTTGCAGCGTCAAGCGAAACGACACATTCAATGTCATCCGTATACGGAAACATGTCCACCGGCTGGCATTTATTTGGCGCAAACCCTAGCTTTTTTAAATATTCCACATCTCTACCGAGTGTATGCGGATCGCACGATACATACACGATGCGTCTCGGATGCAGAGCCGCCAAAGCATCCATAAATTCCCGTGTGCTGCCGCTGCGCGGCGGATCCATAAACACTACATCAACGTCCGGTCGTTCAGCGGGCACTGCGGCTGCTAAGCGTCGCATAAATGCACCTGCATCTTCCTTATAAAAAGTGATATTTTTGCAATGGTTTTCTCTGGCATTTGTGATGGCGTCCTTCACCGCCGCAGGATTTAGCTCAACACCTATGACATGCGAAGCCTTAGCAGCCGCGCTCATGCCAATCGTTCCGATCCCGCAGTACGCATCGAGCAGAGTTTCCTTGCCGGTCAGCCCGGCAAAAGCGATCGCCGTCTCATACAGCCGCTTCGTCTGAATGGAGTTCACCTGATAAAAGGAATTTGGTGAGATGCGATAGCGATTGCCGCACAGCTCATCTGTGATATAGCCCTTGCCAAACAGAGTAATGTTGCGCTCTCCTAATACCATGCTTGTCGCGCGGTCATTGACATTTAGCACGATGGAAGTGATCTGTGGATGTGCACTGCGCAGTGCCCGTATAAAATTATTTTTGGCAGGCAGAATCGGCGAAGCGAGCACTAAAACGACTAAGATCTCTCCCGTAGCATGCGCCGTGCGCACCATCACATGGCGAAGCAGCCCATAGCCGGTATCCTCATCATAGATTTTTAGCTTAAAATCACGCGCTAGCATACGGATCGTACCTATGATCGCATCTGCACGTGCATCCTCGATCATGCAATCCTCCACCGGAATGATCCGATGCGAATGAGGCGCATAGACACCGCTGATGATGCGTCCACCCTTTTCCCGCCCGAAGGCTGCATTTACCTTATTTCGATAATGCGTCGGATCCGCCATCCCGATCACCGGCTCCACCTTAACGCCTTTTACACACTCCGCCACGAGCTTTCTCTTTTTCTTTAGCTGCTCCTTATAAGGCAGTCCCTGCAGCTGACAGCCGCCGCATTTTTTTGCCAAAGGACAGCTTGTATTTTTATCCTTATGATCCATTTTTCTACCTTTTTTTATTTAAGCATAACACAAGGGCATGCCTCTCACAACCGCTTTTGCATTGACTTTTTTTTCAAAAATGGTATAGTCGTTACTGTACACTCAAACGTAGTAGTTATTCGTTTTTATACCACAAGGAGAGCGAATGTTTTCTAATATGGGGGAGGAAGCAAAAGCGGCCACACAATCAGAAGAGGCTCGCAGTGCTTTTATCATACAGAACGAAAAATTTATTATAAGCTGTGCCAGTCGCTTCACCAAGCGCTATATTACAAAAAGCGATGATGAATGGTCTATCGCACTGATTGCATTTTCCCATGCGATGGACACCTATGAACCCGAAAAGGGCATTTTTCAGTCGTATGCAAGGCTACTTATCGAACGCCGGCTGACGGATTATATTCGCACGCAGGCTCGTTTTTCGGGCGAGCAGTCTACTGAGCCATACGTATTTGAAGGAAACGTAGATGAAGACGGCGAGAGCTCTGCCTATCAGCTGCATATCGTACGCGCCACCGCTACGAGCGACGAAAATCCGATCCGCGATGAGATTCTTGCACTAAACGATCTTTTGGCCGATTATGACATCTCCTTTATGGATCTGACAGAATGCTCTCCGAAGGCCTCTAAGACCAAAAAGGCCTGCAGCGAGGCTATTGGCTATCTGACCGGCGAGCCCGCTTTGGTGGCAAAAATGCGCCAATCGCGACTCTTTCCGATAAAAAACATCTCAGAAAACACGAAGGTACCCCGAAAAATACTCGAACGCCACCGTAAATATATTATAGCAGCCACGGAGATTATATGTAACGATTTCCCGCTGCTGCAGGAATACTTAAAATAACCTCATGAATATATTATAGAAAGGAGGCGGAGACGATGAAAGCCGTTATTGTAGACCTAGCAGGCTCCGATGCCGTGATATTACGATCGGATGGCCGCTTTGAGCGCATCAAAAATCAACATTATTCCATCGGTCAGGAGATCACACTTCCGGCAAAGACGTTTCGTTTTCCGAAGCAAGCCGTTGTCGCTGCTTCTGCCGCCTTCGTCATCACTGCCTGTGGCGGTTTTGGCACTTATACCTGGGCCAGACCGATTTCCTATGTCAGCCTGGACATCAATCCTTCGATTGCCTATACCTTGAATGAATTTGACCGCGTCATTTCCATCAGCGGCATGAATGAGGAAGGCGAAGCCGTCGTTGCAGAGATTGGCGATTCGCTAAAGAACAAGGATATCACAACCGCGCTCACGATTACCGTAGAGCAGCTCTCCGCAGATGACTATATCGATGCCGAGGATACTAACTACATGATCATCGGCGTCTATTCCGACAAGGAGAAAAAGGCGAGTGATCTGATGACCTCGGTTGACGCATTTTCCTCCTCTACGGATGAGACCTGTTCCATCACGACAGTGAATGTCTCCAAGGAGACCAAGGAGGCGGCGGACTCCTACGGTATCACCGCCGGCAAGATGACATTGATCGAGGAGATCGCCGATGCGACAGGCACAGACGATATCGACCCGAGTGCTTACAGCGACTTGACCGTTGCTGAGTTAGAAGAGACCAAGACCGCAGCCGTAACCGGTGCCTCTATTGCCGAGTCGGATGCAGATACGAAGTCCGATGCAGGCAACCAGTCTGAGGACGCAGCAGTCGCAGCAGCCAAAGCAGATCCGGACGCTATTATTTCAGAAGATAAACCAGAAGACGCAAAAGACACCAGCACCACCAAGCAGGAAGTCTCCTCTGATAAAAAGGATACTCCGTCAGCACCCGTTGTCGCAGAGCCTTCCACCGGAAGTGCCACCAGCGTGAGCGATGCAGCCACAAAGCCTGCCGAGCCTACGACCAACAGCACGGATGCAAACGGCCATGGCTCCTCTGAAAAGAAGGACAAGCCTCAGGACGCCGACAAGTCTTCCTCATCCTCAAAGAGCGAGACCGTATCTTCTGAGAAAAAAGACTCTTCCTCTTCTTCCAAGAATACAAAAGAAGAAGCTGTCTCAGCAGAAGAATCGTCAGAGGAGGATACCTCAGCAAAAGAGACATCCACCACCAATGCCATAGAAAACATAGTAGAAGACATGACAGAGGACACTACCTTAATCTGACCATGCGAACACATAATATAGGAAGCACTTCACACAAGGTGCTTCCTTTTTTGTTGCCCTTTTTCCTAAAAGATGGTAGGATTGTAACAGAATTTGACATGAAGGAGGAACGTACATGAGTTTTTTAGATGAATACAAGCAAAAGCTGGTGAGTGCAGACGAAGCAGTCAAGGTCGTAGCCAGCGGTGACTGGGTTGATTACGGCTGGTGCAACGGCACACCGGATGCTCTCGATAGGGCACTTGCGAAACGAACCGACGAGCTGACCGATGTCAAGCTGCGCGGCGGTATTTTATTAAAGCCCCTGGCTGTCTTTGAACGGGAGGATGCCGGAGAGCATTTTTGCTGGAACTCCTGGCATATGTCCGGCATCGAGCGCAAGCTGATCGCACGCGGCTGTGCCTACTATTCCCCGATCCGCTATTCCGAGCTTCCCCGCTACTATCGTGAGGGCAACTGCTCCGATGTCGTGATGATCGTATGTGCTCCCATGGACAAGCACGGCTATTTTAACTTCGGCCCGAATGCTTCCCACCTGGCAGCTGCCTGTGAGATGGCAAAGACTGTCATCGTAGAGGTCAATCAGAACATGCCCCGCTGTCTCGGCGGCTTTGAAAATGGCGTACACATCAGCGATGTAACCTATATCGTAGAGGGCGACAATCCTCCCATCGGCGAGATGGGTGCAGGCGGTCCTGCCACCGATGTGGACAAGGCAGTCGCACAGCTGATCGTAGATCAGATCCCCAACGGTGCCTGCCTACAGCTGGGTATCGGCGGCATGCCAAATACTGTTGGCTCCATGATCGCCGAATCCGACCTAAAGGATCTCGGTGTACATACCGAGATGTATGTCGATGCCTTCGTAGATATCGCCCGTGCCGGCAAGATCAACGGCTCTAAAAAGAGCATCGATCGGTATCGCCAGACCTATGGCTTTGGCTGCGGCACGAAAAAAATGTATGATTATCTCGATGAGAACCCCGAGATGATGAGCGCACCGGTCAGCTACACGAATGACATTCGTTCTATCGCCGCACTGGATAACTTCATCTCGATCAACAACTGCGTAGATATCGACCTGTTCGGCCAGATCAGCTCCGAGTCCTCCGGCACAAAGCATATCAGCGGTGCAGGCGGACAGCTCGACTTTGTACTCGGTGCGTATCTCTCTAACGGCGGAAAGAGCTTCATCTGCTGCTCTTCTACCTTCACCGACAAAGCCGGCGTGATGCATTCGCGTATCCGCCCGACTCTAACCAACGGCTCCATCGTCACCGACACACGTGCGAATACACACTTCGTCGTGACAGAATATGGTATGGTAAATGTAAAGGGCATGTCCACCTGGCAAAAGGCAGAGGCCTTAATCTCGATCGCACATCCGGATTTTCGCGAGGAACTGATCAAGGAAGCCGAGGCTATGCATATCTGGAGAAAATCCAATAAATAAACATATACAAAACAAGAGCTGCTCCATCTCGAGCAGCTCTTGTTTTACTCTAATACAATCGCATTTACAGCCTCTATGAGATCCACCATCTCGCTTCGTGCCACAAGGGCGGTCGGCGTTCCATCCACCTCTGCGAGCACATTTGTTCCATCCTTTCTGTAGAAGGTCAGTGTCACGGTATCGAAATTTTCATCCTCCAGATGAAGCGTTATGGAAAGTTCCTCTTTTCCATCGCTAGCTTCCTCTGTAAATTCAGTAGCCGTCAGCGTAGTCAAAGCCAGCTGCAGCTCGTCCGTCTCGAGCTTCTCACCGTTATAATACCAGACATTTTCACCCTTATTTTTCTCGGTCGTAAGTGAATAGTCTTCTCCATCCAGTGTCACATCCATCTGAGTCACATGCGAGAAATCGCCCCAGAACAGCTCCTGATGACGAAGGTCTCCGGTAGCTGCAGCCATCAGCGCATCATACTCACTCTCTGTGATCTGATAGATGATAGGTGAATCGCCTATGCGTACATAGCCCGGAATCTCATCCTCTTCATCCTCTGCTTCCTCTGCTGCCTGTTTTTCTGCTTTCTTGATATATTCTGCACTTCTTCCTATATGCATCACAAAGCTTTTCTCCTCATCTGAGGACTCTTTTTTGTCCTCTTCCTCTGAGGTCTCCTGCGAGGTGGTATAGGCAATCGTCACATCAAGCTGCGGATCATCCATTCCGAAGGAAGCCAATTCCTCCTCCGTAGCCTTATACGTCACATAGTCCGTCAGATCCAGACTGCCTACCGTCGATAAATAGCTTCCTACCAGCGTCGGATCCAAGGCTAATGTATTTCCATTCTCCTTTGCCACATACACATCATTTTCATCATAGGAAATATCCGAATCCTCCTGATAGGTGATGTCATAATTCGCCTCGCCGGCAAACGTGATGGTATTCGCCTCCGACAGCTGAGGCGTCGTGTCATTTTCGATCATATCCTTTAGCTCTATCTCATAGGAATCCATCGGATCCACCGATGCCAGATACACCTTTCCATCACCGATAGAGACGTAACGCTGCTCATCCATCACACTAAAATCGCCCAGTGCAATCTCTGTCGTATCCTCCGCTGTCTCGATTAAGATCGAACAGCTCGGATCCTCCAGCCCGTACTGTGATAAATCTTCTACATCAGCTATCTCAAAGGCAGCCGTAAAATCAGAAAATACATCTATCAGCTCTTCGATCTTTTCTTCACTCACCGGAAAATCCGCATCCTCATCATACTGCCAGATATCATCCTTGTGAAAGGAAAGCGAGGTGTCCGCATATTCCCAGGACAGCCCGGTCACATCCTCCGAAACTACGCTCAACACCGTCTCATCACTATTTTTTATGTCCTCCTTGTGCTGTTCATAGCGGCTGACGCCAAAGGTCAGGGCGCAGATCACAAGCAGCACTCCTGCCAGTACATATAATGTTTTAGCCCGCTTCACTTTGTCTCCTCCTTCTGCTTACAGTAACACAGATACCTGCTGCCAAAAATGCCAACGGGATCACGGCGATCATCATAGCCTTCAAATAAGCAGCCGTTGACTCGTTAATCGTCAGATAGTTATATCCCAGCGATTTGCTGCGAATGGATATCGCTTCCGACTCACCGACCAGATCTGAGAGTGCATTCATGCCAAGATCAAGGTTTGCACCGGATGAGTAGGAATTGTACATATCCTCCAGGAAATTCGCGGAGGAGAACCACACGATCTGCCCGTCATTTCCGCAGTCGATGGATACACCTATCGCAAAGGAGCCTGCAATATCATCCTCCTCTTTTTCATACGTCTTCATGGAATACCCGTCAATCTTGCTGTAGGCATCCGCAGATGTCTCAAGCAGCGTCGTCACAGCCCCAGACGTATCACTCACCGTCATACCCTGTGCAATCGGCATGAGTACGTAGTAGCTCTCATCGATTAGCGGTGTTGTGATATCATCCTCATTCATATCCGGCAGCAAAATATATGGCTGATCAAAAGCATAATGCTCTCTGTCTCCTTCCACTACCAGACCATCTGCTGCCTCTACACCATAATCAGACATCAGTGCGTACAGATTCGTCAATGTGCCATCCTCGGTCGGTCCGGCGATCACCATGAGCTTTCCGCCGCCTGTAACGTATTCCTGCAGTATTTCCTCCTCTTTATCAGAGATGTCGCTGCTCGGAGCATAGATCAACACCACATCCGCTTCCTTTGGCACCTCATCCTCATTTAACAAAGAAAAGGTCGTAGTTTCGATATTCTGTTTTTCGATCTGTGCAGAAAAAGTCTCCGGCAGCTCGGCTTCACCATGTCCCTCTGTCACATACAGCTGTGTATGCTCCTCGCTCGTCACATAATCAATCGCAGAGGTTATAGCACCCTCTCCGTCAAAGGAGGTATCATAGGAATAGCTTGACATATCCATTTCAGAAACATAGATATCTTCATAGCTGATATAGCGGCTGCTCTCACCACTGGTAACGATCAGACTATTGTTTGGCACTGTCTCATCCGTATAATCCTTCGTAAAGGTCGGATAGACATCAGGATTTTTCTTTATTACCTGAATGTGATCCGAGAGGCTCTCATATTTTCCGAGAAGATTTTCAATGACCTCATCCTCCTCATCGGCCTGAACCACCCAGTAGATCGTCACATCCTCCTGCAGAGCATTGACTACAACCTTCGTATTGCTCGTAATAGAGTAAAGTCGGCTCGAACTCATGTCAAGCTGCGTCAGAGAAGTCGGCAGTACATTAGCCAACACATTCACTACAACCAAAATCGCCAGCACGATCACGCTAAGCAGCAGCGCATAGGAGCCGCCGCGCATCGCGATCTTATTCGGCTTTCCTTGCTTTTTCATCAGTTATACCTCCGTTTCTCTAACGACTGCACACATAAAAATAAGAAAAATGCAATCACAGTCACGTAATAGACGATGCCGGTGATATCAAATACTCCGTTTACAAATTTATAGAAGCGTTCAAACAAAGACAGCTGCTTCATGATATTAGCCAGCAATCCCTCAAACATACCGGAATTGATCACATACGCTGCGATCGAAGCTGCCGCGATGATACCGCCTGCTGCAAACGCCGGCAGATCCGAGCCAAGCAAATGTCGAATCAACAGTGAAAACAAAAAAATAATGATCAGCAATGCAATCAGACTACTCATCGCTGTTGCAGATACATATTCTGCCAACGTAACGCTGTAGTAATTGAGCAGCACCACCAAAGCTGTAATTCCCGCAGCAAAGCCTACGCTATCCGTCAGAGAAGAGATAAACATGCCGATAGCGATGAACGCCGCTCCCATCATAAAAAATGCAAACAACGAACCATAAGAGGTCGGCAGATACACCTCACCAAACTGTGCAAAAATAAGCGGATAAAAACAGATGATCAGAAGTGGCAGCAGATAAACAGCCACCAGCGCCAGATATTTGCCCACTACAACCTGAGCCGTAGACAATGGCAGGGAATAGAGCAGCTGATCTGTTTTTTGTTTGCGCTCCTCAGCGATGATACGCATCGTAAGCACCGGTATGATGATCACAAATCCAAGGCACACAAACCGTAGTACATATTCAAAATTAGCAACAGCTGACTGGATGTTATAGAGCATCGCTCCGACACCGACAAACACCAGCAGAAATGCTGCATAAAGATAAGCTGTCAACGAATGAAAATATCCTGACAGCTCATGGCGAAATACTGCACTCATTTGTTCTCTCCCTCCCCTTCTGTCAGCTCAATAAAGACATCCTCGAGGTTCGCCTTTTGCGTGGTCATCTCAACTATCGGTCTGTTTTCGTGTGCAAAGGTATAGAATACCTCACGGCAAAGCGGCCGCACATGATCACTCTCTGTTTTCATGTGAATCCGCACGCAGCCGTCCGCTCCACTCGTCAGCTCATAATCCTCACTTATGTTCGCCTGCCTCAATATCTCTGCCGTCTCAGCCTCTGATGCCTCTACCGTGATATCGATCCCGTTACGCAGCATGAGCTTTTCCAGATTCTCCGGTGTATCAAAAGCGAGCAGCCGTCCCTTTGCGATGATGAGCACCTTTTCACAGATCGCCTGCACCTCTGATAATATATGTGAGCTTAGAATAACTGTATGCTCCTCGCCTAGACTTTTGATGAGCTCGCGAATCTCGATGATCTGAATCGGATCGAGCCCGACTGTCGGTTCATCTAGGATGATGACCTTAGGATTGCCCAGCAATGCCTGTGCTATGCCGACACGCTGCTTATAGCCCTTAGAAAGCGCCCCTATCAGCCTATGCTTCACGCCCTCCAGCCTCGTTTTTTCAAGGACATCCATGACCTGTGCAGTGAGCTCCTCTCTGCGCAGTCCCTTTGCCATACCGACAAACCGTAGGTATTCCATCGGTGTCTCGTTCGGATACAGCGGCGGCTGCTCCGGCAAATATCCAATCCTTCTCTTTGCTGCCAGCGAATCTTCAAAAATATCGGCACCATCAATCCGAATCGTTCCCTCTGTCGCAGACAAACAACCGGTCATAATGTTCATCGTGGTGGATTTTCCGGCACCGTTCGGCCCCAAAAATCCATACACTCCGCCTTCCTCGATTTCAAAGGAAAGATCACTTACTGCCAAAAAATCGCCATAATATTTCGTCAAATGCTCTACCTTAATCATACAGCTACTCCTTTATTTTTTTTCCGAACTACATGCTTAACTGTGCCGTAGATTTGTGAAATATTTGTGACAAAAGTATGATTATTGTGTTGCCAAAGGTATTATGCCCTTCCCTTAGTATCAGCTCCATCGAAGGTGCCCTTAATAACCTTACAGAGACTTTGACCTGCAGGAGATTTACAGTTAAAAAATATTTACATCCGCACATTTAGGGTTTAAAATAGGTTTAGAAAAATTTTTTCTATGGCTTTTCATCCTGCTATCGGAAGAAAAGGCCTGTGTAACACTGAATTTGGGAGGGCGTTGTGCCCCCCCATTTTTCATGAAAAGGAGTTTTTAACATGAGAAACAAACTTGTAACACGTGCTGTGACAGGCGCGCTGACGTTTGCTATGGTGGCGACGACAGTAGTTGGCGGAGCATCCGCTACCTACGCAGCGACAAAGAAATCATCAAACGTAGCGACAGTGTCTACCCAGAAACAACTTAATGCTGCGTTGAAAAACAGCAAGGTGAAGCGCATCGTAATCAAGACGAAGAAGGCGCTAAGCTTTAAGATCCGTTCTGCAAGCTATAACGGAAAGAAGCTGGTAATCAATGCTCCGAAAGCTACAATCGTAAATAGGGGTAACTTTAACAACATTCAGATCTCCGATGCGAAGAAATACACGGAGAGAGGCACAGACAACGCCATTATCTCTAAAGACCCTAACAAGCTATCGCTGTTTATTCCTGCCGGCGTAGAGGCGGCATCCGTAAAGGTGAACCATCCGCAGGGAAGCGTCACTTTGTGCGGCACAGGCACACTGGAACATGTAACGTTCATAAGTGCCAGAGCCGTGACGATCGCCAAGGGCATGACGGTGGACAAGCTTAGTGTGCAGGGCGACGCCAAGCTGCAGATAGAGGGCTCTGTCAATGAGATTTCTGTAGACAAGGTTGTGGATCTGAAGATTTCCGGAAGCACCACTACATCCCCGAAGGTAATTGTGACGGAAAACGCCGCAGGCTCTGCAATCGTTGCTGATGGTGTCACTCTTACGATTGAGAACAAGACCGGCGATGCCGATGCAAATAAAGATACCGGAAAAAGCGATGCTACGAGTGGCACAAGCTCAGGCAGCTCAGGCACGAGTGGTGGATCTTCAGGCGGAAGCACAGGCCAATCCACGGCTCTTGAACTGAAGCTTACTTCCAGCAACACGATGAATGTAAAAGGCGAAAAGAGTGGAGACAACCTGACTGCTACCGTAACGAGCGGTGCTGTCGATGTGACGTATGAGTGGTACTGCGACTCTGAGAAACGGGCGTGTACAGCTTCTACCTACACGATTGCCGAGCAGGATGAAAACAGCGTGATCACTGTAAAGGTGACCGGAACTGTAGATGGCAAGAAGTGTACTGCCGAAGCATCTACCAAAAAGGTTTACTGCAAGGTAAGAGAAGCCTATGCCGCACCTTATACTACAACCATCACTAATGCTGATGATCTGGTTTCCGAACTAAACGAGAAGAATACAACGGTTACTCTTAGCAATAAAAACGGCTGCACTACAACAGCAAAGGCAAAGTGGGCTACTTCGAGTGCACTAAGTACTACATTAACTCCCGGCAAGTATACGATCAAAGGCGAGCTGGTGAAAACCGGAAACTCTGACTGGCTTGTACCGGATGGCTGGTATACGGATAGCAAAGAAACTACCATGGATGTCTATGTGCAGGGAAGCGAGAGCTTAGATCTCACCTTTGCGCTAGGCGATGATGACGGAGACTTTAAAATTTCAAATACGAACAAAAAAGTATCTATCGCAGGCTATGCGGTATATGCCAAGGATGTTACGCTAAAAATTACACTGCCAGATAGCACAACAGGTACACTTTCCTATCAGGATGGTACTGAATGGAAGACTTGCGAAGGAAACCAATATACGCTTAACCTAAAGGACATGCTAAGCAAGAACGTGATGATTTCCTTTAAGACAACTGATACGAATGCAACTACCTACTGCTTCCATTTTGACTGGAAAAAAATGTCTATTGCCAGCGTAAATCTAGGTGATGGAAACACTTGGGATCTTGGTAAAACAACAGCAGGAAAGTTTGCGAATCTTGAAGCTCTAAAGAACGGAGTAGATTCAGATGGCGACTCCGGAACAGAATCTGTTCTGCCCTCTTTCCTTCGTGTGATTCCTGTTGGCGAAGAAGGAGAAGAAACCGTCAAAATTCTAGATTGGAAAGTTGAGAAGAACGAGGACGGCAGCTGAACAGAAACTTCCTTCGATTGTAATATCGGCGAATGGAGATTCACACCGATCCTTGGCGAATATGTGGAAACAAATGGAAAAATATCGCCGTATACCCTGACTGTTTTGGATGGAACGCAGCAGCCTCCTGCTGCCTTTAATGATGCAAAGCTTGCTTTTAATCTAACAGCCAATGAGGTTAAGGTGACCTTTGATTCACGCAGTGATCTCGATAAGCTCGAGTTTGCTGTTTACAAATCAGGCGAAGAGACAGCTATTACAACAGAACCGGCGACTGATGAGGAGAAAAACGCTGGCACGAATGTTACAATTAGCGGAGGCAATCCCCAGTTTGCGACAGGAACCACGTACGTTGTAAAAGCCAGATACGCTGCTACGGACGAGAAAAACGCAAGTGCTTGGGTTGCCGTTGCGACCGGAACAGCAACTACAGCTGAAAGCAATGATTAAAGTGACCTTTACATCGAGCGCTATGAACGGTTTCGTGACTGTTCGGATCCTCGACAGCAAATGCTTCGGGCTGTTTTGAAAAGTAACATAGTTTCTTTAAAAAGGGGAGTGGATATTCCACTCCCCTTTTTGTTCCCAATCTGTCGGTTTTTCTCGCATGTTACTGAAATGAAGCACGGCTAGACAGTAACCTTGTTGTGTGATCTGTGGATCTGCTTATAGATCCGGTTGTGCTTTGTTACTATTCCTGCTATACTACACTCCTGCGTCCTCAATCTGCTTTGCAGTGATATCCACAAGCAAATCCGTGCTTGGCACAGAACGGCTCTCCGGCCTCAAACGAAATCGCCTTGATCGCCTCATACAACTTGCTTTTTCATCTGTACCTATCATACTATCCGTCGTGTGTTCTGCCAACCTAACTTTCGTCTAGTTTTTTACTGAAATATCCACTATCTTCCTTTTAAAATTGGAGTTTTGTTTTTTCCTTTTTTCTGGTATAATAAATTATGTTAGACTAGGAATGCCCCCAGGGGTTTAAAAAAGGAGGACAATCATATGATGAAAAAGACCAGACAGCTTGTAACCACACTTTTCCTTGCGGCAGCCATCGTTGGCACAGGCGCGGTTTACGCACATGCAGATGCCATCCTAGCAGAGGCTTCCGTTACACAGTCATTAAAACAAAACTACACATTGAAGCGAGAAGACGGTCGTGTCAAATATGAGGACGTCCGGGATGATTTTGACCTGGAAGTCATCGCAGGCCGCTCCATCAAAAACAGCGAGCTGAAATGGGAAATCAAGAACCCCAAGATCGTTTCCTTTGCAACGAAAACTAAAACCGGCCGCGAAGTAGAATTTTATGCAAAAAAAATCGGGAAAACAAAGGTGACCTGCAGCTACACCAACAGCGATGGCGAGACAAAGAGCGTTACCTACGTTGTAAACGTTGTCGCAGATGATGACTGAGATTCACCTCTCATCCATAAGCGTCAAAAAATCCCCCATCCAGTTACGGATGGGGGATTTTTTAGAACCCAATAGAATCATTAACTAAAATCACATGAATCCTGTCGGCATGTCTGGAATATCTGGTGATCAAAAACTGACAGCAGATCGTATCCGGCGATTTGCAGTCAAAGCACTTGCCGGTTTCCCTGCAGGGAGTCTGAATCTCAAATCTCTGTGCATTCGCAGGCGCTGCCACATTTCTGGCGCGTTTTAATGCGCTGTCGAAATCTGAGCATACCTTGTTCATGCCTACGATAAAGATCACTTTCTTTGGTCCCTGGGCGATGCAGGAGACGCGGTTGGAATTGCCGTCGATATTGACTAATATTCCATCGCTGCTGATCGCATTGGCACTGGATAAAAATACATCCGCATCATAGGCTGCCAAAAGTCCCTCTCTCGGGTCCATCCTCGAGCGGTCAATATAGTGATAATTGCCTGCAGCCAGAGCATAGACAAGCCCGATATCCTTTGCGCTCTGACAGCCGCCCATAGCGATGGAGCTGCCCTCCGGGATCAGCGCGAGCGCCTGTGAGAGTGCCTCTTCCTTTGTCGCTGCATAATAGCCTGACATGTTGCGTGATTCTAATCCTTTGATCACGGTCTTTGCCAGCTGTTCGTTACGTTTCTTTAGCATTTCATCCATCGGTATATCCTCCCTTGTCCAAAATAGTTACGTCTATCGTATCATTTTTCTTCCTTATGGACAAGCCATCCGTCTTTTGTTACTATAATAATAAACAAACACTTACTAGGAGGTATCTGCATTTGGAGAATAAATTTAATTCCATGTTTTCTTATCTCGCCATCATCGTCGGAGCGCTGCTTGCCAGCTTTTCTGTGGCCTGTATCCTGCTGCCCAACGACGCCATTGACTATGGAACAGCCGGCATCGCCATCATCATCAGTAAGCTCACCGGCTGCAATCTGTCACTTTGCGTATTTTTTGTATTTCTCCCGTTTCTCATCGCCGGTGTAGTTTTTCTTGGGAAAAGCTTTCTTGCAAAAACCACAGTCGGCTTTATCGTCTATACACTAGGACTATCCTTTTTTGAAAATATTTCCTTTGAGCTGAATACAGAGCATTTTCTCGCCGTGGCCTTTGGCGGTGCGATACTTGGCGCCGGTCTCTCGCTCATCCTGCGAAACGGCGGTTGTATCGACGGCTCTGAGATCTTCGCCACGATCATCATCCGAAAAATATACGATCGTACCGGCAGAGACTACAGCATGACCAGCATGCTTATCGCCTTCAACATGTTCGTCTATCTGGCTGTTTTTTTCCTGATCGATTATGATTCCGCCATGCTTTCACTCCTCGTTTATGTCGTAGCGACAGCTATCATCGATCACTTTACGGATCACTTCGAGGCCATCAAGCAGGTAACCATCATCACCAAGCATCCGGACGACATCATCCGCGACATCCGTCAGACCTTAAACAAGACCTGTACCATCATCGATTCAAACGGTGTCATCGCCGGAGAAAACAAAACGCTGATCTGCTATGTGAGCCACTTTGAGCTGCAGGAGCTAAAGGCTATCATCGCGAAAAATAAGGATACCTTCAGCACCGTATCCACCGTGGATGAGATTCTGCGTTAAATCAGTTTTTACCAGACAAGCAGCCGGAATTTTTGATCAGCTATCGTAATCATCCGGTTCACTGAAAAGGATAGTCATGTAATCTCTCTTCCTCTGCCGAGCTAATTCCAGCATTGAGTTCACACATCAGCCTTCACGCTTCAATACAGCTTCGTATCCTTATTCCTTGTCTCCGGTTATATAATAATCGCAGTATTCACCGCCGGAAGCGAGCGTCCGCTCGCGGTGCAGCACGCCATGCTGAAGTGAGATCATGACCTCGTCCAGCTCGCACAGCAGCGGCATCAGCTCAGAGGCGCCCAGTTTCTCGGCATAGGCACAGATGGGGCAGCGAGTGATACGATAATAGCAGGCACCCTCATATGGCTGTCCCTCAAAATCCACCTTAAAGGACGTCGGATACCTCTGCTCCTTTTCCGGAGTGTACCATTTGGCATACTTCACGATACTCTTTTTGTTCTCCGCCTTGCCCTTGTCGGTATTCAGATCCGTTCTGGTAAAATACCACTTGATATGATAGAGCGAGCGACGCATCATCTCCTGCACTGTCTCCGGCGGAATCTTCTTTTCGCTTGCCAGGTATGGTGCGACAAAAGCCAGTGCAAACAGCTCATTATACGCCATAGGATTGTCACTGCCGATATCGTCCGCCTGATCGACCAGTTGCCGATAGATCACTTTGCTCTTTTTCATGATCTCATTCGCATACGCTTTGTCATATTTTTCGATCAGTACCTTTTTCATTGAACCCTTGAACATCCAATAATAAAATCCGTTATACTTCATGTTGAATACCCTCCTTGAATTGAACACAGATAAGTTTCTCCCAGCCGCCCTTTCTGATCAAGTCTTGCTTACACTACTTTTATCTGGCAGGCCTTCATGGCTGATAGCGCCGTCTTGTGAGACTCCGGCGTGACTCCGGCGCAGCACCCTGAATCTATAATAATCTGCACCTCAGGTAAGAATGCCTTGGCAAGCATGGCATTTGAGATCACACAGATGTCCGTGCACAAACCCACAAATGTAATAGAGTTAATCGGCTCCTTTGCATTCTCATCCACAAGCAGCTGCCCCAGTTCCACAGAACCAAAGGTAGGCTTGTCAATAGCTTTTGTCTGTCGCAGCTCATCCAGCTCATGACGAATCTGCCACCCTGTCGTTTCCTTTATACAATGAGGTACCGGTAGGTTTTTCCCCTCCTGAGTAGCCATATAATTATCCTGATGCGTATCTCTTGTAAAAAACACCTTGCCTGCAAAATTGGCAATTTTATCTTTTACCAAAGGCACTATGCTAACAGCCTCCTTTGTACCCAAGGCTCCATCTATAAAATCATTTTGCATGTCTACTACTACTAATATGTCTTGCATGATTATTACTCCTTCAAGCTCACTTACCTGTCCTATGGGAACAACTAGTCGGATGCGGCAGATTGATGATCGTCGTATTTCTAAAACCGTCGGCACAAAACAATGCTTATTATAACAGATTACATGGTTTCCGACAACAAGGAATGGCGTATTTTTGCTGCTCTGTGCAGTCCAGGCAAACCAGAAAGGATACAGTGAAGATTCCCGGCTCCATGATCTCAAATGCAGAACACACTATATAAT
>CAVBEI010000004.1:0-110766 GCA_963594555.1 Lachnospiraceae bacterium | reverse complement strand
GATCCGCTGTGGGTCTTTATATATTCAGTTGTTCAATTTGATTTTACAATCTACCACAACAAACAAAAGGTGTGTGTAAGGATAAATTGTCTAGGATGTGGCACGGCTTGATTTTTTGACAGGTTGAGGATATAATAATATCTAATCACGATTTAGTAAATCTGAATTTGAATTGATTAGAGGAGATTATATGTTTATCGGTAGAGAAAATGAGTTGAAATTTTTGAGTGATAAATATGAAGCAGAAGATGGTCAGCTAATTATTCTTTACGGACGTCGTCGTGTTGGAAAAACGGAAACCTTGAGAGAATTTTGTAAGGATAAACCACATGTTTTCTTTTCTTGTACTCAGACGACAGATAAGGTACAGCTTAGAAATTTTTCATCACGCTTACTTAAAGAAGACATACCTGCCAGAAATTATATTTCAGAATTTGAGGATTGGGAAAAAGCTTTTCGTACGGTCCTTGACCTGCCTTATGAGGACAAGAAAAAATTACTTGTTATAGATGAATTTCCATATATGTGTCGTGGGAATAAGAGCATCCCGTCATTATTGCAAAATCTTTGGGACTGTGAACTTCGCCATGGTAATGTTATGATCATTCTTTGCGGAAGTGCTATGAGTTTTATTGAAAAGGAATTACTTGCTGAAAAGAATCCTCTATATGGCAGAGCCACAGGAATTTACAAGATGAAGGAAATGGGATTTTATGATGTTATAAAATTCTTTCCAGAATATTCCACTCGTGATAAAGTGATTGCCTACTCTGTTCTTGGAGGAATTCCGCATTACCTGAGGCAGTGGAATCCAAAGCTTTCTGTAGAAGATAATATCAAAAAGAATATCCTGACAAAAGGATGTGTTTTATACAGTGAGGTTGAGTTTCTTTTGCATCAGGAGTTAAGAGAAACGCCAATATACAACTCTGTTATTGAAGCAGTGGCAATGGGAAGTACAAAATTAAATGATATCAGTCAAAAATCTCTCGTTGAAGACACATCAAAAACCAGTGTATATCTTAAAAATCTGATAGAGCTTGGAATAGTAGAAAGAGAGTTTTCTGTTGATGTAAGGACAAAAGAATATGCCAACATAAATCGGGGAATGTATCGATTGACAGATAATTTCTTTCGGTTTTGGTATGCCTTTGGTTTTGCAAATTACTCGCAGCTTGAAGACGGAGATGTGGACGGTGTTTATGAATATGTTATAAAGCCGGTGCTTCATGAATTTGCAGCTTTAGCTTTTGATGATGTGTGTAGAGAATTTATAAGCCAAAAACAGAAGAAAAATGAACTTCCGTTTCGTTATACAAAAATGGGCAGATGGTTTGGCAAAACAACTGTACGTGATACAAAAAATAAGAACTGTCTTAGAACAGCGGAAACAGAGATCGATGTGCTCTGTATTGATAGGATGGGAGAAAACTATCTGGTTGGTGAATGTAAGTTCAAAGGAACGCCATTTTCGTACTCAGAATATCTTGATACATTTGCAAAGCTAACGCCGTTGAAGGAAAAAGCAAAATTCCATTATGCACTATTTTCTGAAAGCGGATTTGATGATACGATTGTTAATAACGCTAATGAAAATGAAATTTTACTTTACGATCTGGAAACTATCGTGGCTTTGCATTCCTGAATAGTTACGGTTATTCATAATAGATAGAGCTAGAATGGATGGGCATGATTGATGAGGAGGAGCCGATATGCTGCAGGCCTTTTACCCGGTGGAGATGATATCATCTACCTATCAGATTGATTTCGAAACGAAGAGAAGCGAAGGCTACTCAGGCATTATCTTTGATATAGACAACACCTTAGTGCCGCACGGCTATCCTGCCGATGAACGCGCAAAGCAGCTGTTTGAAAGACTGCATGCACTTGGCTTTCATTGTATGCTTTTATCGAATAATAAGGAGCCGCGTGTGCGCTCCTTTTGCGAGGATGTCATATATGCAGATTATATTTATAAGGCAGGCAAGCCAAAAGCGGATGGCTATAAAGAGGCTATGAGGCGCATGGGAACGAAAACGGCTACGACACTTTTCATAGGAGATCAGATCTTTACGGATGTATGGGGTGCGAATCGAGTCGGGATTTATTCGATTCTTGTGGAGCCGATCCATCCAAAGGAAGAGCTTCAGATTGTTTTGAAGCGCTATTTAGAGCGCATCGTATTATATTTTTATAAAAAGGAGCAAAAGAAACATGAAGATTGCAATCGGAAATGACCACGCAGCAGGAGAATTGAAGACACAGATCATGGAATTGATCGATGGGATGGGGCATGAGCTTATCGATGTCGGTGCGCCCATCGGCGAGCCGATCGATTATCCGATTCCCGGTATGCGTGTCGGCAGGCTCGTCGCAGCAGGTGAGGCAGATCTTGGCGTGCTTATATGCGGTACAGGCGTAGGGATCTCGCTGGCAGCCAATAAGGTGAAGGGTATTCGTGCTGCGGCTGTTTCAGATACGGCCAGTGCTCGTCTCATCCGTGAACACAACAATGCCAATGTCATCGCCATCGGTGCACGCATCGTTGGCTCAGAGCTTGCAAAGGATATTATCAGAACCTTTCTCACAACAGATTTTTCCGGTGAGGAGCGTCACCAGAGACGAATTGATATCATCTCACAGCTAGAGGATGATTTTGGCAAATAAACCTTGAAAAAGAGCCATATATATAGTATCATTGTTACTATACGGCGTGCGATATTACGTTTGCAGCCGAGACAGACATTGAAGGAGGATCATTTAAATGATTTCAGCAGGAGATTTCCGCAATGGTGTTACCATTGAATTAGAGGGAAACATTTATCAGATTATTGAGTTTCAGCATGTAAAGCCCGGTAAGGGCGCTGCCTTTGTCCGCACAAAGCTTAAGAATATCAAGAGTGGTGGTGTTGTAGAGAAGACCTTCCGCCCGACCGAGAAGTGCCCGACCGCACGTATCGACCGCAAGGATATGCAGTATTTGTATGCGGATGGTGATCTGTTCTACTTCATGGACGTAGAGACCTATGACCAGATCGCCTTAGATGCAGCTTCCATTGGCGATGCACTCAAGTTTGTGAAGGAAAATGAGATGGTAAAGATGTGCTCACACAACGGAAACGTATTCGCTGTAGAGCCGCCGCTGTTCGTGGAGCTTGAGATCACAGAGACTGAGCCCGGCTTCAAGGGCGATACTGCAACCGGCGCTTCTAAGCCTGCTACGGTAGAGACCGGAGCAGTCGTATCCGTTCCGCTCTTTGTCAATCAGGGAGATGTGATCAAGATCGATACACGTACCGGTGAATATTTATCACGAGTATAAAAAGTAAAAGAGAGCTTCGCAGTTTGCGAGGCTCTTTTTGCTATACGATAAAAATGCCTTAAAGGATGCGTCTGATGCTTAATGAATTTGAAACGAAGGATGGCATGTGTCGAAAGGAAAGTGGAATTTCCGGAAGCACATTAAAGATGATCGCAATTATTACGATGCTGATTGATCATATCGGAGCAGTTGTGCTGGGGGCAAAGCTACTGGAGACTGGTGTGGACAGACAGGGAGCATTGTATTTTACATACTGGGGGATGAGACTGGTCGGAAGAATAGCATTCCCTATTTTTTGCTTTTTACTGGTGGAAGGCTTCATGCATACGAGAAGCCGTCTTAAATATGGCAGGAATCTGCTGCTTTTTGCTTTGGTTTCTGAGATTCCGTTTAATTTGGCGATCTCCTGGTCACTGGGAGATACACAGCTGACGTATGGTGTACTTTATCCTGGATATCAAAATGTATTCTTTACGCTTTTGATCGGACTGTTGTGTATGTGTGGTTATGATGCCGCGGAACGTCTCGCGAAGGGCTACCAGAGGATTTGTGCCGATATGGCGATTTTGGTACTGGGAATGCTGTTAGCAGATGTGATGCATACGGATTATTCGTCAACGGGTGTTTTGGCAATTACATTGATGTATGCATTTCGTGAAAAGCCTGTGAAAAGAATGCTTGCAGGATGTATTGCCCTTACTGCAATGAACATAAGTGAATGCACCAGCTTTATAGCCCTGTTTCCTGCGAAAAAGTATAACGGAAAACGCGGGCTGACCATGAAGTATATCTTTTATGCATTTTATCCTGTGCATCTGTTTTTGCTTTATTTGCTGTCAAGGTATCTCTTGACACACGCTGAGACATTTATCTGAGCTTTATTTTTGCAGCTGTATATGCTCTGAGAGACTCTCTCGTATCACGATCGAGTGTGCAACGTATTGGAGCGTATTCTCCGGCTGGATCGAAGAGGTGAGATACTCAAAGAGGATATCCATCGCCTGATAGCCCTGCTTGTAAGGCTGCTGGCTGATCGTGGCGAGGATCGTTCCGTCACGCAGCAATTCTAATGTCGTAGGTATCTCATCAAAGGTGATGATACGCGGATGCATATGTAGCTCCTTGATAGCCTTGCAGCCGCCGTAGATACCACCGGCCGTAAAAAAGAGTGCATCCGTATCCGGATGCTTTATCAACAGTTCTCTGGCTACATTGTAGCTTTCGATTTCATCATCATGATTTTCCGCTATACCGGAAATAGATATATGTGCATAGGAGGCACCTAGTGTCGCCTGCAGGCCGCGGATGCGCTCAGTGTGGCAGAGTACATCGTTCGAGCCTGTGATGATGCCGAGTTCGTGGGTATCCTTTGAAGAGAGGGCAAAGAGCCCTGCGGCGATACAGCCGCCCTGGTAAAAATCGCTGCCGACATAGGCGAGTCTCTTCGAGCCCTCGATATCGGTGTTGATCGTAACGACAGGGATGTCTGCACCAAAGAGTGCATCGATGCGCTCGCGCAGCAGGCTGTCATTGATCGGAGCGAGCACTAGTCCATTGATCCCTTCATTTACAAGTTCATCGATGGCAGATAGCTGTGCAGCTACATCAAAGTCCACACGTCTGGTGATCGTCGTGATGCCGTAGCCCTTTAATTCATCGGCTTTGGCGAGCACTCCTGTCATCACCTCATCAAAAAAAGGATTGCTTCTGCTAAAGAGAAGCACCCCTATCTTATATTTTTTCTTTTGCGCGGCGAGAGCAGTACCGGCGCGGTTTGGCTGATAGTTGAGTGCCTCTGCGATGCCGAGTACCTTTTTGGCGGTATCGGGATTGACTGAGCCGCGGTGGTTCAGCACGCGGTCTACGGTTCCTCTGGAGACACCGGCTAAATCAGCGATCTGTTTGAGCGTTGTCATAACACACCCTCCGTTTTTATCTGGCGCTTATCGGCCATGCAATACTTATGTATTAGGATAGCATGAGCCAGTAAAAAAAGTCAATAAGCGTGCACGAGCAACATCTGAAAGAATGTACAAAAATGCAGCTATATTATTGTGAAACTTCCACAAAATTCATTTGCTTATTGAAAAAATTATGTGAATGTCTTGCAAAAACAGTGCGATATCATGTAGAATATCAATAACATTATCGTGCTCGTGCACGCTGACGACAAAAAGGGAGGTTAAGCTATGCTGTATATCGGAGTGGATCTGGGCACCTCGGCGGTGAAGCTGCTGCTGATGAATGGCGAGGGCCAGATTCAAAAAATTGTATCAAAGGAATATCCGATTTATTTTCCGCATCCGGGATGGTCGGAGCAAAAGCCGGAGGATTGGTTTGAGCAGACCATGCTCGGTCTAAAGGAGCTGCTTGCAGACTGCGACAGGAGTCAGGTGGCAGGTATCAGCTTTGGCGGCCAGATGCATGGACTGGTTGTACTTGATGAAAATGACGATGTGATTCGTCCGGCACTTTTATGGAATGATGGACGTACCACAGAGGAATGCGATTATTTGAATAATACGATCGGAAAGGAAAAGCTGTCCGAGTATACGGCGAACATTTCCTTCACCGGCTTTACTGCACCGAAGATCCTTTGGATGAAAAATAAGGAGCCGGAGAATTTTGCACGGATCAAAAAGATCATGCTGCCGAAGGACTACATCGCTTACAAGCTGACCGGTGTGCATTGCACCGATGTATCGGATGCTTCCGGAATGCTCGTATTTGATGTGAAGAATCGCTGCTGGTCAAAGGAGATGCTGGATATATGCGGTATTCGAGAGGAGCAGATGGCAAAGGTTTATGAATCCTACGAGTGCGTAGGATGTGTGCTGCCTCAGATCGCAGCCGAGCTTGGCATTCCTGAGACGACCAAGGTCGCAGCCGGAGCCGGAGACAATGCAGCTGCTGCAGTCGGTACCGGTACAGTAGGAGACGGCGCCTGCAATATTTCTCTAGGAACGAGCGGAACTGTATTTATCTCTTCCGAGAAGTTTGGCGTAGACAAATACAATGCACTGCATGCCTTTGCTCATGCGGACGGACATTATCATCTGATGGGCTGTATGCTCAGTGCCGCCAGCTGCAATAAATGGTGGATGGATGAGATCATCGGAACGACGGATTACGCCGCAGAACAAAAACAGATCGAAAAGCTCGGAGATAATCACGTATATTTCCTGCCGTATCTGATGGGCGAGCGTTCTCCGCACAACGATCCGAATGCACGTGCTACCTTTGTCGGCATGACGATGGACACGACGCGCGCGGATATGACACAGGCGGTATTAGAGGGCGTGGCATTCGCACTGCGTGATTCCCTGGAGGTGGCCAGATCACTTGGCATAAGCATCGAGCGCACAAAGATCTGCGGCGGCGGTGCCAAGAGTCCGCTGTGGAAGCAGATCATCGCCAATGTTTTGAACATAAAGGTAGATGTGCTTGCAAATGAGGAAGGACCTTCCATGGGTGGCGCTATGCTGGCGGCTGTTGCATGCGGTGAATATGCAACTGTTGAGGAAGCTGCAGAAAGGATCGTACAGGTTGTGGATACTGTAGAGCCGGATCCTGCGCTGGCTGCCAAGTATGAGGAACGTTATCAGAAATTCCGCCGGATTTATCCGGCATTAAAGCCGATCTTTACGGAGATTCAATAAAGGAGGATACTATGAAGATACAGCAGGTGACTGATGATGCGTTTCGCAAGTACGGACGCATCGTAAAAAACGTAGATTTTACCGAGCTTGTTGCGGTAATGAATGAATTGACTCCGACACCGGAGGAGGTGGTCTATGAGCCGTCAGTAGAAGCGCTGGAGGCACTTCCTGTATTTAAGGAGCTGCAGGATAAGACCTATGGCGAGCTGCCGATTCAGATCGGTTATTGTAATGGACGAAACTACCTATTGAATGCACTCGAGTATCATCGCTCTTCGGAGATCGATATCGCTGCGACGGATGCGATCTTACTCTTAGGAGAGCAGAAGGATATCACAGAGGATTTCACCTATGATACTTCTCTCGTGGAAGCATTTTTCCTGCCGAAGGGCGTAGGAGTAGAGCTATATGCTACGACACTTCACTATGCACCCTGCAGTGTAGGGGATGATAAATTCCAGGTAGGCATCGTACTCCCGAAGGATACGAATCTGCCGCTTGATGCGGAGCATGACGGCTGGGAGGATGCACTTATCACAGCAAAGAACAAATGGCTCATCGGTCACGCACAGGGCGGTCTGCCGGAGGGCTCACACATCGGACTCATTGGAGAGAACATCTCTGTAAAATAAAAATAGGAGGATAAAGACATGAACAAAATGAACAACATTCCCAAGGTAAAAGTAGGTATCGTGGCTGTCAGCCGTGACTGCTTCCCCGAAACCTTATCGGTAGACCGCAGAAAAGCACTCGTAGCAGCTTATGCGGCAAAATATGATAAGGATGACATCTATGAATGTCCTGTATGTATCGTGGAGAGCGAGATCCATATGGTACAGGCCCTAGAGGACATCAAGGCTGCCGGCTGTAATGCACTGTGCGTATATTTAGGAAACTTTGGACCTGAGATCTCAGAGACACTGCTTGCAAAGCACTTTGATGGACCGAAGATGTTTATTGCAGCAGCTGAGGAGTCACAAAATGATCTCATTGGCGGACGTGGCGATGCATACTGCGGTATGTTAAATGCCAGCTATAACCTAAAGCTTCGTAACGTTGGCGCATACATTCCGGAGTATCCGATCGGAGATGCAGAGGATCTCGCAGAGATGATTCATGGATTTTTACCGATTGCAAGAGCAGTCATCGGTTTATCTGAATTAAAGATTATCTCCTTTGGACCGAGACCGAACAACTTCTTAGCCTGCAACGCACCTATCAAGCAGCTGTACAACTTAAATGTTGAGATCGAAGAGAATTCAGAGCTGGATCTGTTCGAGTCCTTCAACAACCATGCAGGAGATGCCAGAATCCCTGAGGTCGTTGCTGACATGGAAAAGGAGCTTGGTGCCGGCAATAAAAAGCCTGAGATCTTAGCAAAGCTGGCACAGTATGAGCTGACATTGGTTGACTGGGTAGAGGCACACAAGGGTTATCGTAAGTATGTAGCCATCGCCGGCAAGTGCTGGCCTGCCTTCCAGACACAGTTTGGCTTCGTTCCCTGCTATGTGAACAGCCGTCTGACCGGCAGAGGCATTCCGGTATCCTGCGAGGTAGATATCTATGGCTGCTTGAGTGAGTTTATCGGCTGCTGTGTATCTGATGATATCGTAACCTTACTTGACATTAATAACTCTATCCCGAAGGATATGTACAAGGAATCCATCGAGGGCAAGTTCGATTACAAGCATACTGATACCTTCATGGGCTTCCATTGCGGAAATACCTGCTCTAAGAAGCTGTCTTCATATGAGATGAAGAATCAGATGATCATGGCCAGAAGCCTTCCGGTAGAGGTGACCAACGGAACTATCGAGGGAGACATCATCCCCGGAGATATCACCTTCTATCGTCTGCAGTCTACCGCAGACAGCAAGCTGCGTGCTTATGTGGCACAGGGCGAGGTGCTTCCGGTAGCGACAAAGTCCTTCGGCGGCGTTGGTGTATTCGCGATCAAGGAGATGGGACGCTTCTATCGTCACGTGCTCATCGAGAAGAACTATCCTCACCACGGAGCAGTGACCTTTGGACATTTCGGAAAGGAGTTATTCGAGGTATTCAAATACATCGGTGTGCCGGTTGAGGATTTGAACTACAACCAGCCTGCATCTCTTCCTTATCCGACGGAGAATCCGTTTGCATAGAGAATGATTGTTCACAAATAGTCTGACATTTGCTATAATAAGAGCCGGAATGCGCGAAAAGCACATTCCGGCTTTTTAATGAAAAAGGACGATATATGAAAAAAAGAAGAATTTCCATTTTTTTGCTGGTGACAGTGTTTTTGCTGGCTCCGATTGGCCTGATGGCCTATGGGCATGTGCTATATGATGAGACGAGCAAAGAAATGGAGCAGCAGAAAACCTATAGCAGACATTATGTGATGATAACCGGTGATGAGGACAGCGGCCTGTGGGATGCAATCTATGAGAGTGCACGGGAAGAGGGCGAAGCGCGTGGTGTATATGTGGAGCGCTTTGGCGATCAGCTGGCAGTAAATTATGACCGGACGCAGCTCGTGGAGCTGGCTGTGAATGCATCGGTAGACGGCATTCTGGTAAACAGTGATGAGACGGAGGAGATGACTGCCTGCATCGATGCAGCGGTAGAGGCGGGCATACCGGTAGCTACAGTCTTAAACGATTGCAGCGGCAGTACGCGTCAGTGCTTTGTCGGAGCAAATAACTATCACATCGGACAGGAATACGGCAAAAGGATAAAAAAGGCACTGAAAAAAATAGAGACTGACAAAACAAAGAAGGTACTAGTGCTGACCGAGAATAATTCCGGAGATACCTCCAGCAATCTGATATTGCTTGGCATCCGCGAGACGCTCGAGCAGGAGATTAAGGTCGATAAGACAGTAAATGTAGACGCAGTTTGGGTCGATAATTCCGACAGCTTTGGAGCAGAGGAATATATCCGGGATATTTTTTTGGATGAGGAGCAGACGCCGGATATACTCGTGTGTCTAAGTGGTGTATATACACAGTGTGCCTATCAGGCGGCTGTAGATTATAATCAGGTTGGCAGGGTGCAGCTGTTTGGCTATTACGATTCTGCACAGATTTTAGATGCACTGGCCAAAAATATATTGACGCTTACGATCACACCGGACACAAGGGAGATCGGCAGAGCCTCTGTGGCAGCACTCGATGAATATCGCCAGACCGGATATACGAACGGTTACACGACGGTAGATGTCGATCTGATCACGCCGGCGGAGGCCAAAAAGCGGCTGACTCAGTTAGAGCGTGAAGAGGAGCAGGGTGTATGAAGAAAAAATGGATGAGTATGACCCTGCGTCAAAAGCTGATCATGCTTTTTATCGTGACGTCTGCCTTTGTGGTGCTGGTGAATCTGTATACCTATGCTTCCATCAGCCGCATGTTAGGTCGTGTGGAACGGGTATACACCAGCAATGTCAGCCTAAATGAGCTCTCGGATGGCCTAGATGAGCTACAGACTGCTACGTTAGATTATCTGCAGACGAAGGGATCGGATGCGATGGAGCGCTATTATAGAAGCGAGCAGGATTATAGAGAGCTTCTAGAGTCGCTAAACCGTGCGCCTACCGACAATGAAACACTATTAACCGAAAAAAATATATATGGGCTGTCTCAGTCGTATCTGACGCTTTTAGATGAGATCATTCAGGCCAAGCGCGGGCGGAATGTCGAGCGGTATGCCTCGCTATATACTGATGCCTCTGAGCTTTATGATGAGATACATACCTTTATATATAGCCTGAATAACGAGCAGTTTAAGACGAATTCCGTGACGTATCGGACGCTTGTGGAGTCCCTTCGCTACAGCGAGATGATCACCGTTATCGTACTTTTACTCGTGCTGCTCGGAAATGCGGCGCTGATCATTACGAGTACGCGTCTTATCACGGAACCGCTGCGACTACTGGCGGATACGGCAGATGAGGTGGCAAAGGGAAATTTTGAGGTGGAGCAGCTTCCTGTTCGTCAAAATGACGAGGTGGGCATCGTGACAGCGGCGTTTAACCAGATGGTGCGAAGCATCCGCATCTACATTGAGCAGCTGCGTCTTACACTTGAGAGAGAAAATCGCCTAAAGGCAAACGAGCTGATGATGCAAAGTCACCTAAAGGATGCACAGCTAAAATATCTCCAGGCACAGATCAATCCGCATTTTTTGTTTAATACCCTAAATGCCGGTGCGCAGCTTGCGATGATGGAGGATGCCGCCAAAACCGAGCGTTTTTTACAGAATGTATCGGAATTTTTCCGATATAATGTGCGAAAAAATAACGAACGGGTGACACTTGGCGAGGAGGTGCGTCTCGTTGACAATTATGTCTACATATTGAATGTACGCTTCGCCGGTGAGATTCACTATCAAAAGGATGTGGATGAGGCTTATTTTTCTGTGGAGGTGCCTGGCATGATTTTGCAGCCCCTAGTCGAGAATGCCGTCAATTACGGCATTCGAAACATTGACTGGGAGGGTAGAATCGAGCTGTCGATTCGCCGTGAAGCAGATCATATCTGCATCAGTGTCTGGGACAACGGCGCAGGCATGAGTGCGGAGCGCATCGAAGAGGTGTTATCAGGTGCGATAGAAGCTGAGGCTGCGACAGATCATTCTAACGGCGTTGGTATGCGCAATGTAATGGAACGCCTGAAGCTGTTTTTTGAGGAGCAGGCGAGGATGGAGATTTTTAGCGAGGGCATGGGAAAAGGAACGGAGGTCGTGCTGACGATTCCGTATAAACAGGAGGAGACGGAAGATGTATCGAGTCATGTTGGCGGATGATGAAGGAATCGTAAGAGATTCTCTGAGGATGATTATCGAGAAAAATTTCCCGGGGAAATGTGAGATCGAGCTGGCGCGTACAGGACGGGATGTCATTGAATTAGCGGAGATCTTCCGCCCGGATATCGTGTTTATGGATATCCAGATGCCGGGCATCAACGGCATTGAGGCGATCCGTGAGATCAAGAGGACCAATGTGAGTGCAGAGTTTATCGTCCTATCGGCATATGATAAATTTGATTATGCAAAGGAAGCGGTGAACTTAGGCGTTCTCGAATATATGACAAAGCCCTTTGATAAGATATCGATTTGTGAAGTGATGAGGCGAGCTATCGAACGGATCGATTCACGCAGAAAAAAGCGCAGTCAGGATCTGTTTATTCGTGAAAAGATGGAGTCGGTCACGCCGATCATCGAAAATGGCTTTATCTATGCCACGATGTTCAACGAATACGCGCAGGAGGATGTAGATAATTATAAGAATCTGTTAGAGCTGACGAGTGACTATGGATGCATGCTGGCCTTTGTCATGGGCGATGACCAGCAGGGCAGGCAGATGACCAATGCAGTCGGTGCCAGCGTACGGATGCAAAAAAATTATCAAAAGTTTCGAGAGCTTTTAAAGGAGCAGTGGAGCTGTGTTGTCGGTGCAGTGATATCTAACAAGGTGCCGGTTTTTTTGCCCTGTGAGATGAAGCAGGTGAGCTATGAACAGCGTATAGAGATGATCGATACCTGTCGGGCACTTGCCAGACGATTAAAAAAAGAGATAGATATCTCCTTTCGTATCGGCATCGGCTCTATTCACAGGCTGATGGATAGCATGAGCTCCTATGAGGAGGCTCTAAAGGCGCTTGAGAATTCCACTGGTAGTGTGGCACATGTGGATGATCTGCCGATTCAGTGCCGTTACGATGATGAATATCGTCTGGATCTGGAAAATGAGCTGTTTGATCGTTTGCGGGACGGAACGCCGGAGGAATGCGCCAGGGCGGCCGGTCACTATTTTGACTGGATGGTGGAGAACTATACGGACAAGGCTGAGAGTATCCGCCTGAAAATTCTGGAATTTGTCCTTTTTGCAGAGCATGATACATATTTAAGCGGCGGTATGACTTACCATTTTGATGAGCGCGCCGATTATCTGGATACGATCATGCATACGCAGGAGGTACGTGCACTGAGAGAGTGGTTTGTCGAGAAATTCAGAACGGCTAACCGCAATATGCATACAAAGAAAAATGAGCATGAAAACAGTCTGGTAGAGCGTGCAAAGGGATATATACAGGAAAATTATAAAAGGGATCTCTCACTTGATGAGCTGTCAAAGGAGCTTGACATCAGCCCGTATTATTTCAGCAAGCTGTTCAAGGAGGAGGCAGGCAGCAATTTTATCGAATATCTGACCACACTTCGCATCAGCAAGGCGAAGGAGATGCTGCGTGATCCGTCTCATAGCATGAAGGAGATCTGTGCACAGGTTGGCTACAGTGATCCGAATTATTTCAGCCGTATTTTCAAGAAAAATGTAGGATACACACCTACGGAATATCGGGAGCGCGAAAAGGCATGAGAAAAAAAATAAACTATCGCAGTGTACTGGTGCTGCTTGTCAGTGCACTGCTTTTGATTGGCTGCGGATCAGCAGAGCCTGCAAAAGAGACAGCACAGACATCTGATGAAGAGCAGACACAGATTGGAATCACCTTTGATTCATTTGTCATCGAGCGGTGGCAGAGAGACAGAGACGTGTTTGTGGCTGCAGCACAGGAATTAGGGGCGCAGGTGAATGTACAGAATGCAAACGGAAGTGTGGAGGAGCAGATCAATCAGATCGAGTATTTTATAAAAAAGAAGGTCGATGCCATCGTGATCGTACAGGTCGCTTCCGATGGAGTGGATTTGCATAGTGCGATTGAAGACGCCAAGCGTGCCGGTATACCTGTGATCGCTTATGATCGCCTGATACTGGATTCGGACGTGGATCTGTTCATCTCCTTTGATAATGAACAGGTTGGAACTCTCATGGGAGAGCATATGAGAGAGCATTTAGAGGGAAAGGGTGAGATACTACAGATATGCGGACCACTTGCGGATAATAACGTATCGGAGGTTATGAAGGGCTTTGAGAATGCACTTTCAAAATCAGAGCTTAAGATTACGCTGACAGAGCATGCGCCAAATTGGCGGGCAGAGACAGGCTTTTCTGTGACGAGCAGCTACCTGGGTGCCATGACGCAGCCGGACGGCATCATGTGTGGAAATGACAGCATCGCCGGTCAGGCCGTGCGTGCACTATCAGAGCATAGACTTGCAGGCAGTGTGTGTGTGGTAGGACAGGATGCGGATTTAGATGCGTGCCAGCGTATCGTAGAGGGCACACAGTGCATGACGGTATACAAGCCGGTAGAAAAGCTTGCTAAGCGCGCGGCGGAGCTGACTGTTGCGATGGCAAACGGTGAGGATATCGATGTTTCCAGAACGATAAGTGATGGCAGCAGCGAGGTACCCTATGAGTGCCTGACCCCGATCGCTATTACAAAGGATAATATGGATGAGATCATCACAGGAAAATATCATGAGCGCAGTGAGATCTACCTGAACATAAAGTAGAAAAAAATGCAATAGCAAAAATTTAAGCAGGATCATGTTGACGAGGTCAATTTTGTCCTGCTTTTTGCTTGCTAAAAAAAACGCACAAAAAAAATGTGCTGAAATTCACAAGTTTATACAGAATGCAATATGGTAAAGTGAATTCATCAAAAAAAGGGAGGGTTTTCAAAGATGAAAAGAAAACTATTAGCAACTGTGCTCAGTCTTGCCATGGTATCCAGCATTTTCGTTGGCTGCGGCAGCTCAGCAGAAGAAGCCACCACAACAGAGGAGACAGCTACCGAAGAGGCAGCAGCTGATGACTCTGCAGAAGAAGCAGCAGATGATTCTGCAAGCGCTGATGCATCAGAGGGTGCAGGCGGACTCGTTGGTGTTGCAATGCCGACCAAGGATCTCCAGAGATGGAATCAGGACGGTACGAACATGAAGAGCGAGCTTGAAGCAGCAGGCTACACAGTAGACCTTCAGTTTGCTTCAAACGATATCGCTACTCAGGTATCTCAGATCGAGAACATGATCAACAATGGCTGTGAGGTTCTTGTAATCGCTTCTATCGATGGTGATTCCTTAGGAACTGTTTTAGCACAGGCAAAAGAGAAGAACATTCCGGTTATCGCTTATGACCGTCTGATCATGAACTCTGATGCAGTTTCTTACTATGCAACATTTGATAACTACTTAGTAGGAAAGACACAGGGTGATTACATCGTTGATCAGTTAGACCTTGAGAATCAGGCAGGACCTTTCAATCTTGAGATCGTAACCGGTGATCCCGGTGATAACAACGTAAACTTCTTCTATGGCGGCGCTATGGACGTATTACAGCCTTACATCGATGAGGGCAAGCTTGTAGTTCAGTCCGGACAGATCGCTAAGGAAGACGTAGCTACTGCAAACTGGGCAACTGAGACCGCTCAGGCTAGATTTGAGAACATCTTATCTTCTTACTACACAGATAAGGATCTCGACGTTGTATTAGCATCTAACGACTCTACCGCTCTTGGTGTAGCTAACGCTTTGGCAGCTAACTACACAGGAAAATATCCGATCCTTACAGGTCAGGATTGCGACGTAGCCAGCGTAAAGAACATCATCGACGGCAAGCAGTCTATGTCAATCTTCAAGGATACCAGAGCTCTTGCTGCTCAGGTAGTTATCATGGTTGAGAGCATCATGAACGGCGAAGAGGCTCCTGTAAACGATACAGAGACCTATGACAACGGCACAGGAATCATTCCTTCTTACCTTTGCGAGCCTGTATTTGCAGATGTAAACAACTACAAAGAGCTTTTGATCGATTCCGGATACTACACCGAGGATGATTTAAAGTAAAATAAAAAAGACTAACATTTTTCAGGCGGGTAAAAGCCCGCCTGTTTTTAAGGAGATAGCAGGGAGGGATTCTTTTGGCAAAGACATTGCTTGAAATGAAAAACATTACCAAAACATTTCCCGGTGTGAAAGCGTTGGATAACGTAAATCTTCAGGTGGAAGAGGGCGAAATTCATGCGTTAGTCGGCGAGAACGGTGCAGGAAAATCCACACTGATGAATGTGTTGAGCGGTATTTACCCTTATGGAACGTACGAAGGCGAGATCATCTATAATGGGGAGTTGTGTAAGTTCGCAAAGATTAAAGACAGCGAAGAAAAGGGAATCGTTATTATTCACCAGGAGCTGGCGCTGATTCCGTATATGACAATCGGCGAGAACATGTTCCTTGGAAACGAGCGAGGAAAAAAAGCAAAGATTGACTGGACTGAGACGTACGGTCAGGCAGATAAGCATTTACAGACAGTAGGATTAAAGGAATCCTCTAGAACACTGATAAAGGATATCGGTGTTGGAAAGCAGCAGCTGGTAGAGATCGCAAAGGCTCTGGCAAAGAATGCAAAGCTGCTGATTTTGGATGAGCCTACCGCCTCTTTGAATGAGACAGATTCAAAGGCTCTGTTAGATTTACTTTTGAAATTTAAGCAGGAGGGTATGACCTGCATTATTATTTCACATAAGCTAAACGAGGTTGCTTATGTGGCAGATAAAATTACCGTGATCCGTGATGGAGCGACCATCGAGACACTGGTAAAAGGAAAAGACGAAATCAACGAGGATCGGATCATCCGCGGCATGGTAGGCCGTGAGATCGCAGACCGATTCCCGAAACGACAGGATGTTAAGATCGGTGATGTCAGCTTAGAGGTAAAGAACTGGACCGTTCATCATCCGCTCTATACAGAACGCAAGGTTGTAGATGATGTATCCATTACCGTTCGAAAGGGCGAGGTCGTAGGTATCTCCGGACTGATGGGTGCCGGACGTACAGAGCTGGCCATGAGTATTTTCGGTAAGAGCTACGGAACAAATATTTCCGGAAGGATAATCATTAACGGCAAGGAAGTACACCTAAAGAATGTACGTGATGCGATTGAAAACAAGATCGCATACGTAACAGAGGATCGAAAGGGAAATGGCTTGATCCTATCGAATCCGATCAAGATCAATACTACCCTGGCCAGTCTTGGTTCGGTTTCAAAAAACAAGGTGATCGACAAGGACAAGGAATATGCTGTCGCGGTCGAATATAAGGACAAGCTAAAGATTAAGTGTCCGACGGTGGAGCAGAATGTCGGCAACCTCTCCGGAGGAAATCAGCAGAAGGTACTGCTGGCCAAGTGGATGTTTGCTGATCCGGACATACTGATTTTGGATGAGCCGACACGTGGTATCGATGTCGGTGCAAAATATGAGATTTACTGCATCATCAACCAATTGGTTGCAGAGGGCAAATCCGTGATCATGATATCCTCCGAGCTGCCTGAGGTTCTTGGCATGAGTGATCGCATCTATGTCATGAACGAAGGCAAGATGGTGGGCGAAGTGTCAAGAGAAGAAGCGACACAGGAGAAGATCATGTCCTATATTCTGAAATCAAGCAAAGGAGAGTAAACCATGAGTAAAGAAATATTGAAGGATATTGTAAAAAAATATACGATGATCATCGTATTGCTTCTTGTAACCGGGTTCTTTGCATGGAAGACAGGCGGAAAGATCCTGCTTCCGCAGAACATCAACAACCTGATCGCACAGAACGCATACGTATTCGTCCTGGCAACAGGTATGCTGTTGTGTATATTAACCGGTGGTAACGTCGATCTTTCTGTCGGTTCGATCGTCTGCTTCGTAGGAGCAGTCGGAGCAACCCTAATGGAAAATCAGGGCTGGAACATCTGGGTATGTGTAGTTGTTATGCTGCTGGTTGGTTTAGCTATCGGTGCATGGCAGGGCTTTTGGATCGCATTCGTACATGTGCCGCCGTTTATCACGACGTTGGCCGGCATGTTCGTTTTCCGAGGGCTCTCAAACGTGGTACTAAACGGTATGACGGTATCCATCACAGACGAGACCTTTGTCAAGGTATTCGGCGGTGGTGCTGAGTGCTATATTCCGGATTTCTTCGGAGGCGGCAGCATAAACATCACCTGCTTACTGGCTGGTGTGCTGGCGATCGTGATCTTCATATTCGTTCAGCTGCGTGGCTATATGAGCAAAAAAGCAAAGGGTTATGAGACAGGCAGCTTTAGTGCCATGATCGCAAAGACTGTTGTGCTTAGTGCAGTGATTTTGTGGTTTTCTTATGAGCTTGCACTCTACAAGGGTATTCCGACAGCACTGGTTTGGGTACTTATTACCGTGCTTATATACGGTTACATCACTTCAATGACAACAACCGGACGTTACTTCTATGCAGTCGGTGGTAATGAAAAGGCTACCAAGCTGTCCGGTATCAATACAAACAACGTGTATTTCCTGGCATATACAAACATGGGCCTGTTATCTGCTCTGGCAGGTATGCTGACCATCGCACGTATGACCTCTGCACAGCCGACCTACGGACAGAACTACGAGATGGATGCGATCGGCTCCTGCTTCATCGGTGGCGCTTCTGCATACGGTGGAACCGGTACGGTTCCGGGCGTTATCGTCGGTGCGGTGCTCATGGGTGTCATCAACCTGGGTATGTCTATCATGGGTGTGGATGCCAACTACCAGAAGGTCGTAAAAGGTCTCGTATTATTAGCAGCAGTTATCTTTGATGTGCTTTCAAAGAATAAGAGCGAATAATAGTTCATATTTTTGTTTCTCCTATAAGATAAGGTGCACCGCTTTTGGCGGTGCATCTTTTTGTTTTCTTTTTTTTTATGTTGTGTTAGAATGGTTAAAGTTTTGAAAAAGAGGTTGAACATATGAAGAAAACGAACTGGAAGAACCCTGTTATGCTTTTGGTGGCTGCTTTTATCTGGGGCAGCGCCTTCGTGGCACAAAGCATCGGCATGGATTATATGCAGCCATTGACCTTTAGCTGTGTGAGAAGCTTCATCGGAAGCGTGGTGTTGCTGCCTTGTATTTTACTGCTGGATCATTTTAAGAGCGAGGAGGAGCGGACTGCTGAAAAAAAGCAGGATAAAAGGACGCTATTGCTTGGCGGCGTATGCTGTGGCTTGGTGCTGTGCGCAGCCTCCAATCTGCAGCAATTTGGCATGCAATATACTTCCGCCGGCAAGGCGGGCTTTATCACGGCGCTCTACATCGTGATCGTACCGGTGCTCGGACTGTTTTTGGGACGGTATTGCGGGAAAAAAGTCTGGATTGGCATAGGGATTGCGCTAGTTGGCTTTTATCTGCTGTGCATGAGCGGTGGCTTTGCGCTAGAGAAGGGTGATTTTTATATTCTTTGCTGTGCGTTTCTCTTTTCCTGCCATATTTTAGTGGTGGATCATTTTTCTCCGCTCGTGGATGGAGTACGGCTAAGCTGTATACAGTTTTTTGTTATGGGGTTTGTATCTATGATAGGTATGCTGCTTTTTGAACAGCCGCGCCTCGAGGGAATACTAGCCGGCATGGGATCACTGCTGTACGCAGGCGTATTATCCAGCGGTGTGGCATATACGTTCCAGATACTCGGACAAAAGAATTACAATCCGACGATCGCGACGCTTCTGATGAGCCTGGAATCCGTATTTTCAGTTTTGACAGGATGGGTTGTGCTCCATGAGTCGCTAAGCACCCGTGAGCTATTCGGATGTGTGCTGATCTTTATTGCAGTGATTTTAGCACAGCTGCCGGAAAAAATGGAGCATAAAAAAAGACCTGAGTGATCTCAGGTCTTTTTTTTAACTATTGCTTTCTGCTTCGACGAGACGCTTGCCGCAATAGATCTCACGCAGCTTTGGCTTTTCGATCTTGCCGGTCGGATTACGGGGAATCTCCGCAAAGATGACCTTTCTCGGACGCTTGTAACGGGGAAGCTCCATGCAAAAGGCATTGATATCCTCCTCGCTGCAGACGGCACCTTCCTTTAATTCGATGATGGCTGCTGCGATCTCACCTAAGCGTTTATCCGGCAGGCCGATGACTGCAACATCATGTACGGAATTGTTCCCTCGGATAAAGTCCTCGATCTGAACAGGGTATAGATTCTCACCACCGCTGATGATGACGTCTTTTTTGCGGTCTACGAGGAAATAGAAGCCCTCCTCATCCTGACGTGCCATATCTCCGGTGAAGAGCCATCCGTCACGCAGCACTTCGTCTGTCGCTGTCTTGTCATTGTAGTAGCATTCCATCACGCCAGGACCTTTTAATACGAGCTCGCCGACCTCGCCCGGTGCTACTTCGTTTCCGTTTTCGTCACAGATCTTGCATTGCCAGCCATATCCAGGTACACCGATAGCACCGACCTTACGAATATTTTCTACACCGAGATGTACGGCACCTGGTCCTATTGATTCGCTAAGACCGTAGTTAGTATCGTAGTCATGAGCCGGGAAATATTCCTTCCAATGGCGAATGAGTGAGGGCGGTACGGGCTGTGCACCGATGTGCATCAGACGCCACTGTGACAGCTTGTAATCAGATAGCTTTAGTGCGCCGGAATCGATGCGTTCTAATATATCCTGTGCCCAGGGCACTAATAGCCAGACGATCGTACAGCCTTCGTCGGATACGGCCTGCAGGATGTATTCCGGCTTGGTTCCTTTTAGTAAAACGGCCTTGCTGCCTGATATAAGCGAGCCAAACCAATGCATTTTTGCACCGGTATGATATAGAGGCGGAATGCATAAAAAGACATCGCCCCGTTTTGTGGAATGGTGATTTTGCTCTACGGCTGCTGCATGCATCAGGCTGCGATGACGGTGCAGAATCGCTTTCGGAAAGCCGGTCGTACCGGAGGAAAAATAAATGGCTGCAAAATCCTCGTCAGTAATCGGAAGCTCGGGGCGTCTGCTCGAGCAATTGGCGGCTTCGCTGATATAATCCTCGGCAAAGCTCGGACAGTCATTTTCTCCAACATAGTATAGCAGGCGATTTTGGCTGATCTTATCTGCAATCTCCTCGACACGACCGATAAACTCCGGTCCGAAGATGAGAATGTCAACATCAGCGAGATTTACGCAGTATTCGATCTCATCGGAGGAATAACGGAAATTCAGCGGTACGGCGATGGCACCGGTCTTTAATATACCAAAATAAATCGGCAGCCACTCTAAGCAGTTCATGAGCAGAATCGCTACCTTGTCATCCTTTTTGATGCCGCGGGAGAGTAAGAGATTGGCAAAACGATTCGCTTTTTCATCAAATACGCTCCAGGTAATCTCACGGCGGTAGGCAGTGGCACGATTGGGCTCCATCAAATCATATTCTCTCCAGGTGACGCGTCTGGTCTCCTCCATGGCAGGGTTAAGCTCGACTAAGCAAACCTCGTCACCGTACTGATCGGCATTGCGCTCTAAGTATTGTGTAATCGGCATAGTGTATTCTCCATTTCTATGTAATTTTCGTTCGTGTAATGCGCGGGCACTTTGATGCTTTAAAGCGTCCATTGGATAAAGTATACGTTCCTTTTCAATAAAAGTCAATGAAAACTTATTTATCGCTGTCAAGGAGCAGGGTATAGCCGTCACTGAAGAGAGTCATCTGTGAATAGTAAATCATCGCCGTAGCGAAGCGTCAGCTCAAGATCCTCTAGCGAATCGATATCGGAATCGTAGGTTTTACTATCCTGCGTATCTAAGGTGGACATATCAGGAGTGGTGGTATCAGGAGTGTCCGGAGTATCAGGAGTATCAGGCGTATCAGAAAGCGAATCAGCCGTGCTCTTATCAGAGGCTTCAGACGACTCTAAGGAGGTATGTCCCATGCTGCTTAGGCGATCTTCAACCTCCTGCATATCCTCATCTATTGAAGAATCGTCAGTTTCTTCTATTAAGTAATCGTCATCTAAAATATCGGTATCCGAAATATCAGAATCAGAAGCGTCGGAATCAGAAGTATCTGTATCAGAAGTATCCGTATCGGAGGCGTCTGTATCGGCGGATTGTTCGGATACTTTACTGTCCTTAAACAGCTCCGGCAGAAAATGTACGCTAAGCAGAGTAAAAAGCAGCAGTGCTAAAGCAGTCATAAGTACAAAAGGCAGCATCTTTTTTCGGGTGGGCTGCGGCGGAAAATGAATCGCTTCTTCCAGCAGCAGATAGATGCGTGTGCGGTCTGCGCTGCTTAGTACAGAAGAATCAGAGGATAGCTGATGCTTAACGGAGGTATCGATTGCCTTTCCGATGGACAGCTGGCTGTAGCGTTCATAGATGAGCCCTGAGAGCCAGCTTTTTAGCTCCTTTGCCTCATCGTATTCATTGATATGCAAATAGAGATACTGGTAGAAGTCGACGACAAAGGAGATGGCTTCCTCGTGATTTGGATAAAGCAGGCGCGCGGATCGGTAGACATAGGCGATCGTGCTGTTATAAAATTTGTGAAAGGCTGCTTTGGAACCGAGCGCCATTTCGCGCAGTGCAGCTTCGGGTGTTTGTCTTTTTTTCATGTCCTGGCCCCATTTTTATGCGGAAACTCTCTTGACAGTGAGAAAACTTGCATTTATACTATATACGAAGTTTTTTATGTTGATGAAAAATTTGCTCTTATTTTTCATAAAACTTCCTTCTTACGCGAAGAAGCCCGCTTATATAAGCAGGCTTCTTTTTTTATTCGTTTGCAGCTGTTTTGTGCCTTTACAGTTACATTCACTTATTCCTCGCTTGTGTCACTGCTAAGCCCATCCAGATAATCATCGACCGCTTCGGTGTTCACCGATACGCTGGAGCTGTCTGCGGAAGCTGCAGATCCATTTATGCTCTGATAGATAGAAAATCCAATCCAGACACAGATAGCAATCGCGACGATCCCAACGAAAATCCATGCTAAAGCACGCTCTGCCTTCTCGCGGCGCATCAGCTTCTTGCGGTTCGTCTTTGCATTTTTGCGCTGGTCAACCTTTGCCTGACTCATAATCCATTGTTCTCCTTTATCTAACGTACTAGGGGCGCAATTTTGCGTCCAACTAAAGGTAGTATACACTTTTTTTCATATTTTTGGAAGTAAAACACAAAAAGTTCATTTAATTGTCAGTTTAATGCGCTGCAGGATAGGAAGCAGCAGCGAGGCGATGATTATGCCGGCAAAAGCCTGCATGATATTTGCCGGGATGCCTGCAGCGGAATAAACGACTGAGGATGCGATCGCAGCGAAGCTTAGGCTACCTGTAGTCACAGCATTTAAACCAATCTCAAATAAAAAGTAACCAAATACCATCCAGGCCTCCGCAACGCAGCCGCCTATGATCAGGCGCAGAGCCTGCGATAGCCTGCTGCATCCAAGGCGACTGCTGCCAGAAAAGAGCAGGCCGCTAAGAAAAGCAGAGATAGCCTTGATGACAAAGGTGGCAGGTGCCCAGGCTAAGTATCCGCTGAAAAGATCTGATAGCGCAGAGCCAATTCCGGCAGAAAGAGCGCCCATGGAGGGACCTAAGAATACGCCGCACAGAAGCACCAGTCCATCTCCGGGATGGATGTAACCGCCGGTAGGAGTCGGTATGCGGATTATCATGGTGCATACTGTGGTCAGCGCAGCAAATAGTGCAGCATTTATCCATTTTTTTGTATTAGCATCAGACATATCTAACCTCCATATCATTTTTTCCAACCTAACCTACCACAGTTACCTTTAAAAGTAAACCTTTATTGTATTTGTAAAATATGGTAAGATATGTAATCATATCCGCCATTGCGAGGCAGTGCGCAGATACCTGGGGAGGAACAAAAAGCAATGACAGCCATCATTATGCAGTGGATCGTTATATTTGCGACGTTTTTGCTGCTGTTTTGGGTCAATCAGGGACGAACGACGAGAGAGAAAAAAGCCATCGTTGCATATATGGGAATGGGTCTTATGATCAATGCAGGCTATCTGTTCGAGCAGATGGCACAGGGGCAGACCGCAGCCTTTTTGGCACTGCAGATCGAGTACGGCGGACTTATATTCATGGGTTTTTTTGTCTGCATGTTCTTTTTTACCTATACAAGGAGACGCGTGCCGCAATGGGTAGCAGGCTATGTGCTGGCCTTTGATGGCCTGATGCTTGTTCTCACCTGGACCGGAAACTATCATCAGCAGATCTTTAAAAATGTAGGCTTTAGACAGCTCTTGCATGGATACTCCATCAGCTTTACGAGAGGCAGCATGTATATCTTTTTGGCGATTGGCTGTGAGCTGCTTCCTTTTTTATTGTCGTTATATGCAGTTATTTCCTATATCAAAGGCGAGCTGTCTCCAATGCTTAGGAAAAAAGTGATTTGGGCTACATTTTTTATACTAGGCTCTTATATGTGTGAGGTGTATTTCTTTGCCGGCTTTCATCAGGGCGGTTATCGCTTTACCGCGGCGTTTGGTCTGCTGCTGCTTGATTTGTTCGCGTTACATTTTTTTGGCGGTAATGTATTCAATCTCGAGACAGCCGCTATAAATTCCATATGTGAGACGATGAGCGAGGGTGCCATAGTCATGGATCCTAAGGGAGCACTGCTTTATTATAATCCTGCGGCAAAGGAGATCTTTCCGGAGCTATCGATCGAGATGTTTCGTCGTAGCCTGATGCGTCTGCATTCGTTTCCATTAGAGCTGGTTGAAGAGTTTCAGCGAAAGGAGCTGTGGATTGGTGAGCGTTTCTTTCAGGTGATAAAATCTCCGATCGTAGACCCGTGGTCGGATGTGTGCGGCTATGTGCTGCTTTTGCAGGATCAGACAAAGGAGATTGGACTGCAGCAGACTGTCACAGCCGGACAGGAGACACTCGTGCAGATGAAAGAGGAGGTTGAAAGGGCAAAGCGAGAGGAACAGAAGGCCAAAAGCTACAAGGGCGAATTTTTGAAAAATATCTCGCATGAGATACGTACACCGATGAATGCGATCGTGGGACTATCAGAGCTTATCATAGAGGAGAGCCGAGGCAGAAAGGTCTATGATTTTGCCTGCGATATCAAGAATGCATCGATGAATCTGCTGACGATCATCGGTGACGTATTATGTCTATCTAAGCTCGATGATGAGCAGATGAAACTAAAAGAGGAGCCGTATGATACGCAGCAGCTGTTTGAGGAGACGCTGCATCTATCGAAGGTGCAGGCGGCATCCAATGGACTGCGTCTAATACGCAAAATTTCCAAGGATCTGCCGTGCCGCCTGATAGGTGACGCGGACCGCATCCGCTGGCTCATTCAAAACTGTATGGATTTTGCCATTCGTTTCACGAAGCGCGGCTTCGTGCAGCTGGTTGTGACTCACGAATGGATCGATGAGGAACGTGTGGTTTTACAGCTGCAGTTTGAACACAGTGCTGAGGATTTAGATGTAGAGACCTTCGTAAGCAGGGAATTGTTCAAGTGCTTTTCTGAGGCGGATGAGGCAGCTAGTACCAGCTTTGATAACACGCATCTGACCATTGCACTGACCAAACGCTTTGTTGAGCTGATGGGTGGAGAGATCACGACGGGCTTTGAACCGGGAATCGGTACGTCTATGACGATCCGTTTGCAGCAGCGCATATCGGACAGCCGTACGATAGAGCAGCATCCGTGGAGAAAGCACGATGTGACTGAGGAGATCGGGAAAGCCTTTATCGCACCGGATTGTCGTGTTCTGGTCGTGGATGACAATAAGATCAATCTAAAGGTTGCAGTCGGCGCACTCTCGATTTATCGTTTCCAGATAGATGAGGCAAAGAGCGGGGCGCAGGCGATCGAGATGGTGAAGGATAAAGCATATGATCTGATTTTTATGGATCATATGATGCCTGAGATGGATGGAATCGAGGCAACCGATCATATTCGAAGAGAATGTGGGGAAAACGGAAAAAATGCCATCATTATCGCGCTCAGTGCGAACGCTTACAGCCATGCGGCGGATATGTTTATACAAAACGGCTTCCAGGATTTTATCGCAAAGCCGTTGGATAAATTTAAACTATACGATATTTTGTGCAAGTGGATTCCAAAGGAACGGCGCATGACAGTAGAGGGCAGTGTAGAGGCAGAGGAAAAGATTGCAGGCACAAAGGTAAAGGAGCTGTATATGCCGGGCATCGACGTGCATCGGGCGATCGCGGCACACACAGGAGGTGTAGAGGATTATATCGAGCTGTTAGAGCTTTTCTATATGGACGGGCAGGAAAAGCAGGGGCTTATCAGGCACCTTTCAGAGGAGTGCGATTATAAAAATTTCGAGATCGAGGTGCATGGCCTAAAGAGTGCATCGGCGAATATAGGAGCAGAGGAGCTCTCTAGCCTTGCCAAGGAGCATGAGATGGCGGCAAAGGAAGGAAATTATACGTTTATCGATGAAAATCTCTCAAAGCTGTTAGCAGAATATGTATTTTTGCTGCGTGAGATCGAGCGTGTATTAAAATCTATCGGCCGACTAAAAGAGGAGACAGCAGAAAAAGAGGGCGAGCTGCTTTCCATGGAAGAGTCTAGGCAGGGTTTGCAGGAGATTTTAGAGGATATCGAAAATTTCCGTTCGAAGGAGGCCGCAGCAAAGGTAGAACAGCTTTTATCAAAGCATCTTGAAAAAAGTGTGAATCAATGCTTGAAAGATGTACGAAATAAGCTTAAAATGTATGATGATGATACCGCTGAGGAGCTGCTGCGCGCATTTTTAGGTGCAGGAAGCCCGGAGGCGATTGAGTAGGGAGACACTTAGCTATGGAGAAAATGAGAATACTTGCTATCGATGATAATACCGTGAATTTAGCGACGCTGGAGCAGGAATTAAAATCGAAATACGAAGTAGTTCCAATGATTTCCGGACGCAGGGCGATCAAGTATCTGTATCGTGAGCAGGTGGATTTGATTTTATTGGATGTGGAGATGCCTATCATGGATGGTATCGAGACGTTAAAGGAGATCCGCGCACAGGAAAACGGCGTGACGGTTCCGGTGATCTTTTTAACAGCCAAAAAGGACAAGGCGACTGTCATCGACGGTGCAAAATTAGGCATCATGGACTATATCACCAAGCCCTTTGATCCGGAGGATTTACATGAGCGCATAGAGCGTGTGTTCAAGCGGCTTGGCGTGCTTCCGATGGAAGAGGAGGAGCTGTATCAGAGAGTGACCGGTATACTGCATGATATCAAAGAGCAGCGCATCAAGCAGGCGATCGTAAAGACAGAGGAGGTCTTGAACTATCAGATTGATGAGGAGCTGACCGGTCGTATCCGCTCTGTGCTAAACAAACTCAAGCATGATCAGGTAACGAGTGCGATGGAGATGATGGAGCGTGTCGTGGATTATATGGATCAGAACATGTTTTCCGGCAAACGTGCCAATGCACTGCCGATCTCAGAGTCGGATATTTCGGTTCGGATTTTATATGCGGTAGACGATCTGGCGAACTTTAAGCGCAAGGAGGCGTTAGCCAAGCTTCGCGAGCTTCAAAAATATGACGTCGGGAACTACGTGCGTCGCTGCATTGATGAGGTCATACAGATGTTAGAGGAGTATGATGAGGTGCAGGCGGAGAAGAAGATGCGTGAGCTGTTGGAGGATCTAAAGAAGATGTCATCGAGTGAGCTCACAGAGCGTGCTGATGAAGAAAGACAAAAACAAAAAACACCGGTTGGATACCATTCCAATGTAGGTGCCACAATGAAAAGAGGCAATCAGAATTGAACGAACCAAAGAAAATCAAGGACATGACAAGAACCGAGTATACGAGCTATGTACAGCGTCACTATAGCAACGATCCGCAGTGGGTGCGTACGATGCTCATTTCAAAATATGATCGGGATCACAGTAATAAAAATAAATAAAAACCAACAAAAAACAGAAAAAACCACAGAAAGACAGAAAATTATGTGGTTTTTTTTGTTCTGTTATGTTATACTCACAGGTGGAAACCTAATCGTAACTGTGAAGGTACAAAACAGTTACACCTGATTTTAGGAGGATACACCTATGGCGAAACAGCTATTTGACGGAGAGATCGAGATGTCTCCCCGTATTCCGAGATTAATCGAGCATTTGTTTGCCAATATGCCGGTGATCGAGGCGGATCGAGCCGAGATCGTGACAGAGAGCTATAAGCAGACGGAGGGTGAGCCTATGATCATCCGCCGCGCCAAGGCGTTTTTGGCGATCTGTGAGAAGCTTCCGATCGTGATTCGACCGCTTGAGCTGATAGTAGGCAGCAATTCTATCGCACCCCGCGGTTGTCAGATGTTTCCGGAGTATTCCTTTGCCTGGATGGAGGAGGAATATGATACGGTAGCGACGCGTGAGGCAGATCCTTTTTTTATAGCAGAGGATACGAAGAGACGGCTGCATGAGGCATATTCCTACTGGCACGGCAAGACGACGAGCGAGTTAGCGACAGCTTCCATGTCTAAGGAAGCGCTTCTTGCGATGAAGCACAACATCTTCACGCCCGGTAACTACTATTATAATGGTATCGGGCATTTTACGGTAAAATATGAGGAAGTGCTATCCATCGGCTTTGAGGGCATCATAGCACGTATCGATGAGGAGTTAGAGGGGCTTACTTTATGTGCACCTGACTATGCGCGGGAGCATGCCTTTTTAACAGCGGCGCGTATGAGCTGTGAGGCGGCTATCGTGTATGCAAACCGATACAGCGCACTCGCAGAGGCAGAAGCAAAAAAAGAGAACGACCCGAAGCGAAAGGAAGAACTTCTGGTGATTGCAGCCAATTGCAAAAAGGTTCCGGCAGGACCTGCCGAGAGCTTTTATGAGGCCTGCCAGTCCTTCTGGTTTGTGCAGGAGCTTTTGCAGACGGAGTCGAGCGGACATTCCATCTCACCTGGACGCTTTGACCAGTATATGTATCCGTATTTCAAGAAGGATTTCGAGGAAGGACGCATCAGCAGAGAAGGGGCTCAGGAGCTGATGGACTGCATCTGGATCAAGCTGAATGATCTGAATAAATGCCGTGATGCAGGCAGTGCAGACGGCTTCGCAGGCTACAGCCTGTTTCAGAATCTGATCGCAGGCGGACAGGATGAGGAAGGGCTAGATGTGACAAACGATCTGTCCTTTATGTGCCTAGAGGCGAGCATGCATGTGAAGCTTCCCCAGCCCTCCCTGTCGGTTCGTATCTGGAACAAGACGCCGGAGACCTTTATACTAAAGGCAGCGCGGCTTGCTCGCACCGGTATTGGCCTGCCGGCATTTTATAATGATGAGGTGATCATTCCCTCACTGATGAGCAGAGGTGTATCCTTAGCAGATGCACGGACGTATAATATCATCGGATGTGTAGAGCCGCAGAAGGCAGGAAAGACAGACGGCTGGCACGATGCCGCATTCTTTAATATGTGCAGACCATTAGAGCTGGTATTTTCAAACGGACAGGAGTTAGGGGAGCAGGTAGGACCTGCCACCGGCGATGTCACACAAATGAAGACGTTTGAGGAATTTTATGCAGCCTATGAAAAGCAGATGAACTACTTTATCGCAGTCATGGTCAATGCACTCAACTGCATCGACTATGCACATGCAACGCGTATGCCGCTGCCGTTTCAGTCCAGCATGATCGATGATTGCATAGGCCGTAAAAGGTCACTGCAGGAGGGTGGTGCGATCTACAACTTTACCGGCCCGCAGGGCTTTGGTATCGCCAATGTTGCAGATTCCATGCTTGCGGTAAAGGAACTCGTATTTGATAAAAAGAGCGTTACGATGGCGCAGCTAAAGGACGCCTTGGACAATAATTTCGGTAAGGGGCTTAGCACGATCCGTATGCAGGAGCTGACCTCTGAGATCATCGCTGATCTGATATCTAAGGGTAAAAGCATAGGAGAGCCGGAAATTGCCGTTATCGCGGATACGTTAGCGAATAGTAAGCCTGAACCTGAGAGAGCACGCTACTACGATGAGATTTTAGAGCTGATCGCACAGGCACCCAAATACGGCAATGACGATGATGAGGCGGATGCGATGGCACGGCGTGTAGCCTATGCCTATACAAAGCCGCTGCAGCAGTATAAAAATCCGAGAGGCGGCATGTATCAGGCCGGCTTGTATCCGGTGTCTGCGAATGTTCCGCTCGGCAGACAGACCGGAGCGACACCTGATGGCAGACTTGCCAATACACCGGTTGCAGACGGAGTAGGTCCCATGCAGGGCCGCGATATCAAGGGGCCGACTGCGACAGCCAATTCCGTATCCAAGCTCGATCACGGCATTGCCTCTAACGGCACGCTTTTTAACCAGAAGTTCCATCCTTCTGCCCTGGCGGGAGAGGAAGGACTTCGCAAATTTACATCTTATATCCGTACCTTCTTTGACGAGAAGGGCATGCATATGCAGTTTAATGTGATCGGACGTGAGACGCTTTTGGATGCACAGGCGCATCCGGAGAATTATAAGACACTGGTTGTCCGTGTGGCAGGCTATAGCGCACTATTTACGACGCTTTCTAAGTCGCTGCAGGATGATATTATTAAACGAACAGAACAAGGTGGGTTTTAGTAAATGAGTCGAAGAGTACTGATAGAACGTGCGACAAAGGAGACACAGATTCGGGCAGAATTTGCCTTAGATGGAACGGGCGTGAGCCGTATCGATACAGGCATCGGTTTTTTTGATCATATGCTGGAGGGCTTCACGCGTCATGGTCTGTTTGATCTTGCGGTGGATTGCCGTGGGGATCTTGATGTGGATTGCCACCATACGATCGAGGATATGGGTATTGTACTCGGTACGGCGATCAAGGAAGCACTCGGTGATAAAAAGGGAATCGTTCGCTATGGAAGCTGTATGCTTCCGATGGATGAGACGCTGGCTATGTGTGCGATCGATCTGTCCGGCAGACCGTATCTTGTATTTGATGCAGAGTTTCAAGGTGATGCGGTGGGTGGTATGGATACGCAGATGGCACGGGAATTTTTCTATGCCATCAGCTATGCGGCCGGCATGAATCTGCATCTAAAGGTACTCTATGGCGAGAATGACCACCATAAAATGGAAGCGTTATTTAAGGCTTTTTCAAAAGCGCTGGATGCAGCGAGCCGGTTTGATCCCAGGATCACCGAGGTGCTGTCGACGAAGGGTGTATTATAAAAAAATGAGACGAAATCTTGCTTGGTTTCGTCTCTTTTTTTTTGTAAAAATTCACTAAAAATAGAAAGATATAGTATTCGCGTTGACACCAAATACTACATCTAGTACAATACTACCTAGCAACGTTTTTTGCACACCAGAAAGATATGCTGTGTCAAAACCAGGCTGAAGGAGTATAGGTATGAAGATTATTAAACGAAGTGGGGCAGAGGTCGATTACGACATTACCAAAATCATAGCAGCGGTTCAAAAGGCAAACGAGAGCGTGCCTGCATCCGATCGAATGACGCAGGAGGAGATTTTGCGCATCGCGGACAATGTCAAAAATGCATGCGAGGAGATGAATCGTGCGCTGAATGTGGAGGAGATTCAGGACCTGGTGGAGAATCAGATCATGAATGTAAGAGCGTTTGGTGTGGCCCGAAACTATATTACGTATCGTTACCGCAGAGCACTTGTGCGCAAGGCCAACTCTACGGATGAGCAGATCCTTAGCCTGATCGAATGCAATAACGAAGAGGTAAAGCAGGAAAATTCCAACAAAAACCCTACCGTAAACAGCGTGCAGCGTGACTATATGGCAGGTGAGGTCAGCAAGGACATTACCAGACGTTTCCTGCTGCCGCAGGATATCATTGAAGCACATGAGAAGGGCTTGATCCATTTTCATGACGCGGATTATTTTGCACAGCATATGCACAACTGCTGTCTCGTCAATTTAGAGGATATGCTGCAGAACGGTACGGTCATTAGCGAGACGATGATCGAACGGCCGAAGAGCTTTGCTACGGCCTGCAACATCGCGACACAGAGCATCGCACAGATCGCCAGCGCACAGTACGGCGGACAGAGTATTTCTCTGGCACATTTGGCACCCTTTGTGCAGGTTACCCGTGAAAAATATCAAAGGAAGGTTCGTGAGGAGTTTGAGGCGGAAGGCCTCGACTTAAACGAAACGCAGATCAACGATATTGCTGAGATGCGCGTGAGAGAGGAGATCAAGCAGGGGGTACAGATGATTCAGTACCAGGTGATCTCTTTGATGACGACAAACGGACAGGCTCCTTTTGTGACGGTATTTATGTATTTAGACGAGGTGCCGGAAGGACGCCAGAGGGATGATCTGGCTATGATCATCGAGGAGATGCTCTATCAGCGCATCAAGGGTGTGAAAAATGAGCGCGGTGTTTATATCACACCTGCTTTTCCCAAGCTCATATATGCCTTAGAGGAGGATAATATCCACGAGGACAGTAAATACTTTTATCTGACAAGGATTGCAGCAGAATGCACGGCAAAGCGCATGGTGCCGGATTATATTTCCGAGAAGATCATGCGCCAGCTAAAGAAGGGCGATGTATATACGTGTATGGGCTGCCGCAGCTTTTTGACGCCGGATCGCTTTACCGATGCAGGAGTAGGAAATATCGCGAATGCAGGCAATTATGTGACGGGTCAGCACAAATATTACGGCCGCTTTAATCAGGGCGTTGTTACGTTGAATCTGGTGGATATCGCCTGCTCCTCCGGAGGAGATATGGATCAGTTCTGGAAGATTTTTGATGAGCGATTAGAGCTGTGCTTCCGTGCACTGATGTGCAGACATAATCGATTGAAGGGCACTCCGTCAGATGTAGCTCCGATATTATGGCAGCATGGCGCACTGGCCAGACTATCTCCAGGAGAAAAGCTGGATAAGCTGCTGTATAACGGCTATTCTACGATTTCTCTCGGTTATGCCGGCTTGTGTGAATGTACGAGATATATGACCGGAAAGTCTCATACGGATGCGGAGGCGACTCCCTTTGCCCTGCAGGTGATGCAGCATCTAAACGATGCCTGCGCCCGCTGGAAGCAGGAGACAAATATCGATTTTAGTGTATACGGTACGCCATTAGAATCTACGACCTATAAATTTGCAAAGTGTCTGCAGAAGCGTTTTGGTATGATAGAGGGTGTGACAGATAAGAGCTATATCACAAACAGCTATCATGTGCATGTGACGGAGCCTATAGATGCTTTTGCGAAACTCAAATTTGAGGCACAGTTCCAGGAGCTATCTCCGGGTGGTGCAATCAGCTACGTAGAGGTGCCGGATATGAAGAACAATATCGAGGCAGTCCTTTCTGTGATGAAATATATTTACGATAATATCATGTATGCGGAGCTGAATACAAAGAGCGATTATTGTCAGGAGTGCGGCTTTGGTGGGGAGATCAAGGTCGTAAACGATGAACACGGAAAGCTCATCTGGGAATGTCCGAATTGTGGCAATCGTGATCAAAGCAAGATGAATGTGGCGCGTCGTACATGTGGCTACATCGGGACACAGTTTTGGAATCAGGGCAGAACGCAGGAGATTAAGGAGAGAGTATTACATTTATAAAAAATAAAAAAATATAGGGAGCCGGTAAAACCGACTCCCTTTTTATTGTGTGAAAAATTTATTCTGCAATTTTTTTCTTTGCTGCATGCAGCATGAGCTTGATACGGTTGAGCTGGTTTACCTCGCTGGCACCGGGATCATAGTCGATGGCTACGATATTGGCATTTGGATGCTCATGGCGGATTTTTTTGATCACGCCCTTGCCTACTATATGATTAGGCAGGCAGGCAAACGGCTGGGTACATACGATGTTTGTCGCACCGCTGTGGATGAGCTCTAGCATCTCACCGGTCAAAAACCAGCCTTCACCGGTCTGGTTTCCGATGGATACGATGGGCTTGGCATATTCCGCCAAATCCTCGATGTGTGCCGGCGGATCGAAATGCTTACTTTCTTCAAAGGCTTTTCGCGGGGCGCTGCGCAGCCATTCAAGTGCCTTGATGCCAAGCATGGAATTGCGTGCGGATTTTTTGCTCATGCCTAGCTCATCTGCCTTGAATTTGTTGTTGTAGAGGCAGTAGAGCAAAAAGTCCAGCAGATCCGGTACGACAGCCTCTGCGCCCTCGGACTCTAACAGCTCGGCTAGGTGGTTGTTGGCCTCGGGATGAAATTTTACTAAAATCTCACCGACTATGCCGACACGTGGCTTTTTAATATCTCGTCTGGGCAGCTCATCAAACTCCTTTATGATATCTCGGCACAGCTGCTTGAATTTGCGGTGGGAGAGCATATGCTCTTTTGATACAAAGGCGCATACTATCTCCTTCCATTTTTGATGCAGTGCATCGGTAGAGCCCTCTACGGCCTCATACGGACGCGTCGCATAGACGCAGCGCATGAAAATATCGCCAAATATGGCAGCATACAGACCGCGCTGCAAAAGCCGCGGTGAGAGCTTAAAGCCGGGGTTTTTCTCGAGTCCTACCATGTTAATAGAGATGACAGGAACGTGTGATAGGCCTGCTTTTTCTAATGCTCGCCGATAAAAACCGATGTAGTTGCTGGCTCGGCATCCGCCTCCGGTCTGGGAGATGAGTACCGCGGTCTTTTTCATATCATATTCGCCGCTTTCGATGGCATGCATGAGCTGACCGACCACTATGAGTGACGGATAGCAGGCGTCGTTGTTGACGTAGCGCAGTCCGGCATTGATGGCTTCCTGGCTGGATACCTGAGGAATGACCAGGCGGTATCCGGCAGAACGAAATGCCGGAAGCAGCAGCTCAAAATGAATCGGCGACATCTGCGGGCAGAGAATCGTATAATCCTGTCGCATCTCTTTCGTGAAGATCACGCGGTTGTGATTTGCAGGAACGATGGTGCGCTTCGTAGGATTTGCCTTTCGCACGCGGATGGCAGCCAGCAAGGAGCGAATACGAATGCGGGCTGCACCGAGGTTATTGACCTCGTCAATCTTAAGGCAGGTATATATCTTTCCTGATTTTGTCAAAATGTCGCTGACACAATCTGTCGTGACTGCATCGAGTCCACAGCCAAAGGAATTTAGCTGGATCAAATCGAGATCCTCGCGTGTCTTTACATAATTAGCTGCAGCATACAGTCTGGAGTGGTACATCCACTGATCCATGACGATGAGCGGACGCTCAAGCCTGGATAGGTGGGAGATGGAATCCTCTGTCAGCACGGCACAGCCGTAGGAATTGATAAGCTCCGGAATACCGTGGTTGATCTCCGGATCCACGTGATATGGACGACCGGCTAGTACGATACCGTGTCTGCCGGTTTCCTTTAGGTAGCGAAGTGTCTCTTCGCCTTTTTTTTGCATTTTTTCATGCACGAGGGCCAGTTCCTTCCAGGCTGCCTCTGCGGCAGCACGCACCTCAGCGGAGGGAATGGAGAATTCCTTCCCAAACACCTCACACAATTTATCTGCCAAGGCATCCTTGTCTGCAAAGGATAAAAACGGATTTAAGAAACGAACGGCACCTGAGGTGATCTCGTCTACGTTATTTTTTATATTCTCCGCATAAGAGGTCACGATCGGGCAGTTGTAGTGGTTGTTTGCATCCGGAAATTCGTTTCGCTCGTACGGAATACAGGGATAAAAAATCCAATCCACCTGTTTGTCTATCAGCCATGAAATATGTCCGTGCGCAAGCTTGGCAGGATAACACTCTGACTCACTGGGAATCGATTCGATGCCCAGCTCATAAATACTACGCGTGGACTGAGGGCTTAGGATGACGCGAAAGCCCAGTGCACGAAAATACGTCGCCCAGAACGGATAGTTTTCGTAAAAGTTTAATACGCGAGGAATACCGACAGTGCCGCGTGTCGCCTCTGCTTCAGAAAGAGGCTCGTAGTCAAACAGCAGCTTATTTTTGTATTCAAAGAGATTCGGAATATGCTCTGCGTTTTTCTCTTTTCCAAGTCCGCGCTCACAGCGGTTTCCGGTGATGTAGCGTCTGCCGCCGTCAAAACGGTTAATGGTGAGAAGACAGTTATTCGTACAGCCACCACAGCGCGTCAGCGTGGTGTCGTATTTCATATTCAAAATAGCATCGATAGACAGCATGGAGCTAAGCGGCGCATGATTTTGCGCGTAGCGTTCTCTTGCGATGAGTGCAGCACCGAAGGCTCCCATAATGCCCGCGATATCCGGGCGCACAACCTCTATGCCGCAGATGCGCTCGAAGCTTCTAAGAATCGCATTGTTGTAAAAGGTACCGCCCTGTACGACCACATGCTGCCCTAATTCAGCCGGATCAGAGAGCTTGATGACCTTAAAGAGGGCATTTTTAATGACGGAGTAGGCTAGCCCGGCAGAGATGTCTGCCACGGAGGCACCTTCCTTTTGCGCCTGCTTGACCTTGGAATTCATAAATACTGTGCAGCGTGTGCCAAGATCTATGGGATGCTCGGCAAACAATGCCTGCGCGGCAAAATCCTCCACACTATAGTCTAAGGATTTTGCAAAGGTCTCGATAAAGGAGCCGCAGCCGGAGGAGCAGGCTTCGTTTAGCTGTACGCTGTCTACTGTGTGGTTTTTGATCTTGATACATTTCATATCCTGGCCGCCGATGTCTAGTATACAGTCGACGCTTGGATTGAAAAATGCTGCTGCGTAATAATGTGCGACAGTCTCTACCTCTCCCTCGTCAAGCTGCAGCGCTGCTTTGATCAGGGCTTCTCCATAGCCCGTGGAGCAGGAATAGACGATACGTGCATCGGAAGGGAGCAGCTCATGAATCTCCTTCATCGAGCGAATCGCAGTCGCTAAGGGGCTGCCGAAGTTGTTGCTGTAGAAGGAGTAAAGCAAAGTACCATCTTCGCCGACGAGTGCGACCTTTGTCGTGGTAGAGCCTGCATCGATGCCTAGGTAGCAGTTTTTGTGATAGTCTGTAAGCGGAGCAGTCGCTACGCGGTGAGCACTATGACGCTTGATAAAGGCGTCAAACTCCTCCTTAGAAGAAAAGAGCGGATCCATACGAGCCACCTCAAACTCCAGATGAAGCTCGCCGTTTAGTCGCCGCAGCAGCTCGTCTAAGGAGGTGACATGCTCCTTGTCAAAATTGAGCGCAGAGCCTATGGCTGCGAATAAATGAGAGTTATCCGGTGTGATGGCATGCTCTTCATCTAAATGCAAAGTACGGATAAAGGCTTCCTTTAGCTCGGATAAAAAGTGCAAAGGCCCGCCTAAAAATGCGACATGACCGCGGATGGGCTTGCCGCAGGCGAGACCGCTGATGGTCTGGTTTACGACTGCCTGAAAGATGGAAGCGGACAGATCCTCCTTTAGGGCTCCCTCGTTGATGAGGGGCTGAATGTCTGTTTTTGCAAAGACACCGCAGCGTGCTGCGATCGGGTAGATGGCCTTGTAGCCTTTGGCATATTCGTTTAGGCCGGCTGCATCCGTCTGGATGAGGGAGGCCATCTGATCGATAAAGGAGCCGGTTCCGCCGGCACAGATACCGTTCATGCGCTGTTCGACATTGCCACCTTCAAAATAGATGATCTTTGCATCTTCACCGCCTAGCTCGATGGCTACGTCTGTCTGGGGCGCGTAGTGCGTCAGTGCGGTCGATACGCTGATGACCTCCTGAATAAAAGGAACCTCTAAGTGCTTTGCGAGAGTGAGACCGCCGGAGCCTGTGATCATGGCTGCTACCGGTACGTCTCCTATTGTCTTTCGTGCATCCGAGATCAGATCGGTCAGCGTCTCACGAATGTTTGCAAAATGACGCCTGTAATCTGAAAAGAGAAGCTCATCTGCCTCGTTTAACAGGGCTACCTTTACTGTCGTTGATCCAATATCGATGCCGAGCTTGTGTAACTGATTATTCATATGAAAAAACCTCATCTATGCTTGTTATGTAATGCTGTTATTACCTATTAAAATGTGTTTTCAAAACGAAAACAATTATCATTATAATTCAGCTTTAAAAAAAAGACAACACCGAAGTGAACAGTAACGCACTTGTCATTGACAAAAGCAGGCAAACTTTTTATACTAAATTTTATCGACTTTAATAAAGGAGTACACATGAACTATTTAAATAAACTGGAACGAAGGCTTGGCCGCTACGCGATCCCGAATTTGAGCAAATGGCTGATCATCGGCTATGCTATAGGCTATGTATTTTATTATCTGGAGAGATTTTTCCAGATCCCGATCCTGGAGCTTTTGATGCTCGATCCATCCCTTGTGATGCGCGGACAGATCTGGCGGCTTTTTACCTGGGTGGTGATGCCGCCGTCCTATTCAAATATCTTCTTTTATCTGATCATGATGCTGTTGTACTATCAGCTGGGTACATCCCTAGAGAGAACATGGGGGACCTTTAGGTTCAATGTCTATATCATCGGCGGTATAGTATTTACAGTGATCGGTGTGATGGCAGGCTTTTTTATACTGCGGCTCCTTGGTGTGCCGGAGGCATATCTGATGGGATATTCTGTCAGTACGTATTATATTAATCTGTCGATATTTTTGGCGTTTGCGGTATGCTATCCGAATATGCAGCTGATGCTGTATTTTATCATACCGGTGAAGATCAAATGGCTAGCCATTGTCTACGGCGCACTTGTGGCAGCCAGCTGTATTCAGAGCGGATGGTCTGGGCGTATCGTGATTTTGATGTCGATGATGAACTTTTTGGTATTTTTCTTTTCCACGAGAGATTACAGAAAAGTATCGCCACGGGAGTTTCAGCGAAAGAGAGAGTTTAAAGCCGGCATAAAGCAACCTACAATGCGCCGGAGTGACGGGGCGATCTATAAGCATAAATGTGCGATCTGCGGGCGTACGGAGCTGGATGATCCGTCGTTAGAGTTTCGCTTTTGCTCGAAATGCGTCGGAGGAAGAGAATACTGTCAGGAGCATCTGTTTACGCATACGCATGTACAGTAAAAACCGATTGACTGAAAATAAAACTTTCGTTAAACTTGAAATATATAGAATAGTGGCTCTAGGAGGAGTAGGAAATGTCAGAGGAAACTGTTTCCAAAAATTTTATTGAACGAATCATTGATGAGGATTTGGCAGAAGGGAAATGCGATACGGTATGTACACGTTTTCCGCCGGAGCCAAACGGATATCTGCATATCGGACATGCCAAGTCGATTTTATTAAACTATGGTCTGGCACAAAAATACGGTGGTACCTTCCACATGCGCTTTGACGATACGAACCCGACGAAGGAAAAGCTGGAATTTGTCGAGTCGATCAAGAGGGATATCCTCTGGCTGGGTGCTGATTGGGGAGAGCATCTGTATTTTGCATCTGATTATTTTCCGCAGATGTATGAGGCTGCACTTACATTGATCAAAAAGGGCAAGGCCTATGTTTCTGATCTGAGTGCAGAGCAGATCAGAGAATATCGCGGTACACTAGAGGAGCCGGGCAAGGAGGATCCTAGCAAGGATCGCAGTATCGAGGAGAATCTTTCTTTGTTTGAAGCGATGAAAAACGGAGCCTTTGCAGACGGAGAGAAGGTGCTGCGTGCGCGTATAGATATGGCATCTCCGAATATGAATATGCGAGATCCGGTGCTTTATCGTGTGGCACATATGACGCATCACAACACCGGAGATACCTGGTGCATCTATCCGATGTATGATTTTGCACATCCGATCGAGGATGCGATCGAGGGCATCACGCACTCGATCTGTACCTTAGAGTTTGAAGACCACAGACCGCTTTATGACTGGGTAGTAGCTGAGGTAGGCTATGAGAAGCCGCCAAAGCAGATTGAGTTTGCAAAGCTGTATTTAAAAAATGTCGTGACCGGCAAGCGCTACATCAAGCGACTGGTAGAGGATGGTATCGTAGACGGCTGGGATGATCCAAGACTTGTATCGATCTGTGGACTTCGCAGACGCGGCTTTACGCCGGAATCCATTCAAAAATTTGTGGATTTATGTGGCGTCTCAAAGGCGAATTCTATCGCGGATTATGCGGCGTTAGAGTACTGTATCCGTGAGGATCTAAAGGTAAAGCGTCCTCGTGTGATGGCAGTATTAGATCCGGTAAAGCTGATCATCGATAATTATCCGCAGGGTGAGATTGAATATCTCGAGGTGCCGAACAATCAGGAAAACGAAGCACTTGGAACGCGTCAGGTACCCTTTGCGAGGGAGCTGTATATCGAGAGAGAGGACTTCATGGAGGAGCCGCCGAAGAAGTATTTTAGGATGTTCCCCGGCAATGAGGTGCGTCTCATGAATGCCTATTTTGTGACCTGTACGGACTTTAAAAAGGATGCTAAGGGCCGCATTACAGAGATCCATGCCACGTATGACCCGGCCTCAAAGGGCGGAAACAGTCCCGATGGACGAAAGGTCAAGGGCACGATCCACTGGGTGGCAGCAGCGACCGCAAAGCCTGTGACGGTTCGTTTGTATGAAAATATCATAGATGAAGAGCTTGGAGTATACAATGAGGATGGTTCGCTGAATTTAAATCCCAATTCCCTGAAGGTATGTGAGAATTGCTACGTAGAGCCGTCGCTTGCTGACGCAGCGGCATATGATAGCTTCCAGTTTGTTCGAAACGGCTTCTTTTGCGTGGATTATAAGGATTCTGTTCCGGGAGAACCGGTATTTAACCGTATAGTATCCTTAAAGAGTTCATTTAAGCTGCCGCAGTCGAACTAGATTAAAAGAGGGGGAAAAACATGGCAGAATCACACATCACACACACGGAGGAGGAGTTCATTTTCGACAAAAAAATGACCTGCGTCGTGTGTGACAAACCATTTACAACGAAGGTATTAAAATCCAACAAGGCCAGACGGATCGGCTCGGATCCGGATCTTCGCCCGCGCTTTGAATACATCGACACCTTAAAATACGGGATCTGTTCGTGCCCGCGCTGTGGCTATAGTGCGATGCATGCATCTTTTCCGCATGTTGCCAGCAGACAGATCGCAAACATAAAGGAGCAGGTGTGTGTGCATTTTCTGCCGGAGGATCGCAGTGACTGGACGAGTTATACATACGATCAGGCGATACGCATGTATGAGCTGGCACTGCGCTGCGCAGATGCGAAGATGGCAAAGGACGGGGAAAAATCCTATCTGCACCTTGTGATGGCATGGCTGTATCGTGAAAAGGAAAAGGAAGCTGAGCAGATCACGATCGAAGAGCTGCGAGCTATCGAGATAAAGAATAATCACGATACTGCAGAGGAGCATTACCTGGAGGCCTTTGAAGGCTTTCAGCGTGCGATGATGAATGAGATGTTCCCTATCGCCGGACTAAATCAACCGACGCTAGAATATATCATCGCCTACATGGCATATCATTTCGGAAAGCTGGAGGTATCGGCAAAGCTAGTAGGCGGATTGATCACCAATTCCTCCACCTCGCGCAATGTCAAGGATAGAGCATTAGAGCTAAAGGAACAGATCATAGCAGAGCTTCATAAGAAAAAGAAGGCATAGATAATAAAAAAGAGTTTCGCAAGCAAGCGAAACTCTTTTTTTTGCAAAAGCAGGATCAATTATTCCTCATGATCACCATAACGTGTATCCTCGTTTAGATTGGGGGACATGTCGATGCCGCGGCTCTTATCGGCGCTTGCGCTCTTTCCGAAGTGATAATCATTTCCGGGCAGGATAGCATTCAGGAGAATGCCGGCGATCGCTGCGATAGCCAGTGCGGTTAAGGTCACATCAGTTCCTGCGATCGTAAAGGTCAAGCCATCAGAAAAGCCCAGACCGCATACAAAGATGACACCTGCGATGATCAGGTTACGGGATTTCGTGAAATCCACATGATTCTCTACAACGTTACGTACACCGATGGCAGAGATCATACCATAAAGCATAAAGCTGACACCGCCGATGATGGCAGAGGGCATCGAACCAATGACCTCGGACATCTTTGGAATGAAGCTTAGGATGATGGCATATACGGCTGCTAAGCGGATGACTCTCGGATCATGAACCTTACTAAGCTCTAATACACCGGTATTTTCACCATAGGTTGTATTGGCAGGACCGCCAACTAAAGCGGAGAGTGAGGTTGCCAGTCCGTCACCGATCAGGGTGCGGTGTAAGCCGGGATCTTCGATGAAATTTTCTCCGACTGTTGCGGAGATTGCGGAGATATCACCGATGTGCTCCATCATAGATGCTAAAGCGATGGGAGCCATAACAAGGATGGCAGACAGGTTGAATTTGCACAGGGAAAACTCCGGGATACCAACCCAGCTTGCGTTGACAATGTTTGTAAAATCGATAATCGCTGAGCCGTCCGGATTGGTCATGCCGCAGGCGTTAAAGATGAGCGCTGCTGCGTAGGATACCAATACACCCATGAGAATTGGGATGATTTTAAACATTCCCTTGCCCCAGATGTTAAAGATGATGATCGTAGCCAGCGCGATAAAGGCGAGCAGCCAGTTTTGTGAAGCGTTTGTTACGGCAGAGCCTGCGAGGCTAAGGCCGATACAGATGATGATAGGACCTGTAACTACCGGAGGCAAAAAGCGCATAACTTTTTTTACACCGACGAGCTTTATTATCAGTGCAAGCACCAGATATAAAAGTCCTGCGACTACAATACCGCCGCAGGCATAGGAGAGCTTGTCTGCATTGCTCATATCGGCAAAGGCTCCTGTATTCATCTGAGAGATCGTTAAAAAGCCGCCGAGGAAGGCGAAGGAAGAACCAAGAAATGCGGGTACCTTGAATTTGGAACATAAATGGAAAAATAGAGTTCCGACGCCGGCACAGATTAGTGTGACCTGTACATGTAAAACATCTTCACCGAAATAGCTGTTTACCAGAATCGGGACTAAAATCGTAGCACCGAACATGGCGAACATGTGCTGCAATCCGAGAAGCAGCATCTTTGGTATACCAAGGACTCTCGCATCACGAATCGCTTCGTTGTTGTCATTTGTAGCATTCATAAAAATACTCCTCCTTAATGAATGGGAATCAGTTAGATTTGCATCCTTATGAGTATAGCACGCAGCGCTTGTGCTGACAAGAAAATACGATTGAAAAAGAGAAAAAGAATTGCTATAATTGTTCGGAAGGGGTAACTGCGCGTATACGAAGCAGCTAAAAAAGGAGTGAAGAACATGCATGAAAATGGACGCATTCGTAAGGATTTTCTAGGAAGTCTGCTGGTATTTTTCCTGGCAGTTTTTTTGTTTGTCGGAGTTGTCGTACTCTCGTGTATCTGTGGTGGTGAGATCATGCGCATCTTTGGCTTCACCTATCAGTCGATGCATAGCCTGTTGCTTTTCTTTATAGTAGGAGCGATCATCTCATGGCCGATCTCTCTGGCAGCGGAGGCGATCCCACACAACCTATGCTTTTCAAGACGACTAATCAGCAAAGGGCAGGCAGTCATTATGTATATTGTGTTGGCGACCTTATCGACGGCAGCAGGGCTTTTGATCGTAAATGAACATATACAGGGGGTGGCAGCCAATAATACTAGCGTGCTTGTGGTATCGCTATTGTTAGCACTTCTTAACTGTCATTCGATCATCGTGAGCAGACCGGAAAACACCTAAGGACTAATTGCAAACCAAATAAAACAAACAAAAACAACATAAATCAAGCGATGGTAAGTGGAAAATAATGCTTGATTTATGTTGTTTTTTGTCGTAAACTGTTGTTGATGAGAGATTGTGTAACTGTGAGGGTATTGAGCAGTTACGATATTCCACACAAACAGGAGATGTGATATGGAATTTCAGTTACCTCCTTCCCAGGAAGGAAAGATGCGTATCGTTCAGGAGCTTGTGCCGGGTAAGCAGGTCACGCTTGCACACATCATTGCCAGCCCCGATCCGATCGTATATAAAAAGCTCGGCCTCGACCCGAGTATAGATTATGAGCGCTGCGCGATCGGGATCCTTAGCATGAGTCCTGCAGAGATTGCAGTGATAGCCGGTGATCTGGCAATTAAAAGAGCAGATGTAGAGCTGGGCTTTATCGACCGTTTCAGCGGCACACTGATTTTTACCGGGACGGTATCTGCCGTAGAGGAAGCCCTGCAGGGAATATGTGATTATTTGATCGAATCACTTGGATTTACGGTTTGTCAAATGACTCGTACCTGATGGTAGCCTGAATGAAGAAGATGATATTAGTCGGACGAAGTGAGTGCGGAAAAACCACACTTCGTCAGGCGCTAAAGGGAGATACGATTCACTACCACAAGACGCAGTATGTGAATCATTTTGATGTGATCATCGATACGCCGGGAGAATATGCGGAGAATGGCAGGCTCGGCAGAGCACTGGCACTCTATTCCTATGAGGCGGATGTGACAGCACTGGTGATCAATGCAAACGAGCCCTATTCACTCTATCCGCCGTGCTGTGCGGCTGTTAATTGCCGCCCGACGATCGGTATAGTTACGCAGATTGATGCAGCGGATGCAAATCCTTCTCGTGCGGAGAACTGGCTGCATCTGGCAGGCTGCGAGAGGGTGTTTCACGTCAGCTCCTATACGGGAGAGGGCATCTGGCAGCTGCTGGAATATTTGCGGGAGCCGGGCGATGTGCTGCCCTGGGACGATGAGGCCTCTGCGAACGCGAAACGGACAGTTTTATCCACGAAGTCTGCAGATTAGAGAACCTTTCGGTCGATATAGGTCGTTTTGAATTTTGAATACAGAATCTTCTGGCTGCTGTAGAGTCCATGGTAGCCGGATAACATATAGCTAAGGGAGATCGCTAACAGATAAAAGGGCATACAGTCATATCCAAAGAGCTCAAAGCATAGCAGCAGTGATGCGATCGGTGAATTGGTCACGCCGCAAAAGAGACTGCCCATTCCGACGGCGATGCATAGCGGTGCCTGAAAGCCACTGATCATGGAGAAGAGACATCCGAAGGTGGCACCGACAAATAGAGTCGGAACGATCTCGCCGCCCTTGTAGCAGCAGGATAGCGTGATGGCGGTAAAGACCATCTTCCATAGGAAGGCAAGTGGATTTATCGTACCGCTTTCAAAGCAGCGGGCGATCACATCCATGCCGGCTCCGTTGTAGTCGCGGCTGCCGGCGAGCAGAGTGAGAGCGATGATGAGCGCACCGCCTACGAGGGCTCGCAGAAAATGATTACTGATATGCTTGCGAAACAGTGCTGTTGTGCGATGCAGTATCTCACAGAAGATGACGCTTACACAGGCGCATAGAATCGCCAGGATTCCGATGATGCAGGCATTTTTTATCGTAAAGGCAATTTCACCTACAGGAAAGGATTCCCAGGAGACACCCAGGAAGGCTGCGATGGCATGTGCCGTTAGTGAGGCGATCACACATGGTACGAGGGCGGCATAATACATGACACCGACGCTGACGACTTCCATTGAAAAGATCGCGGCAGTCATTGGCGTGCCAAAGAGTGCACAAAAGCAGGCACTCATGCCACACATGATCATGACACGTTTATCGTCTTCATTAAAATGAAAGACCTTTCCGATGCCGTTTCCGATGGAAGCGCCGATCTGGAGCGCAGCTCCCTCTCGTCCGGCGGAGCCGCCGCATAGATGAGTGAGTACGGTCGCTACAAAGATAAGCGGAGCCATCTTAAGCGGAACCTCCTCACCGGAGCGGATCGCTGAGATGACCAGATTTGTTCCCTGATCGTGCTTATCATGAAACAGATAATACCAGGATACGATTAAAAGTCCGGCAACCGGCAGAAAATAAAGCAGCCACGGATACTTTTGCTGTGCATGGGTAGCAGCAGCCATTGCGATAGAAAAGGCTGCTCCTACGGCTCCGATTACGATCCCTGTCACGACGGCGATGAGAATCCATTTGATCCCGCTGCGCAGTCGGTGCAGATTGTGTATAAAGGCTCTTTTATGCGGATGAAGCTTATCGTTTTGTTTCATGATTTTTCACACTCCCGTGCAATATCCTAGCTCGCGGGTGGAGCATTTGTCAAGAAAACAATTTTTTAATATTTTTTAATATAAGAAAGGAGCTTAAATGGGCAACTACTATTTAGCAATCGACATCGGTGCTTCCAGTGGAAGGCATATTTTAGGAAGTATCGAAGACGGGAAAATCGTACTCGAGGAGGTGTATCGATTTGAAAACGGCATGGTGGAAAAGGACGGGCATCTATGCTGGGATCACGAGCGTACCTTCAAGGAGATTTTAGCCGGTCTGAAAAAATGTAAGGAGATCGGCAAGCTTCCAAGCAGCATGTCAATCGATACCTGGGGCGTGGATTTCGCACTGCTCGATGAGAATGACAGGCTGCTGGGGGATACGGTAGGGTATCGCGATGGGCGTACCAAGGGCATGGATGAGGAGGTATACAAGATCATTCCTGAAAAGGAGCTGTATGCACGTACCGGTATCCAGTATGCGATTTTTAACACGATCTATCAGCTGATGGCAGTAAAAAAGCAGCATCCTGAGCAGATGGATAAGGCAAAGGCGATGCTGACCACACCGGACTATTTTCAGTTTTTACTTACCGGCGTCAAGATGCAGGAGTATACGATGGCTACGACCGGTCAGCTGATAAATCCGAAGACCTTTGACTGGGATTATGAGCTGATCGATATGCTCGGCTTCAATAAAGAGATATTCCAGAAGGTGCAGATGCCGGGAACTAGTGTCGGTCACTTCAAACAGGAGATCATAGATGAGGTAGGCTTTGATTGTGAGGTCGTATTGTGCGGCTCACACGATACGGCATCTGCAGTGCTTGCTGTTCCTGCAAATGACGATGACTTCCTCTACATCAGCTCCGGTACCTGGTCACTGATGGGCATCGAGAAAAAAGAGGCAGATTGCTCAGATGCCAGCCAGCAGGCGAATCTGACAAATGAGGGAGGCTATGATAAGCGTTATCGTTATCTGAAAAACATCATGGGACTTTGGATGATCCAAAGTGTTCGCCACGAGCTGGGGGATAAGTACAGCTTTGCACAGCTGTGCGAGATGGCATCACAGTGCGATGATTTCCCTTCACGCGTGGCTGCAAACGATGACTGCTTCCTTGCACCAAAGAGCATGACAGAGGAGATACAAAGGTATTGCCGCGATACAAATCAGCCTATACCTACGACACCCGGAGAGCTATCTGTCGTGATCTATAAATCGCTGGCGCAGTGCTATGCACAGACTGCGCGTGAGATCGAGGAGATCACCGGACGTAGCTACAGCCGTATTCATATAATCGGCGGCGGCTCAAATGCCGTATATTTAAATGAGCTGACGGCAAAGGAGACAGGTAAGGAGGTTCATTGCGGGCCGGGAGAAGCGACTGCCATAGGAAATATCACAGCCCAGATGATAAAGGCAGGTGATTTTACGTCGGTAGAGGAAGCCAGAAGCTGTATTTATAATTCCTTCGGAGTAAAAAAATACGTCTAAAAAGTGCATTTAAATAAGAGAGGAGAATACTAATATGTCACAGATTTATGAAGCTGCAAAGGAGCAGTACGCAAAGTATGGTGTGGACACCGAGGCAGCCATTGCCAAATTAAAGGAGCTTCCGGTATCCTTGCATTGCTGGCAGGGCGATGATGTCATTGGCTTTGACCATGATGGTCCCTTGACCGGAGGCATTCAGACGACCGGTAACTATCCGGGAAAGGCACACACACCGCAGGAATTGATGGCAGACATGGAGAAGGCCATGAGCCTATGCCCAGGCAAGATAAAGCTCAATCTTCATGCAAGCTATGCAATCTTTGAAGAGGGCGAGTTTGTAGATCGAGATAAGCTGGAGCCGAAGCATTTTGCAAAGTGGGTAGAGTTTGCCAAAAAGCATGGTGTCGGCATTGATTTTAACCCGACCTTTTTCTCTCATCCGAATATCAAGGATGGCCTGACATTATCGAGCCCGGATCCTAAGATTCGTAAGTTCTGGATCGAGCATGGCAAGGCATGTATCCGTATTTCAGAATATTTTGCAAAGGAGACCGGTATCCCCTGCGTTATGAATATCTGGACAGGAGACGGCTTTAAGGACGTTCCGGCAGATCGTATGGGACCGAGAATGCGCTATAAGGAGTCTATCGAGGAGATTCTTTCTGAGCCCTATGATTTCAAGCTGGTAAAGCCTTGCGTAGAATCAAAGGTATTTGGTATCGGTGTAGAGGCCTTTACCGCAGGCTCTGCAGAATTTGCCTTAAGCTTTGCAGCTGCTCACTCAGATAAGTGTATGCCGCTTATGGACAACGGACATTATCATCCGACAGAGGTGGTATCTGATAAGATCCCGGCACTTCTGTGCTTCTTCCCGGAGATCGCACTGCACATCACAAGACCGATCCGTTGGGACTCCGATCATGTAGTGCTATTTGATGATGAGACAAAGGAGATGGCAAAGGAGATCGTGCGCAACGATGCAACCGATCGTGTATATATGGCACTCGATTACTTTGATGCAAGCATCAACCGCATCAGCGCATGGACTGTAGGCTTCCGCAGCTGGCAGAAGGCTCTTTTATATGCACTGTGCATGCCGAATGCAAAAATGAAGCAGCTGCAGGATGCAGGTGAGTTCACAGAGCTTATGGTGCTGCAGGAGGAGTCTAAGCTGCTTGCGTTTGGCGCTGTTTGGGAAGAGTATTGCAAGCGCTGCGGCGTTGCAGGCGATATAAGCTGGTTTGATGAGATCAAGGCTTATGAGGCAGATGTACTGTCTAAGAGAAATTAAATGGAAAATTTAGTGGCCGAGGTAGAGCTTGGCATTCGCAAAAAATTCCATAAAAAGCTATTCACACCCTTTGCGAAAGCAATCAATACTTATGAGCTGCTTTGCCCCGGAGATCGGATCGCGGTCTGTATCTCCGGCGGCAAGGATTCTATGCTTATGGCAAAGCTCTTTCAGGAGCTAAGGCGTCACGATAAATTCCCCTTTGAGCTGATCTTTCTTGTCATGGATCCGGGTTATAATGAAAAAAACCGTCAAATGATTGAAAAAAACGCTGCGCTTCTTGGTGTTCCGATTACAATCTTTGAAACACAGATCTTCGATTCCGTGTATGAGATTGAAAAATCACCATGTTATCTGTGCGCGCGCATGCGCAGGGGCTACCTATACAGTAAGGCAAAGGAGCTTGGCTGCAATAAAATAGCGCTCGGTCATCATTACGATGATGTGATCGAAACAACGCTCATGGGAATGCTCTACGGCGCACAGATTCAGACGATGATGCCGAAGCTGCACAGTACGAATTTTGAGGGGATGGAGCTGATCAGGCCGATGTATCTGGTGAGAGAGGCAGACATTCTTGCCTGGAGAGATTTCTATCAGCTGCAGTTTTTGCGGTGCGCCTGCCGCTTTACAGAGACCTGTGCGACGATCCATGAGGATGGCAGCTCTGAGTCAAAGAGGATGGAAATAAAGCAGCTGATAGCACGGCTAAGAGAGGTCAATCCTTACGTAGAGGGCAATATTTTTAAAAGCGTGCAGAATGTAAACCTAAGTACGATTTTAGCCTACAAGGACAAGGATGGCTGCAGGCACAGCTTTTTGGAGGATTATTGATTAGTTACAGGAGGATACATGGAACAGGATTATCTGCAGACAAGGGGACGTATTTTTGATATTCAAAGATACAGCATCCATGACGGACCTGGGATTCGCACGATCATATTTTTAAAGGGCTGTGTGCTTCGCTGCAAATGGTGCTGTAATCCGGAGTCGCAGCGCTATGAGATCGAAACGATGCAGCGCGCCGGAGAGACTATCACCTACGGGCGTGATGTGACGGTTGAACAGATGCTTGATGAGGTCGAAAAGGACAGAGCTTTTTATAGAAAGAGCGGCGGAGGTGTCACGCTATCCGGCGGAGAGTCACTTTGCCAGCCGCTATTTGGCACTGCACTGCTGCGGGGGCTTCATGATAGAGGCATACATACCGCCATGGAGTCGATGGGCTGTGCGAAGTTTTCTACGATTGAGAGCTTTTTAGAGCATCTGGATTTATATCTGATGGATATTAAGCATGTAGAACCTGAAAAGCACAAGGCCTTCACCGGCAGGTCCAATGAGCTGATGCTGGAAAATGCCAGAAAAATTGCGCAAAGCGGCTATGCTACAAAGCTGATCATCAGAGTTCCTGTCATACCGACCTTTAACGCTACACCGATGGAGATTCGTGCGATCGCACAGTTTGCCGCGTCACTGCCGGGTGTAGAGCAGCTGCATTTATTGCCATATCATCAATTTGGCAGGGATAAATACGAGGGACTTGGCAGGCCTTATCCTATGGGTGATGTGCCGACGCCTTCTCCACAGCTTATGCAGGAGCTTTTAGAGGAAGTGAGGCGTGCCGGCCTGCAGGGTCAGATAGGCGGTTAAATAAAAAACACAAAAACCACAAAAACACAAAAAAACCAACAGAAAACAACAGATTTTTGTTGACGTGTTGTCTGCGATGTACTATAATTCAAACATACAGATTGAAAACCATAAGAACAAAAATTAAAGGAGGATCATTATGGTATCAGAATATGAAATCAAAAAACAGATCTGCGACATCGGAAAGAGAATCTACGACAGAAACATGGTTGCTGCAAACGACGGCAACATTTCTGTAAAGATCAACGATAATGAGATCCTTTGTACACCGACCGGCGTATCAAAGGGCTTCATGACTCCTGATTATATCTGCAAGGTTGACATGAAGGGTAACATCATCCAGGCAAATCCTGGATTTAAGCCTTCCTCTGAGATCAAGATGCACCTGAGAGTTTATGAGGAGAGAGAGGATGTAAAGTCAGTAGTACATGCACATCCGATGTATGCGACCTCCTTTGCGATCGCAGGTATTCCTTTGACTCAGCCGATCATGCCCGAGGCAGTCATTGCACTTGGCTGTGTGCCGATCGCAAAATACGGCAGACCCTCTACCATGGAGATCCCCGATGCAGTATCTGAGTATGTACAGTATTTTGATGCCGTATTATTGGAAAACCACGGTGCATTAACCTACTCTGATTCTTTGCTTGCAGCTTATCTGAAGATGGAGTCGGTAGAGTTTTATGCACAGCTTTTATATCAGTCAAAGATGCTTGGCGGACCGAAGGAGTTTACACCTCAGCAGGTTGAAGATCTCTATGAGATTCGTCGTCAGTTTGGCATGAAGGGACGTCATCCGGCTAACCTTTGCCCGAACACCTTAGCCGGCAAGCCCAGCTGCCACAACTGTGGCGGAAACTGCGGCAGCAAGAGCGCATCCCCTGAGCAGGCAGAGCTGGTAGCAGACATCACAAAGAAGGTAATGGCTCAGTTAGGACTGAAATAATTCATGAAAGAGCATGAAATAACGCAGATCGTACAATCCGTCATACAGTCCATGCAGCAGTCTTTTGATAAACAGTCTTTAGATAAAGACGTGACATTATCTATGGCAAAGCAGCTGATTGCGGCAGTGGAACAAAAGGCAGAGCAGATGGGCGTGCATGCAGTGATCGCCGTAGCAAACAAAGGAGCCAATCCGGTAGCTGTTCACTGCATGGATGATTCTTATGTCGCCAGCTATGATATCGCCGTAAACAAGGCATACACCTGTGCGGCTTTAAAGATGCCGACGACAGAGTTAAAAAAACTGGCAATGCCGGGCGGGGATTTGTACGGAATCGAGCATACGAATGGCGGCCGCATCGTTATATTCGGCGGCGGCATCCCGATCATCAAGGGAGGCGTATGTATCGGAGGACTCGGCGTGAGCGGAGGCAGCGAGGCAGAGGATACCGCGCTTGCAGAATACGCACAGTCAGTCATAGATATATTAAATTGATATATTTATTATAGGAAAGGAGCCAAAATGGCAGTTAGCGAAGCAGAATTAAAAGCCATCGTTTCAGCAGTCGTTGCACAGGTCAAGGGCAGCGATACTGTAAAAGAGGCGCAGCTTGGCATTTTTAATGATATGAATACTGCAATCGCTGCGGCAAAGGATGCGCAAAAGATCATGCAGCGTATGCCGATGGATTTACGCGAAAAGATGATCACAAAGCTGCGTGAGCTTACAAAGGAAAACGCAGAGATCCTTGCAAGGATGGCAGTAGAAGAGACCGGGATGGGAAATGTAGGAGACAAGATCCTAAAGCATCAGCTTTTGGCAGAGAAGACCCCCGGAACGGAAGATATTACAACGACCGCATGGTCAGGAGACCGCGGACTTACTTTGATCGAGATGGGACCGTTTGGTGTCATTGGTGCGATCTGTCCGTGCACGAACCCGTCGGAGACCATTTTGTGTAATGCGATCGGCATGCTGGCAGGCGGAAATACAGTAGTATTTTGCCCGCATCCGCAGGCGATCAAGACCTCACTTTATGCAGTAGAGTTAGTCAATCGGGCATCTTTAGCAGTCGGAGGACCCTGCAATGTAGCAGTTGCGCTTTCTAATCCGACGATGGAGTCGAGCAATATTATGATGAAGCATCCGGATATCCCGCTGATCGCAGCGACCGGAGGCCCAGGTGTAGTAACAGCAGTACTTTCCTCAGGAAAGCGTGGCATCGGTGCAGGTGCAGGCAATCCGCCGGCACTCGTGGATGAGACAGCAGATATCAGAAAGGCAGCCAGAGATATCGTAAACGGCTGTACCTTTGACAATAACCTTCCCTGCATCGCAGAAAAAGAGGTTGTATGTGTAGAGAGCGTATGCGACGAGCTGATCCATTGGATGCTAGAGGAGGATGACTGCTATATGGCATCTCCTGAGGAGCAGCAGAAGCTAGTTGATACTGTGCTTGTGGATGGCACCAGGCTAAACCGCAAGTGTGTCGGCAGAGATGCAAGAACTCTTCTTTCTATGATAGGCGTGAATGCACCGGCGAACATCCGATGCATCATCTTCGAGGGAGAAAAGGAGCATCCGCTCATCGAAAAGGAGCTGATGATGCCGATTTTGGGCATCGTTCGTGCAAAGGATGTCGATGATGCCATAGAAAAGGCCGTATGGTTAGAGCATGGCTGCCGTCATTCCGCACATATGCATTCTAAAAATGTGGAGAATCTGACACGCTTTGGACAGGCGATCGATACCGCGATTTTCGTAAAGAACGGCCCGAGCTATGCAGCACTTGGCTTTGGCGGAGAGGGCTTTTGTACCTTTACCATCGCATCCCGTACCGGTGAGGGCTTAACAAGCGCAAAGACCTTCACAAAGAGACGTCGCTGTGTCATGAGCGACAGCTTATGTATTCGTTAGGAGGCAGACAAATGGCAATGAACGAAAAAGAGATTGAAGCCATCGTAAAATCTGTATTAGATGGCATGAGAGATCCGAGTGCACTCACAGCAAGCACGACAGCTGCAGCAGGAGATATTCCAAAGACTGCACACGTTGCGATGCTAACAAAGCTTAAGCATTTTGACATCAGGGAATTTCCGATCCCTGAGGTCGGTGATGATGACATCCTAGTAAAGGTCGAAGGCTGTGGTGTATGCGGAACAGACGCACATGAATTTAAGGTAGATCCTTTTAGCCTGATCCCGGTTGCATTAGGACATGAGGGAACCGGTGAGATCGTTAAGCTGGGCAAAAATGTAAAAAAGGATTCCGCAGGAAAAGACGTAAAGGTAGGCGATAAGATCGTAACCTGTATGATCTTTAAGGACAATCCTGACATCACGATGTATGATCTGAATAAACAAAACGTCGGTGGTGCAGACGTATACGGACTTCTTCCGGATGATGACTGCCATCTGAATGGTTGGTTTTCAGATTATATTTTGATCCGCGGTGCACTTGGCTCGACATTCTTTAATGTCAGTGATCTGGATTTGGATTCCCGTATCTTAATCGAGCCGTGTGCGGTACTGGTACATGCAGTAGAGCGTGCTAAGACGACCGGCATTTTGCGCTTCAACAGCCGCGTAGTCGTACAGGGCTGCGGACCGATCGGTCTGATCTGTATCGCAGTGCTTCGCACGATGGGTGTGGAGAATATCGTAGCCGTAGACGGCAATGAACAGCGACTTGAATTTGCAAAGCGTATGGGTGCAGAAAAATCCGTCAACTTTATGAACTACAAAGAGGTAGAGGCATTAGCAGGTGCGGTATCCGATGCATTCGGCGGTCATCTGGCAGATTTTGCATTCCAGTGTACCGGCAATCCGAAGGCACATTCCAATATTTATAAGATGATTCGCAACGGCGGAGGCCTCTGCGAGCTTGGATTTTTCATCAACGGCGGAGATGCAACGATCAATCCGCACTTTGACCTTTGCTCAAAGGAGATCACACTGGTGGGATCTTGGGTATATACCCTAAGAGATTATGTGACGACCTTTGATTTCTTAAAGAGAGCACAGGCGATCGGACTTCCGATGAAGGAGCTGATCACACACAAGTTCCCGTTAGAGCAGATCAATGAAGCGCTGGAGACGAACCTGTCCATGAAGGGCTTGAAGATCGCGATCGTGAACAAATAATTCGGAGGTAGCATATGGCACAGGCTTGTGGTATTATCGAGGTGTTCGGTCTGGTGACCGCTTTTGAAGCGGCAGACGCAGGCTGCAAGGCGGCGAATGTCACCCTAGAGCCCTTTGACCGAAACAAACCTGCAAATGCAGATGCACTTCCGGTTCCCCTTATCATATGCGTCAAGTTCCGCGGCTCTGTCGAGGATGTGACAGCGGCGGTGGATGCAGCGCAGGAGGTCGCGGAGCGCACGACCGGAATGGTATCGAGATATATTATTTCCGGACCGGATGAGGGAACACAGATGATGTTTGGCTTAAACGCCTTTGATAAAAACTAAAAAAGAAAAATCAGGAGGATAAAAAAATGGCACAGGAAGCATTAGGAATGGTAGAAACAAGAGGACTTACCGCAGCAATCGAGGCTGCAGATGCAATGGTTAAGGCTGCAGAGGTAGTTTTGATCGGAACAGAGAAGATCGGTTCAGGACTCGTAACCGTTATGGTACGTGGTGATGTAGGAGCTGTAAAGGCAGCTACCGAGACCGGCGGCGCAGCAGCAGCAAAGCTTGGTGAGCTTGTAGCTGTTCATGTAATCCCCAGACCTCATAATGACGTTGAGAAGATCCTTCCGACCGTAAAATAGGAATAGACGTCTAACCTAAAGGAGTGCCTATGAAGTCATTAGGTTTATTGGAAGTCTCCGGTGTTACGGCTGCTGTGACTGCACTGGATATTATGTGCAAGACCGCAGATGTGGAATTTGTGACATGGGAGCGCAAGCTGGGCGGACGATTAGTGACGATCATCGTGGAGGGCGAGGTCGCCGCTGTCAGACAGGCAGTAGAGGCCGCTGCAGCAAACGGAATAAAAAAACCTGTCAATTATACTGTGATTGCCAGACCGCATGAGGAGATCGTACGATTGGTGGAGTTATCCGCGAGCCGTATGAGAAAAAAGGCGGAAAAGGCTACGGTGGCACCGAAGAAAGGTGAGTAATCATGGCAGAAGCAAAAACGACAAACGCATCAGCGCGCAAGAGAAGCACTGCGGCAAAAGCAACCCAGACAGCAGAGCCTGTCGAGGAAAAGAAAACGGAGGTAAGAAAAATGGCACAGGAAGCATTAGGAATGGTTGAGACCAGAGGACTGACTGCAGCGATCGAGGCAGCGGATTCTATGTGTAAGGCTGCAAACGTTGTATTAGTCGGAACAGAGAAGATCGGTTCCGGACTCGTAACCGTTATGGTACGTGGCGATGTAGGAGCTGTGAAGTCATCGGTAGAGGCAGGAGCTGCAAACGCAGCAAAGCTTGGTGAGCTTGTAGCTACACACGTCATCCCCAGACCGCACAACGACGTTGAGAAGATTCTTCCGACCGTTCAGTAATATCGATCTTGAGACATCCGGATGCCTAGTGCATCCGGAATTTCGCTCGATTGAGACAAAAAAATGACGATCGGGTATCAGGTCGATGGATAGGAGCATTTATTTCTATGGACGAGAAAAAAATAGAGACAATCACCAGACTTGTCATGGAAGTGTTAGAAAATGATGCAGCAGGCCATACAGATGGCTATATGGTTCCTATAGGTGTTTCTGCCAGACATGTACATCTGACACAGGAGCATGTAGAGGTTTTGTTTGGCGCAGGGTATCATCTGACGAAAAAAAAGGAGCTTATGGGTGGTCAGTTCGCCTCCAATGAACAGGTCACCATCGTTGGAACTAAGCTTCGTGCGATTGAGAATGTACGTATACTAGGACCGGTCAGAAGCCAGTCTCAGGTAGAGATCTCCATGACAGATGCAAGAACACTAGGTGTGGCGCCTGCGATCCGCAATTCAGGAGATATCGCAGGGAGTGCACCGATTGCTTTGGTTGGACCAAAGGGTGCGCTTTATTTAAAGGAGGGCTGTATTGTAGCCAAGAGGCATATTCATATGTCACCGGCGGATGCGGCTGCAGCAGGACGAAAGGATAAGGATGTGGTATCCGTGGTAGCAAAAAATGATCGCGGAACGACCTTTGATGAGGTATTGATCCGTGTGGATCCCAGCTTTACGTTAGAGATGCACATCGATACCGATGAGGCAAATGCTGCAAAATTAAAGACCGGTGACACAGTCATCATAAAATAAGGGTGAACAGATATGATTATAGGCAAGGTTGTTGGGAGCGTGATCTCCACACGCAAAAATGAAAATTTGATTGGCAATAAATTTCTCATTATTGAACCGATCCACTCGATGGCACATGCATCAGATCGATTGGTTGCGATCGATAACGTAGGTGCCGGTATCGGAGAAGCAGTTTTGGTTGCGACCGGAAGTGCGGCTCGAATCGGATGTGGGATGGATGACGCGCCCATCGATGCTGCCATTGTCGGAATTATCGACGAAGGTGTAAAACTGGAGTAGTGATTATGATAGAGATAGCAGAATTAGTTCGAGTCGTAAAGGACAGTGGTATATGCGGAGCAGGAGGAGCAGGCTTTCCGACCTATGGAAAGATTGATGCGCGTGCAAAGACGATCATTTTAAACTGCGCAGAATGTGAGCCGCTTCTTCGTCTGCACAGACAGGTATTAGAAAAATATCCATATGAGATTTTAAGTACGCTGTATCAGATGGCACTTTCCATCGGCTGCAACGAGGTCATTATCGGTGTAAAGGAGGCCTATCAGCACACCGTTGAGGCGGTTCGGGCGCATCTGGCTTCTTTCCCTATTATCTCTGTCGGACTTTTGCCGGAGGTCTATCCGGCAGGGGATGAGGTGGTGCTCATCCATGAGCTGACCGGTAAGGTGGTTCCTCCCGGAAGTATTCCGATTCAGGTCGGCGTGGCAGTATTTAATGTAGAGACTGTATTTAATATATATCAGGCACTAAACTTTAAAAAGCCTGTCACACACAAATTTATCACGATAACGGGTGAGGTAGCTCATCCTGTGACCAGATATGTACCGCTGGGCATGAGTGTTGCAGAGCTTGTCGCTCTCGCGGGCGGTGTGACGGTAGATGATCCAGTTTATCTTATGGGTGGCCCTATGACAGGCAATCTGTGCGGAGCGTATGATTTGATCACAAAGACCTCCAATGCGATCATCGTGCTGCCACAGGATCATCCGGTCGTACAAAAAAAGAGACAAAATACACAAATTAGCATGAAACGTGCGATGGCTTCCTGCTGTCAGTGTGAGATGTGTACGGATCTATGCCCCAGAAATCTGCTCGGGCATCCGATACAGCCGCATCTGTTTATGCGCGCCGCCACCAGCGGTGTGACGCAGGACGTCGGACCATTTTTAAATACATTTTTTTGCAGCTCCTGTGGCTTATGTGAGATGTATTCCTGCAATCAGGGACTGTCACCTCGTTCGCTTATCGCAGAGTATAAGGCTTCTCTTCGTGCAAACGGCGTAAAGCCTCCAAAGGCTGAGGCGGGGTCTGTAAAGTCCTCACGCCCGCTTAGGCGTGTGCCGATCGCGAGATTACGTGCGAGACTGGGACTTGAAAAATACAATGTCAAGGCACCGCTTGATGAGTCTGTTGTCATTGCAGATAAGGTAAGAGAAAAGCTAAGCCAGCACATCGGTGCTCCGGCAGTAGCGATTGTAAAGGTTGGAGATACGGTGAAGGAAGGACAGCTGATCGCAGCAGCCGCTGAGAATGCACTTTCGCTTCCGGTACATGCATCAGTTGATGGTGTGGTAGCTGCCGTGACAGATTTCGATATTACGATTCAGGCAAAACAGTTGAAATAAAAGAGGATAAAAAGCATGGGTAGAGCATTAGGAATGGTAGAATATAAAACCGTATCCACCGGTGTACTGGCGGCGGATCTGGTATTAAAGACCGCAGATGTAAAGATCATCGAGGCACAGACTGTTTGCCCGGGAAAATATATCGTGATCTTTGAAGGAGATATCAGCGCGGTGCGTGCATCAGTCGATGCAGCGGCAGCACGTTATCCGGAACAGCTCATAGACAGCTTTTTGCTTGGTAATCCGCATGAGGGCATCTTTCCGGCGATTTATGGAACGGCGGCGATTAAAAATCATCATGCCTTAGGTGTACTTGAAACCTTTGACGCAGCATCGATTTTTGTGGCAGCCGATGAGGCAGCAAAGACTGCAGAGGTGGATTTGATCGAGATTCGTGTAGCGCGCGGTATGTGTGGCAAGTCCTACGTTTTTTTAACAGGAGAGGTAGCAGCCGTATCCGCAGCCATCAAAAAGGCCGAGGCAGCAGTGAGTGCACGCGGCATGTATTTAGACAGCTCTGTGATCGCTAGTCCGGATGCACAGCTGTGGGATACGATTCTATAGAAAAGTGGGGTAGATACATGCTGGCAGCAGAGAGAAGAAATGAGATCCTGACGCTTTTGCGCGAGGAAGGTCGCGTGATCGTATCGGATCTGAGCAAAAAATATGATGTAACCGAGGAGACGATTAGAAGGGATCTAGAAAAGCTCGAAAATGACGGCTATGCAGAACGCACCTACGGAGGTGCAGTCGTAAAGGGCAGTGAAAAGGACGAGATTCCATTTCTCGTTCGCAAGAGAGAAAATGTCGAAGCAAAGATGCGTATCGCACAGCTCCTCTCACAGACGATTCACGATGGTGACACGATCATGCTCGATGCGAGCACGACGGCACTGTTTGTAGCAAAAAAAATAAAAGAAAAGAAAAATATTACGGTAATCACAAATTCGATCGAGATTCTTTTAGAGCTTTCAGACATGACAGACTGGAAGGTGTTATCCACCGGAGGTATTCTAAAGGGACGAGCACTTTCCCTGCTTGGTTATCAGGCGGAGCGCATGATCGAGGGCTTTTATGTAGACAAGACTATCATCTCCTGCAAGGGAGCGGATCTTAAAAGGGGCTTCACCGATTCGAATGAGCTGGATGCAGGAATCAAAAAACAGATGCTAAATTCTGCCACAAAGCGTATAATGGCTGTTGACAATGCTAAGTTCAATCATTTATCATTTACTCAGGTAGTTGATTTTTCCGGCATAGATGTGTTGGCAACAGATCAAAAGCTTTCTTCCGAGTGGGAGGCACGTCTGCGTCAGAGTGATGTGGAGATTTTGTATACAGATGAACCAAACGAAAAAATATCATGTGATTATCAATGAAGCTGCCGGAAGCGGACAAAAGAAGCGTTTCTGGCATGAAAAACTAAAACCGGAATTTTTACGATGCGGCGCATTTTTTCGACTCTATGAGTGTGTGCTCGAGGGAGACAGCATGCGTGCGATGGAGCGTATCCAAAAAGAACCGGATGAGACACTTACCATATTAGTCATAGGCGGAGATGGCACCTTTAACGAGGTGATCAACCACGTCTATGACTTTTCGCGCGTTATATTCGGATTTATTCCGATGGGCTCAGCCAATGATTTAGGACATGCGCTGGGTATATCAAACGATCCGCTGCAGGCTCTTCGCTCGATTTTACGGGGGGAGAATATCGTTTCCATCGATTTAGGGAAAACGACTGATCTGATGAATGGACGCTCGCGCTTCTTTGCGATCAGCTCAGGCGTAGGACTCGATGCGGAGTCCTGCCGTATATCGATCAAGAGCGATTTAAAAGCTTTTTTGAACCGCCTGCATATGGGCAAGCTGATATATCTGATAAATGCGCTAAAGATGCTTTTTACACAGCCGCTCGTGGATGCGAAGCTGACCTTCTTTGATGGAAACGGAGAGGAATTTGAACGAACGGTACATAGGCTTTATTTTCTCGCCGGCATGAATCAGCCAAACGAGGGCGGACATCTTGTCATGGCTGCAGGCGCATCTGCGACGGATGGGATGCTTTCCTTTGCACTTGCGCAGGATATGAGCAGGATGCGGGCACTTTTTAGCATGGCGCTGCTTGTGATGAAGCGTACAGAGCATATATCAGGCTACGAGGTCATTGATGCGAGAGGGTGTCGTGTCAGCTTAGCTTCCCCGGTTGAGCTGCATACAGACGGAGAGACACATGGACCAAAAACTAAGGTTTGCATCGAATGTTTGCCGGGCGAGCTGCAGATGCTGTTATAGATTTTAGAGAGGATGAAAAGGCGATGGATGAGAGATATGAAAAGTTATTAAGGTGCTATGAAAGTGTACGGGCAAGGATCGATTTCAAACCAAAGGTTGCGCTTATTTTAGGCTCCGGACTCGGAGATTATGCGGATCATATCAAGGTTGAGGCGACACTCGATTACAAGGATATCGAGGACTTTCCGGTATCGACAGTGCCTCTGCATCGGGGCAGATTCGTATTTGGCTATGTAGAGGATGTGCCGGTCGTGATCATGCAGGGAAGAGTGCATTATTATGAAGGCTATCCGATGAGCGATGTAGTGCTTCCGACCAGACTCATGAAGCTTTTGGGTGCGCAGGTGCTTTTCCTTACGAATGCATCCGGTGGTATCACACAAGGATTTCATGCCGGTGACTTTATGCTGATTCGTGATCATATCTCCAGCTTTGTTCCGTCCCCGCTTCTTGGAGCCAATATCGAGGAGCTTGGGACCCGTTTTCCGGATATGAGCCACGTCTATGATGAGAATTTACGGCAGATCGTACGAAGGGCAGCCTGCGAGCTGGATATTCATCTAAAAGAGGGTGTCTATGTCCAGCTGCCGGGACCTTCCTATGAGACGCCGGCAGAGGTCGCTATGTGCCGCACTCTTGGTGCAGATGCAGTCGGCATGTCGAGTGCCTGCGAGGCACAGGCTGCCGCTCATATGGGCATGAAGGTCGTAGGGATCTCCTGCATCTCCAATCTCGCTGCAGGTATCTCACCTACGCCGCTGACTCATGCTGAGATCACAGAAACTGCTGATCGCGTCGCTCCGGATTTTAGGAAACTAATCACGGCCAGCATTCGAGGTATTTCGCAGATACTTTAGAAAAGAAAGGACAAATGATTTCATGAATATTCGCTTTTTCAATGCGAAAATACTCTGCCTGCAGGACGATGCAGCGCATACATACAGGATCATCGAAGGCGAACTGTGGGTGCGTGGCACCAATATCGCTTATATCGGTGACGGAAGTGACACGAGTGAGGCTTTAGAGCCCGGAGAGGTAATCGTCTGGGATCGCCAGATCGATGCGTCAAACAAGCTGATATTATCCGGCTTTAAGGATGCCCACACGCATACGGCGATGACATTTTTACGCTCCTACGCGGATGATCTGCCGCTGCAAAGCTGGTTAAACGATCAGGTATTTCCAAGAGAGGGTCAGCTGACGGAGGATGACTGCTACTGGCTGAATATTTTAGGCATTATGGAGTATCTGACCAGCGGTATTACATCCAATTTTGATATGTATTTCTTTCCGCCGGTGGATGCGAAGGCATCCGTAGATTGCGGATTTCGTACTGTTCAGACCAGCGGCTTAAATAACTACGGCGGTACGGTAGAGCTCATGGAGGAAAACTATCACATCGTCAATGAGATGAGCGAGCTGACCAGCTTTATCGTTGGCTTCCATGCGGAATATACGACCTCGATAGAGCTGATGGAGGGCGTCGCTGCGCTTGCACAGAAATTAAAATCACCAGTATTTTCCCATAATTCCGAGACAAAACTAGAGGTTGAGGAATGCATCCGTCACTATGGCAAGACGCCCACCCAGCTGATGGAATCCCTCGGCATGTATGAATACGGCGGTGGCGGCTATCATTGTGTATGGATGGATGATGCAGATTTTGCTATATTTAAAAAACATGGTCTTACGGCAGTAAGCAATCCGGCATCGAATTTAAAGCTTGCCAGCGGAATTGCGCCGATCAGTCATTTTATGAAGGAAGGCATTTCGGTAGCCATCGGTACAGACGGACCGGCTAGCAATAACTGTCTGGATATGTTCCGTGAGATGTTCCTTACGACCGCGCTTGCAAAGGTAAAGGACATGGATGCATCGGCAGTTCCGGCAAACGATGTGCTTTATATGGCTACGACAGCCGGCGCACGGGCCATGGGACTTGACTGCTGTGATGATTTAGCTGTCGGGAAAAAGGCAGATCTTATCATGCTTGATCTCATGCAGCCGAACATGCAGCCGCAGAACAATCTGGTGAAAAACATCATCTACAGCGGAAGCAAGGAAAATGTCGTACTTACTATGGTAAACGGACGGATTCTATACGAGAACGGTCAGTTTGACATCGGCTTTGATCCGCAGGAGATCTATGCAAAAGCAAATGCGATCATCGGTAGAATGAGATAGAGGATAGGATATGAATGTTTTATTTATTCATCACAGCTGCTTTGTGGTAGAGCTGGATACATGTGTGCTCGTCTTTGATTATTTTAACGGAGATAGGATAAATGGATACCATTTTACCGGTAAGCTGCCGATCTATGATGCGGATACACCGATGTATTTTTTTGCAAGCCACAAGCATCAGGATCATTTTGATATGGATATTTACCGTTTTGCAGAGCGTTATGAAAATATTCATTACATCATTTCAAAGGATGCAAAGCTAAGCCCCAATTTCCTGAAAAAGCATGGCATCGATCCCTCCATCCGTGAAAGGATCACCTATGTGACACATGGAGAGGATTATGCCGTTGGTGATGTGCTGATTCATACATATCTTTCGACAGATGTAGGTGTGGCCTTTGCTGTAGAGGCAGACGGAAGGCATATCTACCATGCAGGCGATCTAAACAACTGGAAATGGGAGGGCGCAGGCGATCTGATCAATGGCAAGATTGAGCGCATCTACAGGCATCAGATCAATTTGATGTCGGATGAATTTTTTGACGCGGCCTTTGTTGTATTGGATCCGCGCCTGATGCAGCATAAGTTCAAGGGCTTTGATTATTTTTTGAAGCATGTTTCTGCAAAATATGTTTTTCCGATGCACTGCTGGCAGGAATTTGGCGTGATCGAGGAATATTTAAGCCGTATCGCCAATCCGACCTTTACCGGGCGCATTATGAAGATCACACAGGAAAATCAGTATTTTGAAGGGTTAGAATAACGATGAAGGTAACGATATTTACAGACGGTGCGGCGCGCGGTAATCCGGACGGACCGGGCGGATATGGTGCGATCCTGCGCTATGTGGATAGTCAGGGCGAAGTGCATGAAAAGGAGCTTTCGGCTGGTTATAAAAAGACGACGAACAATCGCATGGAGCTTTTGGCAGCGATTCGTGGACTGCAGCAGCTAAACCGTCCCTGCGAGGTGGAGCTGTATTCTGACTCCAAATATCTCACGGATGCGTTTAATCAGCACTGGATTGACAGCTGGCAGAAAAAAGGATGGGTCAAATCCGATAAAAAGCCGGTCAAAAATGTAGACCTATGGAAGGAGCTGCTTGCGGCGATGCAGCCGCATCAGGTGAAATACATATGGGTCAAGGGGCATGACGGACATCCCCAAAACGAACGCTGTGACAAACTGGCGACAGCAGCTGCAGACGGTGACGGTCTGTTAGATGATGTGCAAGGATGTTGAAAATCTGTCTCGAATCGGGTATACTCTATATAATTGTGTAAAAGGATAGGAGGTTTTACTTATGGTAGCTTTTTTGGGGAGCTTTTTGCAGTATGTAATCGTTATGGTCATATTAGCGGCAGTAGCGGTAGGCGGCGTATTTGCCGGAAAGAAGCTACGTGAACGCAAGGATGCAAAGCTGGCAGCTGAGGCTACGGAAAATGAGCAATAATACAGAGCGCTAAGGCTTAGAGCTTTGATGAAGGCCAAAGCAGGGCTTTCGTACAATAGATATATGTAAACTGGAGGAACTATCGTGAAAAAGAACTTAGGCGTAAACGAACTGCGCAAAATGTATCTCGAATTTTTTGAGAGCAAGGGACATCTGGCGATGAACAGCTTTTCCCTCGTTCCGCACAACGACAACAGCCTGCTTTTGATCAATGCAGGTATGGCACCCTTAAAGCCGTATTTTACCGGGCAGGAGATTCCGCCCCGCAGACGTGTGACGACCTGTCAGAAGTGTGTGCGTACCGGTGATATTGAAAATGTAGGAAAGACCGCCAGACATCTGACCTTTTTTGAGATGCTTGGCAACTTCTCCTTCGGAGATTATTTCAAGCACGAGGCGATTGCCTGGTCCTGGGAATTTTTAACGAAGGTATTAGAACTGGAGGAGGACAGACTATATCCTTCGATCTATGGCGAGGATGAGGAAGCCTTTGAGATCTGGACAAAGGAGATCGGGGTTGCGCCGGAGCGCATCACACGCTTTTATCGCGATCCTGTGACAGGAGAATGTGACAATTTCTGGGAGCATGGCGCAGGACCGTGCGGACCGTGCTCAGAGATCTATTATGACCGCGGTGAAAAATACGGCTGCGGCAGCCCGGATTGCAAGGTGGGTTGTGACTGTGACCGTTTCATGGAGGTCTGGAACAACGTATTCACACAGTTTAATGGTGATGGACACGGTGGCTATGAGGAGCTGGAGAACAAAAATATCGACACCGGCATGGGATTAGAGCGTCTGGCAGTTGTGATGCAGGATGTGGATTCTGTCTTTGATATCGATACGATGAAGGCGATTCGAGATCATATCTGCAGGCTTTGTGGCAAGACCTATCAAAAGGATGCACTAGATGATGTCAGCATCCGTCTGATCACTGACCACATTCGTTCAACCACCTTCCTTATTTCTGATGGTGTTATGCCTACGAATGAGGGACGCGGCTATGTACTCCGCCGTCTGATCCGTCGCGCGGCCAGACATGGACGAATGCTCGGTATTCAGGGAACCTTTATGGCAGATCTCGCTGCGACCGTGATACGTGAGAGCAAGGATGGTTATCCGGAGCTTGATGAGAAAAAAGACTTTATCTTCAAGGTGCTTACGCAGGAAGAGGAGCAGTTTAATAAAACGATCGATCAGGGCTTAAAGATCCTAGCTGATATGGAAAATCAGATGCAGGCAGCCGGAACAAAGACTCTTTCCGGTGAGGATGCCTTCAAATTATATGATACCTATGGCTTCCCGGTAGATCTGACGGCCGAGATATTAGAGGAAAAGGGTTATACCCTCGATCAGGACGGCTTTGATGCCTGCATGAAGCAGCAAAAGGAGATGGCTCGTGCAGCCCGCAAGGAGACCAACTACATGGGTGCAGATGCGACGGTTTATGATGAGATCGATCCGGCGATCACATCTGCATTTATAGGCTATGATAAAACAACTGCGGCATCTAGGATTACAGTACTGACTACAGAGACAGAGCTAGTCGAGGCACTCTCCGAGGGTGTGAGCGGAACGGTGATCGTAGATGAGACTCCCTTCTATGCTACGATGGGAGGACAGATCGGTGATACCGGTGTGATCACTACGCCTGAGGGCGAATTTAGCGTGACGGATACGATCAAGCTAAAGGGAGGACGGATCGGACACGTAGGAAATTGCACAAAGGGCATGATAAAGGTCGGCGATGAGGCGACACTTTCCATTGATACGATGCGCAGAGCGCAGATTTGCAAGAATCATTCTGCAACGCATCTGTTACAGAAGGCGCTTCGAGAGATACTTGGAACCCATGTAGAGCAAAAGGGCTCTTATCAGGATGCTGATCGTACCAGATTTGACTTCTCTCATTTTTCTGCTATGACAGCAGAGGAATTAAAAAAGGTCGAGGAGCTGGTGAATGCCAAGATCTCTGAGGCGATACCGGTCACCACTGAGGTCATGAGCGTGGAGGAAGCGAAAAAATCCGGTGCGATGGCGCTTTTTGGTGAAAAGTACGGCGAGAGTGTCCGGGTGGTATCCATGGGCAATTTTTCTAAGGAGCTATGCGGCGGTACCCACGTAAAAAATACCGCTGATATCAAGGCCTTTAAGATCATCTCAGAGTCCGGTGTCGCAGCAGGTGTGCGCCGTATAGAGGCTATCACTGCAGAGCATGTATTTGATTATTATGAAAACATCGAAAAACAGCTGGCTGATGCTGCAGCGCTATTAAAGACCAATCCGGCAGGTGTTTTGGAAAAGATTATGCATCTGCAGAATCAGATAAAGGAGCAGCATGCCGAGATTGAGTCCATGAAATCAAAGGCAGCCAAGGATGCACTGGGAGATGTGCTGGATCAGGTACGCGAGATCAAGGGTGTAAAATTCCTCGCAGCCAAGGTAGATGGCGTGGATATGAACGGTCTGCGTGATCTTGGAGACCAGCTGAAAAATAAGCTAGGAGAGGGCGTTGTGCTATTAGCCTCTGCAGCAGAGGGCAAGGTTAATCTCGTTTCCATGGCGACAGACGGAGCACAGAAGGCAGGCGCGCATGCCGGCAATCTGATAAAAAGCATCGCATCACTTGTAGGCGGTGGCGGCGGTGGCCGTCCGAATATGGCACAGGCAGGCGGCAAGAATCCGGCAGGTATCGACGATGCGCTGGCAGAGGCTGCAAACGCACTGGATGGACAGCTGCTAGAGTAAATAAAAATTAAGGAAACAATCTTGACGAACAGAAAATATATGGTATAATCACTTGTAGTGCAATTAGGATATTACCTTACAGTTGATGTGCACAATTTACAACTGGAGGGAGGTTAGGTGCAAGGATGTCTAGTGTTACAGTAAAAGAGAACGAGACTTTAGATAGCGCTTTACGCAGATTCAAGAGAAACTGCGCAAAGGCTGGTATTCAGCAGGAGATTCGTAAGCGTGAGCATTATGAGAAGCCCTCTGTAAAGCGCAAAAAGAAATCTGAAGCTGCTAGAAAGCGTAAGTATAACTAGTCTGACATAGTTATGAGCTAGAAACCCCGAAGCATTTGCTTCGGGGTTTTTGATGCTTGACAAAAGCAGGAGTGACCGATATCATAAATATTTGCGGATATGATAGTAAATCATATGATAAACATGACTGTGAAGGTATGAACAGTTATTGATAAACACATCTATTTGGAGGAAGCTTTCGTGGCAGATCAGACAGCAAATATCAGGAAAAAAGAGATAGAAAAACGACGCACCTTTGCGATTATTTCCCATCCGGATGCCGGAAAGACCACCTTGACGGAAAAGTTTTTGCTCTACGGCGGAGCCATCAATGAGGCAGGCTCTGTTAAGGGAAAGGCGACAGCAAGGCATGCAGTATCTGACTGGATGGAGATTGAAAAGCAAAGAGGTATCTCAGTGACATCCTCAGTATTGCAGTTTCATTATGACAATTATTGTATTAACATTTTGGATACACCGGGACATCAGGATTTCTCGGAGGATACATATCGTACCCTAATGGCAGCGGATTCGGCAGTCATGGTGATAGACGGCTCAAAGGGTGTAGAGGCACAGACGAGAAAGCTCTTCAAGGTCTGCGTGATGCGCCATATCCCGATTTTTACCTTTATTAACAAGATGGATCGTGATGCGAATGACACGTTTGAGCTGCTTGATGAGATTGAAAATGAGCTTGGGATCGCGACCTGCCCGATTAACTGGCCGATCGGCTCAGGAAAGGGCTTTAAGGGCGTGTATGACCGCAATACGCGCTGCGTGCGTATCTTCTCTGATACGAAAAAGGGTACAAAGGAGGGCGCAGAGCAGATTATCTCGATCGAGGATGCTGCATTGGAAGCAGTGATAGGCTCTGAATATAAAAAGCAGCTGTTAGATGAGGTGGAGCTATTAGACGGAGCGAGTGCGGAGTTTGATCAGGAGCTGGTCACAAGGGGAGAATTATCTCCGGTATTTTTTGGTTCGGCCCTTACAAACTTTGGTGTAGAGACTTTTTTGCAGCATTTTTTGCAGATGACCTATGCACCGCTGCCCAGACAGTCCAATGTTGGCGCGATCGATCCGTTTGCCGAGGATTTTAGTGGCTTTATATTTAAGATTCAGGCAAATATGAATAAAAATCATAGAGACAGAGTGGCCTTTATGCGTATCGTATCCGGTAAATTTGACGCAGGCATGGAGGTCTATCATGTGCAGGGTGGAAAGGAGATAAAGCTCTCCCAGCCACAGCAGATGATGGCACAGGAGCGAAAGATCGTTACGGAGGCCTATGCGGGAGATATCATAGGACTGTTTGATCCCGGAATTTTTTCGATAGGAGATACTCTCACAACCGCAAAGGAAAAATTTGAGTTTGAGGGCATTCCGACCTTTGCGCCGGAGCATTTTGCCAGAGTGCGCCTGATCGATTCGATGAAGCGCAAGCAGTTTGTAAAGGGAGTGAATCAGATCGCACAGGAGGGCGCGATCCAGATTTTTCAGGAGTACAAGGGCGGCATGGAGGAGATCATCGTAGGTGTTGTCGGCGTGCTGCAGTTTGATGTGTTAAAATTTCGCCTGGAGAACGAATATAACGTCGATATTCGTCTGGAAAATCTTCCTTATGAGCATATACGCTGGATCGAAAACAAGGAGGAAATCGACATGGATAGGCTAAGCGGTACCTCTGATATGAAAAAGATCATGGATCTAAAGGGCAATCCGCTTCTGCTGTTTGTGAATTCATGGAGTGTTGGTATGACTCTGGATCGAAACGAAGGATTAAAGCTGTCGGAGTTTGGCAAAAATTAGCGCGGAAGTGCTTGACGGATGCATACAGCCTGACTTATAATTAGAACACCCTTTTCGGGTGTTCTTTTTTATAGAAGGTTGTATTCACTTAGCTTGTCAGAAGCAATAAAATCCCTGTATTAGTTTTTTTCTGTTGACATTTATAGTGAAGTGTATTATGATACCCATAGACGCGAACAGATGTTCGCATTATTTGACAAAGGAGACCATTATGGCAGACGAGAATAAGTTAAAAGCATTGGATGCGGCGATCGCACAGATAGAGAAGCAGTATGGAAAGGGCTCAGTGATGAAGCTCGGAGATCCGGCAGCGGCGATGAATGTAGAGACCATTCCGACGGGCTCGCTGAGCTTGGATCTGGCATTGGGACTAGGCGGATTACCGAAGGGACGTATCGTAGAGATCTACGGACCTGAATCGAGTGGAAAGACGACTGTGGCACTGCATTGTGTTGCTGAGGTACAAAAGGCTGGTGGCATCGCAGGCTTTATCGACGCAGAGCATGCGCTTGATCCGGTTTATGCGAAGAATATCGGTGTAGACATTGACAATCTTTACATTTCTCAGCCGGATAACGGCGAGCAGGCGCTCGAGATCACCGAGACGATGGTTCGTTCTGGTGCAGTAGACATCGTCATTGTTGATTCGGTGGCAGCGCTCGTACCGAAGGCAGAGATCGATGGTGATATGGGAGATTCGCATGTCGGATTGCAGGCGCGTCTTATGTCACAGGCACTACGCAAGCTCACGGCAGTGATCAGCAAGTCCAACTGTATTGTTATTTTTATCAATCAGCTGCGAGAGAAGGTCGGTGTGATGTTCGGTAATCCGGAGACGACGACCGGTGGCCGTGCACTGAAGTTTTATTCCTCCGTACGATTGGATGTGCGCCGTGTTGAGGCACTCAAGCAGGCTGGTGAAGTGATCGGAAACCACACTCGTGTAAAGGTAGTGAAGAATAAGGTAGCACCGCCGTTTCGCGAGGCAGAATTCGATATTATGTTTGGAAAGGGCATCTCAAAGGAGGGCGATATCCTGGATCTGGCAGCGAATATCGATGTTGTGAATAAATCCGGTGCTTGGTATGCCTACAATGGAGACAAGATCGGACAGGGACGTGAGAATGCCAAGCAGTATCTTGCGGAGCATCCGGAGATTTGTGCGGAGATTGAGGCAAAGGTACGTGCACATTACGGTATCGGTGAGGAATTGCCTGCCACATCACAACAGGCAGCTGACGTGTCTATGGATGAGGAGAAGTAGTCTTGCCGGCGGTTGTTATTACCTCGATCACACAGAAAACGAAGGAAAAGATCCGACTTCTGTTAGATAACGGAGAGGTCTGGATACTATATACAGGAGAGCTTAGAGCTCTTCATCTGCAGGAGGGAGATACACTTCCTGAGCAGGCCTATGAGCATATACGGCGCGAGGTGCTTTTGAAGCGTGCGAAGAAGCGGGCGATGCATTTATTAGAGCGGATGGATCGTACAAGAGAACAGCTTCGTCGTAAGCTTTTAGAGGGTGAATATCCGCCTGATCTGGTTGAAGAGGCACTCGAGTATGTATCCTCCTATCATTATCTGGATGATGCACGTTATGCGGATACCTATGTACGGCTTCATGGTGACCTAAAGAGCAGCGGGAGGCTGCGCATGGAGCTTTTGCACAAGGGGATTGCATCGGAGCTGATTGATCGAGCATTAGAGGCACAGGAGGGTGAGCGCGATGAGGAAGCGATGATTCGTGCATTGATGGAGAAGCGCCACTTTGATCCGGAGACGTCAGATGTATCACAGCGACGCAGAATGTATGCCTATTTACAGCGCAGGGGTTTTCGGAGTACAGATATTAGCCGGCTGCTGCACATTTAGACATAAGGGGACTATTCAGTATCATCTATCATCTAAAGAATTTACTTGACATAATATACAATAAAGGATAAACTTTATATGTTGTAGTTATGACAGATGTACGAAAATCTTATGTTATATGTACAATGAAAACTTAATAAGGAGGTGCTCCTGCGATGGTAGGTATTGCTACACTGGTAATTGCCATTCTGGTCGCCTTAGTGGTAGCTGCAGTAGTGACGATTGTCATTATGAATCAGGTTCAGCAAAAGAAAGCTGATTCAAAGGTCGCATCGGCTGAAGAACGTGCCAGATCGATCATTGACGATGCGGTAAAGACTGCAGAAGCAAAGAAGCGTGAATCTCTCCTGGAGATCAAGGAGGAGTCGATCAAGACAAAAAATGAGCTTGATCGTGAGATCAAGGATCGCAGATCAGAGGTTCAGCGTGCAGAACGCCGCGTAGAGCAGAAGGAGTCGAATTTAGACAAGAAGCTCGATGCGATTGAACGGCGTGAGGCTGGCTTTGCAGCTAAGGAAGAGGAGATCAAAAAGCAGAAGGCAGAGGTCGCAAAGCTAAACGAACAGAGAGTACAGGAACTTGAGAGAATTTCAGGTTTAACCTCCGAACAAGCAAAAGAATTTCTTTTAAAAACCGTTGAAGATGATGTAAAACTTGATACCGCAAAGCTCATCAAGGAAATGGAGACTCGTGCAAAGGAAGAAGCAGGCAAGAAAGCCAAGGATTATGTGGTGACTGCGATTCAAAAGTGCGCAGCTGATCATGTGTCTGAGACCACGATTTCCGTAGTTCCGCTTCCGAATGATGAAATGAAGGGACGAATCATCGGTCGTGAGGGTAGAAATATCCGTACATTAGAGACACTGACCGGTGTGGATCTGATCATTGATGACACTCCTGAGGCTGTTATTTTATCAGGCTTTGATCCGATTCGTCGTGAGGTAGCGCGTATCGCGCTTGAGAAGCTGATCGTGGATGGACGTATTCATCCGGCCAGAATTGAGGAGATGGTAGAGAAGGCTCAAAGAGAAGTCGATACCATGATCCGAGAGGAAGGAGAGGCCGCGACCTTAGAGGTCGGTATTCACGGGATTCATCCGGAGCTTGTGCGCCTGCTTGGCCGCATGAAGTTCCGTACCAGTTATGGTCAGAATGCCTTGAAGCATTCGATTGAGGTAGCCCAGATTGCCGGACTGTTAGCCGGAGAGATCGGCGAGGATGTCCGGACCGCAAAGCGTGCTGGCTTGCTACATGATATTGGAAAATCTGTGGATCATGAGATGGAAGGTTCACACATTCAGATTGGTGTGGATTTGTGCCGTAAGTACAAGGAATCACCACTCATTATCAATGCAGTTGAGGCACATCATGGTGATGTGGAGCCTCAGTCTCTCATAGCATGTCTCGTACAGGCTGCTGATACGATCAGTGCTGCCCGTCCGGGTGCCAGACGTGAGACAATCGAGACATATTCTAACCGCTTACAGCAGTTAGAGGATATTACAAACGGTTTTAAGGGAGTTGACAAATCTTTTGCTGTTCAGGCAGGACGTGAGGTTCGTGTTATGGTAGTTCCTGAACAAATCAGTGATGCTGATATGGTTATACTGGCCAGAGATATTTCTAAACAGATTGAATCAGAATTGGAATATCCGGGTCAGATCAAGGTAAATGTGATTCGCGAATCGCGTGTCACAGATTATGCAAAATAAAGCAGATCATGAAGTGAAGGCGTTAAGAGTTGCTCTTAACGCCTTCTTTAGATAATTGATACGGAGGAAGGAATGGAGAATCAAATAAAACGAATTGACCGCACCTTAAAATATCAGGGTGTGATCGTAGATTTTTACAGTGATACGATGCAGCTGCCGGACGGTCGCACTGCGCAGTGGGATCTCATTCATCATAGAAAGGGCGCAGCAGCTGTCGTTGCAGTGCTATCCGATGGACGTATTGTCATGGTTCGACAGTTTCGTAACGCTATTGACCGCATGACGCTAGAGATACCGGCCGGTGCGAGGGATTCTACTACTGAGGATACCGCAGTTTGCGCAGCCAGAGAGTTAGCGGAGGAGACAGGCTTTCACACTGATCATCTGGAATTTTTGCTGTCACTTCGCACGACGGTAGCCTTTTGTGATGAATTTATAGATGTCTATGTTGCACGGGATTTAGAACCGGGAGAGCAGCATCTTGATCCGGACGAATATGTCGAGATCGAATATCATACGATTGATGAGCTGTGCGAGCTGATCTACGATGGAACGCTGCAGGATGCTAAAACTGTAGCAGCTCTTATGGCATACAAAAACAAATACTGCAAAGGGTGAGAAAAGTAATACATTGCAACAAATAGTGACAAAAAAGTTACGTATTTATTGCATTTTCTTAAACAATTTGATATACTAATTTCATATTTGCATGCACGTCTGGGGAGAAGGTGCAGGAAAAATGTGGGATTGTGGGATGGATGCATTTATCGATTACATGAGAGAGAGAAAGCAGATCTCGGACAATACGGCAGCGGCATACACGAGAGATCTCTCGAAGCTATGTGCTTATGCAAATGCTTGCGGCTTTTCGGATCTAACACAGGTTTCTACGGATGTACTGCGTGATTTTTTGCGTGAGCTGACAGCAGAGGGAAAGAAGGCTTCGACCATTTCCAGGATGATTGCCAGCATGAAGGCTTATTTTTCGTGGCTTTTAGTTAGCAGACAACGCCTGGATGATCCTGCTAAGGAGCTAAAGCCTCCAAAGATAGAGAAGAAAGCGCCGGAGATATTATCTCATGCGCAGATGATCCGTCTGATCGAACAGCCCTCCTCCGGCTCGCCAAAGGAGCTTAGAGATCGGGCGATGCTAGAGCTATTGTATGCGACAGGAATTCGTGTATCTGAGCTGTTAAGTCTCTCGTTATCGGATATTGATTTGAATAAGAAGCATGTGACGTGCCGGGATGGACGCAGAGAACGAAGCGTCCCATTTCAAGAGGCTACAAGAGAGGCACTGGAGCGGTATTTGAAGTATGGCAGGCCTCGTCTGGTGAAGGATTTAGATTGTCTGCTGCTTTTTACGAATTGTAATGGAGAGCCGATGAGCAGACAGGGCTTTTGGAAGCTTTTGAAGCATTATGGCAGGCTGTCTGGATTAGAATGTGAGATAACGCCATATACGTTTCGACATTCCTTTGCGGCGCATCTGCTTGGCGATGGTGAGGATTTGCATGTTGTACAGGCACTGCTCGGACATTCGGATATTTCATCGACACAGGTGTATATGCAGCTATCTAAGTGACTGATGATGGAGGGGACTATGGAGCCTTTAAGGGTTCGTTCGATTGTATTTGGTGAAGGCAGGCCAAAGATATGCGTGCCTATCGTTGCTACGACGAGAGAAGAGATTATCAGACAGGCGCTTAGGCTGTCTGAGAAATCGTTTGAGGTCTGTGAGTGGCGCATTGATTACTTTGAGGGAGCGAGTGAGTATGCTCTTGTAGGTGATATTTTATGGGAGCTTCGCACCATCCTAGGAGAGAAGCTGCTGCTGTCGACCTTTCGCACAAAAAAAGAAGGTGGCAGGCGGGAATTGTCAGATGAAGCCTACGAGGAATTGCTCTGTGCGCTGATACAATCGAAGGCATCTGATATAATTGATGCAGAGCTTCGCGTGGGAGACGAAGCGATGCGCAGGATCATCACAAATGCGCATAGCAGTGGTGCTTTTGTGCTCGCCTCGAGTCATGATTTTCATCGGACACCTGACAAGGATGAGATGATTGATAGACTGCTGCACATGCAGCAGCTGGGAGCTGACCTGTTAAAGCTAGCTGTGATGCCACTCGATGCGAGGGATGTGTTAGCGCTATTAGCTGCGACAGAGGAGATGAACCGGCTGCAGGATATTGCTCCTGTCATTACGATGTCGATGGGAGCAGCTGGTGTGATCAGTAGAATCGCAGCAGAGACGTTTGGTTCAGCGATGACCTTTGCCACAGTAGGGGAGACATCTGCGCCGGGACAGCTGCCGCTTGAGGATATGAATTATATACTAAACCTTTTACACACATAAAAAGAGCCGCATAGCGGCTCTTTTTTTACTATATATTTCTATACCAGCTCTGCCATATCATAGATGAGCTGCTCTGAGGCCTCCCACCCAAGACACGGATCAGTGATGGATTTGCCGTAGATATGGCTGCCGATCTTTTGTGCGCCGGGCTCTAGGTAGCTTTCGATCATGACGCCCTTTACGAGCTTTTTGATCGTGCCGGAGATCTGGCGGTTGTGCATGACTTCCTTTACGATGCGTACCTGCTCCTCATATTTTTTGCCGGAATTGGAATGATTTGCATCGATGATCGCTGCGGGATTTTGCAAGTCTCTCTCCTCATACATCTCAGAGAGACGCATGATGTCCTCGTAGTGATAGTTTTGCACAGTGTTTCCGTGCTTGCTGACGGCACCGCGAAGCACTACATGGGTGAGTGGATTGCCGCTCGTCTCGACCTCGTAGCCGCGGAACGTGAAATGATGTGGATGCTGCGCTGCATAGACGGAGTTAAGCATCACGGAAAAATCACCACTGGTCGGGTTCTTCATGCCGGAAGCCACATCAAAGCCGCTGACTGTCAGACGATGCTGCTGATCCTCAACAGAACGGGCACCGATGGCTACGTAGGAGAGCAGATCCGACACATATTCCCAGTTTTCCGGATAAAGCATCTCATCAGCAGGTGTCAGCTCGCTCTCTGCGATGGCTCTTAAGTGCATCCTTCGTACCGATATCAGACCGGCTATCATATCCGGTGCTTTTTCGGGATCTGGCTGTGAGGCGATGCCCTTGTAGCCTTCTCCTGTGGTACGTGGCTTGTTTGTATAGATGCGCGGCACTAGCAGCAGTCGGTCTGCTACCTTTTCCTGTACGCGAGCAAGACGGTTTACATATTCACAGACCGGATCCTCGCTGTCTGCGGAGCAGGGCCCTATGATCACCAAAAATCGATCATCTGCACCGGTTAGTATATCGCTGATTTGCCTGTCGCGGTCTTTTTTTATGGCTAAGAGACGTTCGTCTAGCGGATAGAGAGTTTTGATCTCGCCGGGCGAGGGAATCTGTCTTAGATAAGTGAAGCTCATTTGTTTATCTCCTCGTACTTGATTTGTAGGTGATTTTTGGCATAAAACCAATATCACCTACTGATAATAGCGAAAAATAAAAGCACTGTCAATCACTTGCGCGCACGGTTATGAAAAGCTATACTGTTTGGTGAACAGTAACCTTTAGCGAAACGTAAAAGGGAGGCAGAATATGTATTACGGAGCATTGAAAAAAACAGATATCGCAAACGGACCGGGTGTTCGTGTGTCGCTTTTTGTATCCGGCTGCAGACATCATTGCAAGGATTGCTTTAATCCGGAGACATGGAGCTTTACCTATGGACAGGAATATACGGATGAGGTGACACGGGAGATTTTAGAAGCGATGGCTCCCTCCTATATCAGAGGCATCACGGTGCTTGGCGGAGAACCCTTTGAGCCGGAGAATCAAAGGTGCCTGCTTCCTTTGTATAGGACGATTCGCGCGCGCTATCCGAAAAAATCGATCTGGGTGTATTCGGGCTATACCTTAGACGGGCAGCTTTGGAAGGAGAGCAGTGCAAGGTCAATTGAGACGGATGAGATTTTATCCCTGATCGATGTGCTTGTAGACGGGGAATTTGTCGCCGAGCAGAAAAATATCACATTAAAATTCCGTGGCTCAGAAAACCAACGCATCATTGATGTGCAAAAATCTCTGGCGGCAAACAGCGTTGTATTGCTGCCGGATGAGGCGTTGCTGTAAAAAACGATAGCTTTTTTAAAATATTTGTAGTATAGTGATGACTTGTGAGATATATTAGATCCGAAGGAGAAAAAAGAACATGGTTAAGGTTGTGAAATTCGGCGGCAGCTCCCTGGCGAGTGCAGAGCAGTTTGAAAAGGTCGGTGCCATTATTCGTGCAGACGAGACACGCAGATTTGTGGTTCCGAGTGCACCGGGCAAGCGTAATGCAAAGGATACCAAGGTCACGGATATGCTCTATGATTGCTATGATTATGCACAGCAGGGCAGGGAATTTTCCGGAAAGCTCGGAAAGATTAAGGATCGGTATGATTCGATCATAAAGGGCTTGAACCTCACCTTGTCATTAGATGAAGAATTTGCGACGATCGCGAAGAATTTTAAGGCTCAGGCAGGTGTGGAGTATGCAGCCAGCCGAGGAGAATACCTAAACGGTCGGATCATGGCAGCATATTTGGGCTTCGAATTTATCGATGCAGCGGAGGTGATCCGCTTTGATGCAAATGGAAGCTTTCTTGCAGATGAGACGAATCAGATATTGGCCGCACGCTTAGAGCATAGTGAGAATGCGGTTATTCCTGGCTTTTACGGAGCAGAGGATGGAGGAGTGGTGCATACGTTCTCGCGTGGCGGCTCAGACATCACAGGCTCTATAGTATCGCGTGCCGTGCATGCGACGATTTATGAGAACTGGACGGATGTATCAGGATTTTTAGTATCCGATCCGCGCATCATAGATCATCCGGCTGTCATTCATACGATCACCTACAAGGAGCTGCGGGAGCTTTCCTATATGGGAGCCGGCGTGCTGCATGAGGATGCGATCTTCCCGGTACGAAAAGAGGGCATTCCCATCAATATTAAAAACACAAATGCGCCGGAGGATCCCGGTACGATGATCGTAGAGAGCACCTGTCATCAGCCGGAGTATACTATTACAGGAATCGCAGGACTGCGTGATTTTGTGGCAGTCAATGTGGACAAGGATATGATGAATTCCGAGGTCGGGTTCTGCCGCAGGGTATTGCAGGCCTTTGAGGACAATAATATTTCCATTGAGCACATGCCCTCCGGTATCGATACGATGACAGTATTTGTACAACGGCAGGATTTCGAGGGCAAGGAGCAGCAGGTGCTCTCAGCCATCCACAAATATGCACATCCGGATACCATCGATATTGAGGGAGGTCTGGCATTGGTTGCAGTCGTTGGACGCGGCATGAAATCTACTCGTGGTACTGCAGGACGGATCTTCTCGGCACTCGCGCATGCACAGGTCAATGTCAAGATGATCGACCAGGGCTCGAGTGAGCTAAACATCATCATCGGTGTCAGCAACGATGATTTTGAACGGGCGATTCGTTCCATCTATGATATTTTCGTGGAGACGCAGCTATAGAATTTTTTTATGAAGCAAAAGGCAGGTCGTTTTGACCTGTCTTTTTTATATTTATGTTGACAGATAGTGTATTATATGCTATAAGTGTACTAACACAACTAATACAGATAAGACACATAAATATTTCTGCGATGTGACTTATCCAATTTCTTGTGTCGCGTAAGAAGGAAGAAAAACGAAAGGAGGAGCATGCATGATACAGCTAAATTACCGTGATGCCAAGCCGATCTACGAGCAGATTAAGGACGGACTGCGGCGGCTTCTCATCACAGGTGTGATTGCAAGGGACGAAAAGCTGCCGAGCGTGCGCGAGCTGGCCAGTGAGCTGGCGATCAACCCAAATACTATTCAGCGGGCTTATCGCGAGTTAGAGAGCGAGGGCTACATCTACACCGTCTCCGGCAAGGGCAGCTTTGCTGCAGAATGTAGGGATGTATCCGAAAGGAGGAACGAGGCTTTGTTAAAACAGTTTGATGAGCTCGTAAGAGAGCTGCTGTATTTATCAGAGGATAAGGATACCTTGATCGCTCGCATCGAGGAGTTAGCAAAAGGAGGGAAAGAGCAATGATCCAAGTGAACAATGTTGTAAAGGATTTTGATGGCTTTCGTGCACTCAATCACTTGAATATGCATGTCAAAAAAGGTGCAATCTATGGGCTCGTCGGACCAAACGGTGCCGGAAAGAGCACGATCATACGTCATATAACAGGAATTTATAAGCAGGATTTGGGCGAAGTGTTAGTAGACGGTGAGCCTGTATATGAAAACACGAGGATAAAAGAGAAGATCGCCTATATTCCGGATGATGTTTTTTATTTTACACAGGCCAATACACTGGATATGATGAAATATTACAGTGGCATTTATTCAAGGTTTGATAAGGAGCTATTTCATTCGCTGATGGATTGCTTCCCGGCGGTGAATGTCAGACGAAACATACGAAGTCTTTCTAAGGGCATGCAAAAGCAGGTAGCCTTTTGGCTGGCGATATCTACGAGACCAAAGCTTCTCATTTTAGATGAGCCGGTAGACGGACTAGACCCTGTGATGAGAAGACAGATCTGGAGCATCATTATGGGGGATGTGGCAGAGCATGGTACGACCGTTTTGGTATCTTCACACAATTTAAGAGAGCTTGAGGATGTGTGTGATCATGTGGGTATTCTAAACGATGGCAAACTTTTAATCGAGCGATCCCTATCTGATCTGCAGGGCAGCGTGACAAAGGTTCAGGTTGCCTTTGACGGTGAGCTTTCGGCTTTGCCAAAGCATTTAGAGATTTTGCATCAGTCAAAGGCAGGACGGGTCTATACACTGATCGTGAGAGGGGAGCAGCAGGAGGTTGCACGTTCCATTTCTGCGATGCAGCCGATTTTACTGGATGTACTGCCACTGACACTCGAGGAGATCTTTATTTATGAGCTGGGAGGTGAGGACTATGCAGTCAAAGATTTCGTTATTTAACAAAAATATTTATTTGAAGAACCTGACGCGCTTCTGGCCCTTTGCATTGATATATTTTCTGTGCCTGATGCTGATGCATCCGTTAGTCATCTACACAGAGAGCCTGGATAGCTATGCGAGAGGGTTTACGCTTTCATCCATCACCTTCGAACATTTTAGTGAGTCGACAGAGCCTATCACTGTATTTCTAGCATCGATGGTGATTGCGATCGCTGTGTTCTCATATTTATACCAGAGCAGAAGTGCCAATATGATGCATGCCTTTCCGGTGAGCCGTGATCAGCTCTTTGTCAGCAATTATCTGAGCGGACTTACACTGCTTATATTGACACAGCTATTGACTGCTTTATCTGTCAATTTGATATTGCTTGGCAAGGCAAACGATGCGATCTGGACTGTGTGGGCATGGTTTGGCATCACGGTCGCAGAGACCATCTTTTTCTACAGCTTTGCAGTATTTATGGTGATGTTCACAGGACAGCTGTTGGCAGCGGGCATTTTTTACATGATCTGGAACTTTTTATATGTGACTGTCGTTGGCTTGATCGATGGCTGTGCGAGCCTTTTTTTATATGGTCTAGATGAGAATCTGATCACTTTGACAGAGCATCCGCTGTTTCCGGTTGCTTATCTAATGAAATACGTAGGCTTTCGCGTAAATGATGCGTCTACGTATGCCAAGGTGTATGGCATAAATGTGGTGGCGGCGTATGTATTTGCCGGCCTTGTATTTGCCGTGCTGGCATGGTTTATCTATAAAAAAAGACGCATTGAATGCGCCGGAGATTTTCTGTCCATGAAATGGACTGCACCCATCTTTCGCTGGGGCGTGGTGATCGTCGGTTCCGGTGCCTGCAGCTTGTATGTGACATATTTATTCAATGATAATGACACCTTTATAACATTTGTTATCAGCCTGATTTTGTTTGGCGTGCTGTTTTTCTTTGCCTCAGAGATGTTTATAGAAAAGAGCTTCCGTGTCTTCCGCAAAAAGCTTTTGGTGGAATGCATTGCCTGCGTAGCAGTTTTATTCGTAGCATGCGTCTTATTACGATTGGATGTATTTGGTGTGGAAAAATATGTGCCGGAGGAGAAAAAAGTCTCACAGGTTACTATCATGTGGGATGCAAATATGGTATCATATGAGGATGAGGAGCATATCGGTGATGTATGCAGGCTTCATCAGATGGTCGTAGACAATATAGATGAGATCAGGGAATACGACACAAATGATTCTGAGAGCTTCTTTTCCTATGTAACGATAGATTATATGTTAGAGGATCTCTCAACCGTATCGAGAAGCTATGCGATTTATACCGATGATGAAGGCTTGAAAAATAAGATGAATGCTTCGCTTACTGCCTTGGTCTGTGATGTGGATGGAAATCTGCAGTCACTGCTTGGATTAAATTATCAGGAATTAAACTGGAAGCTAAGCTACGTAAACCTTTCCATACCAAAGATGGACGAGACAGGTGAATGGTATTATGGAGAGCTGGCTGATGTTACAGCAGAAAAAGACAAGCAGCTTTTGTACGACGCATGGCTTGCTGATCTAGAGGCCGGTGCATTCATCGATACGCAGGCAGAGGATTATGATACAGAGGTTTATTTCCAGTTTGAAACGAATGCCGATATAGCTCAGGTTCGTTATGCGAAGGGTAGCTCGATGTATTATCGCAGTCTATACGGTGCAGAGAGTAATCTGTGTGAGAGCAAGAATGTTTATTTGAATTCATCCTGCACAAATCTGTTCAATGCGTTAAAGGAAATCGGTGTGATCACGGATGAGAGTCAGCTGAGGATCCCGGCTGAAGCAGAGCGATGATTCGTTAGAAAAGTATAATACTGACACAGACAAAAAGAGCAGTTCTGAAACACTTAGAACTGCTCTGAATGTGTTGTATAAACAAAATCATCGAGAGGAGTTTAAAATTATGCTTAAAAGACGAGCACAAGGGAAAAAATCAAGACAAAGAATATTGGCAGTATTTTTAGCAGTTATTATCCTAACCGCAGCACCATTTGAGGTGCAGGTAGATGATTCGGCAGAATATGTCGGCCTTTCAATAGAAAGAGCAGAAGTAAAAGCCGCTGACATAATAACAGTTAAAACTGCGAATACGTCAACCTTAGAAAAAATTCACGAGAAGCTTTCAAAGGGCAAAGCATTTACCCTAAAGGTGCGTGGCAATGAATCGGCATCAAAGAGTCTTTTAAAGCAGGTAAACGAAGGAATTAAAAAGGTTAATAAGCAGGGCGTTGTATTTGAATATACAAAAAGCAAGACTGGTGGTGGATACACCTATTACACAATAAATTCAGATCAGGCCGGAACATATCAGTATGCTATCAAATATATAGATAAGCTATATTCGCTTTTGCGGGAGAGATATTTAAACCCGGAGGCTAGTGATGCGTCATCGTATTACCAGGATGTTCAGCTGTATCCGGACGAGACTACAAGAAAGCTTCATTGGGCATACGACTATCTGGTAGAGAAGGTATATCCGTATTGGATGAACATTGGCACCGATAATTATGTACTGGTTGATAGTGGAACTTTCGATGCGAAGACCACTTCTTGCAGCGTAAATCTGGAAGGATATGATTCATCTGATGGTACGATAAATAGTCAGCTTGTCAAAAATATTTCATACACGTATACCTTTACAATAACTGCAAACTATGAAGATAATTCTGATGGGACTAAAGAGGTGACGTTTGAAAGTGCATATCCATTAAGTACGGATGAGGAAAATGCACTTAGCAAGCAGTATATTAAAGAAGCAAATGATTCCGGAGCACATGGATGCAGTATATACTATACCTGCGCAATTCATGCATCAGGCTACACATATGAGGAATTTTCAAAATTGCCGATTGCTCAAACCTTAATTAAAAATGTTAAATGTTCTTCAAATATTTCGGATGCTGAATTGACCATTTGCAAAACAGAAAATTTCTGTGATTTGAGTGATGCACTTAAGGTTTATGCAATAGCTGCAAGTGAATATTTTAACTGCAATTATAGCAGACCGCAATATGGCATGGTTTACAAATATATATATGCAGGATATGATGGCAAAAAGGGCATGAGCACACTGTACAAAAATAAGGCAGTAGGTGTGTGTCAGGTATTTGCAGAATATGAATGTCAGGTATGGGACGCATTAGGCATTCAGAATTATTTTTGCAGAGAGCATCAGATCAATCATGCATGGTCTGTTGTAAAAGTAAAAAATTCTGTTGGAAAGGTTATGTGGATACCCTTTGATTATGGCATAGGACCGGCCACAAGGCTTGCAGTAGATGATGCGACATACAATAAATACTTAAAAACAGAGGCGAAGCGATATAAGCTTTATTTGTCAGGTATAAAAGGGGCACCTAAGAAAAAGAATTTCAAGGATTCTGATTTTACATAATCAGGGTGACTGTAAAGCTACTTATTACGTAAGTGATGTGTCCTTGGGGAGACATTTTATAAAGGACGACATATGAACAAGCAGACACACAGAATTGCTGCGGTGGCAGAGGGCAGTATTGCTGATGAGCTTGAGCTATCCGCAGGCGATGTGATTTTAGAGATAAACGGACAGGAGCTAGAGGACATCTTCGACTACCATTTTTTGGTGGAGGATGAATATCTTACGATGCTCGTGGAAAAGGCAGATGGAGAGTGCTGGGAGCTTGAGATCGAAAAGGATATAGATGAGGATCTGGGCATCACCTTTGAGAATGGTCTGATGGATGATTACCGCTCCTGCTCGAACAAATGCATCTTTTGCTTTATCGATCAGATGCCGCCCGGCATGCGGGATACACTCTATTTTAAGGATGATGATTCGAGACTTTCTTTTTTGCAGGGAAATTATGTCACCTTAACGAATATGAAGCAAAAGGACATCGACCGCATCATCCGTTATCGTCTCGATCCGATCAATATCTCAGTGCAGACGACAAATCCAAAGCTTCGCTGTATGATGCTTCATAACCGCTTTGCAGGAGAAGCTCTTAAAAAGATCGACACGCTTTTCGAGGCAGGCATCCGTATGAACGGGCAGATAGTCCTCTGCAAGGGTGTAAATGACGGAGAGGAGCTATCACGAAGCATTAGAGATCTGATGAAGTATCAGCCGTACATGGAGAGTGTCTCGGTCGTCCCTGTTGGCCTTTCAAAATACCGGGAGGGGCTATATCCCTTAGAACCGTTTGATAAAGACGATGCATTAGCTGTTATAGAGCTCATCCATAGCTATCAGGATATCAGCATGAAAAGCTATGGAACTCATTTTGTCCATGCCTCAGATGAGTGGTATCTTTTGGCGGACGCTACACTGCCGCCTGAGGATAATTACGACGGCTATATCCAGTTAGAAAACGGTGTCGGAATGCTAAGGCTTTTGTGGGAGGAGTTTACACAGGCACTAAAAGAGGCGCCCGGTGATGCACTTCTTACACGAACGCTTTCGATTGCCACAGGGAGGCTGGCAGCACCCTGTATACAGCGGCTGGTTGATCTGATGCAGGAAAAATACCCGAGGATAAAGATTTATGTGCATGCGATACGTAACGACTTCTTCGGGGAGAGGATCACAGTATCCGGCCTGTTGACAGGACAAGATTTGGCTGCACAGCTGTCTGTTTTGCCGCTGGGAGAGAGACTGCTGCTTCCATGTAACGTAGTACGCAGCAAGGAGCAGGATTTCCTCGATGACATGACCGTTGCAGAGCTTGAAAAAACTTTACAAGTACCAATAGATATTGTAAAATCAAGCGGAGCAGCCCTGCTGCAGGAAATAATAGGAGATAGAGAGAATGAGTAAACCCATCGTGGCGGTCGTAGGTCGTCCCAATGTCGGAAAATCAACACTGTTTAACTCGCTGGCCGGTTCGCGCATCTCAATCGTGCAGGACACACCGGGTGTGACACGAGATCGTATATATGCGGATGTGAGCTGGCTAAATTATAATTTTACCATGATCGATACCGGAGGCATCGAGCCGGATAGCACCGATGTGATATTATCACAGATGAGAGAGCAGGCACAGATCGCCATAGATACCGCGGACGTGATCATCTTTCTGGTAGATGTCAGAAGCGGACTGCAGGATGCGGATGCACAGGTGGCAGATATGCTGCGCCGCTCAAAAAAGCCGGTCGTTCTCGCAGTCAACAAGGTCGACAATTTCGAAAAGATGTCCTTGGATGTATATGAATTTTACAATCTTGGCATGGGAGAGCCGTATCCGATCTCTGCGGCCTCGCGTCTTGGCTTAGGAGAGCTTTTAGATGCCGTGACAGGATATTTTGCGGATCGCACCAGTGCAGATGATGAGGATGAGCGCCCGAAGATCGCAGTGATCGGAAAGCCAAACGTCGGCAAATCCTCTCTCGTCAATCGCCTCACAGGAGACAACCGTGTGATCGTATCCGATATCGCAGGAACGACAAGAGATGCCATAGATACGCCTGTGACCTATCACGGCAGAGAATATGTATTCATCGATACAGCCGGACTTCGCAGGAAAAATAAAATAAAAGAAGAGATCGAGCGCTACAGTATCATTCGTGCCGTGACAGCAGTAGAGCGGGCGGATGTCGTGCTGCTTCTCATTGATGCCACAGAGGGCGTGACAGAGCAGGATGCCAAGATCGCAGGCATCGCTCATGAGCGCGGCAAGGGCATCATCATCATGGTCAACAAATGGGATGCCATTGAAAAGGACGACAAGACGATCTATCGCCACACTGAAAAGATACGTCAGGTGCTTAGCTTTTTATCCTATGCGGAGATCATGTTTATCTCTGCAAAGACCGGACAGCGCGTCGCAAATGTCTATGAGATGATCGATATGGTGATCGAGAACAATGCCATGCGCGTAGCGACCGGCGTATTAAATGAGATCGTAGCAGAAGCGGTCGCACTGCAGCAGCCGCCGACAGACAAGGGAAAGCGTTTAAAGATCTATTATGTGACACAGGTATCCGTGAAACCGCCGACCTTTGTCATCTTTGTAAATGACAAGGAGCTGGCACATTTTTCCTATGTGCGTTATTTGGAAAACCGCATCCGGGATGCGTTCGGCTTTCGCGGTACATCCCTTAAATTTATCGTCCGTGAGCGAAAGGAGGAGTAGACTATTATGTTGCCTCGTTTACTGTCATTATTGATCGGCTATGCCTGCGGGCATTTTCTCACCGGATTTTTTTATGGAAAGCTGCAGCATGTGGATCTGCGCAAGGTCGGCAGCGGCAATGTCGGAACGACCAATACCTACCGAAATCTCGGCTACAAGGCAGGCATCCTGACCTTGCTTGGCGATGTATGCAAGGTCGCGCTATCCGTATGGATCGTATGGATGATCTACCACACGGATGCATCGGTTAATGTTAAGGTATTAGAATACTACGCGGCGCTTGGAACGATTCTCGGACACAATTTCCCGATTTTTATGAAGTTTCGCGGCGGAAAAGGAATAGCCTGTACCGGAGGACTTATCATCGCACTCTGCCCTATTTGTGTACCGGTCTGTCTGGTGCTTTTTGTGGCTACAGTCGCCATCACAAAATATGTTTCTCTCGGCTCGATTTTTGTATGTATCAGCTTTTTTTTACAGATGCTTGTGTTTGGACAGCTGGGCTGGCTTGGTCTATCAGGGATGGATCTCATCGAAGTATATATAATCGCTGCCATCGTTATGGTGCTGGGCATTGTCAGACATAGAACGAACATCCAGAGACTAAAAAATGGAACAGAGAGCAAATTTTCATTAAAGCAGAAAAAATAGGAGAATACCATGAATCAGGAAACGATAAAGATCGTCTATCATACAGATGCGATTGATAAGCTCACCTATATCGACGGCAAATCCGACTGGATCGATCTGCGTGCTGCAGAGGAGAGCGTTTTTCATGCAGGAGAATTTAAGCTCGTAAATTTAGGTGTATCGATGAAGCTGCCGGAGGGCTATGAAGCACATGTCGTGCCGCGAAGCTCGACCTTTAAAAATTATGGCCTGCTGCAGACCAACTCATGCGGCATCATTGACCAGACCTATTGCGGACAAAATGACATCTGGCGCTGGCCGGCATATGCTACCAGAGATACTGTGATCCATGTGAACGATAGGATCGCACAGTTTCGTATAGTAGAAAATCAACCGAAGATTTCCTTTGAGCAGGTAGATCACTTAGACGGAGCAGACCGCGGCGGTTTTGGCTCCACAGGGAAAAATTAAAAGGATTTTCACAGAATAATCGTACAATATTCACCAACTTTTCTTTTTTGAAAAAATCCTTTGACAAGGGAAGGAGAGTATTGTACGATTATTTCAGCAGAGAAACCGAAACGTTTCGGTTTATAAATAAACACTCACAAAGGAGGAAGAGAAGATGGCTTTGGTTACTTCAAAACAGATGCTTTTAGATGCACAAAAGGGTGGATATGCCGTAGGCGCTTTTAATGCCGAGAACATGGAGATGGTAAAGGCAATCATAAGGGCTGCACAGGAGCTAAAGGCACCGGTTATGATCCAGACCACCCCCTCCACAGTAAAATATGCGAGTCTGCCGATGTTTGTAGGTATGGTGGCGGCAGAAGCGAGGGATGCGTCTGTGCCGGTATGTCTGCACCTAGATCACGGCAGCAGCTTTGAGTTAGCCGTACAGGCTATAAAGGAAGGCTACACCTCAGTAATGATCGATGGCTCCAAGCTTCCCTTTGAAGAAAATATCGAGGTAAGTGCTCAGGTTGTATCCGTAGCTCATCCAAACCACATTCCTGTAGAGGCAGAGCTAGGAAAGGTCGGCGGAAAAGAGGATGATCATGAGGCAGTAGCAGATACGAATACTGATCCATTAGAGGCAAAGGAATTTGTAGAGAAAACAGGTATTGATTCCTTAGCAGTAGCTATCGGAACAGCACATGGCTTTTATGTTGGCACACCTGTGCTTGATAAGGAGCGTTTATCTGAGATCCGTAAGGTAGTGGATATCCCGCTTGTACTGCACGGCGCCAGCGGATTATCTGATGAGGACGTGAAGGACTGCGTAAAGCGCGGTATCTGCAAGGTGAATTTTGCAACCGAGCTTCGCAAAGCATATACCGATGCTGCCAAGGAATTATATAAGGAAAAACCCGACACCTTTGACCCGAAGAAGTATGGCGAGGTAGGTATGGCAGCCGTGACAGAGCTGGTAAAGAACCGCATGAGGGTATGCGGCTGCGACGGCAAGGCGATCTGATGGCTGCTACGATCAAGGACATCGCGGAGCGTACCGGCTTAGGACTAGCTACGATCTCCTCCTATCTAAACGGAGGAAATGTCCGTGAGAAAAATCGCATCAAGATCGAGGAGGCCATTCATGCTTTGGGCTTTGAGGTCAATGAGGTCGCACGGGGATTAAAGACAAATCGTACACATACGATAGGAGTCGTCATTCCGGAGCTTAATAATATATTCTGTACCCAGATCATCACAGAGATGGAGGATATTTTACGAAAGCATGGCTATGCAACGATTGTATGCGATTGCAGAACAGATAAGGCATTAGAGCGTGAAGCCGTTGATTTTTTATATCGCAAGAGGGTGGATGGCATCATAAATATGCCGGTGGATTCCACCGGAGCACATCTGCAGCATTTTGCAAATGCAAAAAAGCCTATCGTTATCATCGACAGGAAGCTGCCGGATTTGCTGTGTGACAGCATATTGGTGGACAATCAGGATGCAGCCAAAAAAGCAGTAACGCTTTTGATCGAAAACGGACACAGACGCATTGGTATGCTCACAGGACCGCAGGATATCTATACGGCCAGAGAGCGCTTCGAGGGCTATAAACAGGCACTGCTTTTGGCGGATATTCCGATAGATCAAGAACTCATCGTACACAGCGATTATACGATACGTGGCGGCGTCGCTGCCGCAGGAGTGCTGCTGGATACCAGTCCTTGTGTCACGGCGGTATTTGCTGCCAACTACGAGATGACTGTAGGTACGATGATTGCTCTAAATGAACGGGGAATTAGCATACCGGAGCAGATTTCCGTGATTGGCTTTGACAACGTAGAATTTGCAAAGGCCTTGCATCCTACACTTACGATCATCACACAGCCCACCGAGGCGATCGCCAGGCAGGCGGCGGATACGATGCTTGCCAGATTAGAGACTGCACAGGGGCAGCCTGTGATAGAGGCGAAGGAGCTGTATCTGCAGACAGAGATTTTACTTGGAAGGTCGGTAAAGCAGTTATTGCAGCTGTAAAGAGCTTATAGTAAATTATCTGATTTATAGGCGTAGTACAACAATGCAGGAGAATGACATGGGAACATATTTATTGGGAATTGATATCGGAACAAGTGCCTGCAAGGTGGCACTATTTCAAAAAAACGGGGAGGTACTTGCACAGTCAAATCAGCCATATGCACTTTACTATCCGCATCCCGGCTGGGTGGAGCAGGACGCCGAGGAATGGTGGAGCGCTATCTGTAAGGGTATTCGAGAGGTACTGGATAGGAGCCGGATTTCTCCTGCAGATATCGCGGGCATCGGCATTGATGGACAGAGTTGGTCGGCGATTCCTGTGGATAAGGACGGAAATGTACTGGCACGTACACCGATCTGGATGGATACGCGTTCGAGGGATATATGCGATAGAGTGAAGCGTGAGGTTGGCTTTGAACGGATATTTTCGGTTGCCGGCAATGACTTTTTGCCGAGCTATACGACTCCGAAGCTTCTATGGTTTCAACAGGAAGCGCCGGATATATACAAAAAGACATATCATTTTTTACAGAGCAACAGCTATATCGCATACCGCCTGACAGGAGTCTTTAGCATGGATCTGTCGCAGGGGTATGGCATTCATTTTTTTAGAATGCAGGATTGCACCATCGACGAAACGCTGGCAGGAGAGCTTGGTATATCCACGGATCTGATTCCGCCCTTGTTTGAGTGCCACGATGTGGTAGGACGTGTGAACGCCAAGGCAGCAGCACTCACAGGATTGTGTGAGGGCACACCGGTTGTGGCAGGCGGACTCGATGCGGCCTGCGGCACACTCGGAGCAGGTGTCTATCTGCCCGGACAGACACAGGAGCAGGGCGGTCAGGCAGGCGGCATGAGTATATGTGTAGATCATGCACTTTCTCATCCAAAGCTAATCCTTGGCGCACATGTCGTACCAGGCATGTGGCTGCTGCAGGGAGGTACAGTCGGTGGCGGTGGTACGCTGCGCTGGTTTAAGCAGGAGCTGGGAGGTGGCGGCAGCTTTGATGATTTAACGGCGCTGGCAGAAAATATCGCACCGGGCTCTGAGGGTGTGATCTTCCTTCCGTATATGGCAGGGGAGCGTTCTCCGATCTGGAATCCGGATGCAAAGGGAGTCTATTACGGTCTTGGCTTTGATAAGACAAAGGGACATATGGTACGTGCGACCTTAGAGGGCGTGGCATATTCTCTCGAACACAATCTGCGCGTGGCGGCAGAGGCAGGTGCCAGGGTCGATGTATTAAATGCGATGGGCGGTGCAGCTAACAGCCGTCTATGGACACAGATCAAGGCAGATGTGACCGGCAAGACGATTCAGGTGCCTACCTCGGATACGGCTACGACACTCGGCGCGGCGATACTTGCCGGCGTAGGCGTGGGATTCTACGAGGGCTTTGAGGAAGCCATCACAGAGACGATCCATATCACCAGGGTGCAGGAACCGGATATGCACGCGCATGAGCAATATAAAAAATACATGCAGATGTATCTGGAATTATCTGAGACACTTACACCGGTATTTAATAAGTACAGTTAAATAAATACATATACAGAAAAGAGGTTCATACAATGAAAATGAAAGCAGGCGTTGTACATGGCGTAAAGGATATCCGCTATGAGGAGATTGAAAAGCCTACGCCAAAAGACGGACAGATACTTATCAAGGTAAAATATACCGGCATCTGTGGCTCTGATCTGCCACGCGTCAATGAAGGAACTGCACATTTTACTCCGATTGTTCTAGGACATGAGTTTTCCGGTACGGTAGAAGAGGTCGGAGCCGGTGTCACCAGCGTAAAGCCGGGGGATCGCGTTTCCGGTATTCCGCTAGTTCCCTGTATGAAATGCGAGGATTGCCAGAAGGGAAATTATTCTCTGTGCAAGAATTATGATTTTATCGGGTCACATTCCTTTGGCAGCTATGCCGAGTATGTATGTGTGCCGGAATCCAATGCCGTGAAATTCGACGATTCTGTCAGCTTTGAAAAGGGTGCCTTTTTTGAGCCGGCTACAGTTGCACTGCATGGCTTAGAGTGCACCGATTACAAGGGAGGCGGTACGGTAGCTATCCTCGGTGGTGGTACCGTTGGCATGATGACGATGCAATGGGCCAAGATCTTTGGTGCTAAAAAAGTCGTCGTATTCGATATCGTAGATGAGCGGTTAGAGCTTGGCATGCGTCTGGGTGCGACAGCAGGCATCAATACAAAAAATGAGAATTTCATGGACGAGGCGATGGCACTCACAGACGGCAGAGGCTTTGATTATGTATTCGAGACCGCAGGCAATGTCATCACCATGAAGCTGGCCTTTAAGCTGGCTGCCAATAAAGCCGAGATTTGCTTTATCGGTACACCCACCAGGGAATTATCCTTTAGTGTGAGCGAGTGGGAGCAGATGAACCGTAAGGAATTCAAGCTGACCGGTTCCTGGATGAGCTATTCCGCACCGTTCCCCGGACATGAGTGGGAGCTGGTGGCACATTTCTTTGGAACAGGCGAGCTCAAATTCGATGACTCCTTTATATTTGAGAAAATTCCGCTCTCAAAGATCGATACTGCCTTTGCAAAATATCTTGTTCCGGGTACTGTAAAGGGAAAGATTTTGATCGATAGTGAGGCATAGACATGATTCTTACAGTGACACTCAATGCCGCCATCGATAAGCGGTATGTAGTAAAAAATTATCAGGTAGGAGAGGTCAACCGTGTACAGGAATGTGCCTACGTGGCAGGCGGAAAAGGCTTAAATGTCTCAAAAACTGCCACCATCGCAGGGGCGAAGGTGTTAGCGACAGGCTTTGTCGGCGGACATGCCGGTGCATATATACTGGAGGCAGTAGAGGCGCAGGGTGTGGCGACAGATTTTGTACAGGTAGAGGGCGAGAGCCGTTCCTGCATCAATATTTATGATACGATAAACAAGACGCAGACCGAATTTTTAGAGCCAGGTGTAGTGGTAGGTGAAGAGCAGCAGCGTGCCTTTTATCTCAAATTTGATCAGCTGCTGACTAAATGCGATGTGGTGGCTATGTCCGGCAGCGTGCCAAAGGGCGTAGGACTCGATATGTATCCAAGGCTGGTTGAGATGGCGAAGGCAGCAGGCAAAAAGATCATAGTAGATACCAGCGGCGCACTTTTAACAGAGGTCGTAAAAGCACATCCAAATATGATAAAACCCAACATCGATGAGATACGCCTTCTTACAGGTAGACAGATCTTAGACCGTGAGGAGTTGATCGAGGCAGGCATACAGCTGCAAAAAAGCGGCATCGAGCGTGTCGTGATCTCACTGGGCGCAGACGGTTCCCTGATGTTTGTGGAGGAGGGCGTCTATCAGGCGAAAGTACCGCGTATCGATGCGGTCAATACGGTGGGCTGCGGAGACTGCATGACGGCAGGCTTTGCGGTAGGATTTGAGAGAGGCATGAATCCTGAGGAAGCATTGCTTTTTGCGTCAGCGACCTCGGCAGCCAGTGCGATGCGAGAGGAGACCGGATACTTTGAGACAAAGGATATGGAAGCTCTGCTCGATCAAATAGAAATCAAAAAATTAAGATAAAGGAGGATTTTTACTATGACAGCAGTAAATCCGGCAAATGTGCCAAAGATTAAGCTGAACAACGGACGTGAAGTGCCCTGCATGGGTATGGGAACGTTCGGATCTGACCGGTTTAGCGCTGAGCAGGTGAGCAATGCAGTATATGGTGCCATCAAGGCAGGTTATCGTATGTTTGACTGTGCTGCCTGCTATGGAAACGAGGATCAGATCGGAGAGGTATTTAAGCGTGCCTTTGCAGATGGTCTGTGCAAGAGAGAGGATCTCTACATCATGACCAAGGTATGGAATGACATGCATGGACAGGGAGATGTATTACTGGCTCTGGCCAAGAGCTTAAAGGACTTACAGCTCGACTATGTGGATATGTATTTCGTTCACTGGCCGTTCCCGAACTATCATGCACCGGGATGTGATGTGGATTCGAGAAATCCTGATTCAAAGCCCTTCTCGGTAGAGCGTTTCATGACGACCTGGAGACAGATGGAGCGTCTGGTGGATATGGGTCTGGTAAAAGAGATCGGTATGTCTAACATGACGATACCTAAGCTTGAGGCTGTGCTTCCGCTATGCCGCATCAAGCCTGCGATGTGTGAGTTAGAGCTGCATCCGTGCTTCCAGCAGCAGGAGCTGTTTGATTATCTGAATGCACATGATATCCAGCCGGTTGGCTTTATGCCTCTGGGCTCTCCGCAGAGACCGGAGCGAGACATGATGCCTGAGGATATCGCAGATATGCAGACTCCAGAGATGCAGGAGATCGCAAAGGCTCATAGCTGTCATCCGGCTGTCATTTCTCTGAAGTGGGCAGTACAGCGCGGACAGATTCCTATTCCTTTCTCTGTTCATGAGATGGAATATGAGAGCAACATAGGTAGCACCTGTGACGGCGATCCGCTAACCGCTGAGGAGATGGCAAAGATCGCTACTTTAGAGAAGAACAACCGCCTCGTAAAGGGCCAGGTATTTCTCTGGGAGGGCGCACATGACTGGCATGACCTCTGGGATGAGGACGGCGTGATAGTCGACTGCCCGGACGCAAAATAATAAAAAAGAACCCGCAGATACAATGTGTCTGCGGGTTTATTGCTGTATGGAAAAAACTATACTTTTGTTAGGTTGACAAGGGGGGGGTAATGCTGATAAAATGTCTAAAAAGTAGGCTGGTAACGGTTCCGACGCTTTGGAAGCGTGACAGGAAGCATAACAGGGGGACATTTCATATGCGAAGAATAAAGGTAGGATTATTTGCTGTTGTGGCGATGCTTGCGCTGCTAGGCGGCGGCACGACGGTGAAGGCGACGGATAGTAGTAGGGATAATGGTTTTTTCCTTGCTGATACTGATATGTCTGGTGAGGGTTACAGTTATACGGCAAGTAATCGCACACTAACGATTACCGGTGATCAGACCGCAACTGCGATTAAAGACTCAGATGATACCGGTAAAGGCTTTACGATAAATGTAGTATCAGGAGCGACTTTAACGGTGAATAATTCGAATACAAGTAATGCGTCTGGAATAAAATCAAAAAACGGAGCCATCACCATAGAAAGTACCGACGGCACGGGAACGGTGAAAGTGACTATGGCAGATGGGGACACAAATCGCGGCATCTATGCAGGTAATGGACTGACAGTCAGTGGCTGCAGTCTTAATGTGAGCTGTAAGACAAACTATCAGGCCATTAACGTAAGGAGCGGAGAGTTTATCGTAGAAGATGCCACCTTGACTGCAAATGGGGAATGTTCGGCTAAAGTGAACAATACATATTATCCGGTGAAGATACTGGGCAAGAGCGTGGTGAAGATAGATAGTACAAGTGTATATAATAACAGCGTGGGAGGACTGCTTGGGTCTGAGTTTACATTTTCGGATAAAGCGCATGTGCAGATTTCCTCCAGCGTGCAGTGCATCGGATGTACTAAAGATGGAACAAATAACACTCTCGTTCTCACAGAGGCTTCGTCGTCCGATTTTTACTGGCGAAATAGCGCCAATGGATCATTTGATAAAAAAACAGCTACTGATGATTCGACGATGAGTATTGGAACAGGAGCATACTATTTTGAATACATCGGTGCAGGGCATGTAGATTTAGATACCCCTAAAAAAGATAATGGAAAAAACTCACACAGCTGGTTATGTGGCTGCAAGGAAGACAGTGCGATAGGGCCAGTGGCAGTACAGACAGAAAGCTGCTCGTGCGATAACGGTGGGACGCCTGCAAATTGTACACAGGCAGCGGTTTGCGCGACGTGTAAGGGAAGCTATGGAAACCCGCTCGGACATGATTATAAAGAAAATGGAGTAGATGTACACGTCTGCCAAAGATGCGGCGAATTTGACACATGTGAAAACCTGGCGGCTCTAGTGACGACAAAAGATGGGAAAAAGAAAGCCTACAAAACAGATGAATTTTCAGCTGCAGTGAAGTTTGCTAAAGATTATCCCGGTTCAGTTCTTACTATGTTATCCTGTGCGAATAGCTGGACAGATACGAGCACAGCCAGTGTGGATACGACAGAAGCTGATATTACGATTGATCTAAGTGGAGTTGGCTGCAGTGGGGTTAGCTTATCTGTAAATGGCGGGGAAGTGACGATCCAGGACTCGGGAAGCGATGGCTCATTCCCTGAAATTAAAGTGGCTGGTAGCGGCACAGTAAATTTGCAGAGCGGAACTGTTGGATCTGTAACGATGAACGCAGGCAGTCTGACATTAAGTGGCGGCACAGCGGGAAAAATCGCATTAAACGGTGGAACGGTGACGATAAGCCGGACGCCAGCTTCAAAAATCACTTTCATCCTTTCGGCAGGATACGATTTGAGTCGGCCCTTGGCGAGCGTGAGTGACGGGGTAAATTTGTCGGCAGAAAACGTAGCAATTGAAATGGAATATGGTGGTTCGGAGAAGTACACGCTAAACCCTTCTGTAAGAGACGGCAAGCTATATGCCCTATTCCAGTTGACTGAATTGACAGAAGCAGACATTACTTTGGAGAATGAAGGCAGCATCACATACGATGGCACGGCAAAACAGCCAAGCGTTGTGGTAAAAAGAGTAAACGGTAATGAAAATAGTGAAAACACATATGAAACATTAAAAAGTGGCACGGATTACACCATCTCATATAGCGACAACAAAGACGCCGGCACAGCATCTGTGATCATCACAGGTGAGGGCTTCTATACGGGTAGAGTGATTAAAACATTTACTATAAAGCAGGCTGCACCGGAAGATGCATCCGTAGATCTTGGTAAAAGAATCTGTTCCTGCAGAGCCGATTATACTGAAAGCATCGATTTGAAAGAGTATCTGCCGACCGGTTACGGTGAGATAAAAACAGCCACTGTGACCACCGCCGGTGAAGTCGAATATAATAAAGCTACTGCGGTTGCTAACGGTGTATTGACATATACCACAAAGTTTGGTTCTGCTTACAGCGGAACGATAAAGGTGATGGTATCTACGACAAATTATACCGACATCATCTTTACACTTTCTCTTGAAACAGTAGACAAAGGCATTTTGACACCGACGACGGAAACCAAAAATCGGCTGGCAGGCTTGAGCATCACAGAGGGAAGCAAAATCGCTACACTGAAATTAACTGATCTGACCATGACAAATGAAAGAGGTGCTATCGTAACAGGCTCCCTAACCTGGGAGGATCCGGATGCCACGCCAAATGCTGGTACGACATCTGCTAAGTGGAGCTTTACACCGGATGAAGATAGCGATAAATACATGCTATACGGCGGCACAGCCACCATTACAGTGACAAGAAAGCCTTCGAGTGGCTCCGGTAGCTCTTCCGGCGGCAGTGCAGCCACAGTGGTAGAAGATACTCAGGCAAAGCAGGACGAAAAGCAGGACGAGAAAAAAGACGAGACGACACAGCCCTCTGAAACCACAAAGCCAGAGCCAAAAGGCACGAAGCTTAAGACCGAGACCGGCATCGCCTTAAAAGTCACTTCTTCTGAGGGTGATACGCCGAGTGTGACCTACCAGGCACCGCCGGCAGGAAAACAAAAAAAAGTGATCATTCCTGCTAGGGTGAAGGTGGATGGCGTGGTATACAGGGTGACAGCGATCGGAAAGGGCGCCTTTGCAGGCAACACCTCCGTGAAGCGCATCAGCATCTCAGGTAACATCCGCTCCATCGGAGCGAATGCCTTTTTCGGTTGTAAGAGCTTGAAAAATATCACCATTAGGTCGAAAAAACTAAGTGCAGAAAAAATTGCGAATAACGCTTTTTCCGGTATCAAGAAGCATACCACAGTGCGTGTTCCAAAAGAGCTGTTAAAGGAGTACAGAGAACTCCTTCGCGAGAAAGGACTTCCAAAAACCGTGAAGGTAAAGGCAATAAAGTAAACTAAAAGGAGCAGCAATCGCTGCTCCTTATTAAGTGGATTTGTATGTTATAATGCTTCATCAAGCCAGCCTAGCATTTTCCCTACCGCAGGATTGGCATTGCTTTTCGTCCAAAGCATTTCGAAATTCATCATTTCTGCGGAGCCATCCTCCTTCATGAGCGGCAGGATCCGCAGGGCTTTGTTTTTTGCATAAGGGCGCAGGATATACTCCGGCAGCAGGCTGATGCCGATCTCGAAGGCGACCATGAGAAGAATGGTCTCAGGCTCTGCCTCTACACCTACGACCTGTGGGAGGAACCCACCACGCTTGTGAACCCAGAGCATCTCCTCCATCTCATCTCTAGATCTGGCGGCAGGCTGCATGAGGATAAAGGACTCATCAGCCAGATCCTTGCAGGTAAGCTCCGTGCGTTCTGCCAGTGGATGAGATGCAGGAAGTGCCACCTGCATGGGGTAGCTGCGGATATAGAGGCGGTTTAAGGATGCATCATCCAGGCGGTGAGGCTGCAGGGTAAAGGCCACGTCGCATTCGCCCTCCTGCAGCAGGTGCATCAGGCCACTGGTGGTATTTCGGAGAAATTTGAGCCTGATATTCGGAAATACATCGTGAAAGCCCCGCAGCAGCTCATATCCGTCGCTGCCGCCGAAGCCGCTGATAAAGCCGATGGTCAGCACGCCGTCGTTTCCGCTGGAGGCGAGTCTGGCGAGCCTCATCGCTTCATCGCTTCGTTTTAGGATCGCCTTTGCTTCCTTGAGATAGACTGCTCCGGCAGGCGTCAGAGAGATTTTCTTTTTTTCTCTCGTAAAAAGGCTCACGCCAAGTGTCCTTTCTAGTGCCTGCATCTGCTGAGTCATGGCAGTCTGAGAGATAAAGCAGTCTTGCGCCGCCTTCGTAAAATTTAGGTGCTCTGCGGCACTGATGAAATATTCCAGCTGGTTGAAATTCATGGGAAGCTCCTTTTTTATATTCGCGGTTTGAACCTTTAACCATTTTACGAGTAGACATATCGGATTTCAAGTGCAATAATACGGATTGTTAAAACGTAATAGATTTTAGAAAGGATGCGTTATGAAGCAAAAAGCAGATCATGTGAGAATATGGATGCCCAGGTGGTGTGCAGCTATGCTTATCTGCGTGCACTGCGGCTGGGCGTGACAAATATCACGGTAAAGAGCGGATCGAACAGATGCACCTATACGATAACGGTCGTTCCGGCAAAGCAAAGCGATGTACATCTAAATCAGGAGATTTTGATGGGCTTAGCAAAAGCGGATATTGTTCGGGAATCGATACGGAATATGGGATGATCCGGTATATTGAAAAGACTACTATCTGACCGGAGAGGGATATGTCATAAGTTCTACTTATGACATATCCCTTTTTTGCGATTAGACAAATCGAATTTCAAGTGCAATAATACGGGTTATAAAAAACACGGCCGTTTTATTTCATAAGAAAAACTTGCATAAAAGGAGGACATACCATGAACCATGAGATTCCCTACAAAATATATTTAAGCGAAGATGAGATTCCAAGGAGCTGGTACAACCTGCGTGCGGATATGAAACATAAACCGGCACCGCTTTTAAATCCAGAGACACATGAGCCGCTGACGGCAGCGGAGCTATCACCGATTTTTTGTGACGAGCTCATCGAACAGGAGCTTGATGATACAACACCTTTAATCGAGATTCCGGAGGAGATTCGTGATTTTTATAAGATGTATCGGCCTGCACCGCTCGTTAGGGCATATTGCTTGGAGAAGGCGCTGGATACACCGGCGCACATCTATTACAAATTCGAGGGCAATAATACCAGTGGCAGCCACAAGCTAAACTCTGCCATAGCTCAGGCCTACTATGCAAAGAAGCAGGGGCTAAAGGGTGTGACCACAGAGACCGGAGCAGGTCAGTGGGGTACGGCACTGTCCATGGCATGTGCTTACTTTGGACTGGACTGCAAGGTATATATGGTAAAGGTATCCTATGAGCAGAAGCCTTTTCGAAGAGAGGTGATGCGAACCTATGGCGCACAGGTGACACCGTCTCCTTCTATGACAACAAAGGTCGGTAAAAAAATCCTAGCGGCACATCCTGGTACGAGCGGTTCGCTAGGCTGTGCGATCTCAGAGGCAGTGGAGGTAGCGACTGGGCAGGAGGGCTATCGTTATGTGCTGGGCAGTGTGTTAAACCAGGTATTGCTGCATCAGTCCGTGATCGGTCTGGAGGCAAAGACAGCGCTCGATAAATACGGCGTAAAGCCGGATGTGATCATCGGCTGTGCCGGAGGCGGCTCAAACCTGGGAGGACTCATCGCTCCTTTTATGAGAGAAAAGCTGCGGGGCGAAAAGGATTATCAGTTTATTGCGGTAGAGCCTGCGTCCTGCCCGAGCCTTACGAGAGGAAGGTTCTCCTATGACTTTTGCGACACCGGAATGATCTGTCCGTTAGCAAAGATGTATACCTTAGGAAGTAGCTTCATTCCCTCCGCAAACCATGCAGGAGGACTTCGTTTCCATGGCATGAGCTCTACGTTATCCCAGCTATATCACGACGGCTATATGGAGGCTCGCGCGGTAGAGCAGACTGCTGTATTTGAGGCGGCAGAGTATTTTGCCCGTACCGAGGGCATCCTGCCTGCTCCGGAGAGCTCCCATGCGATCCGTGTAGCCATCGATGAGGCGAAAAAGTGCAGAGAAACCGGCGAAGAAAAGAATATTCTCTTTGGGCTGACAGGAACGGGCTATTTTGATATGGTAGCCTATGAGAAGTTCCATGACGGAAAGATGTCGGATTATATTCCGACGGATGCGGATTTGCAGATTGGTTTTGACGGTTTACCGAAAATTGATTGAGTTTTCTGAATAAATCTGATACACTCACATTATAGTACACACAAAAAGCGGTATGCTCTGTGGCAGCGATACCGGGGGAGAAGGTTATTTATGAGTGCATTAGAACAATTTTACGGATCGGTTGGAGGAGATGTGCAAGAGGTTGTAAAGCGTCTCGGCGTACCGGAGGATTTCATCCTTGTTGTATTGAAAAAATTTTATGACGACGGCAGCTTCGAGCGGCTAGTACAAGCGCTCGATGCCGGCGCTACCGAGGATGCCTTTCATGCCGCACATGCGCTGAAGGGTGTCTGTGCAAACTTAGGCTTTGATACGATCTTTGTTTATGCTTCGGATATGACAGAGCTGCTTCGAAGCGGAGCACTAGAGGATGCACGGGCTGCACTGCCGTCGTTAAAAAAGCAGTATGATTCACTGCTATCGGCGCTCGATACACTGTTTTGTGCATAGAGCGGAGGTGGATTATGATCGGTAATTATTTGACCAGCACCTTTTTCATGCTTGTCGTTCTCATCATCCTGTGGCTTCGCGCCGGCTCGATGCTATCGCAGCCGCTAGGCCGCAGCCGCTGCAGTCTGCTGATCGGAATGTCTGCTGCATATGTGCTCATGGACGGTGTCTTTATCGCCTGTGATCTCTTAGATGCCTCGGCAGGCATATTTCGTACGGTCGTATTTTTCTTTTATATCGTATATGTGCTGCTGCCGTTTTCCTGGCATTTGTTTGTGCGCAGCTTTGTAGGCAGTAGCTATAAGCGTGTGCAGCGCGCCGTGGAGTGTATTCCGGTGGCGCTGCTTCTGTTGATGATTCTGCTGACACCCTTTACAGGTGTTCTCTATGAGGTTTTGGATGATTCCACCTATGTCAGAGGACCATTGTTTGGTGTGTTTACATATCTGAATTTCTTTTACTATGTAGAACCCCTGATCGATGCCATCGTCATCTGTACGAAAAAGGAGCAGGAGAAGGAACGCTATTTTAAGCAGTCCATGATGATCTCGGCAGTTCCGCTGTTTGCAGCTTCGATCAATAATCTGATCATTCCTATTTATCAAATCTATCCCTTTCAGCCGTTTTGCTCAGTGATCGTATCGCTGCTGGCCTTCTTTTTCATGGCATCACGGGATTCCCAGCGCATGCAGGAGCAATATCAGCTGCAGCTGCAGGATACCCTGCAGCAGGCTCAGGAGGCTTCGGCGTCTAAATCGGATTTTTTGTCCCGTATGAGTCATGATATCCGTACACCTATGAATGCGATCATGAATCTGACGAAGCTGGCACGTGAGTCAGAGGATCTTCATGTGGTGCGTGGATATCTGGATAAAGTAGAGATCTCCGGCGAATTTTTGCTTGGCCTGATCAATGACATATTGGATATGAGCCGCATTGAAAACGGCGGATTAACGCTACACAAGGAGAATCTGACACGTTCGGAATTTATCAATATGGTGGATACTGTGATCAATCCTCTGATGGAGGAGCGCCATATTCATTTTCACAGTGAGCTTAGACCCGGAGAATATACGATTCATGTGGATAAGCTGCGTTTTAACCAGATCTTTTTCAATCTGCTCTCGAATGCCTCAAAATTCACGCCGGCGGGCGGGGATGTGTGGTTTATCGTGGATAATCTGGAGACAAAGGATGATAAGCTAAAGATCCGCTTCACTGTACGGGACAATGGCGTTGGCATGAGTGAGGAATTCATCGGTCACATGTTTGACCCCTTTGCACAGGAGCATTCCAAGCTCAGCGACAATAGTCAGGGCTCAGGACTTGGCCTTCCGATCGTTAAGAGTCTCGTGGATGCGATGGATGGTACGATTTCTGTAAAAAGCGAGCTAGGCAAGGGAACGGAATTTGTCGTAGTCTTTGAGGTGGATATTGTAGCACGTGAGGAGCTTCAAACAGAGGTCTTGCCGGCGGCTGATAAGAAAAAAAAGGAAAACGCCCATGTGCTGCTCGTTGAGGATAACGAGATGAATATCTACGTGGCACGTATCATATTGGAAAATGGCGGTTATCAGGTCACTCTGGCGCATAATGGGCGCGAGGCACTAGAGTGCTATGAGGAAAGTGAGCCGTATACCTATGACGCGATTTTGATGGATGTACGGATGCCAGTGATGGATGGTATAGAGGCCACAAGGAGGATTCGTTCTATGGATCGAGCGGATGCACTAAGCGTCCCGATCATTGCCATGACAGCAGATGCCTTTGATGAGGACAGCAAACGTACCTTAGAGGCCGGCATGAATTATCATATGGCAAAGCCGATTGATGCGACGCAGCTCTATGCAGTATTGGAGCAGTGTATCTGATACTTACAGGGGAGGATAAAGGATGAAAAAAAGAGGACTAGGCGCGATGCTTCTTGGAGCGATCGCATTACTGACGATCGGATGCGCACAGGCGACAGGCAGTGCTTCGACAGAATCACAGGATGAGATAAAGCAGGAGACAGAGACGACTACGGTCGAAGAAAACGAGACGGTAGAGGAAGAGTCTATGGCACATGAGCCTATCACGATCATGGATGCGCAGCGTGATTATACGGCGCTTATCGAGCTCGTGCATGAAAAATATCCGGAGATTGAGATAGAAGTTGTTCCGTACAGAGGACGCAATATGTCTGCCTATTGCAAGCAGCAGTTAGAGACAGGCATCATGCCGGATATCTATTCTACGACTCAGGCATGGGACGGATCGCTGCAGCAGGAGCAGCTCATCGATCTGAGCCGGTATAGTGTATCTGAGCAGTATTCTACAGCCAGACTAGACGAGTATATGGTAGACGGCGGCGTTTATCTGCTGCCCTTTGATTTTTCCATCGTCGGTATGCTGTGCAACGAGACGCTTTTAGAGGAAAACGGAATCGAGATTCCGGATAGCTTTGAACAGCTTCGGGATGAGACGATTCCCACGCTTCAGGAAAAGAATATAAAGGTGGCAGACTGCCTGCTGGATCTGCCGGGCTCCGCATTTCAGTATTTCTTTAATGTATGCTCCGGTGAGGAGATGAATACACTATCCGGCAGGGAATTTAGAGCTGATTTTATCGATACAGCCTCTGAAGCCTTTGCATCAGACAGCGAAAAGATGGCAGATGCGGCTGCTTACTTTCAGCAGTGGATCGACTGCGGCATGATCGCGCAGGACGAGTACAGCAGCGATTATTCGGCATGTCTTGGCCATTTTATGGAGGGAAATACTGCATTTTTAGTCGGAACTGTCAAGCAGTTTTCGCAAAACGAGGACGGCTCCGGCGATCAGTATGTGCTGGTGCCCTGGTTTAGCCTGGATGGAGAAAACAATACCTACGTGACGAGCCCTTCCCGTTTTTATGGTCTGAATCGATCACTTGAGGAGCCTGGCAATGAGCAGAAGCTGACAGATGCCCTGCATGTATTGGAGGTTCTCTCTACAAACGAGGGATATCTGGCGATAAATGGCGAGCTTTCTACTAATATGTGCTCTCTGAGTGGTTTTGAGATCGCAGAGGATTCACCCTATACGGAGGCGATGGAGCGGGTCAGCCACGGCTATGCCATGAATATGGTATATACCGGCTGGGATGCTTATCTGGTGCCCTTTGGTGAGGCTTTGCTGGACTGGATCAGTGGTAAGGCTTCTGCTAAGGATGCCTTCGCGGTGTTGGATGAGACGAAGCGACAGGTTTTAGCGACAGGTGTGACCACCTATGGAACGGTGACAGAGGAGTTGGATACCGTGCAGGCCGCACAGCTGTCAGGACAGATGTTTATGGAGGCTACGGATGCGGATGCGGCGCTGATTTCCTATAATGTCTATGATCCATCAATCAATGCGCTGATGGAGAACAGCTATGGTGCCAATGGGCATATCCTGCCGGGAGAACTGACAGAGGAATATATCACGATCTTTCTGCCTACCGGCTGGTATGATACGCTGCTTACCTTAGAGCTGACAGGAAGCCAGATCGAACAGATGGCGAGTTGCGGCGCTGATACGAGAGGTACCGGCTATCATTATCCTTATGTTTATATGACAGCTGACGGAGAGGGTTTGTCTGCAGATGAGACCTATACTGTGGTTGTATGCGGCTATAACAAGGAGCAGGAGGAGACGATAGGATTACACGATACAGGAATTGTAGGACTCGATGCTGCAAAGGAATATCTGCAGAAGGTAGGTGAGGTGTCTGCAGATACACTGGACGCGTCACTGGTGCAGTCGTTTGGTACTGCGGCAGAATAAGAAAGTGGTGGAAGGATGAAAAGATTCAGTGAAAACAGAATATGGATCCTTCCGTTGTGTGCTATTGTTGTGATTTTGACTGCAGCTGCTGCCGGAACTTATTTTAGCGATTATTCAGACGAACAGCTTTATGAGGAGTCTGTATCACAGCTTGAGGAGCTGAGCGCACAGCTGTTTGAGAAGCTGGAGGTACAGATTGACATCCAGTGGGGGTATATCGATAAGCTTCGAAATACACTGGATGAATCTGATGCGTATACTGCTAAGGAGCTGGCGAAGCTTTTAGCACACGGCGAGGCGGATCTTGGCCCGGTGGATAAGCATATCTATTTTCGCGCGATAGATGAGGAGGGCTATTATTATACCAGTGAGGGCAGACAGGGCTTGTGGACCGGACTTGACAGGCTATCAGGTGACACCAGGCAAAGCTTTCTGATCGCCAACTGGCTGGATGATGAAAATTATATGGCATTTGCGATGCCTATGACGGAAGGCATCACAGTAGATGGTGAGAAGCTTTCGTATGTACTGCTGCTTCGCTCCATGACGGATATGCAGCCCTTCTTTCATTCGAGCGCTTTTGAAAATCAAAATATTGCTTACATTACCGACTATAACGGTTTTGTGATGGCATCGGATGGACAGCTGGAGGGCATCGATTTTTCCGGACGCAATATCTATCGCAGCATGGAGGAGCAGGAATATCCTCATATGGGCAGCTTTTCTGCCGTACTTGAGGCAGGAAATCCTTCCGGTACGATATGTACGGACGTTTGTATCGGGGAGAATAAGTTTTATCTGGTCTATGATAGACTGCCGGACTACGACTGGGCAGTGCTGCTGCTTATGTCTGCGGATGATGTGGCAGTCAATACGTCGCACCTTGTAAATTCCCTGATGCGTACATTTTTAATTACTGCTATCGCAGTATTCGTTGCATTTTTGATCGGAGCGATTATGGTGGCAAAGATGCAGAGAGATAAGCGGCTCATGGTAGTGCGCGAGCAGAATGCAAGGAATCTGGAGCAGATCAATAGAGAGCTTGTGCGGGAACAGGAAAAAACACAGGCGGCGCTAGAGGCGGCAGAGAATGCCACGCGTGCAAAAAGTCAGTTTTTATCCAATATGAGTCATGATATCCGTACACCTATGAATGCGATCGTCGGTGTGGCAAATCTGATGGAATATGCAGCAGAGGAGCCTGAAAAGATCCGTTATTATATATCAAAGCTGCAGTCTTCCGGACAGCATATGCTCGGTCTTATCAATGATATCCTAGATATGAGCAAGATAGAATCGGATGAGGTGGTGCTTGGTGTCGAACCGGTAAAAATCGCAGATCAGATCGGACAGATCGATGCGATCATTCGTCCACAGAGCAATGAAAAGGGGCAGGAGTTTACGATCCTGCTTCGTGGCATGAGCCATGAATATCTGTTGGGAGATGGTATTCGCATTCGACAGATTTTTTTGAACCTTTTGAACAATGCGGTAAAATATACGCCATATGGCGGTAGGATTCGCATGGAATTAGAGGAGCTGCCCTGTGATACGATAGGCTGCGCCACGATACAAACATCCATCATCGACAATGGCTGCGGAATGAGCGCAGAGTTTTTGCAAAAGATATATGAGCCCTTTGCCAGAGAGGAAAGCACACTGACCAATAAGGTGCAGGGTACAGGACTTGGAATGAGTATCACAAAGAGCCTGGTGGATCTGATGCATGGCACGATCCACGTAAAGAGTGAGGTAGATTCAGGCAGCCGCTTTGATGTGACATTGACACTGCCCATCGATACGGAAGTGGTTTTTCCTGCTTCGATTAGTTCTGTGCTTTTGGTAACGAACGAGGAGCTTTTGATACACAATCTTACAGCTGCCCTGCAGGAGACTGATTCGTCTCTGATTGTTTGTGATTCGCCGGATAAGGCGGCGGAGGTGCTGCGTACACAGTCGGTGGACGTCGTTCTTTTATCCGGTTATTTGGATACAAAGATGCTGGCAGAAACGGTGCAGCAGCTGCGAGGTATTGGGGATGAAAAGCTATTGATCTTTTGCGTGGACTATGCACATTACGAGAGTGTGCAGGAGATGCTGCGCGGAAGCGGAATTGACGGACTGATAACGCGCCCGTTTTTCTATGATAATCTGATGCTTGCTGTTACACATGTAAGAGGGCATGGCAGGGATGCTGCCTGGGAACAGCCGCATGCACTGCTGGCCGGCAGACGTTTCCTGTGCGCGGAGGACAATGTCTTAAACGCAGAGATTTTAGAGGAGCTGCTAAAGATGCAGGGCGCGACCTGCAAGGTGTATCCTAATGGAGAGGCACTGGTAGAGGCGTTTGCAGATGTCAGACCGGGAGATTATGATGCGATCCTGATGGATGTGCAGATGCCGCGGATGAACGGTTTAGAAGCGACCCGTGCGATTCGCCTGAGTGATAATCCGCTGGGAGCACATATTCCCATCATCGCCATGACCGCCAATGCCTTCAGCCAGGATGTGGAGGAGTGTCTGGCGGCGGGTATGGATGAACATTTGTCAAAGCCACTGGATATAGCGGCGTTGGGACGCATGCTGCGAGAGCTCTCCGGAGAATCGGGGGGGCGAGTAAATAGGTGAATATCGTCATATTTTTTTTCATTATTCCACAAGAAAAGGCGGATAAAAACCGTTACAATGTAAATATCAGATGCGCGAAACGGTTCGCGCATACAGTATACATAAGGAGGATATGAAAAATGGCAAAGAACAGATTCATTGGCGATTATCCGGTGATCGGTATCAGACCTTGTATTGACGGCAGAAGAGGACCCCTAAAGGTTCGTGAATCCTTAGAGGATCAGACCATGGGTATGGCAAAGTCTGTTAAGAAATTATATGAAGAAAACCTTCGTTATTCCAATGGTGAGCCGGTAAAGGTCATCATCGCAGACACGACCATCGGACGTGTGGCTGAGGCTGCAGCCTGCGAGGCAAAGTTCCGTAAGGAGGGCGTAGCCATCACCTTATCCGTAACACCCTGCTGGTGCTACGGCGCAGAGACGATGGATATGAATCCGCTGACGATAAAGGGCGTATGGGGACTGAACGCTACGGAGCGCCCCGGTGCTGTATATTTAGCGTCTGTACTGGCTACCTACACACAAAAGGGTCTGCCTGCCTTCGGTATCTATGGCAAGGACGTACAGGAAGCAGATGATGCTACTATTCCTGCAGACGTAACAGAAAAATTACTTCGCTTTGGCCGTGCAGCAGTCGCAGCAGCTACCATGAGAGATAAATCCTACTTACAGATCGGTTCCCAGTGTATGGGTATCGGTGGCTCTATCATCAACCATGACTTCTTCGAGGAGTATCTTGGCATGCGTGTAGAGTCTGTAGATGAGGTTGAGATTCTTCGTCGTATGGAGGAGCACATCTACAACGAGGATGAATACCAGAAGGCTCTTGCATGGATCAAAAAATATGCAAAGCAGGGCTTCGATAAAAACCCGGATTTCGTTAAAAAATCAGATGAGCAGAAGGAAAAGGACTGGGAGTTCACCGCGAAGATGGCAGTCATCATCGAGGATCTCTATCAGGGCAATCCGAATCTGCCGGAGGGCTGCGGCGAAGAGGCAGTCGGACACAATGCGATCTGTGGTGGCTTCCAGGGTCAGAGACAGTGGACAGATCATTGGCCGAACTGCGATTTCCCTGAGGCTATCCTAAATACCTCCTTCGATTGGAACGGAGCGAGAGAGCCCTTCACCTTAGCGACCGAGAACGATACGTTAAACGGTGCAGGCATGATGTTTATGAATCTGCTGACACATCGTCCTCAGATGTTTGCAGATGTTCGTACCTACTGGTCAGGAGACGCAGTAAAGCGTGTGACCGGCTATGACATTGAGGGTAAGGCAAAGGAAGCAGACGGCTTTATCCATCTGATCAACTCCGGCTCTTGCTGCTTAGATGCAGTCGGTGTATGCACGGATGAGTCCGGTGCACCTGTGATGAAGAAATGGTACGATGTGACAGATGCAGACATCGAGAAGATCATGGCAAACGTAGAGTGGTGCCCGGCGGATAACGGCTACTTCCGCGGCGCAGGCTATTCTGCTCGTTTTGAGACCAAGACTGAGATGCCTGCTACGATGATTCGTTTAAATATTGTGAAAAACCTAGGACCGGTGCTTCAGATCGTAGAGGGCTGGACCGTGGATCTGCCGGAGGAGGTATCCGATACACTCTGGAAGCGTACGGATTATACCTGGCCTTGTACCTGGTTCGCTCCGCGTACCGATGGCATCGAGGGCTCACCGTTTAAGAGCGCTTATGATGTGATGAACAACTGGGGTGCAAATCATGGCGCGATCAGCTATGGCCATATCGGTGCAGATCTGATCACGATGGCATCTATGCTGCGTATTCCGGTATGTATGCACAATGTTCCCGATGCAGATATTTATCGTCCGAGCGCATGGAACGCATTCGGTGCAGACAAGGAAGGACAGGACTTCCGCGCATGTGCTGCATACGGCCCGATGTACAAGACGATTCGCTAGTTAGGAGGATACATACATGTTAAAAGGAATACCGCCGATCTTATCACCGGAGCTGCTGAAGGTTTTAGATGAGATGGGACATACCGATGAATTGACGATCGGAGACGGCAACTTCCCCGGACACTCCTTTGATACACCGGTTATACGCATGGACGGACATGGTGTACCGGAGATTTTAGATGCGATCCTTCAGGTGATGCCGTTAGATACCTACCCGGATGCAAATGGCGTGATGGTGCCTCCGTGTACGCTCATGGCAGTAGAGCCCGGTGACGATGCAAAAACACCGATCTGGGATACCTATAAACAGATTGTAGCAAAGCACGACGAGCGTGGCGATAAGTGCTTTGAGGAGATCAACAAGTGGGATTTCTACGATAAAACAAGAGCAAAGTCAAAGGTCGTGATCATGACCAGCGAGACAGCGATCTATGCAAATATCATCCTGCGAAAGGGAGTTGTATTTAACTAGAAATATAAGCAAAAAAAAGAGTGGTGGCGATTGTCAGCACTCTTTTTTTATGATAAACTTTTTCCAATGGTTTTTCGCCATTTAATCGGGAAACAGACCGTGAGAAAAAAGGGTCTGATTTTTACAAAAGGAGGAGATAGTTAAATTGGAAAAAGCATCTGACAACATCTTGGAGTTTAAGCATCTCTCGCGCACGTTCGAGGACGGCTTCACAGCGGTAGATGACTTTAACCTGACCATTAAAAGAGGAGAATTTGTAACCTTTCTTGGTCCTTCCGGCTGCGGCAAGACAACGACGCTTCGCATGCTTGCAGGCTTTGATGCACCCACCGGAGGAGAGATTTTATTAAATGGTGAGGACATCACGAGACTCCCGGCAAACGCAAGGCCGATCAATACGGTATTCCAGCGTTATGCCCTTTTTCCCCACTTGAATATTTTTGACAACATAGCCTTTGGATTAAAATTAAAAAAGCTGCCAAGGGCTGAGATTATAAAGAAGGTCAAGAAAGCACTTGAGATCGTTGATTTAGAGGGCTTTGAGACGCGCCGCATCCAGACCCTGTCAGGAGGACAGCAGCAGCGTATCGCCATTGCCCGCGCGATCGTAAATGAGCCGCAGATATTACTGCTCGATGAGCCGCTCGGTGCACTTGATCTAAAGATGCGCAAGGAGATGCAGCTAGAGCTAAAGGAAATGCATGAAAAGCTCGGCATCACCTTTATTTATGTGACCCATGACCAGGAGGAAGCACTCACGATGTCAGATAAGATCGTCGTGATGAGTGAGGGCCGTATCCAGCATGTGGGCACACCTGAGGATATATATAACGAACCGAACAATGCCTTTGTGGCAGATTTTATCGGTGAGAGCAATATCTTTAACGGCATTATCACAGACCCTCTGACCGTGCGTTTTTGTGGTGCACATTTTGCTTGTGTGGATGATTTTTCGCACGGTACGATGGTGGATGTGGTCGTTCGGCCGGAGGATATTTTGATCACGCGTCCTGATGAGGGCATGATAAAGGGCGAGGTCATCAGTGTGATCTTTAAAGGCGTCCATTATGAGATTACGGTGCGCTGTGGTAAGAGTGAGCTGGTGATACAGACAACGAAAAAGGCGGCTGTGGGCGATCTTGTAGGCCTATGCATCGAGCCGGAGGGAATTCATCTGATGAAGGCACAGCACTCATTAAACAAGCTGGAGTCTGCTGTAGATGAAAATTATGCACTCACATTATTAGACGGCGCATTATCCTGTGATATCAGCACCTTGATTCCAAATTCTGTGATGAGAGAGGGTGTATTATACGATGCACATGGCAATGAGATCGATGCAAGACGACTGCATGTGATAGTTACTATAAAGCCGAGAGATATACAGATGAGCGATGATAAGGATGTAGGTATCGTGTGTGGACATATCATCAATCTGATCTATATCGGTGATCACTATCGCTACGTCGTGCGTACGGACAGCGAGATCGATCTGATCGTCAGTGATGAGGATTTATGGAATATGGGAGACTATGTCAGTCTATCCATTCCTGCAGACAAGATAACCTATACCCTAAAGAAATGAGAGAGAAGATGAACGGAGTACATATTTCCAGAAAGCAATTGGCGATTCCGTACGGTCTTTTTCTGGCCTTGTTTGTGGCGCTTCCGCTGATTGTCATTATTTATTATGCATTTACGAATGAAAACGGAGATTTTTCCGTTATCAATCTGGTGAACTTTTTTACGAGTCCGAATGCGTCCGGAACCTTGATCTACAGCTTTGCCATCGCTATCGTAACGACACTTGTATGCCTGCTGCTTGCCTATCCTGCGGCCTATATTCTATCCCGGAGCAATTGGCAGGGCAGACAGGTGATTCTTATTTTATTTGTGCTGCCGATGTGGATTAATTTCACACTGCGCATCACGGCATTAAAGGAGATTTTAACACTACTTGAGGGTAATCTGGCATACTATCCGTTTTTAAATTCTGTGATAGGTATGACGTATGATTTCCTGCCCTTTATGATATTGCCGATGTATACGACGCTTAGCAAGCTAGATAATAGTCTGTTAGAGGCTGCGGCAGATTTAGGTGCTACGCCGCTTCAGATATTTGTCAAGGTGACGCTGCCCTTGTCAGTGCCTGGCATATTAAGCGGTGTAGTGATGGTTTTTTTGCCGTCTATGACAAACTATGTCGTGCTGGATATGCTATACAACAGCACCTATATCATG
>CAVBEI010000003.1:44167-113684 GCA_963594555.1 Lachnospiraceae bacterium | reverse complement strand
GGTAATATCGATCATAGGAGACGGTGCATTGACGGGCGGCATGGCTTTTGAGGCGATGAATAATGCCGCTAAGCTCGATTCGAATTTTATCATTGTGCTCAATGATAACGAGATGTCTATCTCTGCTAATGTGGGAGGGCTCTCACAATATCTGGACAGTATCCGTACGACAAACGGCTATCAGGATTTGAAAGACGGTGTGATGGATTCTCTGCAGCGGATCCCGGTGTATGGCAACCGCATGATAGAGCGTATCCGTCAGGCAAAAAGCAGCATCAAGCAGCTGTTTATTCCGGGAATGCTCTTTGAAAATATGGGGCTGACCTACCTTGGACCTGTGGACGGACATGATATACAAAAGCTGGTAAAGAGCCTTTCGCAGGCGGCACGGGTAAATGGGCCTGTTGTGGTCCATGTCATCACAAAAAAGGGCAAGGGCTATGCACCGGCAGAACGCCATCCGGCACGCTTTCACGGAACCGGCGCGTTTGAGATCGAGACCGGACTTCCTAAAAAGAAAAAAACAAAGGCAGATTATACGGATGTATTTGGTTCTGTCATGAACCTTACGGCAAAGGAAAATGATCGAATCGTGGCGATTACGGCTGCGATGGAGACAGGCACAGGACTTAAGCGTTTTCACAATCAGTTCCCGGAGCGTTTCTTTGATGTAGGTATCGCAGAGGAGCATGCGGTTACCTTTGCGGCAGGGCTTGCTATGAATGGACTCATTCCGGTATTTGCGGTATACTCCTCTTTTTTGCAGCGTGCATATGATCAGATTTTACATGATGTGTGTCTGCAGGGGCAGCATGTGGTATTTGCCATCGATCGTGCCGGTATAGTGGGTAGTGACGGTGAGACGCATCAGGGTATTTTTGATTTGTCATACCTTATGATGATGCCAAATCTCGTGCTCATGGCTCCGAAAAATAAATGGGAGCTTGCGGATATGCTTGCATTTGCTTTTGATTATGACGGACCGATCGCGGTTCGTTATCCGAGGGGAACAGCTTACGATGAATGGAAGGAATTCCGAGCACCGATTCGTCTTGGAAAAAGCGAGATTATATACGATGAGACGGAGATTGCACTCTTTGCCTACGGCAGTATGATACCGGTGGCTCGTCAGGTCAGAGAAGAATTAAAATCGCGCCACTATCAGTGTACATTGATCAATGCACGCTTCGCAAAGCCGTTAGATGAGAAGCTGCTTTTATCCTTGTCAAAGGAGCACAAGCTGCTTGTGACCTTAGAAGAGAATGTCATCACCGGTGGCTTCGGTCAGCAGGTGACGCAATTTTTGGCAGATACCGGGCAGCCGATTCGTGTGCTGCAGGTTGCGATTCCGGATAGATTTGTGCCGCAGGGTACGGTAGAAGAGCTCTATCGCGAGGTTGGATTGGACGTAGAATCGATTGTAAAGCGTATTTTAGTGGAATATATCGGAATGTAATACGAGGAGATTTTTGACTTGAAGGAACGATTGGATGTGCTGCTGGTGCAGCGAAATCTGGCACCCTCGAGAGAACGCGCAAAGGCGATGATCATGGAGGGAAATGTCTATGTAAACGGACAAAAGGAGGACAAGGCGGGAGCAGGCTTTGATGACAAGGCGTCGATCGAAGTGCGCGGTCAGACGCTTCGCTATGTCAGCCGCGGCGGATTAAAGCTTGAAAAGGCGATGGATGAGTTTGCTCTCTCGCTAGATGGTATGGTATGCATGGATATCGGCGCTTCTACCGGTGGCTTTACCGACTGCATGCTGCAAAATAAAGCGGCAAAGGTATATGCGGTGGATGTAGGCTACGGTCAGTTTGCATGGAAGCTTAGAGTGGATCCTCGTGTGGTTTGCATGGAAAAGACAAATATCCGCTATGTCAGACCGGAGGATATCGGGGAGATGCTGGATTTTGCATCTGTGGATGTATCCTTTATCTCCTTAACGAAGGTATTAGAGCCGGCAAAAGAGCTGTTAAGGGATGACGGTGAGATGGTATGCCTGATCAAGCCGCAGTTTGAAGCAGGCAGAGAAAAGGTCGGCAAAAAAGGTGTGGTTCGCGATAGGGCGGTGCATTTAGAGGTGATAGAGGAGGTTACAGCCTATGCAATGAAGCTTGGCTTTTCTCTGTTGCATTTATCGTACTCGCCGATCAAAGGACCTGAAGGAAATATTGAATATCTGATGCATATAAAAAAGGATCGCTACGGGGAGATGAGGGCAGAGGCTACGCCTGAGCAGATCGTTTTAGAGGCGCATGAGGCGCTTTCGTAAATACGAAGAGGCATGCGATGAAGAATTTTTTTATTATCACGAATTCGTATAAGGATCAGAATCTGCGGCTTACACGCAGTATGCAGGATTATATCGAGACAAAGGGAGGCAGCTGCGGCTATCTGGTGAGCAGAGGAAAGGAGCGGCCGGAGGGAGCGCTTCCGGTGGAGCTGCTTCCGGATGATTTAGATCTGATATTTGTAGTCGGTGGAGATGGAACTCTCATTCGAGCAGCACGGGATACGGCATCAAAAAATGTGGCGTTAGTCGGAGTGAACCGCGGCACGTGCGGATATTTGTGCGAGCTGGAGGAGGCGAACGTATTTACGGCGATAGATCAGATACTAAACGATCAATATATGCTCGAGAAGCGTATGCGTCTGTGCGGTATTCCTATGCGCGGTGGGGAGAGTCTGCACGCACAGACTGCGCTAAATGATATTGTCATACATCGAAGCGGAGCACTGCAGCTAGTGAGTCTGGTTGTCTATGTAAACGGACAGTATCTGCACACCTTTGACGGGGACGGTCTGATTGTATCGACACCGACCGGCTCGACGGGCTATAACCTATCTGCAGGAGGACCGATCGTAGATCCAAAGGCTCGTATGATACTTATTACGCCGATCAATTCACACACGTTAAATTCCAAGAGCATCGTGCTTGGCGCAGAGGAGGAGATCGTAGTAGAGATCGGTGCGAGACGTTCTGAGGGTGATGAACAGGTGGTTGTTAGCTTTGACGGAGATCAGGTTGCCAGCTTAAAGGTCGCAGATCGCATCCTCATTTCTCAGGCGAAGGAGGATTGCAGGATTTTAAAATTAGAAAAGCTGAGTTTTCTGGAAATTCTACGGAAAAAGATGCAAACCTACCATTGATGATTTGGGGGATATACCATGAAAGCAACGAGACATACAAAAATACTCGAGCTGATCAAGCAATATGATATCGAAACACAGGAGGAGCTGTCGGATTATTTAAAAAGAGAGGGCTATCAGGTCACGCAGGCGACTGTTTCCCGTGATATCAGGGAGCTAAAGCTGACAAAGGTAGCTCGTGTAAATGGCAGGGCGCATTATGCTGCGATCACAAAACCTGATGAGGACATGAAAGGAACCTATGTGCGTGTGTTCAAGGAGGGCTTTCGCTCTGCAGATACGGCGGGAAATATTCTGGTCGTAAAAACCGTTTCCGGAATGGCGATGGCAGTGGCTGCCGCACTTGATCATATGCGCTGTGATGAGATTGTAGGAAGTATCGCAGGAGACGATACGATTATGTGTGCCGTGCGCACGAGTGAGGACGCAAAAAACATTTTGATTCGTCTAAAAAAGCTGGTAGGCGAATCAGGATCATCCATTTGAAAAAAGGAAGGATTGTATGCTTCAAACCTTAACAGTTAAAAATCTGGCATTGATCCGTGAGGTGGAGATTGATTTTGGAGACGGATTAAATATCTTAACCGGAGAGACCGGTGCAGGAAAATCGATTATCATTGACTCGATCGGTCTGGCACTCGGAGAAAAAATCGATCGGCATATGCTGCGGGAGAATGATAAGGCAGGTTATGTGGAGCTGTATTTTTCGGACTTGTCTCAGTCCGTTTGCGAAAAGCTGCTAGAGCAGGGCATAGAAGCAGAGGAGCATTCGCTGATTTTATCCAGACGCATCACAGATGGCCGCAGCGTAGCAAGGATCAATGGCGAGAGTGTACCGGCATCCAGGCTTAAAGCTGCTGCTGCCTGTCTGATCGATATACATGGACAGCATGAACACCAGTCACTGCTGCATGCGAGCAAGCATCTGGAGTATCTGGATGATTATGCAGGAGCTGAGGCTGCTGAGATAAAAACGGCCCTTTCCGGTGCTTACCACAGCTTTATATCCTGCAAAAAGCAATTAGAGGAGCAGTGTCAGGACAAGCAGGCACTTAAAAGAGAGCGGGAACTATTAGAATACGAGGTGTCGGAGATTGAGTCGGCGCGCCTTAAGATCGGAGAGGACGAAGAACTTGAGCAGATGTATCGGCGCATGACAAATGCCAGGCGAATCGGTGAGGCACTGGGGCTTTGTGAGCAGGCACTAGGAGAGAACGGAGCAGGAACGCTTATCGGACGAGCCTCACATGAGCTAGTCGAGGCAGAGCGTTTAGACGAAGGACTTGGCACACTTTCTGAGCAGCTATCGCAGCTTGAAGAACTGATGGGAGATTTTAGACGTGATCTGCGAGACTATTTAGAGGAGCTATCCTTTGACGAGCAGCAGCTTTCACAGACAGCGGATAGGCTGGATGTGATCAATCATCTGAAGAGCAAATACGGGGATTCGATCGAGCGCATTCTAACTGCCTGTGAGGAAAAAAGAGAGCGTCTCGAGCAGCTGATGGATATTGATGCCTATGAAAAAAAACTGAGAGATGAGCTGGAGGCTGCAAAGGAGCAGCTTGAGACGTATTGCGCGTCGCTTAGCAGTCTGCGTAAAAAAGTAGGGATAAGCCTGCGGGAGAAGATGCTTTTGGCTTTGCGGGATCTGAATTTTTTGAATGTCTCCTTCGATTTGAAATTCACGCGGCTGGACCATTATAGTGCAAACGGATATGATGCTATGGAATTTTTGATATCCACCAATCCTGGTGAGCCGTTGATGGAGCTTAAAAATATCGCTTCCGGCGGTGAGCTCTCACGTATCATGCTGGCACTTAAGTCAGTGCTTGCAGAAAATGACGGCATTGAGACGCTCATCTTTGATGAGATTGATACCGGGATCAGTGGAAGAACAGCACAAATGGTCGCGCAAAAGCTCGGTAAGATCGCAGGAAACCATCAGGTGATCTGTATCACGCATCTGCCGCAGATCGCAGCGATGGCGGATACGCATATGTTTATAGAAAAGCAGGTAGAGGGCGATAAGACGCGTACGAAGCTTACTGTGTTAAATGAAGAGCGAAGCATCGAGGAGCTTGCGAGAATGCTGGGTGGTGTCGAGGTAACTAAGACGGTACTAGAGAGTGCGCGTGAAATGAAAAAGCTCGCGATTCAATATCAAGGATAGGAGATGCATGTGAATATGAAAAACATATTATTTGTTGCTTCAGAGGCAGTTCCTTTTATTAAAACAGGTGGACTTGCAGATGTGGTAGGCTCGCTGGCACATTCGATCGATCGGACCGCCTACGATGTGCGTGTGATTCTGCCAAAATATGCCTGCATGGAGGAGAATCTAAAGCTGCGTCTGCGGTTTCATTCACATTTTTATGTAGCACTTGGCTGGCGCAATCAATACGTAGGCATATTAGAGACGGAGGATGCCGGTATCCATTATTATTTTGTGGATAACGAATACTATTTCGCTGGGCCAAAGCCGTATAACCAGCTGCATGAGGATATTGAAAAATTTGCATTCTTTTCAAAGGCTGTGCTTTCCGCGACGGCGATGATTGGCTTTGTGCCGGATATCATTCACTGCAATGACTGGCAGAGTGCACTTTTACCGGTATTTTTGAAGGCGTTTGCATCCGATTATCCGCAGCTTCAGAGGACAAAGACGATCTGTACTATTCATAATCTGCGTTTTCAGGGACGCTATTCGATTGACATGATAAAAAACCTCACCGGGCTGTCGGATGATTATTTCACACCCGACAAGCTGGAATCCTACGGTGAGGCAGATCTGTTAAAGGGCGGTATCGCCTATGCAGATGTAGTGACGACGGTCAGCCCGACCTATGCGTTAGAGATTATGACAAGAGAAGGCGGGGAAGGGTTAGACGGTCTGCTCTATGCCAAGAGAGATCACCTGTATGGCATCATAAACGGACTCGATACACAGGTATATGATCCAGGTCACGATATGTATCTATTGCATAATTTTGGCGTGGCAGATATGACGGACGGAAAATGTGAAAACAAGCTGGCATTGCAAAAGGAGCTTGGTCTGCCGCAGGATCGTGATACCTTTATGCTGGCTATGGTGACACGACTGACGGATCAAAAGGGATTTGATCTGATCGCCTATATCATGGATGAATTTCTCTCACAGGCCAGAGTGCAGCTTGTTGTACTTGGAACCGGAGAGGAGCAGTACGAAAATATGCTCCGTTACTTTGCCGGAAGATACCCGGATAAGCTCTCTGCCAATATCTGCTATTCTGAGCAGCTGGCACATCGCATCTATGCTTCTGCGGATGCGCTGCTCATGCCATCGCTCTTTGAGCCGTGTGGCTTAAGTCAGCTGATGGGCTATTGCTATGGAACGCTGCCTATAGTGCGTGAGACCGGAGGACTAAAGGATACGGTTGAGCCGTACAACGAATACGATCAAACCGGAACCGGCTTTTCTTTTGCTAATTATAATGCACATGAGATGCTAAAGATCATCTACTATGCGATGCAGATCTACTACAACAAACGCGCACAATGGGATGAAATGGCCAGAAGGGATATGCGTCTGGATTACTCCTGGAAAAAATCGGCGCATGCGTATGAAAAGCTCTATGAGAATCTACTGTCATGACACCTCACAGGCACACAGATCTCTGGATGCACGCGAATAATAATAGACATGATCGGCCAGCTGCTGGGTAACCGGCAGCTGTTCCTTGTTTACCTCAGAAACGAGTGCATTTAAGTGCTGTTCATTTTCTCGAACCGATGTAGGAAGCAACAATACCTCATGAATGCTGCTAGGAAGCACGTATAGATCCATATTCAGATCATCGGCAAAATCGGAGAGTATCTGCGGATATAAAATGCAGGAGGCTCCTCCGATCTGTGTCTCATTTGTGAGTACATACAAGGGAAGAGAGTCTGTGGCATTATCCGGAAGCTCTGATAATGCGCCAAAGCATGGATTCGATTCAGCTAATTCGCTTAGCATATCCATGACAGGCTGGATGTAGGCTGGCAGCAGGCGCGGTGTATTTTCAAAGGCTTTATTTTTTATCGTCTCCAAATCGGTATTCCAGAGCAGGAGATGCTCGTTTTTAATCGTAACTGTGGCAGCCTCGCCATTTTCCATGCGGAGCATACAGCAAAAGATGATCGCCAGATCCAGATAGCGGATGTGAGGCATGGTATTTAGGCGTTTTTCATTTTTTTCATAGCTTACGATCTGGAAGATGAGGCGTTTTTTTGCCTGCTCAAAATCCGTAAAAAAGCTCGGATCGATCGGGTGGTTGAGTCGTACCTCTAAAAAGACATCATAGATAATCTCGCAGAGCTCATCCATCTGTGTACCGTTGCAATAGAGCGCATAATAGTCCTCTAAATAGATTGTCGGTGAGATGTTAGTCCCTGGCTCTCGGATGATGAGCGCATCATAGAAGATGTTGTTGTTCTTTGGGATGGATTGGATGTCGATGGTGGTCTGCTCCGGAAACATCGGCGTGAGTGAGCGGATCAGTTCATCGGAAAATTCGCTAAAATTCGTAATTTGCTTCATAAGATCTCCTTGTCAATGGACACAGAAGACGTGCAAATAGCGATTGTATATGTGAAAGGGAAAAAAGTCCACGCAGGCGTGTGTCTGCGTGGACTTACTTTAGCATAGGTTAGAGCCGACGGCAATTGTGTAAAAAGTAGAAAATGTCTATTTTTCTGTGCAAGATTACTAACCGAGGGGCTGTATTTTTATTAGTTTTTCAGCGGATCAATTACACGCAGATTGCATCTGTGGGGTTCGCTGCGGTATAGCTCCATCAGCTGTTCAAATAGCAGATGTACCTTGCCGGTGATAAAGGCATCCGCTTCGATTGCATAGGGGGCAAGCTCTGCGACATCGAAAAAACGCATGCCCTGCGGCGGCAAAAAGATCAGACAGGTCATGCGTGTCTGCGGGCCACAGGTGAGTACGTGCTCATAAGAGATCATGCAAAAATCCTGTCCCTTCCATACGCAGGAATATTCCACGAAGCATTCATCTACGATCCAGTCATTGCCGTCTCGTGTGAGGTGTTCCTTTTTTGAGGCATCCAGATCATCGGTTGCCTCGATTTGCATGCTCCAGTTCAATCGGCCGCGCTTGGTTTCTTTTTGCAGTTCATCGATAGTATGAGCGAGCTGTTTTGCAGTCATCATAATATGTACCTCCCGTAATAACAAAAGAACTATTCCAAAAGAGCTTGGAATAGTTCGTAGAAAGCTGGAAATCGGACTTGAACCGACGACCTACTGATTACGAATCAGTTGCGCTACCAACTGCGCCATTCCAGCCTGTGAACTGTGCAGTAAGCACATCACCTATAGCATTATAACGATACTTTCCTTTTTTTGCAACCGTTTTTTACGAAAATATTGTGTTTGATTTAAATAATTGGTATAATTGTCGGGAATATTGGCCTGACAAATTCGGCAAATCTTGGCAAATATTGGCAAATATTATAGAAAGGAAAAACCGAAAATGAAAGAAACAAAAAAGAAGGAATCAGAAATAAAAGAATCAGAAATAAAAGAATCAGAAATAAAAGAACATGGAGAAGAACATGGAGAAGAGCATGGAGAAGAACATGGAATAGAAGAGATACAGGAGTTTGTCGTCTCGTCAGCCAAGCAGCGTTCGGAACGAAAAAAAGCGGAGCAGGCGAGCGTTTCGGCGATCGCCTCATGGGATCAAAAAAAGAAGAGCATCGCACTGCTTGCATTATTTGTTGCACTTGCGGCAGCGTATGTGCTGCTTGGACTATTTGTCTGCAAGGTTAGTGCGGTTGTTGTATGCGTGATACTGCTCATTCAGGTGCTGATCGGTGTTCTGCTAGATCAAAATCCCGTCTGGCTGCATGCATGTGTGGCGATTGCTGATGTGATCGTTGGCTTTTTCGTATCACAGGTGCTTTTGATGGTGCTTTCTGCAGTGATCTATGTGGCAGCAATCGTGGTGCTTGAGCTGCTGCAGCGCATGGGCATGGTCGCAAGAGCCAAGGTAGTATGATGGATCGGATCAATTATCAAAAGGTATTAGAGCAGACCTTAGAGCAGCTGCAGGAGCAAGCTGCGCATGAAGCCGCAGCACCGACACTGCTTTTGCACAGCTGCTGTGCACCCTGCAGCAGCTATGTGCTGGAGTATCTGTCGCAGTATTTTCGTATTACGGTATTTTATTATAACCCGAATATATATCCTGAGGAGGAATATAGGATGCGGGTGCGCGAGCAGCAGGAGTTTATCCGCAGATTCCCGGCGATACATCCGATCGACTTTATAGAGGGAGCTTATGATGCGAATCGTTTTTATGAGCTTGCAAAGGGACTTGAGGATGTGCCGGAGGGTGGAGAGCGCTGCTTTGCCTGCTATGAGCTTCGATTGCGTGAGGCAGGAGAGCTGGCGAAAAAAAAGGGCTTTGACTATTTTACGACGACGCTTAGCATCAGTCCACAAAAAAACGCTGCGAAGCTAAACGAGATCGGAGTACGTCTTGAAGCAGAGCTTGGCGTAGCATATCTATGCTCTGATTTTAAAAAGAAGAATGGCTATAAGCGTTCCACGGAGCTATCGAGGGAATACGGCATGTACAGACAGGATTATTGCGGCTGTGTGTATTCATATAGAGAGCGACACGGAGCACAAAAATAAAAGGAGATTACTGAAATATGGCACAATTATGGGGCGGACGCTTCACAAAGGAAACAGATCAGCTTGTATATAATTTTAACGCATCGATCGGCTTTGATCAAAAATTTTACAAACAGGACATTGAAGGCAGCATCGCTCATGTCACCATGCTCGGCAGACAGGGAATCCTTACAAAGGAGGAATCAGATCAGATCGTAGATGAGCTGTGCAATATTCGTGCAGAGGTAGAAAACGGCACACTTGTGATCAGTGATAAATACGAGGATATCCACAGCTTTGTGGAGGCGACCTTGATCGATAGGTTAGGAGATGTGGGAAAAAAGCTTCACACTGGACGCAGCAGAAATGACCAGGTGGCGCTCGACATGCGACTATATACCAGACTGCAGGTATTAGAAACCGATGATCTGTTAAAGGAATTATTAGAGACGATTCTTCATCTGATGGAGGAGCATATCGATACGATCATGCCGGGCTTTACCCATTTGCAGAAGGCACAGCCTATTACACTGGCCCATCACCTAGGCGCTTATTTTGAGATGTTTAAGCGAGACCGTGGCAGACTGCATGATATTTTCGTACGAATGAACTATTGCCCGCTTGGCTGTGGTGCGCTCGCAGGCACGACCTATCCGCTAGATCGTGAGCTGACAGCAGAGCTGATGGGCTTTTATGGTCCGACGCTAAATAGTATGGATGGTGTATCCGACAGAGATTATCTGATCGAATATTTATCTGCTGCTGCGACGATCATGATGCATCTGTCGCGTTTTTGTGAGGAGATCATCATATGGAATTCCAACGAGTATCAGTTTGTCGAGATCGATGATGCCTACAGTACAGGCAGCTCCATCATGCCGCAGAAAAAGAATCCGGATATCGCAGAGCTTGTGCGAGGAAAGACCGGTCGGGTATACGGGGCACTCCTTAGTCTGCTTACGACTATGAAGGGAATTCCTCTCGCTTACAACAAGGACATGCAGGAGGATAAGGAGCTATCCTTTGATGCGATGGATACGCTAAAGGGCTGCATCGCACTCTTTAACGGCATGCTCTCTTCGATGAAATTTAACAAGGAGCGCATGTATGCATCTGCAAACGGCGGCTTTACAAATGCGACGGATGCGGCAGACTATCTGGTGAACCACGGAGTGCCGTTTCGTGATGCGCATGGTATCATAGGAAGGCTGGTGTTGTATTGCATCGATCAGGATAAAGCGATCGATCAGCTTTCACTCGAAGAGCTAAAAGAGATCTGCCCGGTATTTGAGCAGGATATTTTCGATGCAATCTCCATGGAAAATTGTGTCAGCAGGCGCCTGACGATCGGCGCACCGGGCCAGGATGCGATGAAAAAGGTCATCGCCATCGAGAAGGAATATTTATCCGAAGACTGGGATATCGATAAAATGTAGTTGATTTTTTGTGGAATTTGTATTAGTATATTCGAGAAATACAGATGTCCGCGAGAGACGGACAAAAAGGAGATTAGAAGAAGATGAGTGAAAAATTAAGAGTAGGTATTTTAGGCGGAACAGGTATGGTCGGACAGCGATTCATTTCAATTCTGGAGAATCATCCGTGGTTTGAGGTGACTACGATCGCAGCCAGCCCGCGAAGCGCAGGAAAGACCTATGAGCAGGCAGTAGGCGACCGATGGAAGATGACGACACCGATGCCGGAGGCTGTTAAGCAGATTATAGTAAAAAATGTCAACGAGGTAGAGGCAGTCGCTTCTGAGGTTGATTTTGTATTTAGTGCAGTAGATATGACAAAGGAAGAGATCAAGGCCATCGAGGAAGCTTATGCAAAGACCGAGACGCCGGTTGTATCGAATAACAGTGCACATCGCTGGACGCCGGATGTACCGATGGTGATTCCTGAGATCAATGCAGAGCATTTTGCAGTAATCGAAGCACAAAAGAAGCGTCTTGGCACCAAGAGAGGATTTATCGCAGTAAAGCCGAATTGCTCTATCCAAAGCTATACACCGGCACTGACTGCATGGAAGGAGTTTGAACCCTACGAAGTCGTAGCTACGACCTATCAGGCTATCTCCGGTGCTGGAAAGACCTTTAAGGATTGGCCGGAGATGGAGGGCAATATCATTCCCTACATCGGAGGCGAGGAAGAAAAGAGTGAAAAGGAGCCGCTGCGTGTCTGGGGTGAGGTAAAGGACGGCGTGATCGTACCGGCAACGACACCTGTGATTACCTGTCAGTGCATCCGCGTACCGGTATTAAACGGTCACACGGCAGCAGTTTTTGTAAAATTCAAAAAGAATCCGACCAAGGAGCAGCTCATAGAAAAGCTGCGTGAATTTTCCGGTGTTCCGCAGGAGCTTTCCCTGCCTAGCGCACCGAAGCACTTTATCCAGTATCTCGAGGAGGATAACCGTCCGCAGGTAGCTCTGGATGTAGATTATGAGGGCGGCATGGGTGTATCCATCGGCCGGCTAAGAGAGGATAGCGTCTATGATTGGAAGTTTGTAGGACTTTCCCACAATACACTGCGCGGTGCGGCAGGCGGTGCCGTTTTGTGTGCAGAGACCTTAAAGGCGCAGGGATTTATTACAAAAAAATAAATTGTAATGAAAGCTCATATGCAATATAATAAATGAAGGATCGTAACTGATCCTTCATTTTTTATGACTAAGGAAATGATATGGCAAAAGTATTATATATTGCAGAAAAACCTAGCGTGGCGCAGGAGTTTGCCAAGGCACTTGAGCTGGATATGAAGCGTCACGACGGCTATCAGGAATCGGATGAGGCTATAGTGACCTGGTGCGTAGGACATCTGGTGACGATGAGCTATCCGGAGGTATACGATGAAAAATATAAAAAATGGTCACTTGAGACTCTGCCCTTTTTGCCGCAGGAGTTCAAATATGAGATAATCGGTGCATCGAGTAAGCAGTATAGGATAGTGGCTGGGCTTCTTAATCGAGAGGATGTGAGCACTATCTACGTCTGCACGGACTCTGGACGAGAGGGAGAATATATTTACCGGCTTGTCGAGCAGATGGCGGGCGTAAAGAACAAAGACAGACGCCGTGTCTGGATCGATTCCCAGACCAAAGAGGAGATTTTGCGCGGCATTCGTGAAGCAAAGGATCTATCCTTTTACGATAATTTAAGCGAGAGTGCGTATCTGCGAGCCAAGGAAGATTACCTGATGGGCATCAATTTCTCGCGCCTTTTAACGTTGCGCTTCGGTGGTGCTGTCGCATCGTATTTACATGAGCGTTATGCCGTTATCTCAGTTGGCCGTGTGATGACCTGTGTACTTGGCATGGTTGTTCGAAGAGAACGCGAGATCAGAGCCTTCGAAAAAATACCGTTTTATCGTGTGCTTGGCAGCTTTTCGCTCGAGGGTGTCTCTATTGACGGAGAATGGAAGGCGCTGGAGGGCTCAGCCTATGAAAATTCTCTGAAATTATACAAGGAAAATGGCTTTAAGGAGAAAAAGGACGCACAGACGTTGATCTCTGAGCTTTCACGTATCGAGCCACAGCTGGCTGCGGTTGTATCCGTAGAGAAGAAAAAAGAAACGAAAAATGCACCGCTGCTATTTAATCTGGCAGAGCTTCAGAATACCTGCTCAAAGCTCTTTAAGATCAGTCCTGATCAGACATTAAAGATCGCTCAGGAGCTGTACGAAAAAAAGCTGGTCACGTATCCGAGAACAGATGCGAGAGTATTGTCAAGTGCCGTCGCAAAGGAGATACAAAAAAACATCGCAGGGCTAAAAAGCATTCCCGGTGTGCGTGCCTTTGCAGAGGAGATTTTATCCGCCGGCAGCTATAAAAATATTGCAAAAACCAGGTATACGAACGACAAGCAGATCACCGATCACTATGCGCTTATTCCGACCGGATCTGGCATGGGAGCATTAAGAAGCCTGGGTGATTTGCCGATAAAAGTATATGAGGTGATTGTTCGAAGATTTTTAGCGATCTTTTATCCGCCTGCGATTTATCAGAAGGTGAATCTGGTGACGTCCATAGACACAGAACGTTTTTTTACCGGCTTTAAGGTGTTGAAGGATCCGGGCTATTTAAAGGTGATGGAATATTCCTTTTTTAAGACGAAGACATCCGACGGGGAAAAGGCTGAGGAGACGGCAGAGGAAGTGACAGTATCTGATGCACATCTTTTAGAGCTGGTTGGCAGCCTGAAAAAGGGAGCAGCTCTTCCGGTAAAGGGATACGAGATAAAGGAGGGAGAGACCTCGCCTCCGAAACGCTATACCTCCGGTTCGATGGTGCTTGCAATGGAGAATGCGGGACAGCTCATCGAGGATGAAGAGCTGCGTGCACAGATCAAGGGCAGTGGGATCGGTACGAGTGCGACTCGCGCCGAAATCATCGCAAAGCTGGTAAAGAACAAATATTTATCACTAAATAAAAAGACGCAGGTGATCACGCCGACACTGCTTGGAGAGATGATCTTTGATGTGGTGAGCATATCGATCCGATCCCTATTAAATCCGGAGCTGACTGCGAGCTGGGAAAAGGGGCTTAACTTGGTAGCAGATGGCAGTATCACATCTGAGGAATATATGGTAAAGCTCGAACATTTTATACGGACGCGCACGGAGGGCGTGCTGCGTGGAAGTGGGGGTGTGTCACTACGAAGCTTTTTTGATGCGGCAGCAGCCTGTTATAAAACGCCTGCAAAGAGCAAAATAAGCAGATCAAAAAAAGGAGATACACATGAAGCAATGTAAAATCAGCGAATTATATGATTTGACGCAGACGATCGCAGGGGATTATCTGGCACAGTTTACGTACCCGTGGGAGGCACTAGGCGGGATAGCCGATATGATTCGCTCCTTAGGAGAGACATTGGATCCTGATATTTTTGAGAAGGTCGAAGAGGACATCTGGATCGCAAGATCAGCAACGATCGCACAAACAGCCTGTTTGAACGGACCGCTCATCATCGATGAGGAGGCGCAGATTCGCCATTGTGCCTTTATCCGTGGCTCAGCGGTCATTGGAAAGGGCGCTGTAGTCGGCAATTCCACAGAGATTAAAAATGATATCTTATTTAACGGTGTTCAGGTGCCGCATTACAATTATGTCGGGGATTCGATACTAGGCTATAAATCCCATATGGGAGCCGGCTCGATCACCTCGAATGTAAAATCTGACAAAACGCTCGTGGTCGTAAAGGACGGGGATGCTTTGATTGAGACAGGACGAAAAAAATTCGGCGCTATGCTGGGAGATCATGTAGAGGTAGGCTGTAACAGCGTGCTAAATCCCGGCACGGTCATTGGAAGACATACAACTATTTATCCGCTCTCAAGTGTGCGTGGCGTGATCGCACCGAACTGCATTTACAAAAAGCAGGGAGAGCTTGCAGATAAAAGATAGAAGTAGAATGGAGGTAACAATATGATTGAGGAATTTGCAGTAGGCATCCTGGCGGATGAGGATATGGAACCATTTTTGCCGCTGATGCTGCAGGAATCAGTAGATGCGCTGGCTCAGGGCGTGCCTCTGATTGTCATGGGTCTTGAGCAGGATGATGTGGCATGTGGCTGTCTGGCAGGCTATATTCATGAGGATTGCTTTCGTATTCTTTCCCTGTTTGTGGCACCGGATTATCGCAGAAAGGGCGGAGGCAGACGTATGCTTCGTCAGTTAGAGTCGCTGATTCAGATGGGGAGTGGTGTTCATACCATTACCATTGAGTTTGCGACGGCACAGCATGAAAATGAAGAGCTGCTTCTTTTTTTGAAAAAGATGGGTTTTGCGCAGGAAAGTGACGATGGATATAATGTTTATTGCTTTTTGCTGGAAGATTTAGAGCATGTAAATACCGATCAGATCTCTCCGAAATGCAGCGGCGGCAGGATATATCCGTTTACTGAGATTTCGCCTGAGCTGCTTCGCATGGCGCAAAAGAAAAGCGTGGCACAGGAGATTACGCTTCCGTCGCAGCCTCTTACCAGCGAGGAGCTCGAGCGGGAACTTAGCTTTGCACTGGTGGTGAAGGGTGAGATTCGGGCGTATGTTGTGGTGGATCATTCCTGCTGCGATATGTTGACGCTTAGTGCATTATGGATCGGCGATGCCAGCCTCGTGACACTCAATACGCTGCTAAAAATGCTCATTGCTAAGGTACGGAAGCTGTATCCGCCGGATACGCCGGTAGCCATGCAGGCCATTAACGATCAGTCGTTGAGTTTGATCATGCAATTGGCGCCGAACGCGAAAAAAGTATGTTACAGTTATCGGAAAATGGTGTAATGTGATGTGAATCAAAATAAGATTTAGGAGGATACATGTATGGATGAGATGGATAATCTTGTGATGCAGCAAAAACAGAATATGAGCTTGGAGGAGCAAAAACAGCTGCAGGAGGAGGATCGACAGGTACTGCATAATCATCTGGTTGAGCTGCAGAACTGGGATTTGGCAGAGAATCAGACGATTGAGCAGCGGCGCAATGAGCAAAATGAGATGCTCTTTCAGGAAGAATTGAAGCGCAATGAGGAGATTCGCACAGAATGGCAGAATGTATGTGCTTCCATTCAGGCAAAAAAGACGGCAGACGGTAGTCCGAAGCAGCTTCAGGCTCCGCCACGCAAAACATATAAGCAAAGGCGTGCGGATAGAAAGCAGGATCGTGCCGCTTTAAAGGATACAACTAAAGTGGATCACGTTGGCATGCGCATGTATAAGTCGCTGAGAGAGGAATTTACGATACGTGAGAATTCGGCCAAGCTGATACATCAAAATCCGGAGCTGGAGAAGGTCGGACTGGAGAACAAAACAGATTTTCGTGCTATGCGTGCATTTTGCCAGGGGTTTAAAACCAATAAAAAGGGACAGCCGAGTGATGAAGAGCAAAGGCTTCGCATGGAGTCTGACAAGAAATTCCTGAATGAGTATATTCTTGGCACGGATGAACAGAGAAATAAACATTTAGATCGTATTGTTGAGGAAGTGCTTGACATCGATCTGACTGCGGATATGTTCAACTATGAGTATATGGAATATCATGCGGCAGATATGCAGGAAAAGATCCGCAAGATGGTATACTTCGAAAATATCATGAAGGAGCCGAGAAATAAGGATTATTTTGATAAAATGCCCAAGGCACAGCTCAAACTGATCCAATATAAGGTGACTGATCACTATGGATACGTTGGAAACCTGTTTGAACAGATGTGCTCGCTAAAAGGTGTTGCTCCCAGTCAGGCTACGCTGTTGAAGGATAAGAAAAAGGAAGAGCGGGAAGCTAACTTTGCACCATTGGTTGAGGTTTTCTCCGGAATGATGAAGGAAGGTTTCGCTTCAAGCCAGGAAAAAATAAAAAACCTGATCAATGATGAGTATAACAGCATGTACGAAAATAAGAAAAAAGAACTGCTTGCAGTCTCTGAACAGATGAAAGAGCAGGTTGAGAGAGAAAAGTGGAAGACCGCAAATAAAGCTGATATGACAAATCTGAATTTTACCGGTTATGTAAACGGCTTTTCCTTCGATGAGATGGCGGAGTATCGGAAACTGATCGAGGATCATCCGGATCAGTTCCGCGCGCATGAGCCGATTGTGGATGCACTCTATCAGCAGTTGTATCGTTCTATGGATTCCATCGGTGATATGAGACTTGAACTGATGGTTTCGCAAGGCATACTCGATGACCTGGCAATGAGCGGAAACGACACCTTTGGTTACGGCGTACAGGTTGCTAAAAAGGCAGATTTGCTCCAGGAAGAGACAGATGCGAAGATTACGATGATGCAGGGGCAGATCAGTATCATGGCAGATGCTCTGAAGAGTCTCTTGAAAAACAAGCCGGTTTCCGATGAATCAAAGAGCATGATCAAACGACTTGGCTTTGATAGCGATGGTTTATGAGAAAAAATGTGAAATAACTCTAGACGAGCCAGAAAAAATGTGAGAGAATAAGTCGGGTATGTTCAGACTTTGATAAATTTTTCACACAAAGTCAATCACGCATATATAACACTAATTATTGAAAGGAGACTTACAATGATTTACACAAAAGAAGTTGAAAACATGTGTCCGGTAGCAAAGGGCGCAAAGCATGAGCCGGCTCCGATCCCCGAAGAAGGCAAATGGGTACACGCAAAAAAGATCGAGGATATTTCCGGTTTCACGCATGGCGTTGGCTGGTGTGCTCCTCAGCAGGGCGCCTGCAAGCTTTCTTTGAATGTAAAAAATGGTATTATCGAGGAGGCTTTAGTAGAGACTATTGGCTGCTCTGGTATGACACATTCCGCTGCCATGGCTGCTGAGATCCTGCAGGGAAAGACTATTCTCGAAGCGTTGAATACAGACCTTGTGTGTGATGCGATCAATACTGCTATGAGAGAGCTGTTTTTACAGATCGTTTACGGACGTACACAGAGTGCATTCTCCGATGACGGACTTGCAGTCGGTGCAGGACTTGAGGATCTCGGAAAGGGACTTCGCTCTCAGGTAGGTACGATGTATGCGACCAAGGAAAAGGGTGTTCGCTACTTAGAGATGGCAGAGGGCTATGTAACCGGTATCGCATTAGATGCGGATGACGAAGTGATCGGCTATCAGTTTGTTTCTCTTGGAAAGATGACTGACTTCATCAAGAAGGGTGATGATCCGAATACTGCATGGGAAAAGGCAAAGGGTCAGTACGGCCGTGTGCAGGACGCAGTAAAGATCATCGATCCGAGATGCGAGTAATCGAAGAATACGAAAAGGAGGAACATAAAAATGGCTTTATTTGAATCATACGAAAGAAGAATTGACCAGATCAATGCTGTGTTAAACAGCTATGGTATCAGCTCTATCGAAGAAGCTGAGAAGATCACAAAGGATGCTGGTCTTGATGTATACAATCAGATCAAGGGCATTCAGCCGATCTGCTTTGAGAATGCCTGCTGGGCATACACTGTAGGTGCTGCCATCGCGATCAAGAAAGGCTGCAGAAGAGCAGCAGATGCTGCGGCTGCCATCGGTGAGGGACTGCAGTCCTTCTGTATCCCCGGCTCAGTTGCAGATCATCGTAAGGTAGGTCTTGGACATGGAAATTTAGGTAAGATGCTGCTTGAGGAAGAGACAGAGTGCTTCTGTTTTTTAGCAGGACATGAGTCCTTTGCTGCTGCAGAGGGTGCGATCGGTATCGCTGAGAAGGCTAACAAGGTTCGTACCAAGCCGCTTCGCGTTATCCTAAACGGACTTGGCAAGGACGCAGCTCAGATCATTTCCCGTATCAATGGCTTTACATATGTAGAGACCAAATACGATTACAAAGAGGCAAAGCTTAATGTCGTTTATGAGAAGGCATATTCCGATGGACTTCGTGCAACCGTAAAGTGCTACGGTGCTGATGATGTACAAGAGGGTGTTGCTATCATGCACCATGAGAATGTCGGTGTATCCATCACCGGTAACTCTACAAACCCGACTCGTTTCCAGCATCCTGTAGCAGGAACCTATAAAAAGGAGTGCATCGAGCAGGGAAAGAAGTACTTCTCAGTTGCATCCGGCGGTGGTACAGGACGTACGCTGCATCCCGATAATATGGCTGCAGGTCCTGCTTCCTATGGTATGACTGATACCTTAGGACGTATGCATTCTGATGCACAGTTTGCAGGTTCTTCATCTGTACCTGCTCACGTAGAGATGATGGGTCTTATCGGCGCAGGAAATAACCCGATGGTCGGCATGACTGTATCGGTAGCAGTTGCTGTTGAGGAAGCTGCTAAGGCTGGTAAGTTCTAAAAAATCAGGTATTTATGTGACTTTACAGGAGCCACCGGCATATGTCGGTGGTTTCTTTTGTTTTCATATCACAGCAAAAGTTGACAAAAATATAAAAAAATGCATATAATCAAGAAATTAAAGAGGTAATATCGCAACTGTGAAGATACTGAACAGTTATGTAATATCCTTGATATTAATATGTATTGGAGACAAGACTATGGATGTTCAATATGGACTTCTTACAATAGAACAGATGAACAAACTTGCCAGTCTGCTTCCGGAAGTGGAGGCTGCTGCGAATGATCGCAATATCTACGCGATTGGAGCCGTATATGAAAACAGTATATGTGGAGTACTTGTTTTTCACGCGGATGAAGAGTATCTCATAGACATCCGGTATATTGCCGTTATAGAGGAGTACAGACGGCAGGGAATTGCTGACGGCATGATTGATTTTTTGTGCAAAAGAGCGTGGGAGAGTACGACGGCTGTTATGTGTACCTTCGCAGCTGAGGATTGGGATGCACCGTTTTGTCGTTTACTTATTCGGCGTGGGGATTTTACGCTGACAGAGTCGCAGAGCTATATCTGTCGTTTTCCCTGCAAAGAGCTTTCACAGGTTGAGTGGAACGTGACATTGCCGCCTGCTACGCGTATCGGTATTTTCTATGACCAGCCGGAGCTTTCGCAGCGTCGCTTTATGAATATGATGAAAAAAGACAATCCGGAATTTGCCGCGGGAGTTAGTGTGGAACGGGATCTGATGTTTTATCCGTTTTGCATTTGCGTGGTAGATTCGTCAGCGACTGTGCATGCTGCAGTCTTTTGTCAGAAGAGAGAGCGTGATGTAGAGCTGACGCTTGCGTATGGAACGCAGGGTAATGCCAGAGCATTGATCGCATTGTTTGGCCGTTTGCGTGAGCTGCTGCTTCGTGCAGGAGATGAGGTTGGGGATCTTCGAATCGCGGCAGTCACACAACAGAGCAGAAAAATGATAGACAAGCTTCTTCCAAAATGCGAGATTATCGGAACATTTTTTGAAGCGTGTTGGGATATGAATACTATGGGAGGTGAAGACAATGGACATGCATGATGACCTGAAAATGCAGCAAGCTTCCAATCAATGGGAGACACGAAAAAAAGTATTTTATGAGGAACAGCGAAGTGCGCTTAACGAACGAAGCAGCATATTTGATAGCATGCAAGAGCAGCAGGAGCAGTTGGAGCAGCAGGAAGAAGAGGAGGTCATTCGGCCGAGCTTTCTAGATCATGTGCCGTATCTTTCGTCTGACGTTAGTGTGCCTGAAAGACTGACAGAGCCTAGAAAAGCAAGCTATCAGGAAAGAAAAAAGCGTAGAAATATGCAGGAACGTTACAGTAAAGCCCGCCGTATCGAACAGGAGCTGAATACCCTGGAAGGCTCCGAACAGATCAGGGAATCCAGGCTTTCGACCATCAGTCAGAGGTCGTCTGTCGGATACAAAAACGAGCAGATTGTATTGAATAAGCAGCTGGCTTTAGTAGGAGCCAAGGAGGAAGCAGATCTTGCTGCGGTGGCAGTGCTGAAGAACCAGCAAAAGGATGGTGTTGCCAAGCAGCCTACTGATCCGGCGGACTCTGTGGAGGCATTGCAGGCAAAGGTCAGATGGAGTGCACAGGAGATGCGTTATGAGGCGTATCACAGGATGGCGATTGCTTTGGAGGTCGGCAGCAAGGTGCGTATAGAGGCGATGAAGAAGGCAGAAGAGGCAAAGGTAAAGGCTGATCTTCTAAAACGCAAGTACAAGGTTGCCTGTATGCATCAGGGTACAGAGAAAACCAGAGAGAGTGCCACAATAAGCCGTCATCAGAAATTTGATATGCTAAAAGGAATCTTTCGCAAATCAACGAGCTTTTCCCGTGAGGACGCGGAGCTAAAGCTGACCGTCGGGGATCAAAATAAGGAGCAGTTAAATCTGGTCAATGTCGGACGAGCTACGATGGGCGGTACAAAGGCCATGTATGAGTTCGATGATCTAAATGCACAGGGGACAAGCCAGCGCTGGCTGTACAAGGAAGCGACGAATTGTATCGGTGTGTCAAAGCCTGAGGGAGCGATTGTCACCGGAGAAGCATACCGTCTGCAAAGACAGCTTCGAGGCGATCTGTCCATCCCTGCCTATTGTGTGAGGGAGAAGGGAGAGGTAGTAGGCTCGATCCAGAAGAAAATGCAGCGCGCAGAGGGCGGTGTGGATCTGTTTAAATGGCAGGCGCAGGATGATCTGACTGTCAATATGCCGGATGCTGTTACGATGCACGATCTGATGAATGAGCATACGCTAGACTGGGTGCTGTGCAATTTTGATACAAAGGGAGAGAATTTTATCAATCAGGAGGGTGGCCATGTGATCTCCTTCGACAAGGAGGCTTCTTTTAATAAGCTCCTTGACAGTGGCTCACATGAGATGTCCTATACCTATAAACCACACTCCAACGACACGATCTACAATACCATGTTCAAGGCCTTTGCAGAGGGAAAGATCGATCTTGACCTGCATGCGAATGAGGAGGCCATTCACTCCATCGAGTCGAAGGATCCGCAGGAGTATATCAATATGTTCAAAGAGACTCTGGATGTAAAGTACAAAAAAGGCAGCCAGAGAAGTGAAGCAGAGCAGGTTTTAAGAAACCGTTTTGCTTCTCTGCGGGAGACCTATCGAACATTCTATACACAGCTTGTGAAAGAACGCCTCACACATTTTAATGGGGATTCAGAAGCAGATCAGAAGGAGCGGACTCGTCTCAATGGCTATTTAAAAGACGGAACCTTTCGTTTTAGCGATGAGAATGCGTAGATCAAGAGAGGCTTGTCAGGCTTTGGCAAGCCTTCTTGCTTTTGTGCGGTGAGAGGGAGTGAGACAGATAAAAACGCAATCCGCTTTTACAAAAAAATTGTATGATAGCTCAGCGATTGACTGGGACCGCCTTCCATTTACGAAAAAAGAGCTTTGGATGCTGATGATCCCGGTCATGATCGAGCAGCTTTTGAATTCACTGATGGGTATGGCGGATACGATGATGGTGAGCCTGGTTGGCAGTGCCGCAATGTCAGCAGTGTCTTTGGTGGATTCCATTAATGTGCTTGTTATCCAGGTATTTGCGGCACTTGCGACAGGAGCGGCGATTATTTGTTCGCAATATCTGGGTAAGGGAGATACATCCGGAGCCAATCGCGCTGCCAGACAGATTTTTCTGACGGTGCTAGTGATTTCCGTAGGCTTGACTGTGATTGGACTTTTATTTACGAGACCATTGCTTCGCTTTGTATTTGGAGAAGTGGAGCAGGCGGTGATGGATAATTCGATTATCTATTTTGTCATTACTGTGCTTTCGTATCCGTTTATTGCATTATTCAATGCAGGTGCGGCCTTTTACCGCTCCGGTGGGGATTCAAAATTTCCGATGGTGGTATCTACGGCTTCGAATATCTTAAATGTGATCGGAAATGCGATCCTGATTTTTGGCTGCGGCCTGGGAGTCGAGGGTGCGGCGATTTCCACACTGCTTTCGCGCATTTTTTGTGCGGTGGTAGTGCTGGCGTATTTATCGAGAGAGGGAAAACATCCCATCGTTTTAAAATCCTACTGTTCGATTCGTCCGGATTGGCATCTGATTGGGATGGTGCTTGCGGTAGGTATTCCCTCCGGCATCGAAAACGGAATGTTTCAGTTTGGCAAGCTCGCCATTCAGTCCACCGTATCGACGCTTGGCACGGTCAATATTGCCGCACAGGCCATGGCGATTATTTTTGAAAATCTCAACGGAATCGCAGGTATTGGTGTGGGCATTGCCATGATGACCGTTGTCGGTCAGTGCATCGGAGCCGGAAAACGTGAAGAGGCGCGTTATTATATTTGTAAAATGACCTTGTATGCGGAATTTGTGATCATCGTGACCTGCCTGCTTGTATGCCTCTTATCACGTCCGGTCATGCTGCTGGCACACATGGAGACAGAGAGCGTGGAGATATGCTTTCGGATGCTGCTTGCGATCACTATCGTAAAGCCCATTGTATGGACATTATCATTTATTCCGGCTTATGGTATGCGAGCGGCCGGAGATGTGCGTTTTTCCATGCTGGTATCGACAATAACGATGTGGTGCTGCCGCGTGGCACTATCCATTTTTTTGATGCGTACGACTTCGGTTGGACCGATGGGTGTCTGGATCGGTATGTTTGCGGACTGGACGGTGCGCGGGTGTATCTTTGCCTGGCGCTACCTAAGCGGGGCATGGCAAAAAAAGCAGCTTCTAAAGACAGAAAATTAGTATTTCACCCGGTCAAATAATCCTGCAGCTATAGGCTGAGGAGTAGGTAGGGATGACAAGATAGGAGAGGATATGAAAAGTATTAAAAAGCTTGGAAAAGAGATTTTTATCGATGGACTTAGCGGTATGGCGAGCGGTTTGTTTGCGACGCTTATCATCGGAACTATCATGGTGCAGTTATCTGCACTTTTGCCACAGGTACATGGCAGCTATTTGTTTATGATCGGAAAGATGGCGAGTGCCTTAACTGGAGCAGGAATCGGCATCGGTACGGCAAAACGGCTGAATGCAGATGCCTTGGTAGAGGTATCGGCAGCTACGGCAGGTATGTGCGGGGCATTCGCAAGCAAGCTTTTGGCGGGTACGACGATTCTAACAGGTGTGATGGATAGTGGGTTAGAGCTATCAAACGCTGTGACATTGATAGGACCTGGCGAGCCGCTTGGCGCTTTTGTGGCTGCGCTCGTATGCATTTATGTAGGGCGTCTCCTGTCCGGAAAGACAAAGCTGGATATTCTCGTAACACCGTTTGTTTGCATCGTTTCCGGCTCTGCCGTAGGTCTTCTGGTGGGACCTGGTATTTCATCGTTTATGACCTGGCTTGGCTCGATCATTAACTGGGGAACCGAACAGGCCCCGTTTGTGATGGGGATCGTGGTATCGGTTGTGATGGGGATCGTTCTTACTCTGCCGATATCCTCGGCAGCACTGGGTGTGATCCTTGGCCTGTCCGGCATCGCAGCAGGTGCTGCTACGGCGGGCTGCTGTGCAAATATGGTAGGCTTTGCGGTAGCCAGCTACCGCGACAATGGAATGAATGGATTGCTGGCACAGGGGCTTGGAACGAGCATGATCCAGATAGGAAATATAGTAAAAAAACCGATCATCTGGCTGCCGGCGATCATCGCAAGTGCGATCACAGGGCCGATATCGACCTGCGTGTTTCATATGACAAACAATCCGACAGGCTCCGGTATGGGTACCTCCGGACTCGTAGGACAGATCAACGCGTATCAGGATATGGTATCCCTTGGCATGGAGCCAAATGTCGTGCTGCTTGAAATATTATGCATCCATGTGCTGCTGCCTGCATTGATTTCCTTTGCGGTGGCTAAGCTGATGCGAAAAAGAGGCGCTCTTGTGGATGGAGATATGAAATTATCTGTATAAAATGCATAAAATAGGCTATAAATGACTGATGTATAAGTACTGTTGTATTTTTTTGAATGCATGATAATTATACTAGCCATATGAAATGAGATTTGTTATAATGATTTTAACGAAGGATTTAGGGGTGATTGAATGAATAATTATACAGAAAATGCAGAAAAAATGAATAATTATGCAGAACAATCACAAAAATATGTGTCGCTTGAGGAGTTATGGAGCGGACCGTTACAGAGCACACAGACGCTGCCGTATTTTGTACAGGCGATAGGAGAGCTAAATATCAGTCAGCTGCGCATGGGTATGGTGAGGCTTTTGATGCTTAGAAAGGAACCGCCGAAGGAGGATATCGGTTCGCTGCCACTTGGCTGGTTTGATCCAGACGTTTCGTGTTGTCTGATCGAGGATGGCAGAGTATACGGATTGCTGCTTGTACACAGGTTAGAGAATGGAAACTTGCGTATCGAGCTGATGCAAATAGAGAGTCATGCGACGAAAAAGGATCTGCTTTATCTGATGCGCTATGCACTTGCGGCAGCGGTGGATAAATACGGAGGAGATGTGCTCGTGCAGTTTGATATGACAAATGCACTTACGCGCAATATTTTGGAGCGAGTCTTAATATAAAACGGAGGAAGCATATGGGCGTTGAACATGAACAGCTGAAGAGACAAAAGCTAGAACAGATCTTGCATCAGGACATGCGTACGGCAACAGAGCTTGCCAATGTGAGTAAACAGCAGCAGCAGTTTTACAGCCTGCAGCAGACTGCTGAAGAACAAAGCGTCATTGCAGATGCACTGCAGAATGCACAAACGCTGCGTCTTACGGATAATGAAAGGTATCGTCTGCAGGCGATTTCCGGCAGAAACATTGCTCATATTCTGGTGAATCAGAATCAGTTTTCACAGGATAGCCCGGAGATGGATGCGGTAAAGAAGGATGTGGCCGCGCTCGAACAGGTACTGAATAAGGAGTGGGTTGAGAATGGTGAGTCCGAAGCGATAGCAGAGCTTGAGACGGCGTATCAGTATGCGATTGCATCCTGCCAGTATTACTGCGATCATAAAAACCCAACCTTCCGTAAGGGAAAGCAGCGCAAGATGATGGTACAGGAGACACTCGCGAATCTGCGCAGAGAGTTTGAACAGGTACATGCGGCTCATCGGCTTTTTGACAAGGGAGAGCTAAATGAGCATATCGCTAGTGGAAGAGATTTGCTCATGCTTGATGTTACACATGAAGCGGAAAAGTTTCAGTCACTGCCAAAGCAAGAGGATGTTACACAGCTAAGCTATGCTGATTTCGCGTCCTTGATCGGCACACAGGATAATGGACAGATCACTTTTTCCGAGAGTGGTCTTCAGGTGATAAAAAACAAGACAGCAGAGCCTACTATCGAAAACTTTGAGATGCGCTCGAGACTGTTTGTGGTTGCGATGCAGAAGATGGGAGAGCATTTGACACCGGAATTTGCCATCCGTCTTCAAAACAGACTTGGACTGGATGCGCAGACAGAGACTGCTATGCCGCTTGATGCAAGTGATCTTTATGAGTTGATCGCAGAGGTGAATCTGCAGTCCTCTGAGGTGAGTCGCACTCTGCAGGAGGGTGAGAATGCAGATCCTGCGCGCCTTGAGATGGCAAAGGTGGCTTTTGAATACATCGGCGGAGAATTGTCCGATTGGAATCTGGCTTATACAACACAACAGATTGAGCAGAAGATGCGTGAGCATATCAAAGAGATCCTAAATGATGCAGATGGATCGGGAATAGCGATTCCGGAGCTGACTGAGAGTCAGATGGATGTGCTTGTAAAGGGTAATTTGCCGCTGCTTCGAGACCGCGTATTTGCTGCATTGACTGATATCTTCGATCGGTCAAGCCGCGTAAATGGTGGAGAGGACTGTGATCTTAGAAAGCTTCTGAAAAATAAAAATCTGATCGCAGCCGTAACGGTCAATGAGATTAAAAAAATAACAGCTGCAAATTCTTTGGTCAGAAGTCTTGCAGAGAGCGAGCAGGAGGCATTTGTCACAGAAAAATCCTTTGAGCTTGCAGATAAGAGAGAGCTTTTTGAAAAGCTTGACCGCTATTGGTATAAAACCGCGGTTGATAATGCTGCGGATGATTTAGATCTTAATGTAGAGCGGAGGATACCGCACAGTAAGGCATGGAGAGCTGACAAGCAGAGGATGAAGCGCGGCTGCACGGCGCTTACTACGCTTTGTGAACGCTTAAAGAGAATGGAACAGCTGCAGGATCACGCGCTAAAGGAAGGCATGGGAGGAGAAGACGATTTATTTGTCGAGATGCTGGTTTTAGCTTCTGATATTCGGGAAATGTTCTTTACAAAGGATGGAGAAGAGACCGATCTGTCAAAGGATATGGCATTTGTTGCCATGGAGCTGCCGGGAAAGTACAGGGATGTTTTCACCTTTACAAAAAGGCGTGTTGAGGATACGGAATATGAGCAGCACATCCGTGATATCGGAACGCAGCTAAAGCCGATTGTGCGCGAGAAAAAGGTAGAAAAGAAGGACGAACAGCTGCCGGAAAATCAAATACAGCAGGAAGCACAAAAAAAGCTGGAGGAGCTAGGCGAGGGACTCGGTGCAGCTGCTGCGGATGTATTGAAGCTGTTAGTGCTTACCAAACAGCCATCCTTATTTGCACTAGAGCAGGGCGAGGATACTGCTTCTGAGATTTTTGCACTGTATAAGGCATTGCATGGCTTTACCGGAAATGATGTACAGGCGGCTAGTGTTACGATCGCCGGTGTTCCTATGCAGCTGGTACAGGGTGAGACAGGTACACTTTCGGTTATTTTGGAGCACCGTAAGATTTTACTGCCTTTTTCTGCTAAAATGCTGTCTGAGCGCATGGAATCCGATATGATGTCACATCAGAATCTGTATAAGACAGAGGATCTGACAGATATTGTACGTTCCTTAAAGACACAGGATACAAATTCCGGTGAGATGGTGCGTGTGCGCAGCCTTCTTTTGAAGGTACTGAGTCAGAAAACCGGAAAAGCTGCAACGTTTTTCACAAATATTTCAGATACGCGTTTAAGAGAGCTTGGTTTGGCACTTTTGGAAAATAATATATCAAAAGAAGACGTGATAGATCAGGTTCATACGCTTGAAAACCCGGCGTTGATCAATGGTGAGGAAGCTGTTGAGCTGATCGTAAAATCAAAGCTTTTAAATCCTGAGCAGCTTCATGTAGAGATGGCGGCACAAGAGCCGGTAGAAGAAGATGATGTTCACTGGAATAAGGAGGAGAGTCAGGTACAAAAGCTCTTTTCTGATTTGCTCTTCACCACGCAGACCTGGGAGTTAGATGAGCAGGAGAGAAAAACTGAAAAACAGCTTCGAGAAGCACAGGCAAACAACGATCAGCAGCAAGTAGAACAATTAAAGCATCAGCAGTCTGCCGAGCGGATGAAGCGTGTGATCGAAAATAACATCGATGGCTTGTTCCAGATCATGAAAAATCCTGAGATTTTGGATGATATGCTGGATAAATTACCGCTTCCTAATATGGGAGAGGTGCAGGAAGGCGAGCTGGGTATAAAGGAGCAGATCAGGCAGAGCATTCATGATATATTGGATATGCCGGCGCTTTCTGCACTGAGTACTGCTGCACAGCTTCCTTTTATGGCAGAAGTTGCGTTCAAGGGTGCATTGAAGGTAGCGTTTGCCGTACCTGGTGTGATGGATCAGCTGGCAGAATTGGATGAGCAGATCAATGCTGCAGTAGAGACAAGCATGAGCAGCATCCAGACTATGATCAACGACTCGGTAGAAAAGGTTTTGGGCGGCGATGCCGATCAGGATAACGAACCGGCTAATCAGCAGGAAAACTCCGGGAAAAAGGAAAAGAAACGTGAGCTTCGCCGTGAGAATTACGGAAAATCAGCCGAGGAACAGAAAAAATGGATCAAGGATTCCAGAGAGGAGCTGCAGCATCAGATCAGTCAGGCTGCAAACGGTGAGCGAGGACAGGGCCTGTTTATACGTAATGTATTCAAGAATTATTTTGGTAATGTATCGCGGATGGATCAGCGTATGATGCTTGCCTCTACCATGCGTTCAGCTAAGCCCTATGGAGATCCGGCACCGGATGCGACAGAGGAAGAAAAACGCCTGCATGAGCAAAAGGTATTAGGCAATTATCTGGGTGGTGTGTTAAAGGGCGCAGGACCGCTGCTGCAGAAGATGATGCAAGGTCTTCCGATCGATTCTATGCCGGCAGAATTGCAGCTGGCATTAAAGGACATGCGTTCGAATCTGGCTCCGATTCCACCGGAATATGTAAAAGCACAGCTGCATAGCATGATTGAACGCTCGCAGGGCAAGATCACGGATATAAAGGTAGAGCATGCACTGGGTGCGGCATCCGTGGCACAGGCATTCCTTTGCAAGCTGCATGGACCGGATATGCCGCCGGAGGGACAGGATGTTGTAGTGAAGCTGCTTCGCCCGAATGTACGTAATCATATGATGCGCGAAAAAGACATTATGATTCGCTGTGCCAAGCTGACGGATCACCCGGATGGACAGCATTTTGATGAGGTCGGTGGTATGGAAGCGACCTACCGCGGACAGCTGATGCGTATCGAGGAAGAGCTTGACCTAACGATCGAGGCTGGTCACGTTGAGGAAGGAAAGATATATAACAAGGGCGTGCAGACCGTACAGGCTATGAAGCTAAATCCGCTCGTAGAGCCGACTGTGAATTCCATGGTTTTGGAACGCGCACCGGGTATGACGCTGGATAAATATTTAGAGCAGACACGTAATACCTTCAATGATATTATGGGAAGCTTCTACCATGAGGAAAATAATAGAAAGGAGATTACTCACGGCGCAGATATAGGTGATGCCTTTGTAAAGCTCTCTACTATCTATACGAGTTTGGAAAAACGGCAGCAGTATCTTATTCAGCTGGCAGACAAGTGGGTGACAGAGGGTATTTTTGGTCAGGGCTTTTATCATGGTGACATGCATGCGGGCAATCTGATGATCAGTGATGATCAGCTGACGGTGATTGACTTTGGTAATGCCACACAGCTTGATCTGCAGCAGCAGTCACGTATTATAAAGATGATGCTTGCGGCGAGTGAAGGCGATATGAAGGAGTTTCGTCACAACTTCCATAGCTTGCTGGAAAACACACCTGAGGAGAAATATCAGGAGAAGCGTGAAGAACTCGGAAAAGTTATCAAAGAGGTCTTTGCGATGGGAAATGAGCGTGACACCGGCTCACGTATCGCAGTAGTACTTTTGAAGGCACAGGAGCTTGGATTAGAGCTTCCGCCTGCGATCGCAAACTTCTCGCAAAGTCAGATTCGTCTGCAGCAATCGATCGATGAGATGAACACGCTGCTAAAAAATGTCAAAAAGGAGTTAAAGACCATAGAAACAGGTCCTCTGGCATCGACAGATATATATGATCTGCTGACGATAAACTTTATCGGTCATAAGGATACGGCGGAAAGGATGGCATTTGTCTCGCGTGACGGAGAAATGCATGATTTATTCCCGATGGATTACAGCAAGGATATCGTGATAAATGCGATGCGAAGCGCGAAGACGGAGGAGGAGAGAAAGTCATTCCTTGACAGCTATGAATTTGGTATTTATAATTCAGCTTCGGATCAGCATTTAAAGAGTGTTGAAACAGAGACTTGGGAGCTGTGGAGACTTATTGATGAACAGCAGATTTCCGAGGAGGAACAATCTAGTCGTGAAAATAAGATTTATAAAAATCTGATGAAGGGATATGATGCATGGCTAGCCGCCACCAAGGATTATCATTATGGTGCGATTCATGATATGATGGTTAACGAGAATCTGGACCATGTGAGAGGTGGCATGAGGGGGCTGCTTAGAGAAGACGCATATATGAGCGCTCAGCTATCAGAAGCCTTAGAACGATTAGATGAGGCGAAGCGAAACGAGTCACCGGAGCTTGAGGAGGCTAAGGATGAATTCAGAAGCATTTATCTTCAGATTCAGTCACATAATGCACAGAAATTGATGCAGAATTTTGAAAAAATACCGATGATCAATGATGACATAAGTGGATTTTTTGATGTGATGGCAGATGTCATCAACACGAATCAGACTGCAGCAGCAAAGCGACTGGGCTTCTGGCGATCCACAAAGGAGCTGATCAAGGGGCTCTTTTAAAGGAGAGTATCAATGAGAATTGCACAGTTAGAAAAGGATCAAAGAGGTCTTGTGCTTGATCTCGATCCGCTCATGATGATGGATCGACTTGATTTTCCTGATGCATTTGCATTGATCGCGGTCGAATCCGATCAAAAGACCAGAGCGGCGCGCCCGGTAGGGCTATTGATCGCACATCGTGCGCAGGAGCTGCTGCTTATTGACTGGCTCTATATCGAGCATGCACATCGAATGCGGGGAATTGGCGAACAGCTGCTGATCGCTGCATTCGAATATGCTGCCGGATCCAAGATAGAGCGGCTGGGCGCATACTTTAACGATGAATTTGGAAGAGATGCGATCTGTTCCGGAGACAGGAACTATTTTGATGAGCATCTGTTTATGGAGACGCAGCTACTGGCCGGTGAATGGCATATGGATCTGCAGCAGCTGGCGGTGCAGACGAATCTTTTGCGAAAGATCAAGACACCGCTTCGGGTAGAGGTACTTCGAAATCTTCGAGTCGAGCAGGCAAATGAGGTGGCAAACCAGCTTCTTTTGGCAAAGCAATGCGAGACACTCTATCCGATTCGAAAGGAAGCGCATTTCTGTGATCCGGATGTGAGCGTGATACTGTTAGACGGAGACAGGCTGCAGGGAGGACTTTTTGTCCAATGCATAGAGCGGAATGCTCCGCGCATTGAGAGGCGAGCGATCATACGTACAAGAGAGCATATTTTATATCCGATGCTCTGCTGCGCGGCATCAGATGCAGAGGTGGCGATCATGGCGGCAGCAGCACTGGAAACTGCTCTCGTTAAATACAAGATGAATACACAGCTGCACATTATATTAAAAGACGATCGTTATGCAGGCTTGCTGAAATCTGTGCGTAGTGAGCTGCGTTCAAGCAATCAGCTGATGATCGCACGCGTAGCGGATTATACAAATTCGCAGGGAAATGATGCACAAATGCTTAGCAACCGTAGACTTTTGCAGCTCGGATAGATTATAATAGGTTATAATAAAAAATGACCCAGGAACGTTGGGCTATGCAAACATATCACCGGAGGTGGAAGAAGAGACATGAATAACAACCAACTATATCCTTTTGAAAGAAATCGATACTATTCAGGGAAGATGCTTACGAGCGCAGATTTCCAGGCAGAACAAAATTATTTCAACAACAAGCGCCGCTTTATCAATAATCTGATGTATGGCGCCGGAATTGTCTGTGGCTGTGGTGTGTTTTCCTTGGACGACCTTTCTATTTTAGTTGAGAGTGGAGTAGCGATCGATGGACTTGGCAGAGAGATCGTTGTCGATGTTTCTGTAGTAAAGAAGCTGTCCGCACTAGATGGCTTTGAGCAGCTGCGTACTAATGATGCTACACTTTGTCTGAAATACAAGGAGGATGAGGTGCATGCAGTCTATGCAGTGAACCAAAAGCAGTCGGACCGTGAATATGAATACAATCGAATTAGCGAGGGTTATCAGCTCTTCTTGATGGATACCGAGGATATTCCGGATGAATTTGAGATGGAGACGGAGTTTCTGACGAGCGGCGTGCTGTTAAATGACGATAACTATCGTGTTGAGCTTGTCATGCCGGCTACTGCCTGCAAAGGCAAAAATATCAAGGTTGTATTGCGTGTAACGAAGCTGACCTCCGATACAAAGAGACTCAGCTATGAGGGCGTGCTGCAGGTACCTGCGTTTGTGACCTCGGATGGTGGACATGAGCTGTCTATCGGCGTAGAGGATGTGATGCTGACAGAGGGTGAGGTATTTGAGCGTGAGTTTTGGATGAATGCACAGGAGGGTGCGGCGCTTGATACAAACGTGATCCTAAAGAGTGGTTCTGCGAGCGCAACTATTGACGGAGTAAATGTTGCAGTCATTACAGGCTTCTCTTTAAAGGTACTGCTCTCTGAGAATAGTCCGAGAGAGCTGATCGGACGAGAGATCGGACATATGAGCCTGGAGATGAAAAATATCGGCGGAACGAGTGATTTTATTCGTCTGGCAAATCTTCATCTGGTGCGTACCGAAAGTGCATATATTATAGAAGAGGTTCGTGAGAGCGATGTGAAAAAATACATCACGGCTCCTGCGCAGGAAACCATGCGCAACGAATACTTAAGCTATTTCGAAAAGGAAGTGGAGCTATCAAGCGCAGATCACACGGCTCCGATGCAGACCCAAAGCGAGCAGAGACCCTCGGTTCGCTCACATGTGCCGGAGGTAGCTACCGGTATTTTGGAGATCCCTCTTGGTGATACGGCGAAAAAAGGAGATATATGCTATTCAGGTGAGATCATGCATGGTCTTGGCAAGGGCAATGTTTATGTCGATATTGGATATGAATACATTTCCGAGGATGCTGCACTTGGCGCAAATGCAAAGAGCACCGTATACGGTAATCCGGAGCTTTTCTCCGGCGGAGCAAATCTGGCAGTCAATGCAGAGACGGCAGTCAAGGTATTAAACGACAAGGGTAGCTTTGTTGTAGCAGTAAAGCTGCTGCAGAATGTAGATTATCTTGTATTGTCGTATCGATGGGTAGCGATCAAGTTCCCTGCCGGCAACGATCTGGGACTTCCTGAGGATATGGAGGGCAAGAGCATCGCAGCTGAGACACCGACAGTCGTTATGGGCACCAAGGAGAGTCATTACTTCGGTGTGAAATACAATCATATGGATAGCTGCAGCATCGTTTATGAGCTGACAGAGCCCGGAAGCGGCGAGATCAGTTCAGATGGTATCTACACCTCACCTGCAAAGGAAGGTGTATATGAGATTTTGATTTACTGTGCGGATTATCCTTCTATTTGTACCTACGCATATGCAATCGTCAAAAAGAAGGGTATTGACGAATCAGAGGAAGCCTAAGGAGGGCCGATCGGATGATCTATCAGTCGCAGAAGATGCGGTTAAAGTGTATACGGGTGATTGAAAAGACGCCTGCGAATGATATATTGGTCTGCCAGGATTTAAACACCGCAGAGAAAAGCCTATATACGGTGCTTGCAGTCTATGATCATGAGCTGGTGCGGCGGTTCCTTTCTGTGTACGAGCATTCGGAGTATGACAGAGGCGCCTCATGTGTGGATAGCTTTTCGGATCAGGGAGCCTTTTTGATCGTATATCCGTATTATAGAGAAAGATTGCTGCAGGATTTCTATATGGGAAGCTCTTATTCCCTGAATGAATGTGAGACGGTCTGCATCAATACGATACTGGCCTGTATCGCAGCAGAGATCCCATATCCGATACTGTATTTGATTTTACAGCAAAGGCAGCTGCATCTTGCCAAGAATCACAATGTGTATTTTGGCTATATGCTGAATTTAGAGGAACTGGATGAGAAGCTGACGGAGCGTGATTGCGTCGTAGCATGTGCCCGGATTTTACGGGAGCTGCTGGCATCTAAGGCTTCGCAAAAGGCGATCAGCTATCAGTTGCTTGACAAGAAAATTTCCAAGAAAAGCTATCACAAGTTTACGGAACTATATAAGGACATTCGCATAGCGGCGGCACCGAAACGAAAGGGAGGTATTTTCGCCCGTTTACGAGCATGGTTCTATCGAAACAGGGATCAGATCTTCAAGGTGCTGCTTCGGGTGTGTATATTACTGGTTTTGCTTGTTATTGCAACATTTTTGACACAAGCCATCTTTGGAGATATACCGTGGCTGCGTCTGTTCATCAATGGTTTTAAAAAGATTGGAACGGAGTCATTACTTCAATAAATTTATAGAACTAGGAGATTAGAAATGAGAAAGAACATACCAGTGGTACTTGGAATTTTGTGGTTGCTGCTTACTGTAGTATGTTATGGTTTTTTTATCTGGAATGGACAGCCTGATGGCACATTTACTTATGAAAATGATGGCTGCACCCAAAATCAAAAAGTATATGTGACAGACAATGACACAAAGGATGGCATGCTCTATGAGATGGATCTTTATGGTAAGGTAAGCCATTTTTTCTCCACGAAGAGTATGTATGATCAAGCCTATATTCGTGAAGTGGCCGGCTATCAGGATAAGATTTATGCAGTGCTTGCGATTCCGTCTTCAGCGGAGCTAAAAGGTGTTTATACCTATCGTATTCTGTGCTTTTCGGATGGACTGACGGTTTCTGCCATGACACCGGAGCTTTCGCTGAGCCAGACTGATGAGTTGTGTGACCTGGTTGTCAATGACGACGCCATGTATCTGGCGACGGTTGCTGCTGACGGTGACGCTGCCAGCATATATGAGGTTGACTGGGATCGGCTGATGGATTTGGAAACAGCAAAAAATAGTAAGGCTGGCCTGGAGAGCTTTTTACGTCAGGAGGCGACCGGAGGCAGAACTTATGTGGATGCCAGCTATGAGCTGGGTTCGCTCTGCGTTCGGACTGATGCGGATTTGGTGTCCGGACCCTTTGCTATTGATGATACGGTGAAATACACGTATTCGCTTGCACATATGAGCCTTCGACAGCTGATAAGCCTGCATAGCGATTGGAATCGTTATCTCTTTACAGGTATTCTAGTCGGATGGCTGGTAATTTTCCTGTTGTATGCACTGTTTCATAATAAAAACCGGATTGTTTACCTGGCACTTGTGCTGGAATTCACCTTGCTTTTGGTGATTATCGGAGGTGGTGCATTGCTGATTGCTACAAGACAGCAGGCAAACGAAACGGCAGAAACAAAGTGGGTATCAAATATACTGGGTGAGGTCATGGAGCAGGCTGCCGTGGTTTCTAACGGAGTTCCTGCCGGTTCTGAATTTTATACCTCAGAGGAATATGATAAGTTGGCAGATTTGCTGCAGGCAGCAAAAAACCAGACATCATCAGATGGCTGCGTGGATCTGTTTTTGGCAGATATGGATGAGCAAAATATTTTTGTCAGTGCAGGCGGGCATAATAATGAAACGATCACAGATCGCTATTTTTCGAATGATGCGTCGGATATAAAGAGCATGCTCCATGCAGGCAAAGTGTCTAGAATGTCGTTCTCCTTGGATGGAACGGACTATGAGCTGTTTGCATCAGCCACGGAAGAATCTGTGGAGAAGGGCTATGTACTCGTTGGTGTGTTTACGGCGGATAGCTGGACCTTACAGGATATGCAGGAGGAGATAATCGGTTCGCTGATTCTTTTTGCTCTGGCTAGTCTGGTATGTATTGCGATCCTACTTATGCAGTCATCGGATCTAAGCAGGTTGTCTGCTGCCATGCAGCAGGTGGCCACTGGCAAGACGAATGTGAAGCGTCCGGAGGTCTATGGCGGAGATATGCGTGTGCTGTGGAATGCACTGGGTGAGATTCAAAACCAGATCCGCAAGGTTAATTATTCAAAATTCCTGGCGTTTGAAGCATATTATCGTTTCGCTCCGAAGAATATCGAGAGGCTGCTAAATAAGGAATCCATCACGGAAGTAAAGAGTGGTGATTGTGTAAAATTAAACGGTACCATGGGATTGATTTCTACGGTTGGTCCTAAAAGCGGAAAATCAGAGGAAATATCTCGCCTGACACGCCTTTTGGCACTCATTGGCAGATGCCAGGAGGAAAAGGACGGAGTGCTGGTATCAAACGATGCTTCGCTTTCCATGCTGCGTATCCTGTTTATGGAGAACAACAAAAAGACGCTAACAGGTGCCATTGAATTTTTGCACGAGTTGGGTGAAGAGGATGTACGCCATGTGCGGGGCGTGCCGCAGACTAGTGTTTTGCTTCATAATTCATCCTTCGTTTACGGAGTGGCAGGTACGAATCAGCAGAGTTCTCCCTTCCTCGTTTCCGAGGAAACGGATGAGATAGAACGTTTTGCAGGTTGGTTTCGTGAACATGGGCTGCGGCTTGTGGTTTCCGAGACAGTAAAGGAGCGAGAGAACTATACAGGCTTACTTCGCTGCATTGGATTTATTCAGATGACCGGAAGCAAAAAGCAGATTCGGATGTATGAGGTGTTAGATGTGCTCGATATCAGGGAGCGAGAGAAAAAGCAGCTGCTCGGGGAACATTTTGAGCAGGCTTTGGAGCTGTTTTATCAGCATGATTTTTATCTGGCACGAAGTGCGTTCTCTGATATTTTAAAGGAGCTTCCGACAGACGAGATCGCAAAGTGGTATCTATTCACCTGCGAGACCTATTTGAATATGGAGCACACTGACGGTCTCTCCTGTGCGCTTCGTTACGAGGAATAAATATTTACGAATTTAGCAATAGAAAACAGAGGAAATCGAAATGGGAAATAATCTCATTCAAGTACTGCTAGCCTCGATCAAAGCGAAAATTACACCGCTTGTTACGAGATTTCGGCAGCTGACTAGTGAAAGCTTCATACGTACCAGGGTTGTAGCAAAGATCCGTGAGTTCTTTGTCATGATCTTTGATGTCCGTCCAAAGCACAAAAAGGACTATTATGAGGTGTTTGGATGGCTGATCAGCAAAAAGCTCGCATATGCGATCGTGATCGTGATCGGTGTACTAAGCTTGATCTATCTGGTCAGCATTCGTTCCATGTACCTGCCACAGTCGCAGGAGGATGGGGTAAAAACCTATAATTATGATGATATCATGCTTCGCTTTGCGAAGGGCTCGGTGCGTATTTTAGGAAAATCCGGATATCTCGCTTATGAGGGAGATGTGGAGAAGGGTGCAGTCACAGGCTACGGCAATCTCTATGGAGTAGACGGTACGCTGCTCTATCAGGGTAATTTCGAACATAATAAATACGAGGGTAGTGGCGTGCAGTATTATGAGGATGGCACGATGCACTACAAGGGAGAGTTCAGTGAGAACCTCTACGAGGGCACCGGCAAGCTTTATCGCGAGAGCGGCATACTTGCCTACGATGGAGAGTTTTCACAAGGCATGAAGGAGGGCATAGGCAAGCTCTATGCTTCCGGAGACAAGGCTGTGTATGAGGGAAGCTTTTCAAGGGATGAGCTTGTTTACTCGTCTCTGCTTGGAAAGACAACAGCAGAGGTGGCAGAAGCCTACAGCGGTTCCCGTGTGATCTACCAGAGTGACAGCGATTTTGCAGTACTGATGTCAGACATTGATGCGCTGTATATGGCTACAACCGATGAAGAGAGCCTGGATGATTCGGTGATGGTGGAGAGCATCTATGTATTGAGCGATTCCATCAAGCTGGGGAACAAGGAATGCACTTCGATCAGCGATTTAAGAAGTGCGTTTGGTGAAGAGGTTTATGAAGGTAATTCTATCGTGACATTGCCGGAGGCAGTCGCGATCAATGAATTAAATAAACAAAAAGAGACGCTAAACGGAAGCGTTGAGATGGAGACGACGGATGAATATACCGATGTGATCTCTGTTAGCTCCATACAGGATGATTATCCGGTTTATCTGTATTCCTTTGCAAAGGATGGACTGCTCTATACCTTTGTATGCGGGGATAAAAACGACACATTTTCATTTTATTCCATCATGAGTGAAGAGGCAGGTGAGTAGGTATGCACATGAAGCAGCAGAAAGAATCCGGGCGGTTTAAGCGGGCACTTTCTCTCGTGCTTGCTCTTGCGATTTTGATCACGACAGTATGGTACGATCAGCCGGTTGATACATCTGCGCGTGTGAAGACAACCTATACCATGGAGCAGGCGAGAGCGCAGGCTTATTTGAACAGCACCAAGCTCGAGCAGCTGGAGGGGCGCCTGGATACCAAGGAAGTACAGCTGGCGCAGGCGGTGAAGACCATTCAGCTCAAACAGGAGAATATGTCCACGTTTCGATGGAGCCCACTGCTTTCCTTCAAATTCCCGGAAGAGCCTGATATGGCGGAGGCTTATGAATTTCAGATGAAACCCAGATCGATCCAGTACGAGATCGACACGGTAAAGCATCAGATTGCGGATCAAAAGTTTGAGATTTATGAACAGGTAAATACGATCTATCTCGATATTGTGATGCTGGAGCGTGAGATTGAACTTGATGAAGAAAAGCTGGATGCTATCGAGCAGTCGATCAAAAAAAGTAAGATCAAGCTGGTGATCGGTCAGGCGAAGCAGGCAGATATCGACACGATGGAGGCAAAGAAAAAGTCTATAGAGTCAGCGCTTGCCACAGCAACGCGTAATTTAAATACGAAAAAGAAAAAGCTGGTAAACCTGACGGGGAACGAATCGATCTATAACGATTATACGTTTGAAAATCCGTTGGTTGTGGCGGATATGAAGCGATCTGAGGTATTGGATTCTCTGGTTCAGTATACGCTAGATAATGACGAGACCTACTATGAGGCGCAGATTGCAGAGACCAGTGCCAGAGTATCTGTGACGACCTATTATGATCTGATGAATAGCCATTACCGCAGCGGCGATATGGCGATCATCCGGGATTATTATAATCAAGCGATCAATGGACAAAAGATCAATTCCCGTGCCTTTAAAAAGGCATACAATGAGTTCCTAAAAAAGATCGACAGCTATTGGAGTGGAAACTACTGGATTATATTCTTCCCGTTTCCGAAGATCTGGTTTAAGGGCAGTTTAGATGGTGTCAGGTATTTGGAGGATGAGCCCTATGCGGTATATAGTGCGGCACTGGAGTATCAGGATGCAAGATTAGAAGCCGAGAGCGTCAAGGCAGATGTGACGCAGCAGGTGGAGGATGCTTTTGATAATTTCATATCAGTGAAAGCTGCCTATGAGACCAGCGTGGAACAGTTGGAGGATGCAAAAAAGCAGCTGGACAAGGATAAGCTTCAGAATCAGCTTGGCATACTAACCTATGATGAGTATTCTTCCTCATTGGAGAATTACGAATCGCTGCAGGAGGATATGCTCGATGCCATGCAGCTGTATTCCACTACATTGTATGAATTTGATCGATTGACCTGTGGAGCGGTATCACAGTATATGGAATCCGGTTCCCTGAATGTCAATGCAGCTGATGGTGGTGAAAGTGTAATTGTAGAAGAAAATGTAGACGGCTCCTACTATTACATTGAGCAGATCGTTCAAAATGAGGAGTTTCGTCTATCAGTCAATCTGTCGGAGGAGGCAGCCGATCAGGTGACGGATTTTGAGCTATGGTGCGATGACACACAGATAGGTGCCAGAACCTCTGTATCACAATCCTTGCGGCATCTGGCATTAGCGCTGGAAAATGTGGAGACTGTAAAAATCAGATTTTATAACGGCAGCGAATTTGTGGATGACTGCGTGATCGATCCTAGTAGTCTGAGCGGCGAATTGGAGATCACCACCGGTTATCATGTGGAGAATGGTGAGAATACGCAGATCGGCACATATACATGTTCGGTCAGTGATACCACCGGGATGACAAAGGTGACATTGTCGCCGGATGCATCAGAAAATATCGCATATTACAAGCTTCGCACAGCAGAGGGTAAATATCTGCGATCAAATGAGCTGGTATCCATTACGGAAACATTCCAGTACCTGTCAATTTTGGAACCGGATATCGCGAAGGTGACGGTGGAGTTTTATGATAAGGATGAAAATAAGCTCTATGAAGGAAGCTTTGATGCAACCAAGCTGGCACTGCTGAAAAATCAGGAGGAATAATGAAAGAGAAAAGCATGAGAAAGGAACGAAAAGGCGGATGGCCGGGTAAAAAGAAGTTAATAGCCGGGGCGGTAGGATTGTTTGCTGTCGCGATGCTTGTTTTTTCGATTCCGGCTCTGCAGGCGAGCGCCATCTTTGATGAGAGCACAGCGGTTCGCTTTCGGGTTTACAAAAGCTCGCATACCATTGAAAATTCTGTTCTTTTTATCGGGACACATCTCATACATATTCAGGGATTGACCGATGAATTGTATGAAAAGGCTGTCGACTCGCAGTCGGATTCTCAGCAGACGAGTATTTATTACAAATCGGAGCTGGCGGATGGTCTATGGTATGACATTACGGATGCGTCCGGCTTGTCGTATATCACCTCAGAGGGAACTCCGATAGATGAATCAGAATTGGATGATCTGTATGTATGCTATTATACCGGCGCGGATGGTATCACAAAGGATGCTAGAACCGGTGAAGCCGTATGTATTTTTGATACGACAGATCCATATGATCTGATGCAGCTAGAAGAATTAGAAGCGATGCGGCGTATTTATGAGAATTCATACTTGGAAGAGGAATCCGGCTCGCAGGTATATATCAGCCAGCAGCTTAGAGCTTTTTTCTCGCAGGATATGCATACCGAGACTACGGATCGATATGATCGGATGCTCGAGAATCTCCAAAAGCTCTATGAAGCCTACGGAGCAGCCGGCATGGATGAGAATGCACAGGTGATTCAGTCTCTGATGGATGGTATTGATGCAGCCAGACGTGCTGATGTATTCGAGCGGCTGACGGTGAAGGATGATACGACAAGCTATACGGATGTCGGTGAGATGTTCAATGTAGCGAGCGGTTCGTATTATACAGATGATGTGGCTGAAGATTATGACGATGAGCCCTTTAGTATGGATTCGACGTTGACAGATGGAGTATCCACCAGCCTGTCGGAATGTACTACCAGCTACTCCTCCTATGCAGCCAAAATGCTTGCAAACGGCGGCTCCAAAATAAATACCTATAAATACAATCAGTGCATTGCACTGACAGAAAAGTGTGAAGCCGGCGAAGTGAGTGCGACCGATGAGGATGTGCTTGAGATAGTAAATAATATCAAGTATGCCCAGAATATCGAAAAAGGGGTCGTAGGAGATGCTGATGGCGAGTTAAATCTCATCAACAATGAGTTTATGCCTGATTTAGAGGATGACTTCAGCGTGCAGCTGCACAAGGGTGTTTCTCAGGAATATCAGGCGGCAGCAAAGGAAAACAAAAGTGACGCTGCAAAGACCTCGATCTTAGAAGCAGATAAAACTGAGGTTGAGACCGCCCGTAATGCCTTAGAGACCATGATCACGGCGAAAAAAGAGAGGCTATCTTCTTCCGACGCACTAGATTATGTATATGAGTGTATTACATGGAGCTATGATGAGAAGTCACAGATCAAAAAGGACGATTTCGCTGCCGCTGCAACTGAGTCGGCGGAGGCACATATCGAGTGGCTGACACAGCTGGCGGGAAGTATCGTAAATGGCGATGCAAGCCTGATGTCTGAGTTGGATAAACTAAAGGATCTGTTGTCTGATTATCTGACGAAGCAGCAGGAGGCCCTCGATGATAATAATCTGACGCTGGCAGCCCAATATGGTACCTTAGCAGAGGATACGAGCAACAAGATCGCGGCAGAGGAAGCACGGCTGAATGAAGTGCTAAAATCTGATACTGCCACAGAAGCCGAGAAGGCTGCTGCGAGGGTAGCACTCGGAGATACAGGATTGCTCAGTGATTTGAATAAACTAAAAAGTCAGGCAAAGAGTGCGATTGGCGCCGGTAATGACAGCTCATGGAAGAGCGCGATATCCATGCTTGGCACGTTAGGTGGAGAAGATACCTTAAAGGAATTAAAAGACACCTTAGAAAACTCAAATCTTTCTGAGAAAGATAAAAAGAGCTGGACCGATGAGCTGGATGATGCAATTGAGACGAGCAAAGAAAGCAGTCTGCATGATCAGGCGAGTGCTGCGGTATCAAATGCAGACACATCGAATGCAGATGAAGCTGGCGGAACAGATGGAACCGGAACAGATGGAACCGGATCGGATGGAACCGGATCGGATGGAACCGGATCAAATGGAACCGGATCTGACGGCTCTGGAAACGACGGGGATTCTTCAGGCAGCACAAGCAGTACGACGAATCCGGCTACGCTAAGTGAACAGGTATTGTTAAATGCCATAAATGAGGTATTTGGAGCTTCCTTTGATGAGCTGGATGCCAAGGGAAGAGTTGCCGTAGCAGCAGGACTTGATATGCTTTATGATTCCTATAGCAATGTAAATGCAAAAACTCTGGCAGGACAGTATATTTCCAGATGTGCATCGCAGGGAAGTCCTTACGTATATACGAAGCTGAGTGGTCATGCAGAGACGGAATACCTTTCGCTGGCTACACTGGGCAACCGAAAGGCTACATCTTATCGATATGTATATAGCGATTCAAGACAGGAGGCGACCTTGACCTACGGTGCAACATCCTATAGCTTCCGCGTAGGTGCATCGGTTGTAGAGCTTGCCGATGGAACACAAAAATCCATCGATACATATAAGGTTGAGTTCCAGAATGTGCCTTACATCGATGAGGCCACGGCAAAGACCTATTTTGCCTGCGAGGCAGAATATATAGCAGGTACCGATTACAGTGCGTGCCTGACAAAGAGCATCAAGGAAAAGGCTGAGGAGTTATACAAGACATTAACAAATCAGTAATGGGTGAGGTAAAAGATGGCAGATTATACAATCATATCAGATGTGAGCGCGTATATCGTCCGGACACTTCGAGAAAAGATGTGTCCGGAGCCGATCCCTTCGCCGAACAATATAGAGATCTCTTCTCCGGCAGATCAAGACGTAGACTATATCGTCGGATTATACTTGTATGATGTGAAAGAAGAGAGTGATGTAACGCAGCAGCCCTTTATTCAACGGGGGCAGGTGCAATTACAAAAGCCGCCAAGACCATATGGCTTATACTATATGGTATTTATAAACGGTTCCTCCCAGATGGGACTCAAGGCACCGGATATACAAAAGATTATTGGAAGGGTTGCACAGATTGTCAATGACAATGCCTCAGTCCTTCCGAATCAGCTGCAGAACTGGCTGGACACGCAAGAACCTCCGATCGTACTATCTCAGGCGAAGATAAGTCTGGAGGAAAAGGTCCGGGTGTGGCAGGCGATCAACAAGCCTTATCAGATCAGCCTGTTTTATAAGGCGGCACCCGTATTCCTGTCTAGTGAGGTGATCATCAATACACCTCGCGTTGCTGAGGCAACGTTCGGACTGCATGTCACAGGCGAAGGGAGGGAGTGAGTTTAAGTGGAAGCATCAACAATCCACCACAAGCTTGATTTGGTCATTCAGCTCGTTGATACAACAACAGGCGTGGCTGTGACCGAACAGAACGTGCATTTTCTTGTTGATGATGCGCAGATCTGGCCGATTCAGAGAGGAAACGGTAATTTTGTTTTCCTGAACACCGGTCGCAGGGATTTTACCCTGACGATGAAGGTATACGGCTATGAGGATGCGATCGTAGAGATCATGTACGACAAGCTGGATGAAGTGTTGCCTCTAAAGCAGGTATTCCTGATACCGTCAGAGAAGCTTGCAAAGGGAAGTAGTCTCTGCTCACTTACCGGAACACTTCAAGGCCTGGAGGAAATCGAGGCTGTCAGCCTCTCACAGTCTAATCTCACCTACAGTGAATTCGATGCACGTAAGTGTCTGCTGAAGCTGTTTTTAGCGAGAGGAAGGCTGGGTATGGAGAATGTTCATTACGGAATTATCCATGATGACCGTACAAGCTATGAGCATATCGAGGTAGCCGAAGAGCTGCCGCCGAATACAGTACGGTTAAAGGAACCGTTAAAGGAAACATTCACAGTGAATTCACCCATTGCCCGTGTGATATTTGGAAAAGTATCCGAGGGCGGAACGTATCTGCTCCGTGTCAGAGATGATGCCCGGACGCTCGAATACCTGGTTCGATACCGTCTGCGGGGAGAAGATCATTTTAAGGTAGTGGATTTTCATGATGGCGGGGAGTTATCCCTTCCATAAGGAGCAGAAAAAATGGGAAATATGGTAGTGACAGGTGCGGTGCTGACGTGTCCCTTTGGGACGGTACCATCGAACCTGAAGGTTACGTCACAGGCGATGTGCAGCGTCGACGGCAAGCCCGTAGCGACGATCCAGGATGCACAGGGGTTAGTGAACATCTCGCCCTTTGGGCTGTGTTCCTCACTGGCAAATCCGCAGGTGGCGGCAGCGACTGCTGCTGCTCTCGGAGTGTTAACCCCGCAGCCGTGTATGCCTATGACAGCCGGTATGTGGATCCCCACATCCCCGACTACACTCATTGGCGGCAAGCCCTGTCTGACGAGCGACTGCAAATGTGTCTGTACAAACGGAGCAGGTATGATACAGGTCACCTATCCGGGACAGATGCTGGTAAGTACGCAGTAAGAAAAAAATGCAAAAATGAAAGGAGAAATATACAATGGCTGAATATTTGTCACCCGGTGTATATGTGGAAGAATATGATAATTCTCCCAGAAGTATTGAAGGAGTAGGAACAAGTACTGCAGGTTTTGTAGGATTGGCAGAAAAAGGACCGTCCATTGGCGCTCCCTCTTTAGTCACAAGCTTTAAGAGCTTTACAAAGCAGTTCGGCGGATTTTTAAGCGAGTTTACACATGGCGAGTATCGCTATCTGGCAAACAGCGTTGAGCAGTTCTTCGCAAACGGCGGAACCCGTTGCTTTGTATCACGTGTAGTTCCGGCAGATGCAAAGACTGCAAAGAAGACTGCAGGTATCCTGACAGTAGAAGCAGCAAACGAAGGTAAGTGGGGCAATCGCATCCAGATGATCTTCAACACAGTTACCAAAAAGAAGATGCAGCTTATATCTGAAGCAGGTGACGGTTATATTGCAAAGAGCACAGATGGCTTCAAAGAGGGCGATCTGGTCGTTGTTGGCGATGAGTACAACAAGATCAAATCCATCTTTGATAACGCGATCGTATTCGAGAAGCCCTTCAAGGGCAAGGTTGTAGATGATGCCCTGATCCCGAAGACTGTTGTTTATCTTGTTACTGTAGATGTAAGCGTTCGCTACAACGATGATGCAGAGAACTATACAGAGTTAAGCTTTAACATCACATCACCGAGCTATATCGGAACCAAGCTTGCAGCCAGCGATTTAGTTAAGGTTAGCGTAAAGCCCATGACCGATATCGCAAACCCGGTAGCAGCTATTTTAGGTGAAGGCGTAACCAGCGGCATGATCACCCTAGATGGTGGTTCTGACGGAACCATGAGCAAGGTAAATGCAGCTACCTTTATCGGCGAGGACGGCGGCCCCGGCAAGCGTACCGGTATCCAGTCCTTCGTAGAGAACGAGCTGGTTAGCATGATGGCAGTTCCCGGTGTTACAATTCCGGAAGTGATCGTAGCATTAGTTGCTCACTGCGAGAATTTAAAGAACCGTGTAGCAGTTATCGATATGCCAAAGGATCTTTATAAGACCAAGGATCTGATCGAGTATCGCAACATGATCGATTCTACCTATGCAGCAATGTATCATCCTTGGATTCAGGTATTGGATCGTGCTTCAGGAAAGCCTGATTTTGTACCTCCCTCAGGTGCAGTACTCGGTGTATATTCCAGAACTGACATCAACCGTGGCGTACATAAGGCTCCGGCAAATGAGACGATCTTCTGCACCGGCTTAAAGACCAACTATACAAAGGCAGAGCAGGATATCTTAAATCCCGAAGGAATCAACCTGATTCGTTCCTTCCCGGGACAGGGCATCCGTATCTGGGGCGCAAAGACCGCCAGCAGCAATTCTGCCTTCAAGTATATCAACGTTCGCCGTCTCTTCATCTATGTGGAGGAGAGCATCAAGGCAAACACCAACTGGGTTGTATTCGAGCCCAACGATACAACACTTTGGCAGAGAGTCAGCATGACGATTTCTTCCTTCCTCGATGGCATGTGGAGAACCGGAATGCTCGCAGGAAGCTCTGCATCTGAGGCTTATTTCGTAGAGATCGGACCTTCTACCATGAGCAGAGACGATATCATGAACGGCAAGCTGATCTGCAATATCGGTATCGCACCTTCACGTCCGGCTGAGTTCGTAGTATTCCGTGTTACACAGCATACTGCAGAAGCAGGCGGCGGAGAAGCTGAGGAATAAGATCAGAGGTTTGAACGAGTAAATAGAAAAGGAGAGATAACTTATGGCAACATATGAAAGCAATGGAAAACAACTTGCATATCCGTTGACTAAAATGAACTTCCTCGTTACCGTTGACGGTGTCAGCGGAACTGCAGCCTTCAGCGAGGTGAGCGGCGTGGAAGCTAGCGTTGACGTGATCGAGTTCCGTCAGGGCAATGCAAGCAGTCTTGCACCTGTAAAGATCCCCGGATTGGTAAAGCACGGAAACGTAACCTTAAAGTTTGGTTATACGCTTGACAGTGCATTCAAGACCTGGATTCAGGAGTGTGTCAGCGAGGTTCGTGGTGAGATGCCGCGTAACAACGTACAGATCGAGATGATCGATATCAACGGCGGTGCACCGCAGGCAAAGGTTGAGGCGATCACCGGCACACGTGTATGGGTGCTGAGCAATGCATGGGTAACCAAGTACAATGCTCCGGATCTGGATGCAAAGACCAGTGATGTAGCGATCGAGTCAGTTGAGATCGCTTACGAAGAGCTTGTAATTCCGAACTAAAAACAAACAAAGCTCGGGAAACCTGCAATATGCGGGTTTCCCGCCAAGGGGAAAGGATGTATTCGTTTCCTTTTGGCGGGAAATCTGATAGCAGTAAAATAAGTAAAGAGAGGACTTTTTTATGGAAACCGTATTTGAATTTACATTACCGAAGGGCTACATGGATGCATCCGGTGAGCTTCATCGCAACGGAAAGATGCGTTTGGCGACTGCCGGAGATGAGATCAGCGCAACACGTGATCCGCGTGTGCTTAGTAATCCGTCCTATCTTACGATCGTGATCTTAAGCAAGGTAGTCACAGAGCTAGAGGGTGTGCCGATGGTAGGTGCGAACATCATAGAGAAGCTCTTTACTGCTGATCTGGCTTTTTTACAGGATATGTATCAGAGAATCAATGACATTGAGCCGCCGACGATGGAATGCGTATGCCCGCAGTGCGGTGAGGTGTTCAAGGTGCCCTTAAATTTTACCGAGGAGGGATAAAGCTGTATCCGAAGGAAGAGCTTTATCGTGAAATGTCATTTATCTCGTATTATTTTCACTGGGGTATGGATGAGGTGATGCAGCTGGATCATTCCAGCCGCAGGCATTGGTGCTCAGAGATCTCCGAGATAAACAAGAGCTTGAATCCCTCCAAAAAATCAAAGGAAAAAAGCATTTTGGAAATGAAACCGAATCGGATGTGACGCAAAGTGAGAGGATGGTAGTTTATGGCAAGTTATAGTGACGGCGGAACGAGCTGGGGAAGCGGACTTGATTGGGATATTACATCCAATCAGGGACTTACGCCGCTTGTAAATTACAATTTCAATCTGCAGGTAGAGGGTGTTTACAATCTGCCGTGCAAATCTGTACATGTCTTTCATCAGGAAATTGAATACGAACAGCTGCAGGAGGGCGGTCTAAACGACTATGTGCATCTATTGCGCAAGCCCTTAAGTAAGCTGATGACCTTTCAGGTAGAGCGCTACGTCGGAATCGATATGTTAGATCCTCTGGCGCTTGGTACTGAGCTGGTGCTGCCGGTGCTGCTTTTGGTGAGCCGCTATCAGGGTGATGGAGAAAATGGTGTGCTGGATTTGTCGGATTCCATGCAGCGTGTCTATACGTTTACCGGTTGTACAGTGATCGCAAAGGATTTCGGTGAATTAAACGCTGAGCGAAGCGGTCTTATGGTGGAAACGACGACGATCGCTTACCGTGAGATGGTATGTGTGGACAATCCGTCTACTACATCCAAACGCGCCAGCTGGAGCATCAAAAAGGATTATGCCAATATGGAGCGTGACGCAGAGCGCAAGAAGGCAAAGAGCTCGCAATATGGTATCAATGAGCTTACAAAGGCAGATATGGAAGCCCGTGCTCGCATGTACGTTGACGAAAATGTCAAGAAAACACCGCAATATATTAATAATTATCCGGGAAAAAAGGTTTCTTCAGAAAGCGATGCGAATGGACAAATCACACAGGTTGGTATTGCTACAAAACAAAGGATGGTGTCTCTTGCAGAGCGTGAAAAGACTGCAAAGCGTTATTTTTTGCCAAATTCAGTAAGTCAGTCAAGCTATAATGGTATTTCTGGCACAAGCGCAAAGGTAAATACAAGTGAAGTCAAAAAAAGCGAAATGGAAAAGAATGCCAGAAAGTGGCCTAATACGCGCAGCGCTGCAGATGTAGCAGCCTTTTTAAATAAAAAGAAGTAATGTAATTGTAAAGATGAGGAGGCACCGGGATGTTGACAGTCAAAGCACCAATTGAATGTAAATACAAAGCATTGGGTGCGTCGAATCACGAGTGCTTTTATCATAAAATCGCAGATTCCTATACGATCATGAGCAGTGCGTTAGAGCCGGAGGATCTGCTGCATGTAGTGAATATGCCGCCGGAATATTTTTTTGGCGGAGAGGATGAGACCAATATTTTTCATCAGACAAATGTGCAGGCGCATCAGGAAAATAAGCTGGAGGTGATCAACAATCTGATCAACCGTATCAGCGTCAGTGAATCTGCACAGCTGACCTATCAGGATCGCGTATATATCACCGATATTTTACAAAAGATCGGTATTCATAATGTCAGTGAATTCATGAAACAGGTGCAGCAGCTAAAAGAGGAGCAAAATGAGACAAATCAGCTGACAAGGCTGTATTGGAATCACGCTGGTGAGCTAAGGCAGCTGGTTGAGCAATACCAAAACACACAAACTGATGTAAATAAAGAAGCTGTATACACACAGCAGTCTGAGATTTTGCATCTGCATGAGGAGATTTTAAACCGTCTGCAGACAGGAGCGATTTATCAGACGGTACATAATTTTAACAGCTTTACCACAGATAACCAGACCATTACAAATACACAGCTTCGCTTGTCCGAACAGGTAAATGTGGCACAGCAGATTTTACTGCAGAAGCTAAAGAGCGAAGCTCGTGATACACAGGTGCCGCTTTCCTTTTTGCATGAAAATTATTATGAAGAGCAGCAGCTATCGGAGGATCAGATTACAGAGCAGACGATTTTAAGTCAGCTCAGCTCTGCAGTATTGCTGGATCTGACGAATCGCATCTATCAAAACAGGCTGGAGCGTCAGCTCAGGGGCGGCGATCACTGGCTGCATATGGAGCAGTCCTTTTATCAGACAGCAGAAAATACCATGCAGCGCATGGAACAAAGGATGCATGCCGATTATGTGAGCAACCGTCTGCAGATCAATGAATATAACAGGAATGTAAGTCAGGAGAGAAAACAGGAGATTCAGCTGTTAAACCGTCTCTTTGTTGACCGCTCCTCTGAGGAAGAACAGACCATAGAACAGCTTTTTTCAAGACAGGTTCAGCAGGATGCACGGGTGCATTTGCAGCAAACGCAGACCGAAGCGATCACGCAGGAGCTTACCGACGTGCAGAATATATCGGTAGCACAGCATCATACACTTGCGGCGCAGCTTGTCAATCGTCTGCTTAATCAAAAAACAGAGCAGACAAAGCAGATAAACAATCATCTGCTTCGACAGACAATAGAACAGCAGAATCGTCTGTCACAGACGAATATTGATATAGAAAATCGTATGCAGTTAGATCAAAGAACCTATGAAGCAGGCGATGCGATCGAGCAGCAATCCATTACAGAGCATACGATACAAAACGATCAGAGAAGCTATCAAAGCATTGAGCAGGAGCTTTCCCGGATCAACCGCGAAAACATCAACAATCAAAGCAAATATATCCAGATGATGGAGGGGATCAAGGAATCCTTAGAGCGTCCCGCACAAATGCGTACGCCAGAGCAGCTTCGCAGAGAGAGTCTGCAGGCCCTAGAGCATCCCAAGACACTTCTAGAGCAGCTGCGAAGTGATGGAGAAGCACAAAGAGATATGCAGCAGGCTCGGATGGAGCAGGCCCTTAGTGTGCTGCCGGAGCAGACGCGTGAGATATATGAGATTGTGCGGGAATATCTGGAAGCACCTCAAACGGTGCGATCTCAGATGGAGGGCATTAGCAGTGATCCTGACATTCTCATCCGGGATATTCATGAGGCGACCGTAAAAAATCAGCAAATGCAGCTTGCGCATCTGCAGCAGGAGAAGCTGCAGGAGCAGACAAAGGAGACCATCGAACGCTGGCAGGAGGCTGCGGCTGTGAGAAACCAGCCAAAGCAGGTATATGAGACTACTCGAAGTGATGTGACCTTGATACACAAAGCCGTTGAGCAGCAGCTAAACGAGGATGAGGTTTTAGAGCTTATCGAGCAGAATCGGATGCATACGAGAAACATCCATACCGAAGAAGACGTGGTTACGAATCAAAGCATTTCGCAGCATGAGTATAAAACTGTAAACACGCAGCAGATCACAGAGCAGGCAGAAAATGTAAACGAGCTTGTCCGTCAGGGCGTGCAGCGGGAGCTGGGGGCACTTTCGGATAAGATTTATCAGAAGCTGGAGCGGCGTTTAGAAACCGAAAAGCGCAGAAGAGGCTATTAATACTCAGATCAGTAAGAAGGATGACCAATGGGAATTGTATCGAGTCTTGGAAAAACAGTCAATCAAATAACCGGGAATGTGCCAAAGGCGATTCTGTGTGTGCCGGATATCTATAGTGATGGAGATAAGTCGGTGGAAGAGACGATAAGGCAGTCCAATGCGCTTCGCTCGGCACTTTTGGAAGCCGGAGGGGAAGGCGTGCTTGGCGCATTCTCCGGCATAGCAGGCAGGAGTACAACACAGACGATAGAGAGTAACGGTTATCTGGCACTAGAGGTGCAGTATAATCCCTCCAGCGTCTATCTGGAGTCTGTAGCGGGCACGCAGATGAATTTTTCGCCGATGAATATGGGAGATGCCAGCACGAATCAGCTGCGTCAAAATGTAGAGCCGGTGGCGACGACGATGAATGTGGAGCTGATCTTTGATGCGGTGAATGTTCAGGATTCCTTTATGCTTTCCAATACTGCAGCCACTGTGGGAAATGCGGTATCGGCTGTGGCGGATCTGGCGAAAAAGAATTATTCTGTGAAGCCGCAGATAGACGGTATCTTATCGCTCCTTACGAGAGATTATACGAGACACGTTTTGTTTTTCTGGGCAAAGATGTGTTTTCAGGGTGAGTTATCCAGCGTGAGCTCACATTATACGATGTTTAATACGTCCGGCAATCCTGTTCGTGGTGTAGTTCGTTTAACGATACGTCAATCGGAGGATCCGGCAGCAAAATACGAGAACACCTATTGGGAAAAGGCATTCACAAAGGCATTCGGAGAATCCAATGCCGTAACCTCAGTGAGCGCAGGAAATACCGCAGCAAGTATATTAAACAACTCTGTTTTAAATTTAAATCTATAGAGGATGAGTAGATGGGTATATCGAATTTTTTCACAAATGAAAAAGCGATCATAGAGATTTTTGACCTGCGTCAGCTTGAGCAGTCCGCAAAGGGTACGATCCCCGGCTCAAATGGCAGAAAGGTAACCACCTCTATGGATGATTTTTCAATAGCTGAGTCGTTTGAAAAGTCACTGAGCGGTGGTGCACGCGATATGTTTGAGGCTGTCGGTAGCAGCGTGAAATTTCAGTCCTTTTCCGGCATGAACCTGGATGCAATGAAAAAACAGTTCGAGGTACAGTTTAATCCGTCTGATCTGCAGATCGAGGGCTACGGCGGTGGTCGTATCGCAAGCACAGCCTTCAACAATGCCGGAGAGCAGGATAAGGGAACCTCGGCGAATGTCGTCATGATGCCAATGCCCGTCTATGTAAAGATGAGTGTCAAGCTTTTATTTGACCGTATGGATGCGAGTGAATGTTTTTTAAGTGCCAAAAAAAATGTCAATGCTTCCGCAGCCGCAAAGGTGGCAGCCCAGGGTGTAAACAGTATTGTCAGTAAGGCTACAGGAAAAACCAAGCTGACGGTGCAAGAGGAGGTAGAAGGACTGATCGCGGCACTGCGCTCGCCCTATACACGATTGATTACCTTTAATTGGGGCGATATGTGCTATGAGGGAGTATTAAACCGCGTGGCTTCCCAATATACCATGTTTGATAGTGCCGGTGAGCCGGTACGTGCGGTTGTACAGCTTTCGCTCATCTGTGCAGATGAGAAGGTATCGCCGAATAGCTTAGGCAGCTGGCAGGCAGCATATGATGATGCATTCGGTGCCGGGAGCAGCAGCCTGGTAAGCGCAGGACAAAAGGTAGGGAGTCTTTTGAATATCAAGCTTTGATATGAGAAATAGAGGATACAGTTTATGGCAGCACAGCTTCAATACGAAGATTTAGTAAAAGAATATGACAGCTTTCACAATCCGCTTGTGATGGTTGAGGTGGAGGGTACGGAGATTTCCAAATCAAAGACCGGACTGCTGATCGGCGATGTGGAGATTGAGAGTACGAGTGGCTTTGAGGCAGGCATTGCATCGTTTGTCATTTACGGTGCCTATAACACAAATACCTGTGCCTTTGATTTTGACCGTGTGAAAAAGTTTGTGATGCTTGGCGCACAGGTGTCCATCAGCGTCGGATACGGCTCCTCGGTAAAGGAAGTATTTTGTGGCTTTATATCCCATGTAAATTTTTTCTTTCAGCAGGATGAAAATCCGGGTATCCGTGTCAATTGCATGGATATAAAGGGTATTATGATGGCGAATTGCTATTCAAAGCAGCTGACGGCAATGAGTTATTCTGAGGGTGTAAAGGAAATCTTTAATTCCGATGTTTACTCTGAGATGAAGGATCGCGGAGTGATAAAGAGTCTGACGATTATAGACACACCGGACAAGGAAGGTGGCTCTATTGGCTCTTCGGATTCCGGAGGACTTACTAGTCTGGGAGGATTTGGTGGTATCGGCTCCTCCACTTCAGGAAAGGCCACCGATAAAACAGTAGAGATGGTGGCAGAGAGCGATTATGAATTTGTCGTGAAGGCAGCGAAAAAATACAATTACGAGTTCTTTGTCAGTGCAGGTAATGTCTATTTTAGAAAGGCAAAAAATTATACAGATGTTCTCATGGAGCTATCTCCGTCTACCGGTATGCGTGCCGTTGATGTGGAATATAATGTAACAGGCCTTGTTTCTAAGGTGGAGGTTAGAAGCACGGATGTCGGAAAGGCATCCTTGATTGCCGGATCCGTAAAGCTGAAAAATAAGCTTTCCAAAGGAAGGTATGCATCTAAGCTGGTAAAGGGCTCTACCATGGTCTATATCGATCCGACAGCAGACAGTAAGCAGGAGGCCGGATACCGCGCAGAATATTTGGCTGAGGATGTGGCATATCGCTATGGCACGCTGCAGGCAGAGTTTGCCGGGATCCCGGATCTGGTTGTCGGACGGTTCATTCAGCTTGTTGGCATGGGAGATCCGGTCAACAATCTGTTTTATATCGTAAGCGTTCGACACAGCCTAAACAGCAATCACGGCTTTGTGACAAAGATTGAAGCGAAGGCTTCGGGACTTGGCGGGTCTTCCTCAGGTATTGGTGGAATATCCGGTCTTGGAGGTGCAGCAAATGCACTTTCCAGCTTATTTTAAGAGGAAAAAGCTATGGGTTTATTTGATATCATGGATGATATTGCAGAAAAACAGACAATGAAAACACAGACCGGAGATAACAGGGTCTTTGGTGTGGTGGTCGGCACAGTGGCACAAAATTACGATTCCACGATGCCGGGCAGACTATGTGTTTCACTTCCGTCACGGGATGAGGGCAATCAGCTGCGCTGGGCCAGACTGGCGATGCCTTATGCCGGATCAAAGTGGGGGATTTATTTTATGCCAGAGATCGGCGATCAGGTGCTGGTGGTTTTTGAGCAGGGGAATATCGAGCGGCCGTATGTGATCGGCTGCGTATCGAAATCCTCCGATAGGTTCCTAAGCAAAACGGCGGATGAGAAGAATATTTACAAAAAAATCGTCACACACAATGGCAATGCTATTGAATTTGAAGATAATGAGGGTGATGGGGAAAATGATAAGATCACGATCCGTACGGCCGGTAAATCCGCAGGTACGGAGCACAGCATCACGCTAGATAATAAAAAGCATCTGATCACGATCACGGATCCTGAAGGACAAAACAAGATTACGATGAATACCGAAAAAGGTCAGATGGAGGTTTTGGCAGCTACGAAGCTGACGGTGAAGGTAGGAGATCAGATCGAGCTTCTGATGAACGGCTCGAGTGGTGTAACCGAGTTAAAGACCAAGGATTTTCGTGTGAGTGCGACCAACAACATTAAGCAGGAAGCACTCAAGACCTATTCAGGAAGCGGAGCGACCGTAAAGCTCGAGGGTACTGCGAAGGTAGGACTTTCAAGCAACGGACCGGTGACTGTAGAAGGTAAGCCGATCAAGATCGGATAAGAGGAAGGAGTATTTGTATGCCGGATAAAAAATTTTTGGGATGCGGTATGAAGTTCCCGCCGCAGGTCAATGCGGCGACAGGACGGTTTATGACCTCTGCCGCGGAGCAAAGTGTCAAGGAATCGATTTATTTGATTTTAATGACACAGCGAACCGAGCGTTTTGCCAGATTGGACTATGGCAGCAATCTGATGTCCTATACCTTTATGGATACGAACATGACGGCATTGAATATGATGCGGCGAGATCTCTCAGAGCAGATACTGACGCAGGAACCGCGCATCTCGGATGTATCGATCACGATGGATACGCAGACGAAGGAGGGCTGTCTGATCGTAAATATCGATTATACGGTGAGTGCAACCAACCAGAGAGACAATCTTGTATTTCCGTTTTATTTAAATGCAGAGACAGAGGAAGACGTATATGAAACAGGGCAATATGAATCAGAACAATATGACAGCGAGCGTGAATCGAATGAAGCAGAATGATTTGATCGATCAAAGAAGCGAAGCAGACATTGAAGAAAAGATCGTAGAGCTTGCACGCTCTTATACGCCGGAATGGCATTATTCCAAGGATGATCCGGATATCGGTGCAACTATCGCAAAGATCTTTGCAGGGCAGATGAGTGATAACATCGATCGCTATAATGAGGTGATCGAGAAATATCACACGGAATTTGTCAATATGCTCGATATTTCCCTGCTGCCGGCTAAGCCTGCGAGTGCACTGGTCCTCTTTGATCTGGTCAATGATACGGTTCCGGGTGTGGAGATCGCACGTGGTACACAGCTGCTTGCACAGCCGGATGAGGCAGAGACGCCGGTTGTATTTGAAACCGCCAACAGCATTTATGTATCGAATGCTGTATTTACGACTGCCTTCATGACAAAGGGACGCGAGGGCTGTGTGATGCCTTTGCTTGGAAATTATGACAAGCCGCAGCTTTTTCCAGCTGCTACAGCTGAGATATCTGAGGAGACTGAGGAGCTTACCGAAGAGACAGAACAGATTGCCATGAGGGTGAAGCCGTTTAGCCTTTTTGGAAAGGAGCCGGATATTTCCCAGAATGCGCTGCTGCTTTATCATGAAAATATTTTTGATACCGCAGACAATCCGCTTTATGTCCATATTAAGGATGCAAAGGAGCTGATCGGTAAGATTCAAAGTGGAAGCTATCGCTTCCGTTATTATGGCGATGGAGCACTGCAGCCCTTTGCAGATTGTACGATCGAAGCAGATGGCGAGACGGTATGTCTGCGCAGAGATCCTCTTGCCCCGAAGGTAGATACTGTTTCTATAGATGGCTTCGATTATCAGCTGATTGTTTTTGATACAGAAGAGTTTGTGACAGAGAATTATGCGATTGGAGGCATTACCTTCTCTTCTGAGGGCAAGGAGCAGCCGCCGGAGTCGGTAAACAATGGAACGAATGATTTAGATGTAGAGGAATTTGATCCGTTTTCCGACACTCTGGCACTGTATCAGGAGTGCTACATCGGTCACGATAATTATTTTGCAAAGGCAGGAGCGGTAGTGAAGCTCTCCTTTGATGTGACCTATCCGGAGCATATGGTTGAGCTGGCAAAGCAAAGCGAGAAGGAGGATTTGCGTATCATTAAGCGCAAGCCCCGTGTGATTTATTCGGATATGCCGGCTGACGTGTATGCGGAGGAGATTTCGATTGAGTATTTCAATGGAATCGGTTGGAAAAAATTAGACTGCATGCAGGAGTATAGGGAGATATTTGCACAGGATAAGCAGGGCAGCTATGAGCTGACCTTTGTATGCCCGGCTGATTTTGAAGCTACCGTAAACGGTGCTTATGAGGGCAGAGTGCTGCGTATCCAGCTGCTAAAGGCAGATAACTGCTATATGCGTCCAAGCATGCACCATTATCCGCATATCAAAAATTTTAAGATTTCCTACAATTATGAAAAGCACAGCGTAGAGCCGCAGCGCATCACAGCGATTCAGGGCACGCGTCAGATTGATTGCACCAGACCGCTTAAGGAGCGTCGTCCTTTCGTGGCCTTTGGTGTAAGCCAGTATAGTGATGATGCCTTGTATCTGGGATTTAAAAACCGGATGGACAACGGCCCTGTCAGCTTATACTTTGATATTTCAGAGGGCAACTATTACGACGGGCTGCGTACTCGTTTTGAGTATAGCACGAGAAGCGGCTTTCGGCAGATGAAGGTAGTGGATAATACCTCGAATTTCACCAGAACCGGAACGGTGTTGTTTATGCCGCAATCAGATCAGGGACCTATGGTGCTCGAAAACAAAAAAATGTACTGGATACGCATCACGAGAAGCCGTGCAAGGCGTGAGGATGAGCCTCAGGAGATGCTGCCGCGTATACGGGATATCCGCCTGAATGCAGTGTTGGCGGAGAATATAGTGACCGGCAATGAACAGGATTTTTATTTGGATGAGGTACTGCCGGATATGTCCTTTGTACTTGGTACGGATCATATCCTGGATGTGGATGTCTGGGTGAATGAAAGAGATAGGCACAGCACACAAAAGATGCAGCAGCTTTTGCGTGAGCATCCGGAAAAGGTGCGTGCTGAATACGATATGCGCGGTGGCATATCAGCCTTCTATGTAAAGTGGGAGGAGTTAGAGCGTTTAGACGATGGTGAGCATGAGCGAGGCTATTTGCTGGATCGCATGAATAATCGATTGATCTTCGGTGACGGATTGCATATCGATGTGCCGCGCGTCACAGATGATGTAGCCTTTAAGGTACGCATCCGCTGCTGCGACGGCGCACTGGGCAATGTTGAGTCGGCTCAGATCAATGATGTTTATGCGCAGTTTATGTTCTTAAACGGCGTAAGCAATCCCTACAAGGCTTACGGCGGCAGCAATATGGAATCGTTAGAGAGCGCACTGAACCGCGGAGCAAATATATTGCGTTCCAGAAAACGACTCGTTTCCATCAGTGATTATGAGCGTGAGATCTTATCCTATTCCGATAACATCGCACAGGTACGCTGCGTGAGCGGAAGGCGCATCGATGGTGCCATTGATCCGGAGGCTGTAAACTTTATTGTGCTGCTGAAGGATTACCGTGCAGGAAGCTTTTCCTTCCACAATCTGGCGGATCGCCTAAAGAAGCATTTGATGGCTTCCTGTGAGCTGACGATTTCACCGGAAAATATTCATATCGTAGAACCGATCTTCGTGGATATATGTGTGGATATCTGGGCAAAAAGCATGCAGTTAGAGGATAGCTTCGAGATTCAAAGTGAGCTGCAAAATTGCCTGCGTCAGTACTTAGATCCGGTTGAGAGCGAGAACGGCTCCGGCTGGAAAATCGGCGTTATGCCGAAGGAAAATCAGCTTCTGATGAAGCTCAATGTCTTAAAGAGCAAGGCAATTGTACGCAGATTGCTGGTGATAGCACATTATACGGACGAATTCGGAACGCATGAGAAGGAGCTGTCCTCTATACGGGATAATCCGTTTATGGTATGCCGCAGCGGAACCCATCAGGTGCATTTGCTGGTGGATGAGCATGAAGCGATGGAGAAGAACAAATGTTAAATGGTAAAAATTTAAAAAAGAAGACATTTGAAGAGCGTTTTAGCGAGGCATTGACACAGATCCCTCTGTATACGGACGAATGGACCAATTTCAATGCTTCCGATCCTGGTATTACGATCCTAGAGAGCCTGACGGCATTTGAGTCCCTGCAGGCAGACCGGGTGGATCAGGTTACGGCACCGATTTTACAGAATCTTCTGCGGTTGGTTGGATTTTCTGCACGCAAGGGCAGATGTGCAAGACTTTTACTTCGCGCAGAGAATGTAAAGGAGCCCTTGTATTTGCCTGCGAATCAGCAATTTCGCATTGGAGAGCTTTCCTTTGAGACAAACCGCGTGACGTATTTGAATACCGGACATCTGACCGGCATTTTCGGAAAACGTGGCGACGAATGGTTTGATTACAGCTTTTTATGTGAAAAAGAGCTGATGGTTCCTGGATTTTTATTTGGCGAGGAGCCTGCAGTTGGTGACAGCGTATATTTTTGTGCCAATGCACTGCCGGATCCCGGAGAAGAACTGATTTTGTATATCAATGTTGCAGACCGTTACAACCGGAATGAATTTCCGGAAAAGGGACGCAATACCTTTGCACAGATAAAATGGGAGTGCTACACTACAGATGGATTTAAGGAAGTAGCTGTACGGGATCATTCCAACTGCTTTTTGATGAGCGGAGAGGTTAGGATCCGTATGCCTGAGGGAGAAACGGCAGTTTATGAGGATATGGAGCAGCCTGCCTATGTAGTTCGTGCTACGCTCGAGCGCGCGGATTATGATGTGCGTCCAAAGCTCATTGGTGTAGAGGGCTTTTTGTTTGAAGTATGGCAAAAGCAGACACTCAGCAGCTGTGTGACCTATCATAAGCCTGCCAATGTCAGATTATTTAGTGATCTGGCAGAAGAGGGTTACGTAGAGGTATATGCCAGAGAGGAAAAGGGTGGTTCCTATCGCCGCTACGAATTTACACAGTCAGCGGATGCGAAGGGTCGTTACTACGAGCTGATTCGCGAAGGCGTTGGTATGCATATTTATACATTCGATAAAAAGCGGCACGGCTATGCTCCGGACAAGGTGAAAAATGCGATTCGTATCGTTGCATATACGGAAGAGATGATGCGTGGCTACACTATCGGTACGGTGCTAGGCTACGATAATCAGCTTTTGAAGCTGCCTGTGAAGCATATTGTGGCGGAGTCCTTCTCGATTCTGGCAAAGCGTATGGATGAGAATGGTGAGCCGATTTACGACTTTGTTCGTCCTGAAAGCGGTGAAAAAGGACATTTATTCTATCATCTCTATGAAAATGAAGGTACGATCATCATTGAGGATGCCGGTGATTTTATCGGAGCAGAGCTGTTTGTGGCAGGCTGTGCCGTGACAGAAGGACCTAAGGGCAATATCAGAAAGGGAAGCGTATTTACTACAAAGCATGTGCCGAGTGACATTATTTTCAGTAACCCTGGTGAGGGTACCGGCGGATGCTTTAGAGAGCGCATTCCGGAGGTGAGAAAGCGGTTTGTAGATGATTTGTATACACCCTATACTGCAGTCACAGCCTCCGATTACGAGACGATTGTAAAGCGGACACCACAGCTGTGTATTCACAAGGTGAAGGCCAATATGGATGAGGAACACAATCGTGTACGCATCGCGGTCAAGCCCGGAACAGATGAAGAGTTTCCGCGTCTGTCTGATACTTATCGGGAGATCATCGAGCAGGAGCTAGAGGATCGAAGACTTCTCACTACGCGAATTGAGATCGTACCGCCGGTGTATGAGCCGGTGAATGTGCGTGGAACGATTTACGTAAAACCGGTTTACAAAAACTGCAGGGAGCAGATCGAGCAGGTGATCCGTGAACAGATCGATTACATTCATTCGGAGAAGAATTTCGGCGATGTGCTGCGCTTTAATGAGCTGTTCCATGCGATTGAGGATTTGGAGTGCGTGGAATTTGTCTATGCGTTGTCCATGCAGCCGCAGCATAACAACCAGGCGAAGCTAAAGGAGACGGATATCTATCCGGCACAGAACTGCCTGTTGTATCCGGGAACGATCTCGCTTGAAATTGATGTGCATGTCAAATAAGGAGGAGCCAGATGGCTGGTATATGTTATTCCATTAAGAAAAATCGGCTGGAGTCAGGTCTTTGCGTTGGTCTAACGTTAGAGGAGGATGCTACGCTTATAATGAACGAGACCGAGAGCTTCCATGCGCTGTATGTGCGTGCGTTAGATTGTGCGACGATTGATGGCGGCTGGGGCAGATTTTCGTTTGATACGAGCTATCCGGAAAATATGACCTGCTATGTCTATGTGAAGGCATTGAACGAAACCATGTTTTACCGGGATGGTGTACAGACAAAGATCGATGATTTTTTGTGCGATCCAAACGAGTCACCGACTATAAAGCGGGAGTTTTTCAATCGGGTTGGCGGAACTAAGCATGTGAACCAAAACGATATTTTGATGTATGAGCAGACAGGCCGGTATCTGTATTTTATGATCGAGTTTATAGGAGAGGGAGAGGGCTACCTTCGCCACATCCGTGCAGATCGTATCGGTGATAATTTTATGCAGACCTTTCCGGAGGTATACAGAGACCGTGGCAGCTTTTTCCATCGGTATTTATCTATTTTTTCAAGTATTTACAACGATTTCCAGGAGGAGATCGATCAGCTGCCGCAGCTGATTGATGTAGATACGGCACCGGTACATCTTTTGACTGTTTACGGAAAATGGCTCGGCATTGATTTGGATTGCGATATTAGGGATGAGCAGGTGCTGCGTACACTGGTGCGTGAGGCCTATGCGCTCAACCGTATGAAGGGGACGAAAAAAGCCATCGCTCGAATCGCACAGATTGTGCTTGGCGAAGAGGTGCTGATCTTGGAACGCAACGCGATACTTGATTATATGCAAAGCGTGAATCGGGAAGATCTGGCACAGCTCTACGGCAGCAGCATCTATGATGTGACGATGCTTGCAAAGCATCCGGTGACGGATCTGGTGAAATCTCAGCTGATGTATCTGATCAACCAGTTCAAACCGATTCGCAGCCGAATCCATATCGTTCATCTGAAATCAGATGGTGTTTTGGATTCACATGATTATCTGGATATGAATGCACGTGTTTTTGAGGTTGAAAGCGGAAGTCTGGATGATGAACAGATTATGGATGGCGTAGTGACTCTCGAGTAAAAAAAGAATTGCCTTTCTTTTTAAAATCGCTATAATAATAACTATGAATGTAACTGCTAAAATGTAACTGCAGGGATGCAGGCAGTTACGTATGAGTATTCATCGTGGTTGTGTGATAATGACTGCGGTACATTTTCGAATATAAGGAAGCAAGAGGAAGGATAACGCAACATGAATTTATCAGAGACAAGAGCAGGAGATGTTGTTCAGATTCAAATCGAAGGACGTGTGGACACCACCACCAGTCCTCAGCTGCAGAATGCAATCCTACAGGCATTTCAAAAGGGAAATAAGCTTGTGTTGGATTTTGAACAGGTAGCATATGTTTCGAGCGCCGGTCTTCGTGCACTTTTGATCGGACAAAAGACTGCAAACTCCAAGGGCGGAACGATGACACTTTTGCATGTACCCGAGGCTGTTCGTCAGGTGTTTCAGATGTCCGGCTTTAGCAGTATTTTAACGATAGAATCCTAACGGCAGTGATATGGGTACTATGGAAGAACTTGAGAATAACAATTATTTCGTGAAGCATACGCTTCGAAAATATCTGGCGCCTACGATCATTTCGATCCTGGGAACGACCTTGATTACATTTATAAACAGCCTTCTGACGGGAAATTTTTACGGGAAAGAAGCACTGGCTGCGATGAATCTGATCAATCCGATCACGTTTTTATTTGCGATGTTCGGCTGTCTGATCAGCATCGGAGGCTCGACTTGTGTTTCGATTGCGATGGGAGAAGAGAATGACGAACAGGTTTTTTCCTATACGTCACTTGCTTTGTTTTTATCGATCGCATTGCCCGTCGCATTCTCGGTAGCAGGCATTTTCTTTTTTCGGCCGTTTCTGTCTGCGCTTGGCGTGACCGAGGAATGGTATGGTTTAGCATCCGGTTATGGCCGGGTGATGCTGCTTGGCGGAGTTTTTACGACCTTTATGTATTTCCCGTTTAATTTTCTGCGAGTGGATGGTCGTGGACAGTACTCTATGCCGATTTTCGGTACGATGGGTGTACTGGATGTCCTGTTTGTATTGCTGTTTTATAAGCTTGGACTTGGACTGATGGGAATAGGTCTGGCGGTCGTGCTCAGTACTGCCTTGGCTGATGCCTTTGGCATGGCGATTTTTCTATTCGGAAAAGGAAGACAGCTTCATTTTGGCAGGATTTCGCATCCGATCGCAGATACGATAGCGATCTGCTGCGCAGGAGCAGCTGCAGCATTGAACAATCTGTGCAATATGATGCGTACGATCGTGCTGAATGGACTGATTTTAGCGTCTGTCGGTGCGGATGGAGTCAGCGTGTTTGCAGTGGCCTGTTCGGTACTCAATTTTGCCACAGCCTTTGTCGCCGGTGCCGGTCAATCCATCGCACCGTTAGTCGGAGTATTTTACGGAGAAAAGGATGATCTGAGTATCCGTATGCTGATGAAGAGCGCCGTGAGATATGCACTTTTGATCATGGGTGTCTTGTTTGTGGTAGCAGCTGCATGCAGCGTGCCGCTTGCACATGCGTTTGGCATCACATCCGGCCCGCTTGTAGCAGAGACGGCATGGGCGATTTGCTATATTATGATCAGCCTGATTCCGGCTGCTATTTTAAATGACTTGATTTTTCATTATACGACCATTGGCAGACGTGTGCTGGCATCGATTTTGACCTTTCTTCGCTCCTTTGGTTTTGTGTCATTTTTCTCCTGGTGCCTGGTGCAGGCAGGACTTGCAGATTGGATGCTGGTTTCCTTTGTACTAGGAGAGCTGGCCACACTGGCAGTCTGCTATCTGCTTACTCGAATTATTCACAAGAGAGAACCACAGGCGTGCGGTATTTTACTGCTGCAGCATCCGGAGAATTCTCATTATATCTCTTTTTCTGTTCCCGGAACGGATGAGGGCGCTGTGCTGGCATCACAGCGTATGAATGAATTTTGCGAGAAAGAGGAGATTGATATGCGCATCGCCATGATGCTTCCGCTTGCACTTGAGGAGATGCTGGTATTGATCAAGGAGCATTGCTTTTTGGATGATAAAGACATGTATGCAGATGTTCGTATTCTTTACAGTCAGGAGGAAGTGCTGCTTCGTATCCGTTGCGGTGGCAGGATCTACGATCCGGTTGCAGAATACAAAAAGCGAACAGAGAATATGAGTGAGGAAGAGCTTTTGATGGATGAATCGCTTGGTATGCGAATGATCCTAGAGGCTGCAAAATCTGTGACCTTTAGACGAACGCTTGGCGTAAATAATTTGGTAATTGTTCTGTAAAAAGGAGTAATCTGATGCTTTTAAAAAAAGATATTTCATTTGAACCTTTTACAAGAAAGCTGCAGAATTCATCAGGAGAAAAGCACGATTTTACGATGCGTGTCTATGAGCCGGGTGATGAATCCGGCATGGTGGCCTGTATTTTGGATGAATATGGGGAGAGCTATTTTAAAAGAGACTTTTATGACGAAGCAAAGCTTCGGGAAAAGGCGCTCGGTGACCACTATGTATTTTTCGTAGCAAAGACAGAAGGAGAGATTGCCGGAATGGAGATCTTCGCACTCTTTACTGAGGATGGAGATGATTATATAGAGCCGGCATCACAGATTTTTCGTAGAAAATACAGGGGATATAAGCTGGCAGAAGCGATGGTTGAGTATACCTTTGCATTGGCAAAGCAGATGAAGCCAAAAGCATTGTTTGTACATGCAGTGACCTTTCATTCCATCACACAGAAGGTGTGCGGCGCTCAGGGTATGATGCCTACCGGCTTTCGGCTCGGAAGCTTCCTAGCCAAACGGATGAATAACAGCTATCCGATTGGAAATTGTGTGAAGTATTCAGAGGGTATTATGATTCTGCCGATTGAAAAAACAGATGCCGGAGTGGTGTATTTGCCACAGGAGCTTTCGGCTGTGGCAGCAGATATTTATGGGAGGCTTGGCATGCGATATGTATTTTCCTATGAAAAAAAAGAGCTGCCGGATGAACCTGCGCAGCTGTCAGTCATTACAGATACGCTGCAGCGGACAGTTTTGATCCACCTTCTAAAAAGCGGAGCAGATTTAAAAAAGCAGATTGAGGCACTGCTTGAGAAACACCTAAAGGAAGCAGATTGGACGTATCAGATATGTTTTTCGATTTCTGAGGGTACTGCCATTACAGAGTATGAGCAGCTGCATCAGATGGGCTTTTTCTTCGCCGGACTAAAGGCTGCCTGTGCAGAAACAGAGCAGCTGTATATGCAGTGGTGCGGTGATATAGAGCTTCATATGGAAGAATACGTATTAACGGAAGAATTTTCACATATGCGTGAGCAAATACAAGAATTTTATAACAAGAGGGAGCGAGTATGAATCTACAGAAAAAGATCACAACCCTGTGTGTGGGAATCGTAGTATTGATTACCATAGCGGTAGGTATGCTGATGGTTTTGCAGAAACGGAATCTGACAAAGCAAAATGAGCAGTCGACCGAGACCTACAATAAGGTTGTCGGTGAGATGAGTGCGACGTCTATGACAGAGCAGGTACAGCAGCGCATGACGGATGTGACCAATTCCAATGCAAAGCTTGCAAATGCCAAATTTGAAGAGCTGGAGAACCAGGTGACCTTGCTGGCCAATGTCACAAGCAGGATTTTTTCTAATCCGCAGGATTATGCGAGTCGGGATATTCCACTGCCGGATGCCGCAAATGATGGTTCCCTTAGTGTGCAGCTGCTTCAGTCAGAAAAGGTGGCAGATGCCGATGCCTCTCTTGTAAAGCAGCGCATTGGTTTGCTTGGCAATTTACAGGAAACGATCTATGAGGTAAATAACAACTTTACCAATATGGCATCTGATTATGTGGCAGTAGAGCCTGGTATACTCATTCAGGCTGATTATATTGCAGCATCGAAATTCGATGAGGACGGTACTATTTTACCGTATGAGGCAGATACCAGACCTTGGTATCGTGGGGCAAAGGAAGCAAAGGATACATACTTTACCTCCGTTAGTCAGGATGCACATACAAACGAAAAGGGTATTATGTGCGGCGTACCGATATATGTGAATGATGAGTTTATCGGTGTCGCAGGTGCGGGTATGTATTTATCTGATATTGATGAGCTCGTTTCCGATATTCGGATCGGTTCCGCAGGCTATGCCTGCATCGTCAATCAGAACGGTGAAGTCATCTTCTCCCCGAAGGAGGATGGCGAGCTGATGATAGATACTGAAAATCAGAGTGATCTGCGCAGCACTGAAAATACCGATCTAGGCGAGCTGATTAATAAAGTATTGTCCGGTGAGAACGGAATACGAATGCTAAAGCTGGATGGAGAAAACTATTACATCGCCTATGCGCCGATGACTACAGTAGGCTGGGGCTTTTTAACCGTGCTTGCAGAGGATGAAGTGCTTAGACCGACAAATGAGCTGCTGCAGGAGATGGATGAGAGCTCTGTAGCGACAAAGGAAGGCATGCGAAACATGATGCGTGCATCACTTTTAGCGCTTCTTACCATGCTTTTCGTATTCTGCCTGCTTGCTGCTATGTTTGCATTTTTACTCAGCAGACATATTGTAAAGCCGATTCAGCAGCTTACAAAAACTATCAGCAAAATGGACGGAGATAATTTGGACTTTACCTGGGAATTGAAGGATCAAAAGGATGAGACGTCGATTTTGGCAGGTGCTTTCCTTGATATGACGCAAAAGATGAAGGAATACATTAATCATATCACGGAGATCACGGCTGAAAAGGAGCGTATTGGTGCAGAGTTAAATGTTGCGACCAAGATTCAGGCAGACATGCTGCCGAAGATTTTCCCCGCTTTCCCGGGACAGCATGAATTTGATGTTTATGCACAGATGCAGCCGGCAAAGGAAGTCGGCGGAGATTTCTATGATTTCTTTATGATTGATAATGATCATTTGGCGATCGTCATTGCCGATGTGTCCAGCAAGGGTGTACCTGCGGCATTGTTTATGGTCATTGCAAAGACATTGATAAAGAATCATGCACTCAATCAGGAACCGCTGAATGAGTTATTCTACAAGGTGAATAACCAGCTGTGTGAGGGCAATGAGGAGGGCATGTTTGTCACTGCCTGGATGGGAGTGCTTACAGTGAGCACCGGCAGCTTTGAATATATCAATGCAGGGCACAATCCGCAGCTTCTGATGAACAATGAGCAGTATGATTGGATTGAGGCTAATCCAGGTTTTGTATTGGCCGGTATGGAGGGTATTCCTTATCAGAGTGCTACGGTTCAGCTAAAGCATGGCGCACGCATCTTCTTATATACAGATGGTGTGACAGAGGCACAGAATGCCGCACATGAGCTCTTTGGTGAGGATAGGCTTTTAGAGAGCCTGGCGGTACACGGCAAAAAGCCGCTGCAGGAGATGCTGGAGCATGTGCGAAGCGATATTGATACCTTCGCAGGAGATGTGGAGCAGTTTGATGATATTACGATGCTTGTATTTGAATACAAGTAACTGTGAAGGTATTTAAACAGTTGCGAATAAATAATCTAGGAAGGTGAATGTGGCATGGAAGAGTTAAAGCTTCAGGCGAGTGATGAAACACTCTATACCGTTTTGGGTGCGATTGAAAAGAAGCTGGACGAGAATGGATGTCCGGAACTGGTAAAATCCATGATGCTGATTGCGGTGGAAGAGATTTTTGTCAATATTGCGCATTATGCGTACGGCGGAAAGAGTGGAGAGGCCGTGGTGAATCTGGATATCAAGCAGGATCCTATGAGCTGTACGGTTGTCTTTATGGATCATGGTATTCCCTACAATCCGCTGGAAAAAGCAGATCCGGATATTACACTGTCTGCAGAGGAACGTGATATTGGAGGACTCGGTATCTTTATGGTCAAGCAAAGTATGGATCGTGTGGAATACCGGTATGAGAATGGATATAATATTTTGACCTTAGAGAAGAATATCGATCCGGAATATAACGATCAGGAATAATCATAAAAAAAGCAACTGCTTTGTAAAAAAGCAGTTGCCGGATTGATCAGGAATATGATCAAAAATATCGCCTCAGCGATATTCCTTTGGGAAATCTTTTTTAGGTATTGTTGTGATTGTAATATAGTCGTTATAGATATAACCGATGGTGCCTTTTTTTGTGAGAATCTTGGTTCGTGATTCGCCCTGCTCTAATACATAGCCTGACTGACCTCCATCGATATGACTGATGGTGTCGGAATCGCGATCTTTCGTGGCGCGGATGCGTACACCGGTGACACCGTCTATTACAGTAAAGCCGTAGTACGTTTTTTCGTTTTCTTCGGTGGCGGAGCTGTCAGCTTCTGTGGCTTCGTCTGCCGCAGGTTCTGTCGTTACAGATGCTTCTGTCACAGAATCCGGCTCAGTTACTTCAGGTTCTTCTGCTGCAGAGATATCTTCTGGGATTTCAGGTTCTTCTGCTGTAGAGATATCTTCTGAGATTTCAGGTTCTTTTGCTGCAGAGGTATCTTCCTGGATTTCCGGTTCTTCGGCTTTTGCTTCTACAGCTTTTGGTTCCTCGCTAACGACGGCAGATTCTATATTCTGTCGGCTAAGCTGTGAGCCGTTTGCAGAGAAGAATACAATGGCAATGATGGCACCTGCTGCATAGATGACATAGAGTATGATAAAAGGAATATAATTTTTCTTCATAGCAGATCGCCTCCTTAAGTTGTAGGAAGCTGGATATAGATACCCATGCCTCTGCCAATCGTACTCTTTGCATAGATGCTTCCACCGTAATAATCGACGATCGCCTTGGCCTGCGTCAGACCAAGACCGTTTCCGCTGATGCGGTTGGAGCCCTGATAATTCAACTCGAAAATATGCTTTGTCTCATGCTCGGAGAGACCGTTTCCGTTGTCCTTGAGCACGATAAAGATATCGTCTCCGATGTTGGAGATCGTGATGATCAGTGTGCCGCAGCGCTGCATATACTTGATGGAGTTGTCGATAATATTGCGAAACAGGATACGTAGTCTGCCGCGGTTTGCACGAACTAAGAGATTTTGTTCCGGAGCAGAGAGCATGATCTTGATGTCTGCGGCATCCGCAAAGTCAGTCAGCTCCTGAATGGTATCCAAAGCGATCTGTGCAATATCGATGGTCTCATTAGGATTTTCATCAGCATCGATCGGAGGAAGCAAAGCCTCATATTCACGACTTTCTGCTTCATCGCGCGCAGCTTGTGCGGACATCTGCCTGGCATTTGCTTCTTCAAGCAGGCTTATCTGTTCTAAAAGCTCAGAAAGCCTGGAATTAGATGCCGCAAGCTCTGTATCCTTTGCGTCAGCGAGCGCTTTTGCATCTGTAAGCTGGGTGTTAAGT
>CAVBEI010000003.1:0-44157 GCA_963594555.1 Lachnospiraceae bacterium | reverse complement strand
GTGTTAAGTGCCTCGATGCGCTTTTCCTGTTCGTCGGCAGCTTTTTTATATTTCGCCTGTTGCTCGATCAGATCGTTATCATTTAGATTGCTCTTCCAAAACAGGAAGGCAAGTGATAGGAGAACGAGGCTGTGAATGATAAAGAAAATAAGAATCATCCACAGATCAAAGCGAAAGAAGCTGTATAAGACGAGCAAATAAGATAGCACTGAACAGCCAAGTAGTGTTTTTTGTCCGTTTGACATGAAAAGGTAACCTTCTTTCTTTAAAATAATGATGGAATAATAATAACATATGCGCTTGAAAATAAACAGAGGAAATTTTATGATAGGTAGGAGGAGGCAGTATGGGATTAGAAGACAGATTAAATCAGGCGAATCGAAAGCGAATAGAGAAAAACAAAAAGAATGCAGCGTTAAATGAGGATGAGGAAACGATGACATATATGACCAGAAAGCGCAGTGCATTTATCAACGAAAACAGTCACACCTACGACAGAATCGGGGATGATTCCTTTCATGTCGCAGAAAGTGTATTTGATAGACAGGCAATTTTTCGTACAGACAAACACAACTAGTGCAAGGGAGTGATTCACATGGAAGAGAACATAAAAAGTAAGATCCGTAAAGCGGCTGCCATCCAGCCTTTTACCAATTACAATGACTATATGTCCTGTATGTTTGCGGTAGTAAACGACAGCATAGATGCCTATATTGAAGAGATGAAGGCTGTTTTTGCCAACGAACAGGGTGGTTATAAAAACGTGCTGTATCCGGATATTGAGATCGCTCATGATCTGTGTAAGGAGCAGGTGTCACGTTTCTATTTAAAGATGTCTGAGCTCGCTGAGACCTATTTAAGAGGGGATGTGGATACTGAATCCGAAGATAATGGAGACGCTCTGCTTGAAGATCTCTTTGGCGATATGGATGCGGATGATCTCTTTGGCGGTAGTGATTATTACGGCTTAAAAGTTGACGGCGAAGAAGAAGAGATAGATGCAGCGCAGCTTGAATATACGATGCGTACAAAGGCAAAGGAGTTTTCAGCGCTAGAGAAGATCGAGCGTTTGAATGCCTGCGCAGATGCATCGCTTGAAATCGGTGTTTCCCTTCCGTTTTATGAGGTGTGCAAAAAGTTAAACTATGAGCCGTTTACGATATTTTGCTTTGTCTGCGGTATCTTATCCTCTACACAGACGAACTATGCCGGTATCTATCAGGTGATCAATGAAAATGGAGGTATGGCAGCACCGACCATCGAGTCAGCAGCCAAGCTCTATTTTGGCAGAGATTTTTCAATTACAAGTGCATATAGCGAGATGTCTGTATGTCTCGAGCAGCTGCTTCCGATTTTGGATTTGCAGATGCAAAAAAACATGCCTTTTTCTACGCTGGTTTCTCCGGATAAGCGTGTCATTGATTTCTTATTTGGCCGTGATCCGCTACGCGTGGATGAAAGCTACATCCAGTTTTTGCATATGCTCACAGATGATAAGGAATTGGATCCGATCATGGCAAATGCAGGTGTGCTCGAGGCTATGGAGATATCCTACAACGAGGGCGTGCGTATCTTTGCCTATTTCGGAGATGAGGGAAGCGGCAAGAAGTTTTTTATCAAGCATTTTTGTGCGAAAAATAAGATGCGTGCCGTGGCGATAAACTGCAAAAAGCTATTTTCCTATGATTATCACTTCGTAGACCGCGCACTGTGGGCAGTGACGAGAGAGTGTATTTTGACAAATGCCTGCTGTGTGCTAGAGGAGCTGACCTATCGCGAGGAAGAAAAGGAAAAATTCCAAGGCTATATGGACCTTGCTTTTTCTAAGCTGACAGATAAGAATATTTTAGTATTTGCCCTCAGTAAGGAGAAGATGAACTTCAAGGAGATCACACGTGAGGAGATCACATCTCTAGAGCTGGTGACACCTACGTTTGAGGAGCGTTTGGCCTGCTGGAAGTATTATGCAAAGGACTATGCGCTCGGGGAAGACTGTGATTTAGAGGAGATGACGATCAAATTCCTCTTCACACCCGGAAAGATCAAGGATGCACTGAAGTTTGCGCGCTCTCTTGCGACGATGAACAAGGATATTTTGATTCCGAGAAGTGCACTCTTTACCGGCTGTAACAATCAGATGTCCACAGAGCTCAGTCAGAAGGCGACACGTGTCGAGGCGAAGTTCGGCTTTGAGGATATCGTCATGAATCAGGATCAGCGCGAGACCATTACACATGCGATAGAGCAGATGAACTTTAAAAATAAGGTCTACGATGACTGGAATTATATGAAAAAATACCCGTATGGACGTGGACTTACCGTGCTTTTGTTCGGAGCACCCGGTACCGGTAAATCCATGATGGCGCAGGTGCTTGCCCATGAGCTAAACCTTGAGCTATATCGTGTAGATATTTCCAAGGTTGTAGATAAATACGTCGGTGAAACAGAAAAGTCGCTGTCCATGATTTTCAGAGAGGCGAAAAAATGTAACGTCGTATTGTTCTTCGACGAGTGCGATACGATTTTTGCAAAGCGTTCTGATGATGGCGGCTCGAATCAGTCGTCAAATAATAACAAGACAGCGCTTCTGTTACAGGAAATGGAAGCATACGATGGGGTATGTGTGCTGGCGACCAACTACAAGCACAACATTGATCCGGCGTTCTTTAGACGTATGAAGTATATCGTGGAGTTCCAGTTCCCGAATCCGGATACACGTGAGATGCTCTGGCGTACGACGATCCCGAAGACGACACCGCTAGCTGAGGATGTAGATATCCGGTTTTTGGCAGAGAAATTCGAGTTTGCCGGTGGTAATATCAAAAACTGTATCCTAAACGCAGCCTTTCTCGCAGCAGCGGACGGCGATGGAAAGGAAGTGCATATGAAGCATTACCTGCAGGCGATCAAGTACGAGTTTGTAAAGACAGGAAAGGTATTTACGCGTGCAGATTTTGAACCGTATGCATCGCAGATCGGATTATAGTAACACCCGGATTGTAAATTCCTCTTCCATAATGAGAAAATTTTTTATATAATGATGTTTAATGTGTAAAAAATGCTTGAATAAAAAGTAAGGAGAAAAGAAATGGGTAAGAAAGTCATGATGCTCGGAAACGAAGCGATTGCCCGTGGCGCCTATGAGGCCGGTGTTCGTGTATCGGCAGCGTATCCGGGTACTCCCAGTACAGAGATCAGTGAGTCTCTCGTACAGTATAAGGACGAACTGTATGCAGAGTGGTCTCCGAATGAAAAGGTAGCCACAGAGGTGGCGATTGGTGCCAGCATGGCAGGCGCGAGAGCGATGGCATGTATGAAGCACGTCGGCTTAAACGTAGCGAGCGATCCGCTCTACACAGTATCCTATATGGGTGTTACAGGCGGCCTGGTTCTTGTGGTTGCAGATGATCCGGGGCTTTACAGCTCACAGAATGAACAGGATACACGTATGGTTGCCCGTGCGGCACACGTACCGGTACTCGAGCCCTCCGACAGCGGGGAGGCAAAGGAGTTTATGAAGCTGGCCTTTGATTACAGCGAGCAGTTTGACCGCCCGTTTATTTTACGTACAACGACGAGACTGGCACATTCCCAGAGCGCGGTAGAATTAGAGGATCGCGTGGAGCATGCGCTCATTCCTTATGAGAAGGATATTGCAAAGCATGTCATGATGCCTGCGATGGCGATGAAGCGTCATGCGGTGATCGAAGAGAAGATGGCAGAGCTTGCCAAGGCAGCAGACACGCTGCCTGTCAACCGAATAGAGTGGCATGATAAGAAGATCGGTGTCATCACAAGCGGTATTCCGTATCAGTATGTGCGTGAGGCACTGCCGGATGCATCTGTTTTAAAGCTTGGCATGGTCAATCCTCTGCCGGCAGGTCTGATCGCAGATTTCGCTGCACAGGTCGAGGAATTATATATTGTAGAAGAGTTAGATCCCGTGATCGAGACACAGGTACGTGCCATGGGTATTGCCTGCAAGGGAAAGGAATGCTTTACGCTGCTGGGCGAATACAGCGCAAATCTGCTTCGTGAGCGCGTGCTCGGAGAGCCTATGGATACGCAGGCACCGGCAGCTGTACCGAACCGTCCGCCGATCTTATGCCCCGGATGCCCGCACAGAAGTGTTTTCTATGTATTAAAGAAGCTGGGATTGCATGCGGCAGGTGATATCGGCTGTTATACGCTTGGAGCGGTAGCACCGCTTTCTGTTGTGGATTCGACGATTTGTATGGGTGCATCCATCAGCAGCATGCATGGAATCGAAAAGGCCGCCGGAAAAGAATTCAAGAAAAACTGGGTAGCCGTGATCGGTGATTCTACCTTCCTGCATACAGGCGTGAATTCGCTGATGAATATGGTCTATAACAAAGCGACAGGAACAGTTATTATATTAGATAACTCCACCACCGGTATGACAGGTCATCAGGATCATGCGGCGACAGGCCTGACACTTTGCAAGGAGCCGACAAAGGCGGTAAATCTCATGCGTTTATGTGAGGCACTAGGTGTAGAGCATGTCCGTGAGATCAATGCGTTTGATCTGGATACACTAGAGCGTGCGATCAAGGAAGCAAATGACAGCGATGAGATCCATGTGATCATCACAAAGACTCCCTGTGTATTATTAGATAAGCGCAAAAAACCTGTATATGCAGCATTGCCTGATCAGTGCAAAAAGTGCGGCATGTGCTTAAAGCCAGGCTGCCCTGCCATCAGCAAGCAGGCAGACGGAACTATACGTATCGACGATACGATGTGTACCGGCTGTGGCTTGTGCGAGACATTGTGCAAATTCCATGCAATTGAGAAAGTGGGTGAGTAGGATGAGCGAGACAAAGAGTATTATGATTGTTGGCGTAGGCGGACAGGGAACACTGCTCACCAGCCGTATTTTAGGCGGACTCGCCTTGGAAAACGGATTTGACGTAAAGATTTCCGAGGTACATGGAATGTCTCAGCGTGGTGGCAGCGTGGTAACGTATGTGCGTTATGGCACACAGGTAGCAGAGCCTATCGTTGAAGAGGGACAGGCTGATGTCATCATCGCCTTTGAGCGCTTAGAGGCGCTGCGGTATCGTCATTTCTTAAAAAAGGACGGCGTGCTGATCGCAAATGACTGGCGGATCGATCCGATGCCGGTGATCATTGGTGCAGCTGAATATCCGGAGAATATTCTTGAAAATTTAGAGAAGGATGTGACCGTTTATTCCATCGATGCGACAAAGGAAGCAAAAAAGCTGGGCAATTCCCGCGTATCGAATCTGGTTGTGCTGGGCATGGCAGCAAGACATATGGATTTTTCAAAGGAGCAGTGGTATAGCGTGATTGAGCATACCGTACCGCCGAAGACGATAGATGTAAACAAGGCTGCATTTGATGCAGGATATGGAATGTAGATAATTATTTAGGAGATATATAAATGTCACATAAGGAACTGATTTTAAGTCCGAAATATGAATGTATGAGTGCAGATGAGATGGCTGCGCTTCAGGGAGAAAAATTAAAGGCCGTTGTCAGGCGTTGTTACGAGAACGTTCCCTTCTACACAAAGAAGATGAAGCAGCTCGGCGTAGAACCCGGAGATATCAAAGGAATAGAGGATATTACAAAGCTTCCCTTTACGACGAAGGACGATCTGCGTGAGAATTATCCGACAGGCTTTTGGGCAGTACCCAAATCAGAGATTGTTCGCGTACAGGGTACATCCGGTACGACCGGCAAGCTCACTATCGTTGGTTATACAAAAAAGGATGTTGAGGTCTGGTCAGAGAGTATCGGCCGCTGCATGACGATGGCAGGTGTTACAAAGGAGGATATTGTACATGTCTGCTATGGCTATGGTCTCTTCACCGGCGGACTCGGTGCAGATTTTGGCGCTCGCCGCTTAGGGGCGATGGCTGTTCCGATGTCAGCCGGCAATACAAAGCGTCAGATCATGGTGATGGAGGATCTCGAGGCGAGTGTTCTGATGTGTACGCCGTCCTATGCATTAAACCTTGCAGAGGCGATTGCGGCAGAGGACAAGACTGATGCGATGAAATTAAAGATCGGTATTCACGGAGCAGAGCCCTGGACCGAGGAGATGCGCGGCAAGATCGAGCAGCTGCTGGGTATCGAATGCTTTGATATATACGGACTTTGTGAGATCACAGGCCCCGGTGTGGCACAGGATTGTCAGCACCACAATGGCTTGCATATCCAGCATGATTTCTTCTATCCGGAGGTATTAGACCCCGTAACACACGAGGCAGTTGCAGACGGAGAGCTCGGAGAGCTGGTATTTACTACACTAGAAAAGGAAGGCATGCCGCTGCTTCGTTATAGGACAAAGGATTTGACGAGCATTGATCACAGTACCTGTGAATGTGGACGTACGACACCACGTATCAGCAAGTTCAAGGGACGTACAGATGACATGAAGGTCATTCGTGGCGTCAATGTATTCCCGACACAGGTAGAGACAGTGCTTTTGTCTATGGGCGGCGATATTTCAAACCATTATCTGATGGTGGTAGACAGAGTAAATAATGCCGATGTCCTGACTGTCATGGTTGAGGTTAATGAACATGTATTTTCCGATGAGATCGGACGACTTGATTCCCTGAAAAAAGAGGTCGCTGCCAGATTAAAGCAGGCACTTGGCATATCTGTTGTAGTCAAGCTCGTAGAGCCTATGACGATACAGCGAAGCGAGGGAAAAGCAAAGCGTGTCATCGATAACCGCGGCTTAAACTAAAAAGGAGGCAGCATATATGAGCGTAAAGCAGCTATCGGTTTTTTTAGAGAACCGTGAAGGACGCATCAAGGATGTGTTAGAGATCCTAGCAACGAATGATATAAATATCGTAGCGACCAGCCTTGCGGATACGACAGAATACGGCATGCTGCGCATGATCGTATCAGAGCCGGAAAAGGCAAAGCGTGTATTGAAGGAAAAGAGCATCTCTGCGATGCTGACGGACGTAATCTGCATCCGTGTGCCACATGCGGTAGGTTCTTTATATAAGGCGATGAAGGCACTCGAGGATGCCAAGGTAAATGTAGAATATATGTATGCCTTTGCAAATGGTGCGGATGCATCTGCAGTACTTAAAACGAGAGATATTCCGACTGCGGTAAAGACGCTGCAGGAGAAGGGCTTTTCCGTTTATTCTACAGATGAAGCATATACCGTCAGCGAAACTATAGGTTGACAAATCAAAAAGTTATGCTTAGAATAGGAAACGTCAAAATAGAGTGAGGAGAATCTCAAAAGGAAGAGGAACGATGAGAAAGCAGATTTTATCATTGCTTGTGGAAAACACAGCCGGTGTTACCAGCCATATTTCCGGACTGTTTAGCCGCAGGGGCTACAATATCGACAGCTTTTCAGCCGGTGTGACAGCCGATCCGAGATTTACGCGTATCACGATCGTGAGCACGGGAGATGAACTGGTACTAGATCAGATCAGAAAGCAGCTCGAAAAGCTCGAGGATGTGCTAGACATCAAGGTGCTAGATCCCGAGTATTCAGTGACGAGAGAGCTGATTTTGGTGAAGATTCGTGCAAAGGATACGGAGCGCCAGGCAGTGATGAACGTAACGGACATCTTCCGCGGAAAGATTGTAGATGTAACCAACGACTCTATGGTGATCGAACTGACCGGGCAACAGGCAAAGCTGGAAGCTTTTTTGGATCTGCTCTCAGGCTATGAGGTCTTGGAGCTGGCCAGGACAGGCATTACAGGACTTACCCGCGGGTCCGCGGATGTTACATATTTAGACTAAAAACAGGAGGCAAGAAGCAATGGAATCACAAGCAAGAATTTTTTATCAGGAAGACTGTAACCTTTCTTTACTGGACGGAAAGACCATCGCCATTATCGGCTATGGCAGTCAGGGACATGCGCATGCATTGAATCTGAAGGAGTCCGGTTGCAACGTGATTATCGGCTTATACGAAGGCAGCAAGTCATGGAAAAAGGCCGAGGAGCAGGGATTTGAGGTATATGTTGCAGCAGAGGCTGCAAAGAAGGCCGACATTATCATGATTTTGATCAATGACGAGCTGCAGGCAGACATGTATAAAAAGGATATCGAGCCAAACCTCGAGCCCGGCAATATGCTGATGTTTGCACATGGCTTCAATATCCATTTTGGATGTATCAAGCCTCCGAAGGATGTAGATGTTACCATGATCGCTCCGAAGGCACCCGGACATACAGTTCGTTCTGAGTATCAGGCAGGTAAGGGAACTCCGTGTCTGGTTGCAGTAGAGCAGGATGCGACAGGTAAGGCACTTGATATGGCACTTGCTTATGCACTTGGTATCGGCGGAGCCAGAGCAGGTGTTTTGGAGACGACCTTCCGTACAGAGACAGAGACCGACCTTTTCGGTGAGCAGGCTGTTCTTTGCGGCGGTGTATGTGCGCTGATGCAGGCAGGCTTTGAGACCTTATGTGAGGCTGGCTATGATCCCAGAAATGCATATTTTGAGTGCATCCATGAGATGAAGCTGATCGTAGATTTGATCTATCAGTCAGGCTTTGCAGGCATGAGATATTCTATTTCTAATACAGCTGAGTATGGAGATTATGTAACCGGACCGAAGATCGTGACCGAGGACACAAAGAAGGCTATGAAGCAGATCCTTACCGATATTCAGGATGGTACCTTTGCAAAGGAATTTTTGCTTGATATGTCTTCTGCAGGACGTCAGGTTCACTTCAAGGCTATGAGAAAGCTCGCTTCTGAGCATCCTTCTGAGAAGGTTGGTGCTGAGATCCGTAAGCTCTACAGCTGGAACAACGAAAGTGACAAGCTGATCAACAACTAAACGATCGCAAAGGTGTTTTTGTGAAAAATGCATGGCGGATTTCACCTTTATGGTGGGATCCGCTATTAACGTATATTGAAGAAAATAGTTGATCTATTTAGGAGGTTGCTTTATGGCGAAGCTTTACAATCATAAGGTCGTAGAACCGAAGTGGCAAAAGGTGTGGGAGGACGAGAAAGCATTTGCTGCTCCAAATGATTACACCAAGCCAAAATATTATGCACTTGTAGAATTTCCTTATCCGTCCGGACAGGGACTTCATGTCGGACATCCGAGACCGTATACGGCACTCGATATCGTTGCCCGTAAGCGCAGAATGCAAGGATATAATGTGCTGTATCCTATGGGCTGGGATGCGTTTGGACTGCCGACTGAAAACTATGCGATTAAAAATAAGATCCACCCCCGTATCGTGACAGAGAATAACGTTGCACGCTTCAAGGCGCAGCTGCAGTCACTGGGCTATTCCTTTGATTGGGATCGTGAGATCAACACGACAGATCCGAATTATTATAAATGGACGCAATGGATCTTCTTAAAGCTGTTCAAAGCAGGACTTGCATACAAAAAGGAGATGCCGATCAACTGGTGTACCTCCTGCAAGGTAGGTCTGGCAAACGAAGAGGTCGTAAACGGTGTATGTGAGCGCTGTGGCTCTGAGGTTGTTCGCAAGGTAAAGAGCGAGTGGATGCTAAAGATCACCGATTATGCGGACAAGCTGATCGATGGCTTAAGTGACGTGGATTACATCGAGCGTGTGAAGGTACAGCAGAAGAACTGGATCGGTCGTTCTACCGGTGCAGAGGTTGATTTTGCGATCAAGGGTAAGGAAGAGAAACTGCGTATATATACGACACGCTGCGATACACTGTTTGGTGTGACATATATGGTCGTATCTCCGGAGCATCCGTATCTGGATAAGTTCAAAGGCGAGATTAAAAACTGGGATGAGATCGAGGCATATCGTCTGCAGGCATCCAAAAAGTCTGATTTTGAGCGCGCCGAATTAGCAAAGGATAAGACCGGCGTAGCGATCGATGGACTGACTGCTATCAATCCGGTAAACGGTGCAAATGTACCTATCTGGGTATCTGATTATGTACTCATGAGCTATGGTACAGGCGCGATAATGGCAGTTCCGGCACACGATGAACGTGACTGGGAGTTTGCAAAGAAATTTAATCTTCCGATCATTCAGGTTGTAGCTAAAAACAAAGAAGCAGTAGATGTAAACGAAGCTGCTTTTACGGATGTTGCGACCGGCGTGCTGATCAATTCCGATTTTCTAAACGGACTTGAAGTCAAGGATGCCAAAGAAAAAATGATCGCATTTTTAGAGGAAAAAGGCATCGGAACTGCTAAGACAAACTACAAGCTGCGTGACTGGGTATTCTCCCGTCAGCGCTATTGGGGTGAGCCTATCCCTATTGTAGAATGTGAAAAATGCGGCTTTGTGCCTATTGATGAAAGTAAGCTTCCGCTGCTGCTTCCGGATGTAGAGAGCTATATGCCTACGGATAACGGAGAATCTCCGCTGGCTGCCATGACTGACTGGGTAAATACGACCTGTCCCTGCTGTGGCGGACCTGCAAAGCGTGAAACGGATACGATGCCGCAGTGGGCAGGCTCCTCCTGGTATTTCCTGCGTTATACCGATCCGACGAATGAAACGGCATTAGCTAGTCCTGAGGCATTAAAATACTGGATGCCGGTAGACTGGTACAACGGTGGTATGGAGCATACGACTCTGCATTTACTATATTCTCGTTTCTGGCACAAATTTTTATATGACGAGGGTGTTGTGCCGACTCCGGAACCGTATCAGAAGCGTACCTCACACGGTATGATCCTCGGTGAGAATGGTGAAAAGATGAGCAAATCCCGCGGCAATGTCGTAAATCCTGACGATATTGTCAACGAATACGGAGCAGATACGCTGCGTACATATGAGATGTTTATCGGAGCCTTTGATCTGGCTGCTTCCTGGTCAGAGGACGGCGTGAAGGGCTGTAGACGCTTCCTTGAGCGTGTATGGAAGCTGCAGGAGCTTTTGACAGATGATACCGCCTATTCTGCAGATTTGGAGACAAAGATGCATCAGACGATCAAAAAAGTCAGCAGCGATTTCGAGAATCTCAAATATAACACGGCGATCGCTTCCATGATGGCTTTGATCAATGATTTTTATAAGAAAAATGCTGTTACGCGTGGCGAGTATCAGACTCTGCTTACACTGCTTAATCCTGTAGCACCGCATATCACAGAGGAGCTGTGGGAATTGGCAGGCTTTGAGGGCAGGATTTACCAGGCTACCTGGCCGACCTATGACGAGGCAAAGACCGTGGAGTCAAGTGTCGAGATCGCCTTACAGATCAATGGAAAGATCAGAGGCACATTGCTTATCGATAAAGATGCCGCAAAGGATGATGTCATTGCAAGAGCAAAGGAAGAACTATCTGAGAAGCTGACCGGAAACATCGTAAAGGAAATCTATGTCCCCGGACGTATCGTTAATATTGTGATGAAGTAGATACAAAAAATATGACTGTTAGGGTGTTTAACAGACAGTTACTACAAATACTAGAACAAGGAGGACACAAACATGGGAATGACAATGACGCAGAAGATTCTTGCGGCACATGCCGGATTAGAACGAGTAGAAGCAGGACAGCTGATCGAGGCAGATCTAGACCTTGTACTCGGAAATGATATCACATCACCGGTTGCGATCCATGAGATTGAAAAAATGAATGTTGACGGTGTGTTCCACAAGGATAAGATCGCTCTGGTCATGGATCATTTTGTGCCGAACAAGGATATCAAATCAGCTGAGCATTGTAAATGCGTGCGTGAATTTGCCTGCAAAAATGAGATAACAAATTATTTTGACGTTGGAGAGATGGGCATCGAGCATGCCCTGCTTCCGGAGAAAGGACTGACAGTAGCAGGAGATGTGATAATCGGTGCTGATTCCCATACCTGTACCTACGGTGCACTCGGTGCCTTTTCGACCGGTGTCGGTAGTACGGATATGGCGGCAGGCATGGCGACAGGACGCGCATGGTTTAAAGTACCGTCTGCGATAAAGGTAGTGATCACCGGCAAGAAAACCCGCTTTGTCAGTGGCAAGGATGTGATCTTGCATCTGATCGGAGAGATCGGTGTGGACGGCGCACTGTATCAATCACTTGAGTTTGTGGGTGATGGTATTGCCGAGCTTTCAATGGATGATCGCTTTACCATTGCAAATATGGCCATCGAGGCCGGTGCGAAAAATGGTATCTTTCCTGTCGATGCGCTGGCAGAGGCTTATATGAAGGAGCATTCAAAGAGGCCGTATCAGATTTATGAAGCAGATGCGGATGCAGAATATGTGCGGGAGGTTGTGATCGATTTGAACACGCTCGAGCCTACGGTCGCATTCCCGCATCTTCCGGAAAATACAAAGACCATCGGAGAGGTCGGCGATATCAGCATCGATCAGGTTGTGATAGGCTCCTGCACGAATGGCCGCCTGGAGGATCTTGCGATTGCGGCAGAGATCTTAAAGGGCAGACATGTAAAGAAGGGACTGCGTGTCATCGTGATACCGGCAACCCAGCAGATTTATCTCGATGCAATGGAGGCAGGCTATATCCGTACCTTTATCGAAGCCGGTGCTGTCGTGAGCACACCGACCTGCGGACCGTGCCTGGGAGGCTATATGGGTATTCTTGCAGAGGGAGAGCGCTGCGTATCTACGACAAATCGCAATTTTGTCGGACGTATGGGACATGTAAACAGTGAGATTTATCTTGCGAGTCCTGCAGTCGCAGCAGCGAGTGCATTGACCGGAAGGATCTCAGATCCGAGAGTATAGGAGGAATGAACAGATGAGAGCAAGCGGACATGTATTTAAGTATGGAGATAATGTAGATACCGATGTAATCATTCCTGCAAGATATTTGAATTCCTCTGATCCGAAGGAATTGGCGACGCATTGTATGGAAGATATCGATAAGGATTTTGTAAAGAAGGTACATACAGGTGATATCATCGTGGCAAATAAAAATTTTGGCTGCGGCTCTTCGAGAGAGCATGCACCGATCGCCATCAAGGCAGCAGGTGTGAGCTGTGTCATTGCAGAGACCTTTGCACGAATTTTTTACCGCAATGCGATCAATATCGGACTTCCTATCATAGAATGCCCTGAGGCAGCATTAGCGATCGCATCAGGTGATGAGGTTGAGGTGGATTTTGACAGCGGTGTGATCACGGACAAGACAACAGGTGCGACCTTTAAGGGACAGCCGTTCCCGGAGTTCATGCAGCGCATCATAAAGGCAGAGGGACTCGTAAACTACATAAACGGAAAATAAGGCTTACAGTCGCGCGAGGTATTCCCGGTAAGCACGGGATACCTTGATGCGCGTATAGAAATCGGCATATGCACTTGCAGATAGCCCGGCGATATAATTCGTCGGGTAATTTTTTTTGATTCCGGCAGCTTTGGCCAGATCAACCGCCAGATTATATGCGATAGCAGCCTCTGTATCACTATCGTAAATGCCGATCTGGTAGTACCCATTGATATGGATTTTGGTCAGATAGGAGATGCGGCCGCCATTATCAATGCGGCTTACACCATAGTATGGATTGATGTTTCGTATATTTGCGTATCGAAGATCACTGAAGTCTCCGTTTACAAATTCATAATCCACGCCGGGTACGGCATGACTTTTGATGCCATAGCGGGATAGCAGGGATATCTGCATGCCATAGTCATTCGTATACAGATGTCCGCCTCGCCTTAATATTCGGTGACCGGAATAAAAAAAGAGATCATCATTATCGAATTTTAATTCTATCTCCGGTGACAGATAATATACAAAGTATCCTTTCTTTAGATAGATTGGAGTACCCAGGTACATGCCATTGTCACGAAAATTCAGTAAGATCACGAGCTTTTCGTAGGAAAGAGAGGCGTAGCATTCCTGAAAGAACACATCCGGCAGCATCGCGGTATAGTCGTCTAGAAGCCTGTGTGCCGCCTGATAGGCAGCACTTGCAGCCATTGTGTTCTCAAAGCTTCCAAGCGCAATGTGCTTAGTGTGGTAATGTATGCTAGCACGGTAGTAGATCGTGCCGTCCTTTTTTGTAGCAGTATAGATTCCGGATGCCATGGGATGACTCCTTTTTTGTTCGTTTAGCCTAAGCTGGTTTTAGTGTACCACATTCACAGTCGAATGCAAAGGAAAGCGCCGCCTCTTTGTTGACAAATGAAAACGGCTTATTTATAATGGTTTGCGTACGAAAAGCAAACGAGTAAAGTATATTATAGAAAGATAAAGGTGAGCATATGGCAATCTATTATTCGAGCACACGCAATGCAAACGAACGGGTGAGCGCTTCACAGGCGATTTTAAAAGGGCTTGCAGATGATGGCGGACTCTTCGTACCAAGTGAGATCCCTTCGCTGGATGTTTCGCTGCGGGAGCTTTCACATATGAGCTATCAGCAGACCGCATATGAAGTGCTCAGGCTTTTTTTAACTGATTTTACACAAGAGGAGCTAAAGCATTGTATTGAAAGTGCTTATGATGAAAAGTTTGATACAGAGGAGATCGCACCGCTTGTAGAGGCGGATGGTGCATATTATCTTGAACTGTTTCATGGAGCGACGATTGCATTTAAGGATATGGCACTATCCATTTTGCCGCATTTGCTCACTACTGCTGCACGAAAAAATAACGTGAAAAATGAGATCGTGATTTTGACTGCCACCTCCGGAGATACCGGAAAGGCTGCGCTTGCAGGCTTTGCTGATGTAGAAGGCACAAAGATTGTCGTATTTTATCCGAAGAATGGTGTCAGCCCGATTCAGGAAAAGCAGATGGTCACCCAGAAGGGGGATAATACCTATGTAGTTGGTATTCATGGAAACTTTGACCAGGCACAGACCGGTGTCAAACAGATGTTTAATGACCATGATTTTGCGGAGCTGATGAATCAAAACGGCTATCAGTTTTCATCTGCAAATTCCATCAACATCGGAAGATTGGTGCCGCAGATCGCTTATTATGTTTATGCATATGCAAAATTATTAAAAGAGGATGCCATCGCAGACGGAGAGAAGATCAATGTTGTAGTACCGACAGGTAATTTTGGCAATATCCTGGCAGCCTATTATGCAAAGCAGATGGGACTGCCGATTGCAAAGCTCATCTGTGCGTCTAATGAAAATAAGGTTCTCTACGACTTTTTTGAGACCGGTACCTATGATAAGAACCGTGAGTTTAAGCTCACCAGTTCACCGTCTATGGATATTTTGATCTCCAGCAATTTAGAGCGTCTCATCTATCATATTGCAGGAAATGATGCGACGAAAAATGCTGCGCTGATGGAGTCACTTTCGCAGACAGGTGTATATGAGATCACACAAAGCATGCAAGAAAAGCTACAGGATTTTGTAGGTGGATATGCTACGGAGGAGGATACTGCAGAGACTATTAAGCAGCTGTATGCTTCGACCGGCTATGTGATCGATACACATACGGCAGTTGCAGCGAGTGTATATAAAAAATATCGTGCTAAGCATGCAGATGCTGCAAAGACTGTTATCGCAAGTACGGCATCTCCGTTTAAATTTACACGCAGTGTCATGACCGCGATCGATTCAAAGTATGATAAGCTTGGCGATTTTGAACTGGTGGATGAGCTCAGCAAGATCGGCAATGTGAAGGTTCCGAGGGCGATCGAGGAGATAAAAACGGCTCCGGTCGTACACGAGCATGTCTGTGAGGTGGATCAAATGCCGCAGGCAGTCAAGGAATTTTTAGGGATTTGCTAGTAAAATACAAATAAATGTGAGATAATAGTAGGGTAATGATCCTGTTGCATCGGATCGTTACCCTTTTTTTATAATCATTGACCGAAAGGAATTGCAAACGAAATGGCAATCGAGCTATTGAATCAAATAACCTGTGAGACATGGATTCAGTGCCTGCCGGAGGAGTTGTATGTGGAGCTTGTACATGCAGAAAAATCGGTATGTGCGATTGGTGTGATGGATGACGATGATACACAGCCTATCGGAGCAGCCTGCTATGAGCAGCAGGAGAATGGCCTGGCACTGCGCAGTATATATGTATTGCCGGACTACCGTAGAAAAGGCTACGGGAGAGAGCTGTTGGGCTATATTTCCGATGAAGCTATGGCAGATGGATGTAAGCTTATGGTTTGCTTTGAATGGGATGGCGATATGGATGTCGCCTCGCTGTTTCCGTTTTTAAAGGCCGGCGGATTTCAGATGGAATTTTTTGAAATGCCGCTTGGTGTGACGGACCCAGGAACCGTGCGGTTTACACTGGAGGAATGGGGAGCCTATAAAAAAATGGGTGGCCTGCGTAAGCTAGAGGAATTGTCTGTACGCGAGAAATATGCGCTAAATGACTGGTTGATCGAACAGACGGGAGAGCATCTGAGCAGCTACATAGGACCGCAGGCCTCAGGAAGTGTTGCCATGCGTGGGGACGAATTATACGGGGCGGTTTTCTTTAGTCTGTATGAGCATAGGGTGAGACTTGATTATTGCTGGGTGGAGCGAACGCACAGACAGCTGCTTTTGCCACTTTTGGCGGAAGCACTGGATGCCTTAGAGCAGCTTGCAAAACGAGAGGGTATGGATCGGGCTGCGTTTAACGATCTAAAAATAGAGATGATTTTATCTACGGAGCAGGCGATACAGCTGTATACACGCTTCTTGGATTGTGATATTGAACAGATTATTCTGTGCATGGGAGAGTTAGAGGAAGAGGAGGAAGACGATTATGTGTGATATGGCAAATCAAGAGCAGCTGCAAAGACAAAACCATCTTCAGATCGATGAAGAATGGGAGGATATACAGCAGCAGCAAATGCAGCAGCAGGAAAATCAGCAGCTCCATCAGCAGGCTAATCAGCAGGTGCATCAGGATCCGAGAGCAGATTACAGGGAGCGTACAGCTGATATGACAGAGCATGCGAGAGTCGGTCGAACAGGATTTAAGGCTCGTTTTTCAAAAACAAGAAGACCTCTTGAGCAGATGCCTGTGCAGGAGCCGGCATTTCAGACGATTTCACGTACGAGAGAGGAAGCTACCAATACAAATTCTGATCTACAGAGCAATGCCTCCAGAGAGACGTTAGAAGCACGGGTAAGTCAGCTTCGTGACGCAGGAATGAATGAGATCGCAGAGGCAGTCAGCCATTATGTGCATGGTTCACGTTATCAGGTCGGCTATACGCAGGAGCGCAAACGACTGATGAAGGCGATAGAGCTCGTAAATAAGGCACTGGGTACGACGGGCTTAAACGAGCAGCAGAGAGAATTACTAGGACAGGTTAAGCAGTATTTTGATACCATGACAAATGGAACTCTTGTGATTCCTGAGGGCGCTAAGATTCGTGATTTTAGCAATGAAAGACCAAGGGAAGAGGGCAATTCCGGCAGAGGCTCGAGCAGAAATGCAGCACTTCGTACCTTCTCTACCTGGAGTGATCAGACAGATACACCTTTATTTTCGCATGAGCCGGTGATCAATGACCTAAAGCAGCGCCTCGTATCGAACTGCTATATGATGGCGAGCGTCGGTGGCCTCGTGGAATGCGATCCGGCACTTCTAAAGAGCTGCCTAAAGGATAACGGAGATGGTACAGTGACGGTACGTCTGTTTGAGCGACAGACAGTAAAGAAGCCTGCAGAGCCTGCGCAAAAAAAAGCTAAGGAGCAGGACGAGTTCGATGATTTTGATTTTGTTGAGGCAGAGGAGATCGAGCAGACAGAGCTTGTACCGGTTTATGTTCGTGTGAAAAAGGAGATTCCCCGTGTGATGGGATGCGTAGATGCACTCTCTGCCGGCGCATTGTGGATGCAGATGATAGAAAAGGCATGCGCATATATCGGAAGAGACGGGAAAAAAGGTTACCAGTCATTATGGTATGGAGAGGGCAGTGAATTTTTGGAGCGATTGCTTGGTATCAGTGGAGAGACCGATGCGATGCTAAACTTCTATAGCGAACAGGATAAAAATGAGTTAGCAGAAAGCAATGATCTCTTTGAACAGATTTGTCATTCCAGGGAGAACCGCATTGTATTCCATGCCGGTAGCGGTCGTGGTAGCGCGGATGGACTTAATTCGGGACATGCCTATACGGTTATGGGCGGTGAGGTACGAAACGGACAGCGTCTGGTGCTGCTGCGCAATCCATACAGTATGCATTCTCTGCAATATAAGGACGGTGGTGGCAGACAGATGAGCGATTCTATGCTTGCTACACATTCCGATGAAACGTATGGACAGTTTTATATGAAATATGAGGATTTTATTCATGATTTCGGCAGGATCACACACACGAACCTAAATAAAATCGCGCAATAAAAGAAAGCACACCGTCTGGTGTGCTTTTCTTTGAATAATATCATGCATGCTCTGATAATACAATATTTACGATGCCAAAGGGGAATAGTGCCGGGAATACATACATCGCCTGCTTGCTTGTGATAGAAGTCTTTTCGCCGGAATACGGAGGCTCTAAGCCTAACTCGGTCGAGTAGCTGTTAGAGATGTTGACGGTAAAGAGACCATTGTGGAGATTTAGGAAATCCTCCATGGAGGCCTGTACATATTCATCAAAGGAAGTAAAAGCCTCTGAAGCATAGCGGCTGGCAAAGGCGATGGCTGCATCCTCTGTCATATCTAGTACGGCGCTGGCAGAATAATCGCCGGTGACATCCTGTGTGGCATATTTTTGTGTCGCGTATTCATCATGATAGATAACCGGACGAAGCAAGGTAAAGTCGCTGCCGATAAAACGAATGAGATCGTTTAAAAGCAGCTGAATATACTCGAGCTGATAATTCTTATTCATGCTGGGAAAATCACTGCAATATTCTTTTACAAGTACGGGGATGCTGTCCTCGTTTTTGTTCGTAAGATCCTCCTCACGAATGGAATTTTTCGTGATATATTCTAAAACGAGTGCATGAAAGGTGCTTTGATCGAATACACCCTGCTCCTCTAGCACCTGCCCTAGTAAAAGATAGGTCGGATACTGGGATGAAAGAAGCTCATCTACCTGTGCCTCTGTTAGATAGCCCTGATCCACACAAAGCTCTCCAAAGCGCTTGTCGGTATGTGTCTGTAGGATGCGAATCTCATCAATCTGGTCTGCATTCATAAGCCCTGCATGCATAGCCAGTGTTCCAAGCTGAATGTGTGCATCATTTTCACGTTCCATCGCATCGATGAGCTGCTCACGTGTCACAGCCCCTTTATTAAGCAAAAATCCTCCAAAAAACTGTACAAACATAACAAAAACCCTCTATATCATATGAAATAATGAGTGACGAAATTATTGAGTGATGGTAACTATTCAAATCTGGAAGAGATGATAGAAGCGATCTGGTCTGCGTTGATCGGCTTCTGGATAAAATCCTTTGCGCCGGCTTCGATGGCTGCCTTGAGCTGATGCTGTGTACCGACAGAGGATACAATGACGATCTGGGCATCGGCATCTGCTGCGATGATCTCGGATACCGCATGAATACCGTCCTTGATCGGCATGATAATATCTAAAAAGATGAGATCCGGCTGCTCGGAAATAAATTTTTCTACAGCCTCATTTCCATTTACGGCTTCTACAAAACGGGTAGCTCCGAGTGAGGAGAGAACATCCTTGAGCTGCTTGCGTGCGAGAATGGAATCATCGCCAATCAGAATTTTAGCGTCTTTTAACTGCATAGCTGTACTCCTTTTCAAATGAATGATAATAATCTCAACAACATATAGTACAAATATACAACTTTTTTACTATTTTAGCAATAAAGTTTTCCTATTTTTTACAATTTTGCTTGGCAAAGACAGGAAAGTGGCGTATAATCTACCCGATGTGTAAAATAATTTTTGTAGTGAAGCGAGGTAAGTGATGAATTCAGATTCTTTTATGGTACTTTTTGATTTTGTACTTTTCTTTTATGGCTTGTATATGGTTTACAGTGCCTACCAGATGAAACGCACCGGACAGCCGTCCAATCTAATCATCAATCCGGCGGAGCTCGTCGGAGCGAAGGATATGAAGGGCTTTTGCGAGGCGATGTATATGCCGCTTATTTTATTTGGCATTTTGGCGATCCTCTACGGCGTGATCGGATATGTTAATGACAAATATTTAGAGCTTCCGATGGTAAATTTTGTAATGGTCGTATTATTTCTGGTTTTATGCATCTGGTTTTTGCGTAAAACAAAGGAATGCAAGGCAAAATACATTAAATAGAGGAGAAAAAAGAGCTTCGTGAAAACGAAGCTCCTTTTTTATCGCTGCTCCATCGGAATATAATCCCGATGCTCGGATATATTCATATAGGCAGGACGCATGATCTTTCCGCCGCAGCAGAGCTCCTCCATGCGGTGGGCACTCCAGCCGGCGATACGTGCGATAGCAAATATCGGCGTGTATAGCTCTAAGGGAAGATCGAGCATGGAATATACAAAGCCACTGTAAAAATCGACGTTCGGGCTGACGCCCTTATAGATCTTGCGCTCGGCAGAGATGATCTTAGGAGCGAGCCGTTCTACCATGGAATAGAGTGCAAATTCCTTTTCGTAGCCCTTTTCAATAGAGAGTCGTTCTACAAAGGATCGAAAGATCGTCGCACGCGGATCGGAGAGTGAGTAAACAGCATGCCCCATACCGTAGATAAGACCGGCGTGATCGAAGGCCTCCTTGTGAAGGAGACGTCGCAGATAATCACTGACAGCCTCCTCGTCTGTCCAATCGGACAGCTCACTTTTCATAGCTTCAAACATCTGGACGACCTTGATGTTGGCACCGCCGTGCTTTGGACCCTTGAGGGAACCAAGCGATGCTGCGATGACCGAATAGGTATCCGTACCGGAGCTTGTCACAAGATGCGTCGTAAAGGTGGAGTTATTTCCACCGCCGTGCTCCATATGTAATATCAAGGCGATGTCTAATAGCTTTGCTTCAAGCGGTGTGTATTTTTTATTCGGACGCAGGGTATATAGGATCGTCTCGGCGGTGGAGAGATTGTCCGTAGGTGTGTGAATAAACAGGCTCTCGCCGTCGTGATAATGTCGGTATGCCTGATAGCCGTATACCGAGAGAAGAGGAAACAGGCTGATGAGCTGCAGGCATTGACGAAGTACGTTCGGTGCGGAGGTATCATTGGCTGCATCATCGTAGGAATAGAGTGTGAGTACGCTGCGGGCGAGCGTGTTCATCATATCCTTGCTGGGAGCCTTCATGATAATATCTCGTACAAAGCTCGTCGGAAGCGAGCGGTAATCTGCTAATTGTGCACAAAAATCCTTCAGCTGCGCGGCTGTAGGCAGCTCTCCGAACAGCAGCAGATAAGTGCATTCCTCGTATCCGAAATGACTCTCCGGACGAATACCGCGGACCAGATCCTGGATATTATAGCCTCGATAGTAGAGCTGTCCTTCTGCGGGAACGGATTTTCCGTCTATGATCTGTGTTGAGGAAATCTCAGAAATTTCTGTGAGCCCGACGAGGACTCCCTTGCCGTTTAGATCACGCAAGCCTCGTTTTACGTCGTAGGTAGTATATAATTCCGGATCGATGCAGTAGGAGCGGATGCTTCTGTCTGCTAATTCTTTTAGCTTTGGAGTAATCTCTGCAAAATTACGTTCCATGTAGGTTGCCTCCTTTTCACTTATTTCCATATTTTTTCACAAAAAAGCCTTTGAAAAATTATCATATCACATTTTGCGTGAAAATTGTTGCTAAAATCTGAAAGTTAATAAAATTTTAACAATATGTGTGAGAATAGAAGCGAAAATTAAAAAGCAAGGAAAATACACACTTTACGGATAGAAAAAAGAATGTTAAAATGATGACGATTGATTGGGTACTTGTAGAACAAGAACGAAAAAATAAGAAAGAGAGAGGTAATCAAAATGGCAGCAATGGATCTAACAAAGTATGGCATTACCGGTACGACTCAGATCGTGCACAATCCTTCCTATGAGATGTTATTCGAGGAAGAGACAAAGGAGGGACTTGACGGCTATGAGGTAGGTCAGGTAACCGAGCTTGGTGCAGTAAACGTAATGACCGGTATTTACACAGGACGTTCCCCCAAAGACAAATATATCGTTATGGATGAAAACTCCAAGGATACTGTATGGTGGACCTCCGACGAATACAAAAACGATAACCATCCGATGACACAGGATACCTGGGAGACCGTAAAGGACCTGGCAAAGAAGGAGCTGTGCAACAAGAGACTGTTTGTTGTAGATGCATTCTGTGGTGCCAACAAGGATACCCGTATGGCGATCCGTTTTATCATGGAGGTTGCTTGGCAGGCACACTTTGTAAAGAACATGTTTATCGTTCCCACCGATGAGGAATTAGCTGACTTTGAGCCTGATTTCGTTGTATATAACGCATCAAAGGCAAAGGTAGAGAACTTCGCAGAGCTGGGATTGAATTCTGAGACATGCGTAGCCTTCAATATCACCAGCAAGGAACAGGTCATCATCAATACCTGGTACGGCGGAGAGATGAAAAAGGGTATGTTCTCTATGATGAACTACTATCTGCCGTTAAAGGGCATCGCTGCTATGCACTGCTCTGCAAATACAGATTTAAACGGTGAGAATACCGCTGTATTTTTCGGACTTTCCGGAACCGGCAAGACCACACTTTCTACCGATCCGAAGCGTCTTTTGATCGGTGATGATGAGCACGGCTGGGATGACAATGGCGTATTCAACTTCGAGGGAGGCTGCTACGCAAAGGTCATCAATCTCGACAAGGAATCTGAGCCGGATATCTACAATGCGATCCGTCGCAATGCTCTCTTAGAGAACGTTACAGTAGATGCAGCAGGCAAGATCGATTTTGACGATAAGAGCGTGACTGAGAACACACGTGTTTCTTATCCGATCAACCATATTGAGAATATTGTACGTCCCGTTTCTTCTGCACCGGCAGCAAAGAACGTGATCTTCTTATCTGCAGATGCATTCGGAGTACTGCCTCCGGTATCTGTTTTGACTCCTGAGCAGACACAGTATTATTTCCTCTCAGGCTTTACTGCAAAATTAGCAGGTACAGAGCGCGGTATTACTGAGCCTACACCTACCTTCTCCGCTTGCTTTGGTCAGGCATTCCTTGAGCTTCATCCGACCAAGTATGCAGAGGAGCTTGTAAAGAGAATGCAGCAGAGCGGCGCAAAGGCTTATCTGGTAAATACCGGCTGGAATGGAACCGGCAAGCGTATCTCTATCAAGGACACCCGTGGCATCATCGATGCTATCTTAAATGGCGACATCAAGAACGCTCCGACAAAGCAGCTGCCGATCTTCAACTTCGAGATCCCGACCGAGTTAAACGGTGTGGATACCGGCATCTTAGATCCTCGTGATACCTATGCAGATGCTTCAGAATGGGAGACAAAGGCAAACGATTTGGCAGACCGCTTTATCAAGAACTTTGCAAAATACGAAGGAAATGATGCCGGAAAGGCACTCGTTTCTGCAGGCCCCCAGAAATAAAAATGTAATTGCTTTTTTGCCTGGGATGTGCGATAACTCTTGCTATTTTGAACCTACATTACTTTAAACGGGATTCCTATATGAGCTTGTGTATGTCAGGCCTTATCTACGGATCGGAGGAAGACAAAGAGCAAGACTGCGGTCACCCACCTAGCGATAGCTAGGAGTCAAAATACAAGAACCGGCATTTCGGGTTTTAACGAAGATAAAAAGAATCCTGCATTGCAGGATTCTTTTTCGCATATCGATGCTTATGATAGGAAAACGACACATATGAAGATTATCATGGAAGCAAAGGAGTTCTGGAAGGAATGCACGGCAGATGATGTGACGGCGTATGCTGCACAGGCTGCTTATTTTACGCTTCTGTCTCTGATCCCCTTTATGCTTTTTTTCGCCGCAATGCTAAAATACACCCCGGTAACACCTGAATTTCTGACAAAGGGTGTGACCATATTTTTGCCGGATTATGTGGCAGAATTTTTGGTCAGCATCATAGAGGAAACGTTTGAGAGCTCTGCCGGTCTGATCTCCATGTCTGCAATCGTAGCTATCTGGTCAGCGGGAAAAGGGATACAGTATCTGACGGATGGCCTGAATAGGATGTATGATCTAAAGGAGACGAGAAGCTTTCTAAAGCTTCGTTTCTGGGCGGTTATCTATACGTTTATCATGATATTTTCGCTGGTGCTGGTGCTTGTACTGCTAGTGTTTGGACGAACGCTAAAGCGTATGCTGGATGTACATATACCGGCACTTGCGGCCATACTAAATACGCTGCTTCAGATGAAGGTGCTGATAGGTATCGGCGGGTTGACCCTTGTGTTTGCACTGTTTTATTGGGCATTTCCGAATCGAAGTGGTGAGGGAGGATTTCGCATCACCTATTTAAGACAGCTGCCGGGTGCCTTTTTGTGTGCCGTTTCCTGGTATGTGTTTTCGTTTGGCGTGTCGATCTATATCGATTATTTTCATGGCTTTTCGAGCTACGGCAGTCTGACGACGATCGTGCTTATCATGTTCTGGCTCTATACCTGTATGTATATCCTGCTGCTGGGCGCAGAGGTTAATCATCTCTATGGGGAACGAATAGGACGTTTTTGGCGGCAAAAAATAAAAAAACACAGATAATGCCTTGCAGTTTTGTGTGGTTTGTGCTAGGCTAACAGCAGAAAAGGAAAATGCATTGATGGCGCACAGTAGCCGCATGGCGAACCGACAGAGAGAAGAAGCTGATGGCTGAGAGCTTCTTTCGGAGAACGTATGTGAGTGAATTTCACGCCGGAGCAGCATAGGTGAATTCGCTGATATGAGTAGTAGCCTGTGACGTGAGCACGCGTTACGTGCATTAAGTGTCCGCATTAGGTTTATCCCGGTGCGGAAATATGGGTGGTACCGCGGAGTTATTTCGTCCCAGAGTCTGATTTGGACTCTGGGATTTTTTATATTTAAGTGAAGGAGAATATCATGAAAGAGAAGCTGCAAAAAATCAGAGAACATGCAATCGCAGAGATCGAAAGCTCAGATGGCTTAGAGCGACTCGGCGAGGTGCGAAACGCGATTCTTGGAAAAAAGGGTGAACTCACCGCAGTATTAAAGGGCATGAAGGATGTGCCGCCGGAGGATCGCCCAAAGGTAGGCCAGTGGGTCAATGAGACGCGTGAGGCGATCGAAGAGGTATTAGCTGAATATACAAAGCGTCTTGAGACAGAGGCCTTGAGACTGCGCTATGAGTCAGAGAAAATTGATGTAACAGAGCCTGCCGTAAAGAGCAAAAAGGGCAATCTGCATCCCATTACGCAGGTGCGCAACCAGCTGATCGACATATTCGGTTCTATGGGCTTTGAGGTATATGAGGGCACGGAGATAGAGACCGATTATTACAATTTTACTGCACTAAATACTCCACAGGATCATCCGGCAAGAGATATGCAGGATACGTTTTACCTGTCACCGGAGTATCTGCTGCGCACACAGACCTCAGCAGGACAGATTCATGTCATGGAGGAGAAAAAGCCGCCGATAAAGATCATCTCTCCGGGAAAGGTATTTCGTTCCGATGATGATGCCACACATTCTCCGATGTTTACGCAGATGGAGGGACTGGTTGTGGATCGCGGCATTACGCTGTGTGACCTAAAGGGCATGCTGGATGCCTTTGTCAAGCGTATTTTCGGTAAGCAGGTGACGACGAGACTGCGTCCTTCGTATTTTCCGTTTACGGAGCCTTCCGTAGAGGTAGATGTGAGCTGCTTTGCATGCTCCGGAGCAGGCTGCAAGCTGTGCAAGGGAACCGGCTGGATAGAGGTACTGGGCGCAGGCGTGGTAAATCACAAGGTATTAGAGGGCTGCGGCATCGATACCGAGGAGTACAGCGGCTTTGCATTTGGTATCGGTATTGAGAGAATCGCGATGCTAAAATACGGCATCAACAATATCAAGCTGCTGTTTGAGTCAGATCTGCGTGTGTTAGATCAGATTGACGATTAAAAAAGGAGGCAAATCATGTTAGCACCATTAAGCTGGTTGAAGGACTATGTAGATATAGATGTAACGCCAAAGGAGTTAGAGGAAAAGCTCTTCTCCTGTGGCTTTGAGGTAGAGGAACTGATAGAGGTAGGAAAAGACATATCCGGTGTTGTAGTTGGTCTTGTAGAAAAATGCGAGCCGATCCCTGATACGCATCTTTCACTGTGCGAGGTGAATGCGGGAGAGCATGGTACCTTTCAGGTATGCTGTGGCGCAGATAATGTATGTGCAGGTGGAAAATTCCCGCTGGCACTCGTTGGCGCAACGGTTTATGCGACTGCAAAGGATCATGTCACCACCCAGGGCGTGATGACGATAAAAAAAGGAAAGCTGCGCGGCTATGAGTCGTTTGGTATGCTTTGTTCAGGCGTAGAGCTAGGATTAAATGAGGATCTTTATCCCGGTGCAGGCTACAACGGCTTACTTGTACTGCCAGAGGATGCACCGGTAGGAGCAGACGTGAAGCCACTGCTTGGCATGGAGGATTGGATCTTTGATATTGCTATCACGGCAAACCGTCCGGACTGCCAGAGCATCTATGGCATCGCCAGAGAGATCGCTGCAGTATTAAATAAGCCCTGCAAGGAGCCTGCTTTGACCTATACCGAGACGGATGTGAAAAAAGAGGGCTTTTGCGTAGAGGTACAGGCACAGGAGCTTTGCCCGCGCTATATCGCACATTACGTATATGATGTAAAGATCGCACCGTCTCCGGATTGGATGCGCCGCAGATTGGCACTGGTTGGTATCGGTTCAATCTCGAATGTCGTAGATATTACAAATTATATTTTAAAGGAGCTCGGTCAGCCCATGCATGCCTTTGATGGTGCATTTTTAAAGGGCGAAAAGATCTGCGTGCGCCGCGCTGCAAACGGGGAAAAGATCACGACACTCGATGAAAAGGAATTTACATTAAATGACGCGAATCTCGTCATCTGCGACGGAGAGCGTCCGGTTGCCTTAGCAGGCATCATGGGCGGCTTAAATTCTGAGATTTTAGATAGTACAAGCGAGGTGATGTTTGAGTCTGCCAAGTTTATGCGTGATAACATCAGAAAGAGCTCCCGTGCACTGGGACAGGCATCCGATTCGAGCGCGATGTATGCAAAGGGAGTCTATGAATATACGACCGTGATGGCGATGAAGCGTGCCCTGCATTTGATCGAGGAGCTAGGCTGTGGCAAGGTATCTGCGACGCACATAGAGGTAAATACCGGCAATTCCATCGAGCCAAAGGAAATGCAGGTGAGTGTGAAAAAGGTAAATGGTGTGCTTGGCATAGAGGTACCGACAGATGAGATGCTGCGCATCCTAACAAATTTAAATTTCGCACCACAGCTAAAGGGCGATACGCTTTCACTTTTGATCCCGGCTTATAGAGAGGATATGGATTCTTATCCGGATGTTGCAGAGGAAGTCATTCGTATGTATGGCTATGAGCATGTGGTCGATACGTTTATGCCGACTGCAAAGGTGACGCTGGGCGGATTAAATGATAAGCAAAAAACTGAGCTTAAAATTAAAAATGCGCTGTGTGCCCTGGGGGCATTTGAGGGGATTCATTATTCCTTCTTTTCACCGTCTGATCTGGATCTTCTTCGCCTGCCGGCTGATGCGCTACAGCGACATGCCATCAAGCTGATCAACCCGATCAACATAGATCTTTCCTTGATGAGAACGACGCTTGCACCACAGATGCTGCATGCCATCGCACGTAATCAAAAGAAGGGCATATTAGAGGGACGTATTTTTGAGCTTGGCAATCGTTTTATGGCAAAGGAGCTTCCTCTGACGGAGTATCCGGATGAACGTGAAACGCTATGCGTTGGCGTATTCGGAGAGAAGGAATCCTTCTATACGATCAAGGGCTTTGCTGAGATGGTGGCGCATACGCTTGGTGTGAAATTCACTTATGAAGCAGCAAATAAGCCATATCTGCATCCGTATCAGACAGCAGAGATTTTCTGTGAGGGAGTTTGCGCAGGTTATATCGGCAAGGTATCCTATGAGCTGATGGATGATTTGGATATGCGTGTGCAGTCCTTTATAATGGAGCTTGATCTTCGCATCCTAAGCCAGTGGTATGGAAAACCGCAGGTATTTACACCTCTGCCGAAATATGCGATTGAAAAACGTGATTTTGCCTTTGTGGTAGATAAAAATATCGCATGTGCACAGATCGAGGACGGTATCAGAGAAGCCTGCAAATATGTAACGGATGTGCAGCTCTTTGACGTGTATGAGGGTATTCAGTTAGGACCTGATAAAAAGAGTATGGCATTCTCCGTTGTATTTACACCGGCAGAGGAAGAATTTACGAGCGAGATGATCGAGGGCTTTGTGAAAAAGATTCTAAAGAATCTTGAGAAAACGCTGCAGATCACGCTTCGTGGTTAGTGGAGAGCATAAATGCAAGAAAACAGGATGGATGTAAAGGACTTTTATTATGAGCTTCCAAAGGAGCTGATCGCACAGGATCCGCTAGAGGATCGTTCGAGCTCGAGATTATTGCTGCTTGGAAAAGAGGATGGATCCATTCATCATGAAACCTTTTCAAATATAACGCAGTACTTAAATCCAGGTGATTGTCTGGTGCTAAACAACACAAGGGTTATTCCTGCCAGGCTGTACGGTGTGCGTGAGGAGACGGGCGGCTCTGTAGAGCTGCTGCTTTTAAAAAGGCAGCAGGGAGATGTCTGGGAGACTCTGGTAAAGCCGGGAAAAAAAGCAAAAATAGGAACGAGACTGGTATTCGGTGAAGGCATTTTAACAGGTGAGATCGTGGATGTCGTAGAGGATGGCAACAGGCTGATTCGTTTTTCCTATGAGGGCATTTTTGAGGAAATATTAGATCGGCTCGGACAGATGCCGCTGCCGCCGTATATTACGCATGAATTGAAGGACAAAAACCGATATCAGACGGTTTATGCAAAGCATGACGGTTCGGCTGCTGCTCCTACAGCAGGCTTGCATTTTACGAAGGAGCTCCTAGAGGAGATCCGAAAAAAAGGTGTCAGTATCGCTGAGGTGACGCTGCATGTCGGACTTGGAACCTTTCGTCCGGTGAAGGCAAGGTATGTGCAGGAGCATCATATGCACTCCGAATATTATCAGGTATCAGAGGAGGCAGCGCGCCTGATCAATGAAACGAAAATCTCCGGCGGGCGTGTCATCGCTGTTGGTACGACAAGCTGCAGGACGCTGGAATCGGCGGCAGAGTCGGACGGATCGATGCGTGCAAAAAGTGGATGGACTGATATATTTATTTATCCGGGCTATGAGTTTAGAGTGATCGATGCACTGATCACCAATTTTCATCTGCCGGAATCTACACTCGTGATGTTAGTTAGTGCACTGGCAGGCAGAGAACATATTTTGCATGCCTATGAGGAAGCAGTAAAGGAACGTTATCGTTTCTTTAGCTTTGGTGATGCTATGTTTATACAATAAAAACGAAAAGGAGGTCTTGTATGGACGAAAAAAGAAGAAGCAAACGATTAGAGCTTGATGTGACCATTGAGATGGAACGACAGGATCAGGGCGACATGACAACGGTAAAATTCGCACATGTCAAGGTTACAAATCTCTCTAGCTCAGGCATTGGATTTATCACGCAGTATCCGCTCGATAAGGGTGCGATCTACAGCACAAGGATCCAAATCTGGACCAAGGAAGTGATTCAGACGATGATTCGCATCGTTCGCTGTGAGGGAAGCGAGGATGGTTTATTTCATTGTGGCGCATCCTTTGTAGGGCTTGCAAATACAGAGGAGCTAAAGATAAGGATCTACGAGATGTTCAATCCGGATGCAGAATAGAATAGGATGAGAAAAAAGAGGCGCAGGAGGCGTCTCTTTTTTTGTGAAAAATGAATAAAATAGTTGTATTTTTTCGGGCTTTTTAGTAAAATCTACATATATGAAAAATCCGGGACGAAATAATAATGAGTTATTATGACGTATAACGGATGGATAAGGAGGGTATATGTATGAACGTTTACACAACAGACAAGATTCGTAACGTGGTACTGCTAGGTCATGGAGGGGCGGGCAAGACCAGCCTGGTAGAGGCAATGGCTACTCTGGCTGGCAAGACAAACCGAATGGGCAAGATCAGTGAAGGAAATACTATCAGCGATTACGATAAAGAGGAGATCAAACGATCATTTTCCATCAGTACATCTGTTGTTCCGATCGAATGGGAAGGCAGCAAGATCAATATATTAGATACACCCGGCTATTTTGATTTCGTGGGTGAGGTAGAGGAAGCAGCTGCTGTGGCTGACGCAGCGATCATCGTTGTTTCCGGTAAAGCAGGCATCGAGGTAGGCACGAAAAAAGCATGGGAGATCTGCGAAAAGTATAAGCTCCCGCGTATGATTTTCGTGACCGATATGGATATAGATAATGCGAGCTATCGTCAGGTGGTAGAGGATCTGCAGGAGCTCTACGGCAAAAAGATCGCACCGTTCCATCTGCCGATTCGCGAGAATGAGCAGTTTGTCGGTTATGTAAATGTCATTCAGCAGCGTGCGAAGCGCTGGAAGGAGGACGGCACGGTAGAAAAATGTGACGTTCCCGAGTATTCTAAGGCGAATCTGGAGCTGTGTCGTGAGGCACTCATGGAATCTGTGGCTGAGACGAGCGAGGATTTCATGGATCGTTATTTTGGCGGTGAGGAATTTTCTGATGATGAGATTCGTCAGGCATTGCGTGTCAATGTAGCGGATGGCAGTATCGTTCCTGTTTTGATGGGCTCGAATATTCTTGCACGAGGCATGTATACGCTGATGGTAGATATCGTAAAATATCTGCCCAGCCCGGATAAGCGCAGCTGCGCCGGCATTCAGACAAAGACAAATGAAGTATTCCAGGCAGATTTTGATTTCGCAAAGCCGAAGTCTGCTTATGTATTTAAGACGATCGTGGATCCGTTCATCGGAAAATATTCTCTTATCAAGGTAAATTCCGGCGTACTAAAGACGGACGATTTGATGTACAACTATCACAAGGATGTAGAGGGAAAGATTGGAAAGCTATACGTGATGTGCGGCGCAAAGGCTGAAGAGGTCAAGGAGCTGCATGCCGGAGATATCGGTGCACTTGCAAAGCTTACGACCGCAGCGACGACAGATTCCCTCTCTACAAAGGCCAACCCGATCGCCTACATCCGTACTACGACCTCGACTCCGTACACCTACATGCGCTACAAGGCAAAGAACAAGGGTGATGAGGACAAGATATCTCAGGCTCTGCAGAAAATGATGCAGGAGGATCTGACGCTTCGTGCAGTCAATGACAGCGAGAATGGCCAGACGCTTCTCTATGGTATCGGTGAACAGCAGCTAGACGTAGTGGCGAGCAAGCTGCTCACCAAATACAAGGTAGAGATCGAGCTGTCGAAGCCAAAGGTTGCATTCCGCGAGACGATAAAAAAGAAATCAGATGTGGAGTACAAATATAAGAAGCAGTCCGGAGGACACGGTCAGTACGGACATGTAAAGATGACCTTTGAGCCCTCCGGTGATTTGGAGCAGCCGTATGTATTTGAACAGATCGTAGTCGGCGGAGCAGTTCCGAAAAACTATTTCCCTGCTGTAGAAAAGGGTATCCAGGACGCAGTCCAAAAAGGACCGATGGCAGCCTATCCTGTTGTTGGTGTAAAGGCGGTGCTCTACGATGGTTCTTATCATCCTGTGGATTCCTCAGAGATGGCCTTTAAGATGGCTGCGACGCAGGCCTTTAAGAAGGGCTTTATGGATGCGGGACCGGTGCTTTTAGAGCCGATCGCTTCCATGAAGGTTCTTGTACCGGATAGCTATACCGGAGATATTATGGGTGATTTGAACAAGCGCCGTGGACGAGTGCTGGGCATGAATCCTATCGAGGGCGGTAAGCAGGAGATTTTGGCTGATGTGCCGTATACAGAGCTCTTTGGTTATAATACTGAGCTTCGCTCTATGACCGGTGGTGCAGGTGAGTTCTCGTATGAGTTTGCACGCTATGAGCAGGCTCCGAGTGATGTACAGGAAAAGGAGATTGCCGCACGCGCAAGCAAGCTGGACAATTCCGAAGAATAATGGTATTAAAAAAAGGGAAGCCAATAGGCTTCCCTTTTTTATTTAAAGAAATTTTTTCAGTGTATCATAAAAATTAGGATAAGAGATCGCAACGCTGTCTGCCTGTTTGATCGTCGTTGGTTCGTTGCAGAGCAGACCGGCAATGGCAAAGGACATGGCGATGCGATGATCGAGCTGTGAATCGATCACGGCACCATGCAGCTGTCTGCCGCCATGGATGATCATGCCATCTTCTGTGGCAGTCGCGTCGGCACCCATGGCACGCAGTGCCAAAACAACCGTATCGATGCGATTGGATTCCTTTACCTTTAGCTCAGCGGCATCGCGTATGATTGTCGTTCCCTCTGCAAAGCAGGCGAGTACGGCGAGGATCGGAATCTCATCAATGAGTGTCGGGATTAGATCGCCCTCGATCGTTGCGCCGTGCAAAGAGCTTGTTCTTACAAGCAGATCGCAGACAGGCTCGCCGGATACGATGCGTTCATTTTCACGGCTGATACATCCACCCATGCTTTTTACAACGCGAAGAATACCATCACGTGTTGGATTTACGCCGACATTTTTAAGCAGCAGCTGGGAGTTAGGGACTAGCAGTGCTCCCGCGATCCAATATGCAGCAGAGGAAATATCACCCGGAACAGTGATTTTTTGCCCGATGAGCCGAGGATTCGGATAAACGCTGGCAGCTAGCTTGTCTGTCTCTACCTGTGCACCAAAGCCTGTTAGCATAAGCTCTGTATGGTTGCGCGAAGCTGCCGGCTCTAGGACCATTGTACAGCCATCTGCATAGAGACCGGCGAGCAATATGCAGGATTTAACCTGTGCGGAGGCTACCGGTGAATGATAGGTGATGCCCTGTAAATGTCCGCCACTGACAGATAACGGGGCACAATCGTTTCCGTAAAGACTAGTGATATTAGCCCCCATCTGCGTGAGTGGCTCGATGATGCGTCTCATCGGGCGCTTTTGAATAGAGGCGTCGCCATTTAGAGTAGAAGAAAACGGCTGTCCGGCCAGAATACCGCTTAAGAGTCGTGTGGTCGTGCCGCTGTTTCCGACATCAAGCATCTGCTTTGGCTGCTTTAGTCCGTGCAGTCCAACCCCGTGAAGCAGAACGCGCTTCCTATTATTTTCAATCTCTACTCCCATCGCCTGAAAGCAGGAAATCGTAGAGAGACAATCCCCGCCCTGCAAAAAATTTGTAATTTCCGTTGTGCCGTTTGATATGGCGCCTAGCATAATCGCCCTATGCGAGATTGATTTATCTCCGGGAATATCTAATTCGCCGCGTAGTCCGGCGGATTTTTTGATCTGTATATCCATATGTAGTTCCTTTCTTAGGTCAAAGCCTGTTCCTTAGTATAGCACAAAGTATACATGGGTGGAAGAGAGTGAGGATTACATTTGACCTGTGGTAACAGAATGCGCTATAATGTTTGACGGTAGACTGCAATCATGATAGGTAATAGAAAGGCAAAAAACATGAATAAAATTAAAATGACGACTCCGCTTGTAGAGATGGATGGAGATGAAATGACACGAATCCTCTGGCAGATGATCAAGGATGAGCTGTTACACCCTTTTGTTGAATTGAAAACAGAGTATTATGATCTTGGACTGAAATACCGCAACGAGACAGATGATCAGGTGACTGTTGATTCTGCTAATGCAACGAAAAAATATGGCGTGGCAGTCAAGTGTGCGACTATCACACCGAATGCAGCACGTGTGAGTGAGTATCAGCTAAAGGAGATGTGGAAGAGCCCGAATGGTACGATTCGTGCGATGCTAGACGGTACTGTATTTCGTACGCCGATCCAGGTCAAAGGAATCGAGCCGTGTGTAAAAAATTGGAAAAAACCGATCACCATCGCCAGACATGCTTATGGGGATGTGTATAAGGCTGTAGAGCTAAAGGTTCCCGGAGCCGGAAAAGCGGAGCTTGTATTTACCGGCACAGATGGACAGCAGGAGAGAGTGACGATCCATGAGTTTAGCGGTGCAGGAGTGCTGCAGGGACAGCACAATGTGGATACCTCCATCGAGAGCTTTGCACGCAGCTGTTTTTCCTATGCACTGGATCAAAAGCAGGATCTATGGTTTGCCACAAAGGATACGATATCCAAGAAATACGATCATACATTTAAGGATATTTTTGCCGAGATTTTTGAAAAGGAATACAAGAGCAGGTTTGAGGCTGCCGGCATCACATATTTTTATACACTCATTGATGATGCTGTGGCACGCGTCATGAAATCCGAGGGCGGCTTTATCTGGGCCTGCAAAAATTACGATGGCGATGTGATGAGTGATATGATCTCCTCTGCCTGTGGCTCGCTTGCGATGATGACCTCCGTTTTAGTATCACCGGATGGAATCTATGAATATGAGGCAGCACATGGTACGGTACAGCGTCATTATTATAAGCACTTAGCCGGCGAGGAGACCTCGACAAATTCTGTCGCTACTATTTTTGCTTGGTCCGGAGCGCTTAGAAAGCGCGGAGAACTTGATGGACTGCCGGAGCTTATGACCTTTGCTGATCGCTTAGAGAAGGCTTGTATCGATACGATCGAGTCCGGAAAGATGACAAAGGATCTGGCACTGATCACAGAGCTTACGGATGTAACGGTATTAAACAGCGGCGATTTTATCCGTGAGATCCGAAAGACATTAGAGTCTTATTACTCATAGATGAGAGGAAAAACCATTGATTTTATCTTGCGCGAATGTCTCGAAGGCATTTGGAACGAAGGAAATATTAAAAAAAGTCTCGTTTCATATCGAGGAGAATGAAAAGACCGCGATAGTAGGCATAAACGGTGCCGGCAAATCCACGCTGCTAAAGCTTCTTATCGGTGAGCTGACGCCGGATGAAGGCGAGATTACGATCGCGCACTCTGCAAGCATAGGTTATCTGGCGCAGTATCAGGAGATATCCGAGGATGCTTCCATATATGAGGAGGTATTATCAGCAAAGGCAGAGGTGATCGCGCTCGAGGAGCAGATTCGTCTTTTCGAGGATCAGATGAAGCAGGTGAAGGGTGAAAAGCTAGAGCAGCTCATGGAGCATTATCATGCCTGCCTGAAGGAATTTGAGGATGCAGGCGGCTATTATTATAAGAATGAGATTGCCGGAGTTTTAAGAGGGCTTGGTTTTTCTGAGGATATGTTTGATAGGAGGCTGTCCGAGCTGTCCGGCGGACAAAAAACCCGCGTCTCACTAGCAAAGCTTTTGGTGCGACACCCGGACATATTGCTATTAGATGAGCCGACAAACCACCTGGATCTATCGAGCATAACATGGTTAGAGGGATTTTTAAAGAGCTATAAGGGTGCCGTGCTTCTCGTATCGCATGATCGGTATTTTTTGGATCGCGTTGTCACAAGGGTTGTGGAGCTTTTCTTGCATCAGTCGTATGTATATGCAGGAAATTATTCGGCATATAGTGAGAAAAAGGCACAGCTGCGCGAAGCACAGATGAAGCAATACCTAAATCAGCAGAAAACGATTGCCCATCAGGAGGCAGTCATTGCCAAGCTAAAATCATTCAATCGTGAAAAATCGATCAAGCGTGCTGAAAGTCGGGAAAAGGCACTAGAGAAGCTCGAACGCCTGGAAAAACCGATGGAAGAGCATGCAAATATGCGTATTACACTAGAGCCAAATATCACAAGCGGTCAGGATGTACTGCGAATCCGTGGACTTTCGAAGGCATTCCCCGGTAATGAGCTTTTTTCCGGCATCGATTTTGATATCAGGCGTGGCGAGAGAGTAGCCCTAATCGGCGACAACGGCACCGGAAAAACGACGATGCTAAAGCTCATCACAGGTGGCTTGTGCGCGGATGCGGGAGAGATTTTTCTGGGCACGAATGTACACATAGGCTACTATGATCAGGAACAGCAGCTTCTTAGCGAGGAAAAGACGTTATTCGAGGAGATTTCGGATGCTTATCCGGATCTGAACAATACCAGGGTGCGAAGCATTTTAGCGGCTTTTTTATTTACCGGAGAGGAGACTCTTACCAAGCATGTAGCAGATTTAAGCGGTGGAGAGCGCGGCAGACTATCCCTTGCAAAGCTCATGCTATCCGAAGCAAATTTTTTGATTTTAGATGAGCCTACCAATCATCTGGATCTTATATCAAAGGAGATACTAGAGCAGGCGCTGAATCAATATACAGGTACGGTGCTTTTTGTGTCGCACGACCGTTATTTTATCAACCAGACTGCGACTCGTATAATGGATCTGACAGGGAAAACCATCGTAAATTACATCGGAAATTACGATTACTATTTGGAAAAGCATGAACAGCTGACGAAGGCTTATGTGACTGAGGCAGCACCGGCAGATATGCAGGATAAGGATACGTCTGATTTAGGCAGGGTAGACTGGCAGGAACAAAAAAAACGCCAGGCAGCCATTCGTAAAAAGCAAAATGAGCTAAAGCAGACAGAGGAATCGATCGAGTCGCTTGAGCTGGAAAAGGAAAAGCTTGAAGAGGAATCAGCAGATCCGGCAGTAGCGACAAACTCTGCACATCTCATGGAGCTGCATACAAAAATTGGCACGATCGAGGATGAGCTGGCACTTCTCTATGAAAAGTGGGAGCAGCTGGCACAGGATATGGACGAGTAGCTTCATTGACATGTACTGTGCGAATGCTTATAATTTTTAGCAGATTATCGGAAAGGTTTAATGCTCAAAAGATGGAAGAAAAGGGAATATCACAGGCGGTTATCAGACGTATGCCGCGTTATTATCGTTATCTTGGTGATCTGCTCGATGCCGGAGTTGAACGGATCTCATCGAATGATTTAAGCAGCCGGATGAATGTGACGGCTTCTCAGATCAGGCAGGATCTAAATAATTTCGGAGGCTTCGGTCAGCAGGGCTACGGCTACAATGTCAAATATTTATACGAGGAGATCGGTAAGATCCTGGGGCTGAATACGACGCACAATGTCATAATCATTGGAGCCGGGCATCTCGGTCAGGCTTTGGCAAATTATGTGAAGTTTGAAAAGCTGGGATTTATGATCCGGGCACTTTTTGATGTGGATCCGAAGCTGATCGGAACGGATGTACGTGGAATCCCGATTTTGGCATTATCAGAGCTGGAAGATTATATCCATACGCATCCGGTTGATATTGCGACGCTTACCATGCCAAAATCTAAGGCAGCATCGATCGCAGATGAGCTCGTTTCCCTTGGCGTGCATGCGATCTGGAATTTTGCACATGTGGATTTGGAGCTGTTTAATTCGGATGTTATAGTAGAAAATGTACATTTATCAGACTCTCTGATGCAGCTATCATATAATACGGTCAAGCATACAAAGGAAAAAGAGGCGTAGACTTTATGGCGGAGGAAAAGGATTTTTCTGAATTTTTGCAAAATAAGAAAATAGCGCTTTGTACCCTTGATCAGAAGTGGCACAAGCTTTTTGCATTGAAGGGAAAGCCTGATGAGATTTCTGAGGGTGAAGCGCGCCTAAACGAGCTGTTAAAGGAACAAAGCAGACGAAATCTTGATATCCGCGATCTAAAAAAAGTAAAATCTCAGCTGATGGGAAACATCGTTGAGAACATGGAAGGGACGCACGAGGAAAATCAGGGACATATCAGCTCGAAGAAGCTCGATGAGGATAAGCGATTGATCGATGAGATCAATGAAAAAATAGAAAACTACGAGGATGAGCTTCTAGAACTGCCTCGTGAGATTGATCGTGCCAACAAGGAGCTGATGCTGCTTACGGTACAATATTGTTATGAAAAGCTGCGCATCAATGTGGCAGAGGTTCGAGAAATCACGGACTGGATCACACAGGTGCGCATTGATCTGAAAAAAAATATCATAAAAAAGCAAAACCGTGAGATTAACAGTCGACAGATTTACGCTTATATGCATGATATTTTCGGCGCACAGATGATGGATGTCTTTGATCTGGATAATGAGGATATTGATCTTTCTGTGCTTCTTCCTGTAAAAAAGGAAACTTCTGTACAACCGCTGCAGCAGGCTGCTGATGAAAAAAAAGATAAGCCTGACGGCGAGACTGATACAAAGAACAAGCAGCCGGACGGAAGCGTCAGACAAATTGGGCCAAATGGGAATGAGACACCGGAAAAAGAGAACTTTCATGCACCATGATAAAAGGAGAGCATTGCCTTGAAGTATCTCGTAAAAAAAGCAGAAATAAAACAATACGATGCAAATACATCAAAGGTTTTTGGCATACCGCCACTGGTGCTTATAGAGCGCGCGGCACTTGCTGCGACAGAGGAAATTGAGCGGGACGGCCTAAGGGCCGGATCGCGTGTAGTCATCGCTGTAGGAACCGGCAATAACGGTGCTGACGGTATTGCCATCGGAAGATTGCTTCATCTAAAGGGATATCAGGTTTTTCTTGTGCTGTGCTTAGATCGCACAAGGGCAACAGCGGAAAATAAAAAAGAGCTTGAGATTGCACAAAACTACAAAATCGCAACAGATAATGCCGCACAGTGGCTGCAGGAAAAGCACACATCAGAGCAGTATGATCTTTTCATCGATGCACTCTTTGGTGTCGGTTTATCAAGAAGCATCGAAGGAGAGGCAGCAAAGCTGATAGAGTGTCTAAACGACATGTCAGGAAAAAAAGTAGCTATCGATATCCCAAGCGGCATCGATGCAGATAATGGACAGGTGTTAGGCGTAGCCTTTCAGGCGAATCTTACGGTCACCTTTTCCTATGAAAAGCTAGGCATGCGCCTTTGCCCTGGGATCGGTTATTGTGGTAGGATTGTTTGTAGATCAGTCGGGATTGATGATCATAGCTTTCTTGCAGAGAGTGAGCTAGGGCATGCGCCGAGAGTTGCGGCATATACAAGAGAGGATCTAAGTCTTCTGCCGCCACGTAGGATGCATACAAATAAGGGCTCCTACGGGAAGGTTCTTGTGATCGCAGGAAGTGTGAATATGGCAGGTGCAGCTATCTTTAGTGCAAAGGCTGCTTATCTATGTGGCTGCGGCCTGGTGCGTGTATTTACGCCGGAGGAGAACCGTACGATCCTGCAAGGCGCACTTCCGGAGGCAGTATTGACGACCTATTCTGCAAAAAAATGGGATGCGGATTCGTTAAATGCATCAATGCAGTGGGCGGATGTGATCGTCTGCGGTCCGGGGATAGGAAGTTCGGATACAGCAAAAAAAATAGTACATACGGTATTAAAAAACGCAGCTGTTCCGCTGGTGCTGGATGCAGATGCATTGAATATAATATCTGAAGATACGGAGATACTTCGAAGACCACATACGGAGCTTATCCTTACGCCGCATTTAGGAGAGATGAGCAGACTGAATCATATGCCAATATCCTACCTGCAGGAGCATCTTTTAGAGAGTGCGGAGGAATTTTCCAGAACCTATAACCTGATCTGTGTACTTAAGGATGCAGTTACGATCACGGCGATTCCGTATGGACAGACAATTGTTAATCTATCAGGAAATAACGGCATGGCGACAGGAGGCAGCGGAGATGTATTAACCGGTGTGATAGCCTCATTGCTGGCACAGGGCCTGGCACCAAAATGCGCTGCCGCACTTGGCGTATATATGCATGGCTGTGCGGGTGATGCTGCAGCTAAGCGTTATGGTCAGTATAGTCTGATGGCTACAGCTCTTTTAGAAGCACTGCCGGATATACTCCGTGACTGACGGTCAGCTTGACTTTAGCTATGTTCAATGGTATATTTTCTTTAAATATTAACAAAAAAACAGGAGCAAAATTATGGAAGACGCCGGTAACCCACATAGGGGTTTTATTGGTAAAATGAAAAACATATTCAAAAAAAACGCCGAGGATGTTACAGAACGAGAGATCATTTCCCTTGTCAGAGAAGGACATGAACAGGGCTTTATCCGTGAGAGTGAAGCGGAGATGATCCATAATATCTTTGAACTAAGTGACAAGGATGCGAAGGACATCATGACACACCGCAAGCAGATTTGTGCACTTGATGGCACGATGACCTTTTCGCAGGCTCTAGAGCTGATCTTAAAGGAGCCCTATTCCAGATTTCCGGTCTATGTGGATGACATGGATGATATGGTAGGTCAGGTGCACATTCGGGAAATGCTCTTACATGCCAGAGATTCGTCCTGCATGGATACGCCGCTTCGGGAGATTGACGGTCTCATGACACCGGTTGATTTTGTGCCGGAGACCTTGGGGATTACGGCACTTTTTCAAAAAATGCAGACCTCCAAAAACCATCTGGTCATCGTGATTGATGAATACGGACAGACAGCCGGACTGGTGGCGCTAGAGGATATTTTAGAGGAGATCGTCGGCAATATCTTTGACGAGCATGACAAGGTAGAGCATCATATCACATCCAGAGAGGATGGCATTTATTATATGGATGGTGCGGCTGATCTTGAGGAGGTAGCAAAGACACTCGGGTTAGAGGAGCTATCCGAAAACGAGAATGATACGCTAAACGGCTATCTGATATCACTTATTGACAAGATTCCAGGCGACGGAGAACGCTTTGAGGTAGAGTCGTGCGGTTATTTATTCCGTGTGCTCTCGGTGAAGGACAAGATGATCCGTCGCGTTGAGGTAAAGAGGCTACAGGGAGCTGATAAAGGCTCTTTGGAATAAAACGAAAAGAGGAAAGAACATGTCAGGACATTCAAAGTTCGCAAATATCAAGCATAAGAAAGAGCGAAACGACGCTGCCAAGGGAAAGATCTTTACAATGATCGGTCGAGAGATCGCTGTTGCAGTAAAGGAAGGAGGCCCTGATCCGGCCAACAACAGCAAGCTGGCAGCCGTGATCGCAAAAGCAAAATCAAACAACATGCCAAACGATACGATCGACCGCGGCATTAAAAAAGCAGCCGGAGACGGGGACAATGTCAACTACGTGGTTGCTACCTATGAGGGATATGGTCCTGCAGGTACGGCTATTATCGTAAAGTGTCTGACGGATAATAAAAACCGCACCGCGGCAAATGTGCGAAATGCCTTTACAAAGGGACAGGGAAGTATCGGTACACAGGGCTGTGTATCCTATATGTTTGATGAAAAAGGTCAGATCATCATAGAAAAGGAAGCCTGTGAGATGGAGGCGGATGATCTGATGATGCTATCCTTAGATGCAGGAGCAGAGGATTTTGTGGAGGAAGAGGACAGCTTCGAGATATTGACATCTCCGGATTCCTTTGATGCGGTAAAGGCCGCACTCGAGACGGAGGGTATCGAGCTTGCAAGTGCTGAGATTACGATGCTGCCTCAGACGTATGTGAATTTATCTGATGAGGCAGATTTGAAAAATATCCAGAGAATCTTAGATCTTTTGGATGAGGATGATGATGTACAGTCTGTATATCATAACTGGGATGAATAAAGAGTGTCCTTTGGAGGAGCTATGGAATTTGTAAAAGGCATATGTCCGCATTGTCAGGGTGAGCTGCAGATTCCGCAGGGACATCAGACGATCATCTGTATGTATTGCGGAAAGGAATTTAATGTAGAGGGAGATACTGCTACAGCAAAAACTAAAAGCCAGCCAAAGCCTGTGGACGAGTCGGAGGCCATAGAGGCATTAGAGCAGCTGCTTTTTGGCATCGAGGATCCGATGCAATACTTTAAGAAGGCCCTGTATCTGGATTTTTATAACAAATATGTGTATGAGAACGCCGGCAGGCTCGCTATGTTAGAGCAGTTTTATCTATCTTCTGACAGATCGAAGGAGATGCTTATGCGTATCGCAGAGCCTCTTGTAAATCGCGTGGAGGAGGATGTGACCGCCTTACGAGGAAATAAAAGAGAGCAGCGACAGATGGATTATAATTTAGCGATGGTGATTTATGTATTTCCGGCATTGCTTGAGACAAACGAGGCGTCCGGAAAGGCATGGATTGATGCGTTAGCCGGAGTATGGAAGGAGCATTTTCCGAAGACAGAGCTAAAGGCTGCCTCTTCAAAGGAGATAAATGCCGGCTTTAAATATCGCTTCTGCTATATTACAACGGCAGTATGTGAATGCCTGCACAAGCCGGATGACTGCTATGAGCTGACACTGCTTCGTTCCTTTCGGGATGAATATTTGCTTCAGCTGCAGAATGGCGAAGAGATGGTGCATGAATATTATGATGTAGCGCCTTCGATTGTGAAGCATATCGACAAACGTGCTGATGCGTCCGAGATTTATGCAGAAATCTATGGACAGTATTTAAAGCCCTGTATACATATGATCGAACAGGGGGAGCATGCACAATGTGCTGCCTTGTATGAACAGATGGTTTTCGATTTAAAGGAGCGGTATTTTTATATTGCATCGTAACTGTGAAGGGGTCAAACAACTGCGAGCTGTGGGCATAGAGAACTTGGAGGGAGAATGGTATGAATAAAGTATTATTTGCTGCATCAGAGTGTGTTCCGTTTATAAAAACGGGTGGACTGGCGGATGTGTGCGGAGCATTGCCAAAGGAATTTGATAAGCAGTATTGGGACATTCGGGTGGTGCTTCCGTTTTACAGCTGTATTCCGGAGCATTTTCGCAATGAGTGTGAATATGTGACACATTTTTACATGAGCTGTGGTACATATATCCAGAATAAATACGTCGGTATTTTCCGTTATGAGCTGGATGGCATCAAATATTATTTTATTGACAATCAGGAATATTTTAACTGCGTGGTGCCCTACGGAGATATCCGTTACGATATCGAAAAGTTTGTATTTTTTGATAAGGCTGTGCTTTCTATGTTGAAGCAGATCAATTTCCAGCCGAATCTCATCCATTGTCATGATTGGCAGACCGGCTTTATTCCGGTTTATTTGCGAACGGAGTTTCAGGCAGACATGTTCTATTGGGGCATGAAGTCTATGATGACGATTCACAATCTGCGCTTCCAGGGTATCTGGGACAAGCAGACAATGATGGGACTTACCGGTTTTCCGGCAGATTTATTTACACCGGATCGTTTGGAATTCCACAAGGATGCCAACATGCTAAAGGGCGGACTTGTCTATGCGGATTATATTACGACCGTCAGCGACACCTATGCAGGCGAGATTCAGACGCCTTATTATGGCGAAGGACTGGACGGACTTCTTCGCGCGAGACATTTCGATATGCAGGGCATCGTAAATGGCATCGATTATGCAGCATATGATCCGGCTACAGACCAAAAGATTTATGTAAACTATGATGCAGAGAGCTTCCGACGCAAAAAGTCAACAAATAAGGAACGACTGCAGCAGGAGCTTGGGCTGTGCGTTGATAAAAAGAAGTTTATGATCGGATTGATTTCCAGATTGACCGATCAAAAGGGACTTGATCTGATCAATTATGTCATTGAGCGGATCGTGGATGATTATACACAGCTTGTCGTGATCGGTACCGGTGAACCGCAGTATGAGAATATGTTCCGTCACTATGCATGGAAGTATGGTGATCGTATCTCTGCAAATATATGCTATAGTGATGATCTGGCTCACAAGCTGTATGCAGCTGCGGATGCATTTCTTATGCCGTCGCGTTTTGAGCCGTGCGGACTGACGCAGCTGATTTCCTTCCGTTATGGAACTGTGCCGATCGTTCGTTCCACCGGAGGACTTCGTGATACGGTAGAGCCGTATAATGAATATGAGCATACCGGAGATGGATTTTCCTTTACGAACTACAATGGCGAGGAGATGCTTGGCATCATCAATTATGCAAAGCATATTTACTTTGACTGCAAAAAGGATTGGAATAAGATGGTCGATCGGGGCATGACCAATGATTATTCCTGGAATGCATCTCGAAATAAATACGAGAATTTGTACAATTATCTGATCAATCAATAAAAGGATGAGGAGTCGGCATTTTGCCGGCTCCTTTTAAGCTTTATGGATAACTGTGAGGTTAGCAGGCAGTTATCTTCTCGACAATTATATTTGAATGTGATAGAATAAAACCGTATGCGCAGCAGACAAAAAGGAGGATAAAATGTCGTTATTAGAAGCGATTTTAATGGGCATTATTCAGGGTGTGACAGAATTTTTGCCAGTGAGCAGCTCCGGACATCTTGCATTATTTAAAATTATATTTGGGCTAGAGGATGTCGGATTGGTATTTGATGTGATATTGCATTTAGGTACACTGCTTGCAATCTTTGTCGTAT
>CAVBEI010000002.1:0-124792 GCA_963594555.1 Lachnospiraceae bacterium | reverse complement strand
ATGATATTTTGGACATTAACGGAGACATTTTTGGAATGATAGAGTAACCACAGCATTGATTTATGGCACCTTTCTTACTGGATTTTTTTAAGAGTTCTCAATTCAAGTCCCATCCTTCGCATTATAAAAAAAGGAAATGCGTCAAATGTACGGAATATATTAATTAGGAGAAAAAGAGGAGGAGGATGCTATGACCATTCGTGAAGAATTGGAACGGCGTCAGCACACGATGCTGAGTCCCTATGCCTGCTTCGATGAGAATTCCATCGGCAGAGACAGGGAAGAACCGCAGTGTGATATCCGGCCGGTGTTTCAAAGAGACCGTGACCGGATCTTGCACAGTAAGGCATTTCGAAGATTGAAAAATAAAACTCAGGTATTTTTGACACCAAAGGGTGATCATTACCGCACAAGACTGTCCCATACCTTAGAGGTATCGCAGAATGCACGCACCATCGCCAAGGCACTTAGGCTAAACGAGGATCTCGTGGAGGCGATTGCACTGGGACATGATCTGGGGCATACACCGTTTGGACATGCAGGCGAGCAGGTGCTAAACGAGCTGTGCGAGGATGGCTTTGCACACAATGAGCAGAGCGTGCGAGTCGTGGAACGACTGGAAAAAGGAGGCGAAGGCCTGAATCTGACATGGGAGGTCAGAGACGGCATCCGCAATCACCAGACGAGCCTCATGCCTCATACACTAGAAGGACGGATTGTGCGACTGTCGGATAAGATCGCCTATATCAATCATGACATTGATGATGCGATCCGTGCCAGGATTTTGACAGAGCGGGATATTCCTGCACGATTTACCAATGTGCTCGGACATTCCACAAAGGACCGCCTGGATACGCTGGTACACAATATCATTATCAATAGCATGGACAAAGATAATATATGTATGTCGCCGGAGGTCGCAGAAGCGATGACCGGACTGCGGAAATTTATGTTTGATAACCTTTACCACAATTCTGTGGCAAAGACGGAGGAGGTAAAGGCGAAGGAGCTGCTGCGCAGGCTGTTTTCCTATTATATGGAGCGGCCGCAGATCATGCCGGAGCAGTTTACACGGATGATCGATGCAGGAGAAAAGCAGGATCGTGTGGTCTGTGATTACATCGCAGGTATGACAGATCAGTATGCAATTGCAAAATTCAACGAGTTTTTTGTTCCACTGGCTTGGCAGGTGAATTAATATGCCCCGTATTTCAGAGGATATCATAGAGGAGATCCGTGCGCGAAACGATATCGTGGATGTGATCTCACAATACGTCAGGCTGCAAAAAAAAGGCAGCAACTATGTGGGCTTATGCCCGTTTCATACGGAAAAAACCGGCTCGTTTAATGTATCGAGGAGTCGGCAGATCTACCATTGCTTTGGCTGTGGCGTCGGCGGAAACGTGTTCACCTTTTTGATGAACTACGAAAATGAGACCTTTATAGAGGCGGTACGCACCCTCGGAGAACGCGCCGGTGTGGCACTTCCGGAGGAGGATACTTCTCCGGAGGCCTTTAGGATGGCCGATAAAAAGAGCAGATTGTTTGCGGTACAAAAGGAGGCTGCGACCTATTATTACGCATTGCTTCGAAGTCCGAGAGGAGAGAGCGCGTATGAATATTTCAAAAAGCGTGCACTCTCAGAGGATACGATGCGGGCGTTTGGGCTGGGTTATTCGGATAAATACAGCGACGATCTGTATCGCTATTTAAAAGGCAAGGGCTATGAGGATGAGCTGCTGCGCGAATCCGGACTCGTTTCCTTTGATGAAAAGCATGGCGGCCATGATAAGTTTTGGAATCGCGCGATGTTTCCGATCATGGATCTGCGCGGCAAGGTCATAGGCTTTGGCGGACGTGTGATGGGAGAGGGTGAACCGAAATATTTAAATTCGCCGGAGACACCGATTTTTGAAAAGTCGCGCAATCTCTATGCGCTGCATCTGGCACGAAGAAGCAGACGGGAGCATATCATTTTGTGCGAGGGATATATGGATGTGATCGCGCTCCATCAGGCAGGCTTTGACAATGCGGTGGCATCGCTGGGTACGGCCTTTACGAGTGGGCATGCCAGACTGCTGAGCCGTTACACAAAGGAGGTTTATCTGACCTTTGACAGTGACGGTGCAGGGATCAAGGCAGCACTGAGGGCAATTCCGATCCTAAAGGAAGTGGGACTTGGCGCGAAGGTCATTCACATGGAACCCTATAAGGATCCGGATGAATTTATAAAGGCACTTGGAGCACAGGAATTTGAAAAGCGTATTCAAACGGCGGAAAACAGCTTTTTCTTTGAGCTTCGCATCCTAGAGCAGGGATTTGATATGAGTGATCCGCAGAGCAAGAGTGCCTTTCAAAAAGAGGTGGCACGCAGGCTCCTTGGCTTTGAGGAAGAGCTTGAGCGGGAAAACTACATTTCAGCAGTGGCAGAGCATTATCACATCGGCTATGAACAGCTGCGCCGGCTCGTGTATTCCTATGCCGTAAAAGCTCCCAAACAGGATGCACAGGAAAAAGCTGTACTGCGCAGCGGTATGCAGCATAAACCAAAGCAAGAAAGTGCGTCCATTAAGGCGCAAAAGCTGCTTTTGACCTGGCTTAGTGAAAAACCGGAGCTGATCTCTGAGATTAAAGCGCAGGTGAGCTCGGAGGATTTTACGGAGCCGCTTTACAGACAGGTAGCAGAGCTTTTATATGAGCAGTGCGCTCGTGGCGAGCCCAATCCTGCGCAGATCATCAGCCATTTTCCGGATGATGAACAGCAAAGGAGTGTGGCAGACCTCTTTCATGCGTCTCTTCCGCAGATGGATACGAAAAAGGAGCAGGAAAAGGCACTGTCGGATGTACTTGGGCTATTGAAAAAAAAGAGCCTGGAGAACAAGGGCGGGCAGGTAGATGTGACGAGTTTAGCCGATATGCAGCGCTACATTGATGCTGCAAGGGCTAATAAAAAATAGAGAGGATAAGGACATGGAAAAGGAAAAGAAACAAAACACAACGGAAAAGCAGGATAGTGCCAAGGCGGCACCGGCCGTACCGGAGCAGTTTATGGCAAAGCTAAACGAGCTGCTTGAGCTGGCAAAAAAGAAAAAAAATACGCTCGAATATCAGGAAATCAGTGAATATTTCAAGGAGCTGAATTTGAATGCCGAGCAGTTTGATGAGATTTTGGACTTTTTAGAGACACACAATATTGACGTGCTGCGTATCTCGGATGATGAAGATGATATTCTGCTAGAGGAAGAGGACGAGGTTGAGGTAGAACAGATCGATCTGTCTGTTCCGGACGGCGTGAGCATCGAGGATCCTGTTCGTATGTATTTAAAGGAGATCGGCAAGGTGCCGCTGTTGTCTGCTGAGGAGGAGATCGAGCTTGCAAAGCGCATGGAGTTAGGTGACATGGAGGCAAAGCAGCGTTTGGCGGAGGCCAATCTTCGCCTCGTGGTCAGCATTGCAAAGCGATATGTCGGCAGAGGCATGCTGTTTTTGGATCTGATCCAGGAGGGCAATCTCGGATTGATCAAGGCAGTTGAAAAATTCGATTATCGCAAGGGCTATAAGTTCTCCACCTATGCGACCTGGTGGATTCGCCAGGCGATTACCCGTGCCATCGCCGATCAGGCGCGTACGATTCGTATTCCGGTTCATATGGTAGAGACGATCAACAAGCTGATCCGTGTACAAAGACAGCTCCTACAGGAGTTAGGACGCGAGCCTGTTCCGGAGGAGATCGCAGCAGAGATGAATATGCCGGTAGAGCGTGTGCGTGAGATCATGAAGATCTCGCAGGAGCCGGTATCCTTAGAGACACCAATAGGTGAGGAGGAGGATTCTCATCTTGGGGATTTCATTCAGGATGAACAGGTGCCTGTGCCTGCGGATGCTGCCGCTTTTACGTTGTTAAAGGAGCAGCTAGAGGAGGTGCTAAATACACTGACTGACCGTGAGAAAAAGGTGCTGACGCTGCGCTTTGGCTTAGAGGATGGGCGCGCGCGTACTCTAGAGGAAGTCGGCAAGGAATTCAATGTCACCAGAGAGCGCATTCGCCAGATCGAAGCAAAAGCACTGCGCAAGCTGCGCCATCCGAGCCGCAGCAGAAAATTAAAGGATTATTTAGAGTAGCATGAATCGATTGTCAAAACGTTTAGAGCATATCGCAGCAGCCGTGCAGCAGGCGGATGTGCTGGCGGATGTTGGCTGTGATCATGGATATCTGCCGATTTATCTGCTGGGACAGGGACGTATAAAACGCGCGATCGCTATGGATATAGGAAAAGGCCCACTGATGAGGGCGAGTGCTCATATCAGGGAGGAGGGCTTAGAGCAATCCATACAAACGAGGCTCTCAGATGGACTGCAAGAGCTTAGCAAGGGAGAAGTGGATGCGGTTGTGATCGCAGGCATGGGTGGCAGCCTGATCATCGATATTTTATCACGGGGAATGGATGTGGTGTCAGCTCTGTCGCAGCTTGTGCTGGAGCCACAGTCACAGCTGTCTGCAGTACGCCGCTTTTTAAGGGAGCAAAAGCTGTATTTAGCGGATGAGGATCTTGTGCTCGAGGATGGAAAGTTTTATCCGATACTAAGTGTAGAGCCTGCGCAGGCTTACGCTAAGGAGCCGATAGGATTAGATATAGGACCGGATATAGAGATAGATATACAGATAGATATACAGCTAGAGATCCTCGATGCCTACGGGCCGCATTTATTAAAGAAAAGACATCCGGTGCTTATGCAATATCTTAAGAAGGAGCATGAAACGTGTGTGCAGATTTTGCGTACGCTTGAGATGGCTGCTTTTGACGATGAGCGTATACTTATGCGCCGCGCTCAGCTGATGAAACAGCTATCACGCAACGAGGCGGCAGCTGCTTATATGAAGGCAGGTGAGATAGATTGAAGCTTGAGAATATCATAGAGGTACTAGAACAGATCGCACCGCAGGCGGATGCGCAGGACTGGGATAATCCAGGACTTTTAGTCGGGGATCGTGAAGGGGAGATTTCGCGTATATATCTTGCGCTTGATGCGGATGAGAGAGCGATCGCAGAGGCCGCTTTATGCGGTGCACAGCTACTTTTGACGCATCATCCACTGATCTTTTCGCCGTTAAAAAGGATTACGACGGATGATCTGATCGGTTCGAGAGTGGTGAGACTTTTACAGAGTAGGATAAGTCACGTGGCCATGCATACAAACTACGATGCCGCGCGTATGGGAGGTCTTGCAGCAGATCGATTGCACATCCCAATAGAGGCACCGCTGGGTGATCTCTTTGAGAGGGAGGAAAAGACCTTTGGAATCGGAACGATCGGTAATCTGCCGGAGCGTATCCTGTTAAGACAGCTGGCAGAGCAGGTAAAGGAGAGCTTTTCGCTGGGGAGCGTACGTGTATTTGGCGATTTGGATAGGGAGATCGGGCGTGTGGCGATCTGTCCCGGCGCCGGCAAGAGCATGATAAAAGATGCACTGCAGCAGCATGCGGAGGTATATATTACAGGAGATATAGATCATCACAGCGGCATCGATGCGGTGTCAGAAGGACTGTGCATCATCGATGCGGGGCATTATGGAATAGAGCATATTTTTGTTGAGGATATGCAGGAATGTCTGCATCGGCTATTGCCGCAGATAGAGGTGGTCGCGCAGACACGTCTTGATCCGTTTGTAGTAGTATAATAGGAAAACAGGGGGTATTTATATGTATCAGATCAAAATAGCGGGAAAGGAAGTCTCCGTTGAAGCAGGATGGACATATGAGAGACTTGCAAAGGAGTATCAAAAGGACTATAAGCAGCCGATTGCTCTTGCCTATGTAAATGGCAGGCTAAAGGAGCTTAGCAAAAAAATCGAGGAGGACGCAGAGCTGACCTTTATCACGACGGCAGACCGCTCCGGAATAAAGGCATATCGCCGCACGGCGGTGCTGCTTATGCAAAAAGCGATCGATGAGCTGCTTGGCGAGGGCGTGGATGTGCTGGTGCTGCAGACTACCGGAAACGGGCAGTATTGTGAGCTGACCGGAACCTCGCAGGCTGCAGATGAAGCGTTTCTGGCTCGTCTGTCAGAGCAGATGAAGCAGCTTGCAGATAAAAATCTTCCGATCAAAAAGGAGAGTATATCTACAGCAGCAGCGATAAAGCTGTTTCATTCTCTTGGCATGACCGATAAGGAAAAGCTCTTTGGATACCGCCGCAGCTCGTCTGTGAATATTTATGAGTTAGACGGCTATAAGGATTATTTTTACGGCTATATGCTGCCGTCCACCGGTTATGTGACAAGCTTTGAATTAACACCCTACCGTGATGGCTTTGTGTTACTTTATCCTGATCCTAAGAGTGGTATCGTGGCACCCTTTGAGCCGTCAGATAAGCTCTTTGCCACCCAGCGAAAAAGCAGTAAATGGGGCGAGGCGATGGGAATTAAAAATATCGGTGAGTTAAACGATGCGATCACAAATGGCAGGATTCAGGATATCATGCTGATGCAGGAGGCACAGATGGAGGCGCAGATTGGTGAGCTTGCCGGCATCATCTCGCGTGCGGGCAGCAAAAAGTTTATCATGATCGCAGGACCTTCCTCCTCCGGCAAGACGACCTTTTCACATCGTCTGTCCATTCATCTGTCTGCGCTTGGCATGAAGCCGCATCCGATACCGCTGGATGATTACTATCTTGACCGGGATAAAACGCCTAGAGATGAAAACGGCAACTACGATTTTGAATGCCTCGAGGCACTGGATATTGAATTATTTAATAAAGATATGTCTGCTTTGCTGGCAGGAGAACGTGTGGAGCTGCCGACATTTAATTTTAAGAACGGACGGCGTGAATACCGCGGCAAATATATGCAGCTTGGACCGGAGGATGTTCTGGTCATTGAGGGTATTCATGGCATTGATGACAGGCTGTCCTATTCGCTGCCGGATGAGAGCAAATTCAAGATTTATATCAGCGCGCTCACGCAGCTGGCTATCGATGAGCACAATGCGCTTCCGACTACGGACGGACGGTTGATCAGACGTATCGTGCGGGATGCGAGAACACGCAATACCACGGCACAGGAGACGATTGCGATGTGGGATTCCGTGCGAAACGGTGAAGAAAAATACATTTTCCCGTTCCAGGAATGCGCGGATTATATATTTAACTCTGCGCTCGTGTACGAGCTGGCTGTTTTAAAGGTTTATGCGGAGCCGCTGCTGTTTCATATTCCAAAGGATGCACCGGAGTATGTCGAGGCCAAGCGCCTGCTGAAGTTCCTCGATTATTTCCTGCCGATGCCCAGCGAGAACATACATCACAATTCGCTGGTACGCGAATTTATCGGAGGCAGCTGCTTCAACGTATAAATTTATCTTGAAATCAGACAATAAATATGTAAAAATAAAAAAACATGAGCAGAACAGATGATCGCGGCTGCGCTTATGCGCAGGTGAGGAAAGTCCGGGCTTCATAGGGCAGGATGCCGGATAACGTCCGGTGGAGGTGACTCCCAGGCTAGTGCAACAGAAATATACCGCCACTTTTGTGGTAAGGGTGGAAAGGCAGTGTAAGAGACTACCGTGCGTCTGGTAACAGGCGCAGCCATGTAAACCCCATCCGAAGCAAGACCGAAACGAAGCGATTACGTGGCCCGCCAGCTTCAGGTAGGTCGCTTGAGGCACATGGCAACATGTGTCCTAGATAGATGATCATCCAACGACATAACCCGGCTTATCGTTCTGCTCATATTTTTTCGATGTCCGAAATGTACAGAGGAGTTCGTTTAAAGGAGCTAGCCGGCTATGTTTGGATATATACATGCGAATGCTAAGGAGCTGACTGAAGAGAACAAGATCACCTATCAGGCGTATTATTGTGGCTTGTGCCAGCAGTTAAAGAAGGTATATGGTACAAAGGGACAGCTGCTGCTCAATTATGATATGACCTTTCTGGTGATTTTGCTCAGTGGTCTCTATGAGCTTGAAAATACACATCAGGCCTATAACTGCGCCAGACATCCCGGCCGCAGGCAGAACGTCTGGATCAATGAGGCGACACGCTACGGAGCGGATATGAATGTGCTGTTATCCTATCACAATTCACTGGATGACTGGAGGGATGAGCATTCAATGTCAAAAAAGATGGTCGCAAAGGCGCTGCAGGAGGACTATGAGCGTATCGCCCTAGCTTATCCGAGGCAGTCTAAGGCATTAGAAGGCTATATGCAAAGGCTTTTAGAAGCAGAGACCACAGGAGAGACGAATGTTGATCTGGTGGCAGGGCTGACAGGAGAGATGTTGGCAGAGATCTTTGCCTGGCGAGAGGATGAGTGGGCCGGGGAGCTGCGCTGCTTTGGCTTTTATATGGGCAAATTCATCTATTTAATGGATGCATATGAGGACTGTGAAACGGATAAAAAAAATCGGCAGTACAACATTTTATCCTCGCTGTATGGTGATGCGGAGTATGAGACCTACTGCAGACAGCTTCTGACAAGTATGATGGCAGAATGTGCAAAATCCTTTGAAAGGATGCCAATCCTGCGGCATGCGGATATTTTGCGTAATGTCTTGTATTCCGGTGTGTGGACGCGCTATGAATACAAGCAGCTGAAGCTAAAGCATAAGGAACAAAAGCATAAGGAACAAAAGCAGAAAAAAGAAATAAAAAGGAAGCAAAAAGGAAGCAAAGACAGTGGCAAATCCATATGATGTGCTGGGCGTATCGCCGGGTGCGACTGATGACGAGATAAAAAAGGCATATCGAAAGCTAAGCAGACTGTATCATCCGGATGCAAATATCAATAATCCGAACCGTGCACAGGCAGAGGAGCGCTTCAAGGAAGTACAGCAGGCGTATGATCAGATCATGAAGGAAAAGCAGCAGGGCTACAGCTACGACAGCTTTGGAGATCGTAGGCAGGGAGACTTTGATGGCTTTAATGGTTTTGGTGATGGAGCGAAGAGTGCCCAAGGCTCCACCGATACGGATACGATTGAGCTGCAGGCCGCAGCCAACTATATCAATCACCGCTGCTACAGAGAGGCACTCAATGTACTATCCGGGATTCGCGTTCGTTCGGCACGGTGGTATTATTATAGCGCCATGGCCAATGCCGGAACAGGAAACAATGTGACTGCCAGGGAGCATATCACACAGGCGTGTGCGATGGAACCGGGCAATCTGCAGTTTCAGGTATTCAGGCAGCAGCTCGAAGGAGGCGGAGACTGGTACAGCAATATGGGACGAGGCTACAGCAGACCATATGAAGGCCGCAGCTTTTGTTTGGGCCTTTGTCTGCTGAATGCTCTGTGCGGCTGCTGCAGTCCGTTTGGCTGTTGACATGGATGCAGGTTCTATCAGCCTTTGAATTTTGTTTCACAATATTTACAGCGGTAGGTCTCATGCTCCGGATCCGTGAGCACGAAGATCTGCTCTAGCTCCTGCTCGATAGAGGTGATGCAGCGTGGATTTTTGCAAAAGATCACGTTGTGCACTTCCTTTGGAAGCCGGAGCTCTTTTTTTTCTACGATCTTATCGTCCTTGATGACATTGACCGTGATATGGTGGTCGATGAAGCCTAGGATATCCAAATCGAGCGCGTCGATGGGGCATTCCACCTTTATAATGTCTTTTTTGCCCATCTTATTGCTCCTCGCATTTTTGATGATGGCGACTGTGCAGTCGAGTCTGTCGAGCGCTAGGTCATGATAGATGCGCAGGCTCATGCCTGCCTGAATGTGATCGAGCACAAAGCCCTCATGAATTCCACTTATATTTAACATCTGCTTATCCTCCTATGAATCTACCTGGATGCCCAGCAGGGTGAGAATCAGAGCCATCCGGACATAGACACCGTACTGTGCCTGCTTGAAATAAACGGCGCGGGGATCGTCATCGACCTCTGTGGAGATCTCGTTGACACGGGGCAGGGGATGAAGCACGAGCATGTCCTCCCTGGCCAGGCTCATTTTTGCCTTGTCCAAAATATAAAAATCCTTCATGCGTACGTAGTCCTCTTCGTTAAAGAAGCGCTCTCTCTGGACTCGTGTCATATAGAGGATATCGAGATCGCCTATAGCATCCTCGAGGCGTTCTAGCTCGCGGTAGGGCACGTTGTTTGCCTCTAGTACATCGTTTCGGATATAGCTTGGCACACGCAGCTCCTCCGGTGATACGAGCACGAATTCTACATCCGGATAGCGGATCAGTGCATTGATCAGGGAATGTACAGTACGCCCAAATTTCAAATCTCCGCACAGACCGATCTTTAGATGGTCAAAATGCCCCTTTAGGCTGTAGATCGTGAGTAAATCGGTAAGTGTCTGGGTGGGATGCTGATGACCGCCGTCGCCGGCGTTGATCACGGGAATACGGGATTTTTGGGAGGCGACTAGAGCAGCACCTTCCTTTGGGTGACGAATAGCACAAATATCTGCGTAACAGGAAATGACGCGAATGGTATCGGAGACACTCTCTCCCTTTGCAGCGGAGCTGCTGTCGGAACTGTGAAAACCAAGAACACTGCCGCCGAGATTCAACATAGCGGCTTCAAAGCTAAGTCTGGTGCGTGTACTGGGCTCATAAAAACAGGTTGCGAGCTTTTTACCGTCACAGGCGTGTGCGTATTTTTCCGGGTGCTGTTCGATGTCGCCGGCGAGCGTAAGCAGCTCAGCGGTTTCCTCTACCGACAGATCCATCGGGCTCATGAGATGACGCATGATATTTCCTCCTTGCGTGTTTGGATTTTTTTAATAATATAATAACATTTTGTGAAATTCAAGACTTCTTTTTTTCGGTTTTTGCGTAAAATGATCTTACGGCATTGTTTTTTTGAAAGGTCTACGGTATAATACCTTGGTATGTATGTGAGAAAACAAGGAGGAACAGACATGAAAAAGAAATTATTATCTATGGCTTTGGTAGGCATGATGATCGCTGCGATGTTTACAGCCTGCGGCAAAGAGGAGTCTACCGGGATGACCGTGAAGGACGGTGTACTTACGATGGCGACGAACGCATATTTCCCGCCGTATGAATATTATGATGGAGAGGAAGTCGTAGGTATCGATGCAGATATCGCTGCAGCAGTTGCAGACAAGCTCGGCTTGGAACTACAGATCGAGGATATGGAGTTTGATTCGATCATTACAGCTGTTCAGACCGGAAAGGCTGATATGGGACTTGCCGGCATGACAGTAACAGAGGAGCGTAAGGAGTCTGTGAATTTCTCTGATTCCTATGCAACAGGTATTCAGGTTATCATCGTAACAGAGGATTCTGATATCGCTACCGTAGATGATCTGGCAGGAAAGAAGATCGGTGTACAGCTGGCGACTACCGGTGATATCTATTCTAAGGATGATTTCGGTGAGGAGAACGTCGAGGAGTACAACAAGGGTGCAGATGCTGTCATGGCTCTGATCCAGGGCAAGGTAGATGCGGTTATCATCGACAATGAGCCTGCCAAGAGCTTTGTGGAGGCAAACGAGGGACTCAAGATTCTTGATACCGAGTATGTAACAGAGGAGTATGCAGCAGCCATGAATAAAGAAAATACAGAGCTGCTAGAGGCAGTAAACGGCGCACTTGCAGAGCTTGAGGAGGATGGTACTCTTCAGCAGATCATCGATAAATATATCGCTGCAGAATAATATGATTTGGCGAGGAGGCTGGGCACAGAGAGCACCCGGTCTCTTTTGCTATGTAGGAAGGTGTATGCACATGGGATGGCTACAGGAATTTGGTGAAAAAATTATTTATGTATTTATCGAAGACCAGAGGTATATGTATATTTTAAAAGGTCTTCGTACGACTGCGATCGTGACGATATTTGCACTGCTGCTTGGATTACTCATCGGTATTCTCGTGGCAGTCATTCGTACGGCACACGATCAGATGCAGGAATCAGCGAAAAAGGGCGTAGTAGGTGCACTGCTGGGTGTACTCAATACGATCTGCCGGCTGTATCTGACGATCATTCGTGGTACGCCTGCGATGGTACAGCTGCTTTTGATGTTTTTCGTATTTTTGGCGAGCAGCAATAATAAGGTCGTTGTTGCGGTGCTGACATTCGGCATCAATTCCGGCGCCTATGTGGCAGAGATATTCCGCTCCGGCATCATGTCTATCGATAAGGGACAGATGGAGGCCGGACGTTCACTTGGACTTAGCTATTCGGTTACGATGCGAAGGATCATACTGCCGCAGGCTGTCAAAAACGTGCTTCCGGCACTCGTTAATGAGATGATCACGCTCTTAAAGGAGACTTCCATCTGCGGATATATCGGCCTTAACGACCTGACGCGTGGTGGAGATATCATCCGTGGCATTACGTTTGAAGCACTGCTGCCGCTATTGGCAGTAGCTGCGATTTATTTGATCATTGTCATGTTCTTTACCTGGATCATGGGCAAGCTGGAGAGGAGGCTGCGCGAAAGTGATAACCGTTAATCATTTATACAAAAGCTTTGGAGACCAGCAGGTGCTTGTTGATATAAATGAGCATATCGCACCTGGAGAAAAGGTCGTTATAATAGGTCCCTCCGGCTCCGGAAAATCCACCTTTTTGCGCTGCATGAACCTGCTTGAGCAGCCCACAAAGGGTGAGATCATCTTTGATGGAGTTGACATTACAAAAAAGGGTGTTGATATCAACCGTATCAGACAGCATATGGGCATGGTATTTCAGCATTTTAATCTGTTTCCGCATTTGACGATCTTAGAGAATCTCACGCTGGCTCCTGTCCAGTTAAAGCTCATGACAAAGGAAGAGGCAAATGAGGAGGGACTTCGCCTGTTAAAGCTTGTGAATCTGACCGAAAAGGCAGACACCTATCCCGGACAGCTATCAGGCGGCCAAAAACAGCGTATAGCCATTGTGCGTTCACTGGCGCTAAAGCCTAAGATGATGCTTTTTGATGAGCCGACCTCTGCACTTGATCCGGAGATGGTCGGAGAGGTGCTATCCGTTATGAAGGATCTGGCGGATGATGGCATGACGATGGCAGTTGTGACACATGAGATGGGCTTTGCCCGTGAGGTGGCGACACGTGTGCTGTTTATGGATGAAGGACGGATCATGGAGCAGGGCAGCCCCAGCCAGATATTTGGAGATCCGCAAAATGAACGTACAAAGGAATTTTTATCAAAGGTTCTATAACTAGTTGGGAGTGAGTGTATGGATTACCATGAGATGATGGAGCTTGGAGATGAGTTAGACCAGCAGTTTGATGAGCTGGTAAACAATTGCCTGATCTCCGGAGCGATCGATCAGGGACTCTATCAAAAATATGATGTAAAAAGAGGTCTGCGTGATGCAAACGGTAAGGGTGTTCTGACCGGACTGACCGAGATCTCGGATGTTTTAGCAACGAGCGTGGATGCAGACGGACAGACGCATCCTATGGATGGCGAGCTGTATTTTCAGGGCATCAATGTCGTAGATTTGATCGGAGGAAATGCAAAAAAGCGTTTTATGTTCGAGGAAGCTACGTATCTGCTGCTTTTCGGCAAGCTGCCAAAGGAGAAGGAGCTAGATAGCTTTGTTCAGATTTTAGGAAGCCTGCGGGAATTATCGAGCGATTTTGTGCGGGATGTTATTATGAAGGCACCTCCGGCAAATCTGATGAATGCGCTGCAAAAATGCATAGTTTTGCTCTATTCCTATGATTCTGATCCTGATAATATTGCGGTTGACAATGTACTGCGCCAGTCCCTGCAGCTGATCGCAAAGATGCCGCTGATGGCAGTCTATTCCTACTATGCGTACAGACATTTCAGGCAGGAAAAGACGCTGCTTGTGCGCCCGCCTAAAAAGGACCTCTCCACAGCGGAGAATATTTTATATATGCTCAGAAAGGATGGCACCTATACGGATCTAGAGGCACGGGTGCTGGATGTGGCTTTAGTGCTGCATGCCGAACACGGCGGCGGTAATAACTCGACATTTACCAATCATGTGGTGACCAGCTCCGGCACAGATACGTATTCTGCAGTAGCTGCTTCGATGGCTTCCCTGAAGGGTCCCAAACATGGTGGCGCGAATCTGAAGGTCATGCAGATGTTTGAGGATCTGCGTGCGAACTGCAATACCTCTGATGAGGATTCCCTGACGGAATATCTGACGGCGATTTTAGATAAGCAGGCGTTTGATCACGCCGGATTGATCTATGGAATCGGACATGCGGTTTATACGGATTCTGATCCGCGTGAGGTTATGCTGAAAAAATATGCCAAGCTTCTATCCCAGGCGAAGGGGATGGAGCGGGAGTTTGAACTGTATGATAATGTAGAGCGCATCGCATCGACTCTGATCGCACAGCGCAGACATCTGTTCAAGCCGATCTGTGCCAATGTGGATTTTTACAGCGGTTTTGTCTATACGATGCTGGGCATACCGACAGAGCTTTTCACTCCGATTTTTGCGATTTCACGTATATCAGGCTGGAGCGCGCATCGCCTAGAGGAGCTGGTGAACAAGGGTAAGATCATTCGTCCTGCATATCGCTACGTGGGAGAGCATCGGGCATATACGCCTGTGGAGGAGCGTTAGTGAAGGAGATTTATGGACTGTATGCAGACATAAGGGTGCTGGAGCAGGAGAGACTGTTTCAGCATTTTTTCTATGAGCTGTCAGAACAAAGGCAGCAAAAAATAGAGGCACTGCAATTGATGCACTCAAAATATCAGTCGCTGGGCGCCTGGACACTGTTGGATCAGCTGCTTAAAAAACATGAGGGTTTGCGGGAGCGGGAGCTTAAGATCGCCACCGGCATCAAAAAAAAGCCGTATGTTTTGGATCGTACTGATTTGCACTTTAACCTGTCGCATTCAAAGGATTATGCATTTGCGGTAATCTCTCCCGTGGCTGTGGGCTGCGATATACAGTATGAGGAACAAAACGGCAGGGAAGAACGGCTGGCGGAGCGTTTTTTTTCAAAGGAGGAGCAGGCGGCATTTGCTGACGGAATGAGCTTTTATCGGATCTGGGCTAGTAAGGAGAGCTGGATCAAATGTGACGGCAGCGGAATGACACAGAATCTGAGAAGCTTTTCTGTTGTGGGAGGAGCGCTTGATAGTCAGAGCGCAGGGCGGCAGCTTGTAAAACTACGAAAGGATGACTATGAGATGGCGGTATGCTATATGGGAGCAGGCGTCTATCCGGTGCGACTGGAAGAGATTGATTTAAAACACCCCGGAGGTGATTAAAATGGGAAAGCAAAAGGAAGTAAAGACAAATGCTATGCGTATTTTAGAACGCATGAAAATTTCGTTTACACAGCTGACCTATGAATGCAAGGAATTTGAGGATGGGATACAGATAGCAGATATGCTGGGGCTGCCTCACGAGCTGGTGTATAAGACGCTGGTTACGGTGGGGAATAGCAAAAACTATTTTGTTTTCGTCATCCCAATCGAATCGGAGCTGGATCTGAAGGCGGCAGCGCGCTCGGTAGGCGAAAAATCAGTTTCGATGCTTCATGTAAAGGAGATCAATGCTGTCACCGGCTATATTCGCGGTGGCTGTACGGCCATCGGCATGAAAAAGCAATATGTGACGCGAATCGATGAATCAGCAGCCACACTCGATACGATCATCGTAAGCGGTGGGCGGATAGGTTCACAGATAAAGCTAAAACCTGCTGATCTGCTGAGAGCCTCTCAGGCAGAATATGCGAAAATTACGGTATAAAAAAAGAGTCGTCCTCGACTCTTTTTTTTAATCAAATTTACCAAGACACATCCTTGTATTTTTTTCGCAGTCGTCTATTTTCTGCGGCACCTTTTATCCGTGCCAGGATATTCTCAGGAGCCTTGCCATAGGCCAAGGGATAGAGCACAAGCGCCATAAACAATGCAGTTATCACATCAAATACGGAATGCTGCTTGATAAATACGGTCGCTAAAATGATGCTGCACATCAGTACAAAGGAGCTGTTTTTCGCTACACGATTGTCCCGCAGGCTCTCGCAACGCGTCAGCGCGATGTGAGCACCGATGGAATTGAATACGTGAATGCTGGGAAACAGGTTCGTCGCAGTATCGGTCTGCCATAGCCAGCGAACCAATGAGTCTAACACGCCGCTTCCTAAGCTGACACCATAGCGCATGTAATGTCCGTTCGGATAGACAGTTGATATAAATAGAAAAATCGTCATACCGGTAAACAGATAAATGCAGCTGCGCAGATATTCCTGCCTGTCATTGAAATAGGTGTATATAAAAGCAAATGCAATATAGGCGAACCACAAAAAATATGGAATCGCAAAGATTGATAAAAATGGAATTCTGTCATCGAGCTCCATATGAATGACATGAAAGTGGCTCGTCACGGTATGCTCTAAATAAGCAAACCAGGGCAGATAGATCAGCCAGTAGGCCTGCAAAAAAAGAAGCTTATGCTCCTTTACGAGAGCTTTTAAGCTGTTTTTGTTCATGTTTTGTCTCCTTTTCGGATCATTCGGTAGTCTCTTTTGCTGTCTTTCAGTATACTATCATAAGATTTTTTCTAAAACAAGCGGAAAATAAGCAAAATAACGCTGAAATATCAGAGGGAAAATGGGTAGTATTTAGGTAAAAATAAGCAAGATATATGTTGTATTGTCTGAGGAATCTGTTATATTGAAGCAGTATAAAGAAACGGAGGCTTGGATGGAGCAACGCATATGTAGGGGATGTCTGCTGCGAGAGATGGTTCATTCGGATGAGACGAGGCAGGCAGAATTAGAAAGGATAGAAAAATTCCGGGCTTCTATTAAGCCGGCGGATTGTGTGACTGCAGATGAATACGAAAGACGCCTGTCGATTTGCAGACATTGCGAGCTATTAACTGCCGGAACGTGCAACGCCTGTGGCTGCTATGTGGAGCTTCGGGCGATTGGAAGAGCTTCCGGCTGTCCAAGGAAAAAATGGGCAGGAGCCATTAAGGGATAAAAGGAGGAAAACATGTCAAAGCTGTTAATTAACAATGAAAGTAAAAAAAGCACCATCGAGCCGGAGATATACGGACATTTTTCTGAGCATCTGGGACGGTGCATTTATGAGGGGCTGTATGTCGGAGAGGATTCCGATATCCCGAATGTAAACGGAATGAGAACAGATGTCATCGAGGCATTAAAAGAGATGAAGATACCGGTACTGCGCTGGCCGGGGGGATGCTTTGCGGATGAATATCATTGGATGGACGGCATCGGACCGAAGGCATCTCGAAAGAAGATGATCAATACACACTGGGGCGGTGTCGTGGAGGACAACAGCTTCGGAACGCATGAGTATTTTGAGCTGTGCCGCCAGTTAGGCTGCAAGACCTATATCAATGGAAATGTAGGCAGCGGCACGGTACGTGAGATGAGTGAGTGGGTCGAGTACATGACCTTTAACGGTACATCACCCATGGCGCAGCTTCGCACAGAAAACGGACACGAAAAGCCCTGGAAGGTAGATTATTTTGGGATCGGCAATGAAAACTGGGGCTGTGGCGGCAATATGCGGCCGCAATACTATGCAGATGAATATCGCAGATACCAGACCTATGTGAGAGATTATGCGGATAACGAGCCGATCGGCAAGATCTGCTGCGGTGCGAACGGAGATGATTATGCATGGACCAGGGAAGTATTAGAGACCTGCTTTGATCATGCGGAGTCAAAATTCCATGGATTTATGGATGGACTATCTCTTCATTATTATACACTGCCGGAGACAAAGGATGATTGGAGCATAAAGGGAAGTGCAACGGACTTTACCGAGGAGATTTTCTATCAAACCTTACGGCGCAGCTATTATATGGAAGAACTATTGCAGCGTCACGGTGCGATCATGGATGAGTTCGATCCTGACAAAAAGATTGGTATGATCGTCGATGAGTGGGGTATTTGGACCGACGTGGAGCCGGGAACGAATCCGGGATTTTTATATCAGCAGAATACGATGCGTGATGCGCTTGTGGCAGGTATGAATCTAAATATCTTTAACAAGCATGCGGATCGTGTGAAGATGGCATGTATCGCACAGCTAGTCAACGTGCTGCAGGCGGTGATGCTCACTGACGGCGAAAAGATGATCAAGACACCGACCTATCATGTGTTCCATATGTATAGGTATCATCAGGGAGCGAGTTTACTTACAAGTGAGCTGATAGGAAACGCAATAGTCGGAACGCGAGAAAACGAGCTGCCGAAGGTATTCGAATCTGCTTCTGTCGATGCTGATGGTGTGATCACCGTAACACTCACGAATAACTCATTAGAGTCAGGCGAGAGCGTGGACATCTGCTTTACTGCGAAAGGAGGCGAGTATGAGGTGACGGAGGCCTTCTATGTAGCGGGTGCTATGAATGCACACAATACCTTCGAGTCACCTTCGATCGTTGAAGAACAAAAATTTGAAGCATATACAAAGACCGCAGACGGTGTGCGAGTGGAGCTTCCTCCATGCAGTGTAGTATGTATCAGGTTAAAAAAATAAGGAATAGGCAGGGCATATGACCCTGCCTTTTTTGGTGTCAGTTTTGGCGAAAATGTTGCAGCTTTTGCGCAGGCGATTGCAAAGACGATTTGTGTCGATATAATGAAACTAAATAAAGCTGTGGCAGATAGCTAGTTATAGCGACAGGAGGTAAAAAATGCAGCAAAAATTGATGGATAAATTTATAGAGCTATTTGGGGAAGAGGGAGAGATACGTACATATTTTGCGCCCGGACGAGTGAATCTGATCGGGGAGCATACGGATTATAACGGAGGGCATGTATTTCCGTGTGCACTTTCTATCGGTACTTATGGGGTGGTGCGCAAAAGAACGGACCGAGAGCTTCGGTTTTATTCGATGAATTTCGAGGATCTTGGTGTGATCCACTCAAGCCTGGATGATTTAAAGCCATATCCGGCAGCGGATTGGACGAATTATCCGAAGGGTGTGATCTGGGCGTTTGGCGAGCGAGGAATTGTGATCGATGAAGGCATGGATCTGCTGCTGTTTGGCAACATTCCAAACGGCTCCGGTCTTAGCTCCTCTGCATCCGTAGAGGTTTTGACCGGATATATATTAAAGGATTTGTATGGCTGTGAGGCATGCAACCGTGATCTCGCGCTGATCGGTCAGTATGCAGAAAATAATTATAACGGAGTAAATTGCGGAATCATGGATCAATTCGCCATCGCTATGGGCAAAAAGGATCATGCCATCTTTTTGGATACCGCGACACTAGAGTATACCTATGCACCGATTGTGCTGCAGGATGCTAAGATTGTGATTGCCTGCTCGAATAAAAAAAGAGGGCTGGGGGATTCAAAATACAACGAGCGAAGGGCTGAGTGCGAGCGTGCACTAAAGGAGCTGCAGCGTTATGCAGGTATCAGAAGTCTTGGTGAGCTTAGTGAAGAGGAGTTTGAACAATATAAGGGTGCGATCGCAGATGAGGATCGAAGAAAGAGAGCAAGGCATGCTGTATATGAAAACCGGCGAACGATGCGGGCTGTAGAAGCATTGCAGGAGGGTAACCTTAGCGAGTTTGGCCGTCTCATGAATGAGTCACATATTTCTCTGCGAGATGATTATGAGGTGACAGGCATTGAGCTGGATACATTAGTAGAAGCAGCCTGGCAGGTGGAGGGTGTGATCGGTTCGCGTATGACCGGCGCAGGCTTTGGCGGCTGTACGGTAAGCATCGTAAAAAATGCTGCAGTAGATAGCTTTATCGAACGGGTAGGTGCTAAATATTTAGAAAAAATCGGTTATGCGGCAGACTTTTATGTCGTAGAGATCGGTGATGGACCGATGCGTCTGGCTTAAGAAAAAGAGGTGTAAAAAAGATGAGTGAACAGAATATCAAAAAAAATATATTACAGTTAACCGATTATGCACTTGCAACCGGGTTGATCGATCCGCTCGATACGACCTATACGATCAATCGACTGATGAAATTTTTTGAGCTGGATGAGATCGATGAATTGGAGCTTGCGAATTGGAAGAAGCGCACACCGATGACACAAAAGCAGGCAGAGGAAGTGCTAGGGGGGCTGCTGGGCGACATGTGTGATTATGCATATGAAAAATCGATACTGACAGAAGAAGGCATCGTTTTCCGTGATTTGTTTGATACGGAGCTTATGAATGTGCTGATGCCGCGTCCAAGCGAAGTGATCGGCACATTTAAAGAGCTTTATGAGAAAAAATCCCCGCAGGCGGCGACAGATTATTTTTATAAATTAAGCTGTGACAGCAACTACATCCGTCGCTATCGCATCAAAAAGGATCTGAAGTGGAGTGCGGATACACAGTACGGTGCATTAGACATCACGATCAATCTATCCAAGCCGGAGAAGGATCCAAAGGCCATCGCAGCTGCCAAGCTGGCAAAGCAGAGCGGCTATCCGAAGTGCCTGCTATGTCCGGAGAATGAAGGCTTCGCCGGGCGCGTGAATCATCCGGCGCGTGCTAATCACCGAGTGATTCCGCTTTCTATAAATGAAAGCGACTGGTGTCTGCAATATTCGCCCTATGTATATTACAAGGAGCACTGCATCGTATTTAACAGACAGCACATTCCTATGAAGATCGAGCGAGCCACCTTTGCAAAGCTTCTGGATTTCGTGGAGCAGTTTCCGCATTATTTTGTAGGAAGCAATGCAGACCTGCCGATCGTGGGAGGATCGATCCTAAGCCACGATCATTTTCAGGGCGGACATTATGAATTTGCCATGGCACGGGCGCAGATAGAGCAAAAAGTCACCTTTTTGGATTATGACGACATAGAGGCAGGCATCGTAAAATGGCCGATGTCTGTGATCAGACTAAACGGTACGGATAAAAATAGGCTGATTGACCTGGCAGATAAGATCCTTGAGACATGGCGAGGCTACAGCGATGCAGACGCATTTATTTATGCAAAGACAGAGGGAGAGCCTCATAATACGATCACACCGATTGCTCGAATGAGAGATGGACGCTTTGAGCTGGATCTTGTGTTGCGCAATAATATCACGACCAGTGAGCATCCTCTGGGTGTGTATCATCCCCATGCAAGGCTGCACCACATTAAAAAGGAAAACATCGGTTTGATTGAGGTGATGGGACTTGCGGTGCTTCCTGCTCGTTTAAAGGACGAGCTGCAGGCCTTAGAAAAGGCGATTTTAACAGGTGAGGATCTGCGAGGTGATGAGAGACTGGCAAAGCATGCTGACTGGGTAGAGGAATTTTTACCAAAATACCATGCGATCACCGAGGATAATATATCAGAAATCATCCGCGCAGAGGTCGGAGCCGTCTTTGCCGAGGTGCTAGAGGATGCCGGTGTGTATAAATGCACTCCTAAGGGGCGTGCGGCGTTTATGCGCTTTATAAAGGCAGTAGGCGTTTCCTCTGATTGCATTCTACCGTTTCCTGTGATAGAATGAAATTCATATGAGCAAAAATAATAGAAATACACAAACACACACAAATATAGCTGCCATGAGCCGCAGACGCAGTCACAGCAGCCCGCGTTGGGACAAGCTGGATAACACGGCACATCTTTTTCCTGTGATCGCGGGAGAGAGCATGACAAATACCTACCGGATAGCCGTAGAGCTGACAGAGGAGATCGATGAGACGCTGCTGCAGGAGGCACTAAATCTGGTGCTGCCGAAATTTGATCTATTCAATGTGCGGCTTCGCACCGGATTTTTTTGGTATTATTTTGAGGAAAACGGGAAAAAAGCACCGACTGTGCGTCAGGAGTCTACATATCCCTGTCGCTACATTCAGCCAAACCGCAACAGAGGCTATCTGTTCCGCGTCAGCTACTACAAATGCAGGATCAATCTGGAGGTGTTTCATGTACTGACAGACGGCATGGGCGGCATAAACTTTTTAAAGGAGCTGACCTATCAGTATCTGAGACTGGCACATCCTAGATTATCTGAGAGCTGTCCGGATACGCTAAGCGCTGCGACGTCCTTGAATAGGGAAGACAGCTTTTTGCAAAATTACAGAAAGAGTGCAAAGAAGGGCTATCAGTCGAAAAAAGCATATGCTATCACAGGTGAGCGGCTTGGCCGTGAGGAGTTTGGTGTGATCCATGGCTATGTGAAGCTTCCTGAGCTAAAAGAGGTGTGTCACAGATATGGTATGAGTATAAACGAATACCTCGTGGCCACCTATGTCTGGAGTATATATAAGGAAGGCTTGCGCGGCACGACAAGCGAGCGAGCGATTCGCGCAGCGGTTCCTGTGAATCTGCGTCCCTTTTTTGATTCGGTGACGACAAAGAATTTCTTTGCCATGGTTTCTGCAGAGCTGCTTCCTGATAAGGAGGATCTCACCTTCGAGGAGGTGCTTGATAGGATAAAGAAAAGCCTTCGTGCGCAGATCAATAAGGAGCATTTAGAGGAGCTTTTTTCTTATAATGTATCAAATCAGCAGAATATTTTTGCCAGCGCGACACCGCTTTTTTTGAAAAATCTGGCGATCCGCATCGTTTATCGCAAGTCGGCACTGGCCAATACGACGACGATGACTAATATCGGCAACATTCAGCTGGAGCCTGTTTATGAGCCATATGTAAAGATGTTTCATGCGTTTTTAGCCATGAGCAAGGGGCAGCTGTTAAAGGCGACGGTTTGCTCCTATAGCGATACCTTGGCGGTGACCTTTAGCTCTGTGCTTGCACAGACACATATCCAGCGAACCTTTTTCAGGCAGCTGGCAGCAGACGGGCTAGAGGTTGTGATAGAAAGCAATGGGGTATATCAATGAGTAAATGCAGACAATGCCAGGTTTTTGTCTCGGATGATACGCAGATTTGTCCGCTGTGCAGCTGCGTGCTAGAGCAGGGTGAGCCGGTAGAAAATAAATATCCCGATGTATGGGCAAAAACACATGTGCTTAGGCTTTTGATCCGTATCTATTTATTTGTGGCAATTGTCGCAGAGGGGATTTTAGTCACCTTAAATTATATCTATTTTGATGGCTTATACTGGAGTGTGATCACAGGCGTTATATTAGCGTATATCTATTTGACGCTTGTTTATACTGTAGAATCGAGCAAGGCCGGGTATCGTATGAAGATCATCGTTGGGGTGGCAGGCGCGATCCTGCTTTTATTTGTGATCGATCATGTGCTTGGAAACAATGGCTGGTCATTAAGCTACGCCTTTCCGATAGCACTTTTGGCGGTTGATCTGACGGTGCTTTTCCTTATTATATTTAATCGAAAAAACTGGCAAAGCTATCTAAGCTTTGAGATCGCGATGGTTGCGTTTAGCCTGATACCGGTGCTTTTAGGTGAGGCGGGCGTGATCAAGGAAATGATACTAAGTGACATTGCACTCGCGGTGGCGGTATGTATGTTTCTTGGTACACTTATCATCGGAGGCAGACGTTCCACGACGGAATTAAAACGAAGATTTCATATTAAATAGGTGATTATGACAGAAAATAAGGTGAGCCGACAGGGCGAGCTGATGTGCCGCGTGATAGCGACGCTGACAAAGGAGAACCTGATCGGACAAAAATTTAAAAACGGAGAGATCCGAAAAAAAATCGTAGAGCCGGCGAGCCATTGGCGCTGTCCGGAATGTTTTACCAATACCATCATTGAGCTAAAAAACTGTCAGGCAGAGCTGCTAGAATTCAAAGAGCCTAATAGAGAGCGGGTGATCCTGCAGCTGCATGGTGGTGGCTATATCGGCGGCATGCGCCATGCCTATCGTTCGTTTGCCGGATTATATAATGAAGTGAGCCACCGCTACAGTGTACTATCTGTCGATTACAGGATAGCACCGGAGCATGTATTTCCGGCAGCACTCATGGATGCCCTAGACGGCTATGACTGGCTGATAGATCAAGGCTTCGCACCGGGGCAGATCATCGTAGCCGGCGATTCTGCAGGAGGCGGACTGGCATTATCCCTTTGCCTGAAGCTAAAGGAGCTTGGCCGTGAATTACCGGGTGCTATCATTGCGATGTCTCCATGGACAGATATGACCGCGAGTGGTCCTTCCTATCAGGAGAATTTCGATAAGGATCCGCTATTTGGCGGCACGGATGATTCAATGATCAATAATAGAGAGTATGCGGCAGATGAGCCGCTTACGAATCCGCTGTTATCACCGCTGTTTGGTGATTATGAGGGTTTCCCGCCGATGCTAATCCAGGTCGGCTCAGTAGAGATGCTGCTGTCGGATTCGGTTCTTTTAGCGAAAAAGGCAAAGGAGGCAGGTGTTTCGGTTCGCCTAAGCATCTACGACGGCATGTTTCACGTATTTCAGATGGCACCGCTTTCGCTGCCGGAGTGCAAACGTGCATGGGTAGAGATCGGACATTTTTTGGAGGAAAAATTCGATGGCAGCATATGACGAGAATGAATTTAAGGAAGTAAAGGACGAGACAAATTGTGCGATCTGCGGCAGGGCAGAGTCGGAGTGTGGACCGCTTATCCGTATTCCGGGTGATCTTGCTATTTGCAATTCGTGCATGCAAAATACGTTTAATTCGATGAACCAGATGTTTTTCCCTTCGATGGAGTCTGTGCAGACGACTAAGGAGAGTGATCCGGATGAGAAAATAAAGCCGCAGGATAGCTCCGTAAACAAGGGCCCTGCCAGCATAGGCATGATCAATCTCTCGGATCTGGCCGGCATGATACCCGGTATGCATCGTCCAAAAAAGAAAAAACAGAAAAAAGAAAAGCAGGCAGAGCCGGTGCTTGATATTCATTCTATTCCGGCTCCGCATAAGATCAAGGAGCAGCTCGATGCCTATGTTGTCGGACAGGAGTATGCAAAAAAGGTCATGTCAGTAGCTGTATATAATCATTACAAGCGCATCTTTTCAGAGGATATAGTAGATGCTGAGGATGGAATTGAGATCGAAAAGTCTAACATGCTAATGGTAGGACCGACCGGCTGCGGCAAGACCTATTTAGTAAAGACCCTGGCGAGACTTTTGGATGTGCCGCTTGCGATCACGGATGCGACCTCGCTGACGGAGGCCGGCTATATCGGTGATGATATCGAAAGCGTGGTGAGCAAGCTTTTAGCGGCAGCAGACGATGATGTGGAGCGTGCGGAGCATGGCATCATATTTATTGATGAGATTGACAAGATCGCCAAAAAGAAAAATGCTCATCAGCGGGATGTGAGCGGAGAGAGCGTCCAGCAGGGCATGCTCAAGCTCTTAGAGGGTGCTGAGATCGAGGTTCCGGTGGGAGCCTCCAGCAAAAATGCCATGGTCCCCATGGAACTCATCAACACAAAAAATATCCTGTTTATATGCGGCGGTGCTTTTCCGGAGCTGGAGGATATTATAAAGGAGCGCCTGAATAAAAATTCCTCCATCGGTTTTCAGGCTGATTTGAAGGATAAGTATGACAACGAGGAGAATCTGTTAAAATATGTGACCGTAGAGGACATCCGCAAATATGGCATGATTCCTGAATTTATCGGTCGTCTGCCGATTTTATTTTCGCTGGATGCATTAGACGAGAAGATGCTGGTGCAGATTTTGACTCAGCCGCGTAATGCGATCATAAGGCAGTATCAGAAGCTGTTATCGTATGATGAGGTAGACCTGGAGTTTGAAGAGGAGGCTCTTTATGCAATTGCAAAGCGCGCTAAGGAAAAGGACGTCGGTGCGCGTGCACTGCGTGCTATTATCGAGGAATTTATGCTGGATATCATGTATGAGATCCCGAAGGATGAGAACATCGGACGCGTTATCATCACGAAGGACTATATAGAAAACCATGGGGCGCCTCGTATTATCATGCGCAGTGTGCCACAGCCCTTGCTCTCAGAATCATAATAGGAGGCAGCGTATGGACAAGCACATATTACGGACAGCTTTATCGATAGTTTCGATCACAGGACTTGACGGGATCTTAAAAAAGCTGGCAGAAAAAAAGCTGAAGGATGCAAAGAAAAAGAGCTTATTTGGAGGAAAGGTAGTGCTGCAGCTGCTTCACAATGAGGGAGCGGCACTAGGCGCACTACGGAAAAGAAAGAGCCTGCTGTTAGCATTACAGGGCGCATTTTTGGGGATGACTGCAAAGGAGCTGTTTACTTTTCATGATAAAAAACGACGCGTAGAGCGTGTTGGACTGATTTTGGTGATAGGCGGCGGCTTGTCTAATCTCCTTGATCGCATAAAACAAGGCTTTGTGACGGATTATGTGTCCTTTGAGCTGGACAGCCTGCCGCGGGGCCTTAAAAAAATCGTATTTAATCTCTCGGATGGTTGCGTATTTTTCGGTGGGCTGCTGTGGCTGCTTCAGCGTATGTCAAAGTCTAGATCGTGACTCGCAAGAAAGCGTGCGGCGAAGGTATCCCAGGACAGATCAAAGGAGCGATCCATCGTAAAGGTGCGATAGGATACACCGGTGGTGAGTATCGTCTGTCCATTTCGATAGGTGAGATTGAAAAAGATGCCGTTTATATCATCTGTTGTGAGACTTGTACCGGAGCAGCGGATGGTATTTGCGGCATTTTTAGGTGAGAGCATCAGCACGAGCTTTAGGAAAAGTGGTGTATGCGTTCCGCGAATCATCGTAAGGAGAATCGGGCGCAGATAGGAATAGGGCATGTACATGCTGCCATCCGCAAAGAGCGCCTCTGCTTCATCTTCATCAAAAAAATCTCGGTTTATATGTCCGTCAATTTGGTAGGAGACGGCACCGTCTATGGTAGCCTCTGCACACAGAAAATGATCAAACAGATCGCTTCGAAGCAGTCGGTTCATAAATTCCTTTTGATTTTTCAAGTAAAAAGCCTTCATGCCATGCACCTCATTTCGCATTTACTCCATTTTAGCATATAAGTGTTAAAAATATATTAAATTTTTAAAAAACACTTTTCAAATGAGAATAGATGTGCTATCTTTATGTAGTAATGAAAACTACATCATGCGTTTTTGAAAAGTGCAATACATATTTTTTGATATCGAGATAAGACGGAGGCAGGCTATGCGTTATAAGATCGTGATTGACAGCTGTGGAGAACTGACGGATTGTTTGAAAAAGGATGGACATTTTGAAAATGTGCCGTTGTCACTGGACGTGGATGATTATCATATTATCGATGATGAGACCTTTGATCAGCAGGAGTTTTTGCGGAAGGTGAAGGAGAGTGAGAACTGCCCGAAGTCCTCCTGCCCGACACCGGCGCGATTTCTGGATGCTTTTGGAGAGGAGACAGAGCATTTGTATATGATCACCTTGTCCTCGCAGCTCTCCGGCTCATATAACAGCGCGATGCTTGCAAAGGGGCTATATGAGGAGAAGCTAGAGGAGGGTGAGGCGACGCAGAACATGAAGATTCATGTGTTTGATTCGCGTTCTGCCTCCATAGGAGAGACACTCATTGGTATGAAGATCCAGGAATACGAGGAAGCCGGCTGCAGCTTTGAGCAGGTCGTGGAGGGCGTTGAGCGCTATATCGATGGAATGAACACCTTTTTTGTGCTGGAGACCTTAGAGACATTGCGTAAAAACGGCAGACTGAGCAATCTGAAGGCGATGCTTGCGACAGCACTAAACATCAAGCCTGTCATGGGCTCGACCAAGCTTGGCTCGATTCAGCAGCTCGGACAGGCACGCGGCATGAACAAAGCATTAGAGACGATGGTTTCTAAGATGCTCTCTGTTACGAAAAATTGCGAGGAAAAGGTATTAGCCATCGCTCATTGTAACTGCCCGGAGCGGGCAGGGCGTGTAAAGGAGCGCATCGAGCAGCTGGCATGCTTTAAAAAGATCATCATCGTAAACACCGCAGGCGTCAGCTCCATGTATGCCAATGACGGTGGTGTAATACTCGCGGTATAGTAGATATACACGAAAAAGCAAGGCGCCTTACCTTGCTTTTTTTTTATATGAAATCTATAATGGTAAGAAATATCAAATCACAGATTTTTGGGAGAAAACAGGATGCAGGTAGAACGCTTTGAACCGCAGCCGACAGCCGGATTAAATGAACAGCAGCTGCGGCTTCGGCAGGCACAGGGTCTGACCAATAAAAGTGTCGCATCTGCGACAAAGACGACAGGGGATATCATAAAGGAGAATGTATTTACCTATTTTAATGCGATTTTTATCGTGCTTGCCATTTTACTGATGGTCGTAGGCTCCTTTCGTGATCTGACCTTTATGATAGTGATCACCTCGAATGCAGTCATCGGTATCGTTCAGGAGCTTCGTGCAAAAAAGGTGCTAGACGAGCTCTCTCTTATCGGACGGGCGAAGGTATGCGTGATTCGTTCGGGAGAGAAAATACAGCTTGATAGTGAAGAATTAGTGCTCGATGATTGTGTGCGCTTAGAAGCCGGAGCACAGATTCCGGCGGATGCCACGCTGCTGCGCGGCAGCGTGTCGGTAAACGAGGCACTTCTGACAGGAGAGGCAGATGAGGTTGTAAAGCATGTAGGAGATGAGCTACTCTCCGGCAGCTTTATCGTATCCGGCAGCTGTATCGCCAGACTAGAGCATGTCGGTGCTGATTCCTATATTTCCAAGCTGACGCTGCAGGCGACAAAGACAAAGGAGGGAGAGCTCTCCGAGATGATCCGTGCGCTGGATCGGCTCGTAAAGGTGGTCGGCGTGCTCATCATCCCGATCGGATTAACGCTTTTTATCCAGCAGTATGTGATCAGCGGAAACACGCTAAAGGATAGTGTGACCAGTATGGTCGCATCGGTGCTTGGTATGATCCCGGAGGGCTTATATCTGATGGCGACTGTGGCGATGGCAGTCAGCGCAGCACGCCTTGCTACGCGCAAGGTGCTGATCCACAACATGAAATGCATCGAGACGCTGGCGCGTGTCAATGTGCTGTGCGTAGACAAGACCGGAACGATCACAGAGCCTCGCATGTGCGTGGAGCGAGTGGAGTCGTTGTTAGAGAGCTTTGAGGGGCATGCACCGCAGGAGTGGCTCTCGGCACTAGTACATGCACAGGCGACCGATAATATCACGATGGAGGCGTTGAAGGAATATTGTACGGCAAAGCCGGATGGTATTGCGGTGCAGGCCTTGCAGGGCTTCTCCTCAAAGACCAAATATTGCGGAGCTGTGCTTGATGGACATACCTTTGTGCTTGGCGCACCGGAGTTTGTACTGCGAGAGGAGTATGCAAAGCTAGAGCAGCGCATCAGTGATCATGCAAAGTCCGGCAGCCGCGTACTCGTATTTGCGGCCTATGACGGAGTTTTAGATGGAGGCGCACTGCAGGGCAAGGCGACGGCGCTTTCCTTTGTGATGCTGGCTAACCCGATTCGTGAGGGGGCAAGAGAGACCTTTGCATATTTTGAGAAGCAGGGTGTACAGATTCGTGTGATATCAGGAGATAATCCGGTTACGGTATCTAAGGTAGCCACAGAGGCAGGCATCGCGCATGCAGAAAAATATGTGGATGCAGCCACGTTAGATACACCGGATAAGCTATCGGCTGCTGCGACAAAATATGTAGTATTCGGACGTGTGACACCGGATCAAAAGAGGGCATTAGTGCGTGCGATGAAGGCGGCCGGTGAGACGGTAGCAATGACCGGAGACGGTGTAAATGATGTGTTGGCGCTAAAGGACGCAGACTGCAGTATCGCGATGGCATCAGGCTCCGAGGCGGCTTCACAGGTAGCACAGCTTGTGCTGATGGATTCTGATTTCTCGAAAATGCCGTCTGTCGTGGCAGAGGGGCGCCGTGTAGTCAACAACATAGAACGTGCCGCCTCGCTGTTTCTTGTGAAAAACATTTTTTCCATGCTGCTGTCGATCTTTTCAGTATGCATGGTGCTCGAATATCCGCTTGAGCCGGCACAGATTTCCCTGATCAGTATGTTTACGATAGGTATTCCGGGATTTATCATGTCGTTAGAGCCAAATAAGGATCGCATTCAGGGTAAATTTTTGACAAAGGTGATAAAGCGGGCACTGCCTGCAGGTCTGACGGATTTTCTGGTAGTCAGTGCCATGGTACTTTTCTGTCAGGAATTTTCGGTAAACGAGGCGGATGTCTCGACTGCCTGTACGATCATAGTTGCAATCGTTGGCTTTATGATTTTATACAAAATCGCTTCTCCGATGAACCGCCTGCATTGGTGCATGCTAATTGGTGTGATCGCAGGCTGGCTGTTTTGCGTGGTAGAGATCAGTCATCTGTTTGCCATCAGCAGCATCTCAAAGCAGTGCGCGATGCTTCTGATCCTATTTGCTCTGTTGACCGAACCGCTGCTTCGTTATTTGAGCCTCTTGGTGGATAAAAGCACGGTTGTGTGGCGTATTTTGCGCAGCCGGTTAAGGGAGGCGAAAAATTGAGTATGTCATCAGAAAAACAGCTGCTTCGCAGGCAGATGAAGGAGGCGCGTGACGCGATCACAGAGGATGCTTGCGAGGCATTCTCACATATGATTTGCAAGCAGCTGCTTTTTAACCCGCTGCTTCGTGCGGCCAAGAAAATCTGCTGCTATGCACCGATTAAAAATGAGGTAGATATCTGGCCGCTTATAAAACGGCTGCTTTCAACCGGTGATAAACAGCTTGCTTTTCCGCGGGTAGATCGCTTGAAAAAAGGTCAGATGGAGTTTTACGAAGTAAAGGAGCTATCTGAGCTTACCGAAGGATCTTTTGGTGTGAGGGAGCCTGTGGATGAGAAAAAAGAGCCGATAGACTGGCCGGATGCAGTGCTGTTAGTCCCCGGTGTGGCTTTTTCTGCCGCAGGCGCACGCATAGGCTATGGCGGTGGCTATTACGATAGGTATTTGGCAGAGCATGCGAATATGCTGCGCATCGGAGTAGCCTTTGATCTGCAGCTGAATGCCACCCTTGACGAATTGTGCGAACCAACGGATATTAGGATGGATTATGTACAGACACAATATCGTTGTTATGCCGCGGTGGATTCCTATGACTATGAAAAAATGGTCAATATGATATGTAACAGCAGAAGATTTGGAAAAAAGCCCGGCGTCGAAAGTGCCAGGGAGATTATGGCACTTCTTGATAATCCGCAGGATGAGCTTTCCTTTGTGCATATTGCAGGGACAAATGGCAAGGGTTCGGTGGCAGCCTTTTTGACGGAGATCGGGACGTGTGCCGGACTACGCGTGGGCTGCTTTACATCTCCGCATCTGGAGCGCTTTACGGAGCGTATTAGAATCGGTCAAAAGGAGATTGCTGCAGAGGATGTTCTTTGCCTTGGAAAAAAAGTCTGGCATGCCGGAAAACGACTGCTGGCAGAAAAGGGAATCGCTTTGTCCATGTTTGATTATTGCTTTGCGATTGCTATGCTATATTTTGCCGGAGAGCAGGTAGATGTCGTTGTGTTAGAAACCGGTCTTGGAGGCAGGCTTGATGCGACAAATATCATCAAGGCACCGCTCGTATCCGTTATTACAGAGATTGGACTGGAGCACACACAGTATTTGGGAGATACGATTGCCTGTATTGCATCGGAAAAGGCGGGCATTCTAAAAACGAAAACACAAGCGGTCGTGATGGAGCAAAGCCTTGAGGCACTAGGCGTACTGCAGGAGCGCTGCAGGGCACAAAAGGTGCCGATGCATATCAGCACCTCTGTGGATGCAGATGGCTTTTATGAGGGGGAAGCTTATACGATTGGGCTTTATGGTACGTATCAGCGCAGGAATGCAGCTGCCGCCATCGAGGCCGCAAAGCTTTTATCCGAGACGTTTTCGCAGATCAACGCTCAGTCGATTAAAGAAGGCATAAGACTGGCCAGATGGCCGGGGCGCATGGAGCTTTTGAGCAAAAAACCGATGGTGCTTTTAGACGGGGCACACAATGCAGATGGTGTGCGTGCGCTTAGAGAGAGCCTGCTGGATATGTGGCCGAACAAAAAATTTATCTTTTTTATGGGCGTGATGGCAGAAAAGGATTATGATATGATGCTATCAACAGTGCTGCCACTTGCCAAGCGCATCTATACGCTTTCAGTGCATAGTGATAGGGCACTGTCTTCTGATGCATTATGTGCATATATCCGTGATAGGCATATGCAAGCAGAGAGCTGTAGTGATATGCAAAGCTTTCTTTTGAAGCTGGCTGAGTGTGGTGAAGAGGAAGTGTGTGTTGTGTTTGGATCGCTCTATCTCATCGGTGAAGTACGGGCGAGCCTTAACCAGATAGAAGTTATGGAGGGAATGAAACAATGAGAATTACGGTAAAGGTAGGTACCTCTACCCTGGCTTATCCTACGGGACGGCTAAATATACGCCGAGTGGAACGCCTGGTAAAGGTGCTCAGCGACTTAAAAAATGCCGGTCATGAGATCGTATTTGTATCATCCGGGGCGATCGCCATGGGTGTGGGAAAGCTGCAGCTGAGAGAGCGACCGAGTGATACGGCGACAAAGCAGGCCGCTGCAGCAGTCGGCCAGTGCGAGCTGATGTATACATATGATCGGATGTTTGCGGAATACAACCATGTTGCGGCGCAGATTTTGCTGACACAGGCAGATTTTGATCACGAGGAGCGTAGGATGAATCTTGAAAATACGCTGTTTCGCCTGTTGGATTTAGATGTCATCCCGGTCATCAATGAAAATGACACGATTGCAACCGATGAGTTTTCGGTAGGTGACAATGACACCCTGGCAGCGATCGTGGCACGCTGCATCAAATCAGATCTGCTGGTGCTATTATCGGATATCGATGGACTCTATACCGATGATCCGCATAAAAATAAGAGTGCACGCTTTATTTCAAGAGTGGAGACGATCACACCGGAGATCGAGGCACTAGCCGGAGGCAGCGGAAGCTCTCTTGGTACGGGCGGCATGGCGACAAAGCTTCATGCAGCACATATTGCGATGCATGCCGGCTTTGATATGGTCATCACAAACGGCAGCTATCCGGAGGCTTTATACGATATCACAGATGGAAAGGCAGTCGGCACCAGATTTATCGGGGAGGGAAGGCTATGACAACACAGCAGATATTAGAGGCTGCAAGGAGCGCGAAAAAGCAGCTATCCTGTGCAGATACCGATCAAAAAAACGCAGCCCTACGTGCGATGGCAGACTATCTTCGCAGGGAAAGTGAAGCGATCCTGATAGCAAATGAGGCAGATCTTTTGGCTGCAAAGGGACAGATCTCAGAGGTGATGCTAGATAGGCTTCGCCTGGATGAGTCGCGCATTGAGGCGATGGCAGCAGGTATCGAGGAGGTGGCGGCACTTCCTGATCCTGTTGGAAAGCTTCGTTATTCCCATACCTGCCCAAATGGACTGCAGATCGATCGCGTCGGCTGTCCGCTGGGCGTGGTGGCGATCATATACGAGAGTCGTCCGAATGTGACGAGTGATGCGGCGGCACTGTCCATCAAGAGCGGAAATGCCTGTATACTGCGCTGCGGAAAGGAAGCGTGGCGTTCGAGCGCAGCGATCGTTCATGCCTGCAAGCAGGGTCTGGCAGCGAAAAGGCTGCCGATGGAGGCCATAAATCTCATCGAGGATACGACGCATGAGAGTGCAAATGCGCTGATGGAGGCAGTCGGCTATGTAGATCTGCTCATTCCACGCGGTGGTGCCGGCTTGATCCGTGCATGCGTGGAGCGTGCAAAGGTGCCGTGCATCCAGACCGGAACCGGTATCTGTCATATTTATGTGGATGCCTCGGCAGATCTAGAGCAGGCGTTAGACATTATTGAAAATGCAAAGACGAGCCGGCCTAGTGTGTGCAATGCCTGCGAGGTTGTGCTCGTATCAGATAAGGTGGCAGGAGAGTTTCTGTCTGCCTTGAAAAAAAGACTCGTAGATGAGAGAAGTGCAGCCGGAAAATGCCCGGTGCAGCTAAGACTCGATGCGTCTGCCGCAGCACTGATCTCAGGAACACCTGCCGGAGCAGAGGATTTTGATACGGAATTTTTAGATTATATTTTAGCGGTTCGTGTCGTGGCAGATGTAGGAGAGGCCATTGAACATATCGCATTGCATTCGACAGGACACAGCGAGGCGATTTTGACGCAGGAACCCAAAAATGCTGATCGCTTTGTAAGGGAAGTAGATTCCGCAGCAGTCTATGTCAATGCATCGACGCGCTTTACCGATGGCGGAGAATTCGGACTAGGCTGTGAGATGGGTATTTCGACGCAAAAGCTGCATGCCAGAGGACCGATGGGACTCGATGAGCTGTGCAGCTACAAATATGTAATACATGGAAACGGTCAGATTCGTTAAGGAGGATGAACATATGAAAACAAAAAAAATGGGAAAACGATTGCTTCGCAGTATGCTATGTATTTGTATGATGCTGGCTTTGTCTCTTGGCTCGTTTATACTGCCGCAGGAGACCTTTGCTTCTTCGCAGACACCGCTGGAGCGTTATGGACAGCTTTCGGTAAAGGGCGGTCAGCTCGTAAATGAGAAGGGAGCAGCGGTGCAGCTGAAGGGTGTCAGCTCTCATGGCCTCTCCTGGTATCCGGAATTTATCAACAAAGCTTCTCTTAAATATATGCGTGATAGCTGGGGAGTAGAGGTTGTGCGTCTGGCGATGTATACGGCAGAGTATAATGGCTATTGTACCTCGGATGCTGCCAATCAAAAGAAGCTTCGCCAAAAGATTTTTGATACGGTGGATGCGGCTGAAGAGCTTGGCATGTATGTGATCATAGATTGGCATATTTTAAGTGACGGCAATCCAAAGACTTATCAGGCACAGTCTAAAAAGTTTTTTAAGCTCATGGCAAAGCGCTATGCAAATAAAGAGAATGTGATCTATGAGATATGTAATGAGCCAAACTCCGGCACGACCTGGTCACAGATAAAATCCTATGCAAAGCCGGTGATAAGGACAATTCGTAAATATGATGCAGATGGTATCATTTTAGTTGGAACACCTACGTGGAGCCAGGATATCGATCAGGCAGCAGCCTCTCCGATCAAGGGCTATGATAATCTCATGTATACCCTGCATTTTTATGCGGATACACATCGTGATTGGCTGCGGGACCGCCTAAAGCAGGCAAAGGAGGCAGGCTTGCCGGTATTTGTGAGCGAGTATGGCATCTGTGATGCATCCGGAAATGGCTCCATTAATAAAACAGAGGCCAATAAATGGATGAAGCTGATGGATGAGTACAAGATCAGCAGCTGCATCTGGGATATTTCAAATAAGGCGGAGACGAGCTCACTCATAAAATCCGGCTGCAGTAAAACGAGTGGCTGGAAAAATGCAGACCTTTCCGATGCTGGAAAATGGTTTGTGAAAATGATGAAGAAAAGTAAATAGAAAACATAAATAAAAAAAGTATAAAAAAAATATAAAAAGATGCTTGACTTTTGATTTGTGATGAGATATATTATTTCTTGTGCTAAGGAACGGCACACAAAAACAACTCAAAAGTTCAAGTTTGCGATAGTGGCGTAGTTGGTAACGCGCGACCTTGCCAAGGTCGAGACCGCGGGTTCGAGCCCCGTCTATCGCTCTCAGAAGAATCCTCGGGAACGCTTATTAGAAGCGGGTTCGGGGGTTTTTTATTGCGCTTCATATAAATTCTTTTTAAAGCAATAATAGTTTTTTGTTCCCTGACTAAGCATGCAAAAGTCATATCCGCGCAGCACCTCGCACGAATATATCTCCACCGTATCCGGAACTGCTGCGGTGGCATCGATGGAATCATCAAGCAGCTGTGACTGGTCAAAGGAAAAGGAGACACCATTTTCACAGGTGAAGCTGTAGTACGGCTGCTCAGTGACGCTGTATGAAAAGGTGGCAGGATCAATAGGCAGTGTATCGATCAGTGTACGCTGCTGTATACTCGTACCGTGGATCATCGTCAGAGCGGTAAGTACGGCGGCGATAAGATAGCTGCAGACATTCACGCAGACGATCGGTGTCAGATGAAGGCTTTTTTTTCTTTTCATGCCATGCAGCAGACCTGCACTGATGATCAGTGCTGCTGCGGCCAACAGGATAAACCAATAGTATAGATACATGAGTAAAAACTCCTCGGTGTTTGTGAAATCAAGTAACTGTGAGAGTGCCAGACAGCTACAAAATTAATTCGTAACTATCATAACGGATGGATTTGATTGCTGTCAATAAATGTTTGTCTGTTTTTTCGGCTTGTGGGGGTGTGAATTTTAGGGTATACTAGACTTTAATAATAATGTAGAGGTCGAGGGGGTGAGTGCCTATGACGATGATCACGATATTTAATTATGGAATGCTTGGGGTGACAATGCTTGTGAGCATATTGCTGATGATTCTCATGAGCATCAACCACAACAGCAGTACGACACGTTTCCGTCTGCTGTGGGCTGGCCTTTGTCTGCTGATAGTTGCACAGGTTTTTGATATTTTCCGGATGAGGATTCTCTATCATGGAGTGAGTACCACACAGCCACTGACCTATCTGATCTTTGTGGGATATTACCTGAGTGCGGTGAGTGTTTTGATCTTTATGGTGATGCATGCCTTGCTGCAGTTTCCCTGGATCTGTGATCATTCGCAGCGCTTTCGGACGATTTTTTTCTTCTGTGAGTTTATCGTGCTGGTGCTGGTGCTGACGACCTTCCAGACCGGTTTTGTGTATGAGGTGCGTTATGGCCGGGTGCAGCTGGGTGTCATGGATATCGTATTCTATGCACTGCGCTTGCTTTTGATCGTTTTCTCCCTGCTGCTTTTGCCGCGTTATCATCAGATGCTGCCGACACGCATATACCATGAATGGCTATTGCTGCTGCTTGCCTCTCTGATCGTGCACATTCCGCCGCTGCTTGTGCCGGGATTGAATATGTTTGCTGTTTTTGCGAATCTGTTTTTTGCCGTAGTGTATGGCATGTTCTACAGCAACAGCTTCGAAGAGGGCACGGCGCGTATGGGTACGGATATGTACCGTAGAGAATTAAACTACCAGCTCTCAAAGAAAAAGAGCTTCTATGTATTGGATATCAGGCTAAACAATTACGAGGCATTGGTGGAGCGAACACTAAACCGCTATGAGGATAAGGATATGCGGGTGCTTTACCGCACGCTCGATGAAGAGCTTCATGAGCGAAGGAATCTCTATATCTATCAAAAGAGTGTCAACAGGATCGCAATCATCTATTCGCAATCAGAGGAAGAGATGGTAGAACAGGTGGCGCATACTGTGAAGGAGACGTTATCCGCCTCCTTTGGCGGAGAGCTGCAGTTTCAGATGGTTGGCATCGCCTGTCCGCAATATGCAGCCAGCGAAGCAGATATTATGAGATTGACCTATGCGCTTCGAAGACAGTGTCAAAAGGGTGACTTTTTGATGTGCACCAGAGAGGACTATGAGCAGTATTGTGAGAGAAAGGATATTTTGGCACTTCTAGGCAGTATGCGTCTCGAAAAGGAGGATGTCGTATTATTTGCCAGGCCATCCATGGATACCAGCGGAATGATGAACGGACAGCTGGAGATATTATGTCGTCTCCAGTTAGCCGGCAAGGGAATCGTTCATGCCGAAGAGGTGATACGCATGGCGGAGCAATATGGCTTTATCCATGATGTGAATATGCTTGTTTTGAGCAATATATGCGAATATCTGAGTACAGACATTACAGCTTTTCGTGACATGCGTGTATCGGTGCATATATCCGGTGAGGAGTTAGAAAATCCGAAATTTTTAGCGGATGTATGTGAGATCATGCAGATGTATGAACCAGGCCCGGGAAGAATCGAGTTTGAGGTTGAAGTGACAAAAAAGCTAGGCGATATCGAGCATGTAAAGGCTATGATGCAGCAGCTGCAGGCTTATCAGGTTGGCTTTATTCTATCAGGGGTGGATCCGGCTGATATTGATTTTGAGAGCGTAGCCCTGCTGCCGTTTTCTGCAGTTTATTTTTCTGCGGCTTGCATCAAAAGGGCAGCAGAGGATCGCACCTATTATGACATGATCGGTATGCTGGTGGATCTTTTGAGAGACAGAGGCTATCGGATCGGATTCAAGGGAATCGAGGATGATGAGCTGGAGGATCTCGCCGTTTCCTTTGGCGCAGATTTCATGCAGGGTGAAAAATATGGACATCCCTTCCCGATAGAAGAGCTGGAATTACATGTAGATCAGGAATTTTGAGGAAGGCAGCTATGAAGCATCAGTTGACACAGCAGGATATTAAGAAAATGGAAGAGGAGATCGAGTACAGAAAGCTTGTCGTGAGAAAGGAAGCACTCGAGGATGTAAAGACGGCGCGGGCACATGGAGATCTCAGCGAAAACTTTGAATACAAGGCAGCCAAGCAGTACAAAAATCAAAATGAGAGCCGCATCCGTTATTTAGAGCGTATGATCAAGGGTGCGGATATCATAGATGATACATCGGCAGAGGATGAGGTAGGACTTCACAATACGGTTACTGTCTATATCGAGGAGGATGATGCAGAGGAGACGTATCGCATCGTTACGACGGCGCGCGGAAATTCCTTAAAGGGCATGATCAGCATCGAATCTCCGCTTGGTAAGGCGCTGCTTGGGCACAAGGTCGGAGATCGCGTACACATCGAGGTCAATTCCGATTACGGCTATGATGTTGTGATTCGAAGCATCGAGAATACGCCGGAGGACGATTCTGAGGTATTGCGTAAATTTTAACTCGGCAAAAAGGAAGCTTCGAAGGCGAAGCTTCTTTTTTTATAGTCTTTATGAAATCTTTATTTTTTTGAAGTAAGGTATAAAAAAAGGAGGTCATAAGGACATGGAACTTTTGCTGCAGACACAGGATTTATGCAAATCATTTTCAAAGCAAACAGCGGTAGAGAGGGTTTCCTTGCATATCGAAAGGGGGACGGTATATGGTCTGCTAGGACCAAACGGTGCCGGAAAATCGACGATCTTAAAAATGCTCACAGGCATATACAAGCCAAGCAGTGGGAGCATATGGTTTGATGGGAGGCCATGGAGCAGAGAGAGCCTCTCGCAGATCGGTGCTCTAATCGAGCAGCCGCCGATATATGAGAATCTCTCTGCCTACGAGAATCTAAAGCTGCGTGCATTGCTGCTAGATGTGGCGGATGAGCGGATTAAAGAGGTACTAGAGCTGGTTGGACTAGCAAATACAGGGAAAAAGAAGGCAGGTGCATTTTCCCTTGGAATGAAGGAGCGGCTTGGCATTGCTATGGCACTTCTTGCAAACCCGAGGCTTTTGATCCTAGATGAGCCGACAAATGGACTCGATCCTATGGGAATCGAGAGCCTAAGAGACCTGATTACTTCCCTGGCAGGGGATGGCATGACGATCATTTTATCGAGTCATATCTTATCAGAGGTGCAGCTATTGGCGAATTGGATCGGCATATTAAATGGAGGAGCTCTAGTGTATGAAGGACCCTTGAAAAAGGAGCAGAATCTGGAGGCACTCTTTACTACGGTTATGAAAGCTAAGAGAGGAGGCGGCAAAAATGCTTACGATGCTTAGGGCAGAACACCTAAAGACAAAGCATACACTGCGCAGACATATCAGTGTATTGTTTCCGGTGCTCACAGGTGCATTGGCATTTGTCATTACCTGTGGCATGCAAAATTCCTTCGCGGAAAGTGTATGGAACTGGTGGTATGTATTGCTGCTTCCGGGAATGCTCTCGATTTTATGCCAGCTATCCATAGCGCAGGAAAAAAAGCAGGGCTTTTATCATATGATCACGCTTCCTATAAAAATGCGCCTTTCGATGCTTGGAAAGATCGCCTATCTAGGCGGAATATTATTTACTGCAAATGCCATCTTAGGAGCGATCGCGATCGTTGGTGGAGGGCTGCTTACTACCGAGGTTCCAATCTCTGGTGCGATACTTGCAGTGGGGTTGCTTGCGATCACACAGCTTTGGGAGATACCGGTGCTCTTATTTTTCAGTGAACGCTTTGGAATGGTAGTGGAATTGCTGGTTTGCCTGTTTTTTGCGGGTGCAGGAACGATAGTATCTCAGACAAAGTGGTGGTATTTGCTCGTATCAGCGATTCCGATGCGTATCGCATGTCCGCTGCTGCATGTATTGCCGAATGGTCTGCATGCAAACTCCTGCGATCCTCTTTTGGATGCCGGTGTGATTATTCCTGGCGTTGTATTATCACTTGTTTGGTTTGTGGTCATTACCGTGATATTTTTGCATTGGTTTGAAAAGAGAGAGGAACGATCATGCTAAATAGACTGTTACGTGCGGATTTTATAAAAATGAAACGAACGTCGGTATTTGCTGCGCATGTATGGATCCCGATTTTGATCAGTATGCTGTTTTTGGCCTATGCAGGTATCTCGTCCTGGAATGAATACACCCTGATTTTGGCTTATTATCAGCTCCTGGGAGCAGCACTTCCGGTATTGATCGGAATATTTGCCGCAAGCCTCATGGAGCAGGAGCGTGGCGCCGGCGGCTTTTTCCATATGCTTTCCATACCGCATAAGTGGATGGCGATGTGCTCAAAGCTTTTGGTGCTGCTTTTGCTAGGCTTGTTTGCACTGTTTTTTGCCGGGCTGGTGTTTGGTATAGGGATTTGTGGTGGAAAGGATGCAGGAGCCTGCTTGAATAGCTTCCTATGTGCCTCATTCATCCTTTGGCTCGGCAGTATTCCACTGTATATTTGGCAGCTGTTGCTTGCCTTTTCCTTTGGAAGCGGTGTATCGATCGCTGCAGGGCTGCTGTCCGGTTTGATCAGTGCATTGCTGCAAACCGGGCTTGGTGAGGCTGTCTGGAGTTTTGTTGTGCCATCCTGGAGTGCGCGTCTAGTGCAGCAGTATTTACAGGCGGTATGTAGCGGTGTAAGGGGAGCTTATAATTTGCAGCCATTTATCATGCTATATGCTTGTGTGATCGGCATTAGCTTGTGGATATTCCTTCGATGGGCATGCCGCTTCGAGGGAGGCAGTCGGATAGAATAAAAGGAGCAGGATATGGCACATATATTGGCAGTAGATGATGATACAGCGATACTTAGCATGATAAAGACAATACTTAGCAGGGATGGACATATCGTGGAGACAGAGAGTGATCCGTGTGGGATAGATTGGAATATGCTAAACGGGTTTGATCTGATCCTGCTGGATCTTATGATGCCTGGGATGGATGGGTTTACGCTTTGTGAGAAAATCAGAGGGCTTGTGGATTGCCCGATTCTGTTTCTTACTGCAAAAACGGGGGAGAATAGTCTGGTCAGGGGACTTTCTCTTGGAGCAGATGATTATATTTTTAAGCCCTTTGGCGTGATGGAGCTTCGCGCACGCGTGACGGCGCATCTGCGCAGAGAGCATAGAGAGCATGTAGTACGCATGTCGCTCGGACGGTGCTGCTTTTTGCTTTCAGCTCATCAGCTGCTTTTGGATGATAAGCCGCTTATTCTCACGAAGGCAGAATATGAGATATGCGAATTTTTAGCAAAAAATCGAGGTCAGGTTTTTTCAAAGGAGCAGATATTAGAGCAGGTATTTGGCTATGAGAGTGAGAGTGGCGAGAGCACGATCGCTACGCACATCAAAAACATCAGAACAAAGCTCACGGCGCATGATTACATGCCGATCAAAACAGTCTGGGGGATCGGGTACACATGGGAAGCATAAAAAAAGACACCTTAAGCAGAATATTTATACGTTATGTTTTAGCGATGGCGCTGGCACTTCTTGCATGGTTTGCCGGCTGCTTTTTGCTGTTATATCTACTGATCTTCACCGGATGCATCTATCCGGCGGATTATGCGGAGCAGCAGATTGACCTGGCGATGGATGTGCTGCAAAACGCAGAGGAGATCACACAGGAATTGATACCATCCCTTTGTGAGTATGTGCTTTTTTCTGAGGATGGAAGCGTAGTATCCGGAAATCTATCTGATCAGGAGCTTTTAGACGCCAGGCAGGCTATGGAGCAGGGGGCTGTCACAGGCAGCCATTTTTATAAGGTGATACCACGGTTGGATGGAAAGCTTCTGCTGCGCTACAGTCTAGAGCCGCAATATCGCTTAGAGCTTTTTAGAGAGCATTTGCCGGCACCGCAGAGTTTGATGCTGCTTGGCATGCTGATAGGAGCGCTGCTTTTGATCGCACTTCTTTCGATGCGCTTTGGAAAGAAGGTCAAGGGGAGCATGCAGCCGGTGCTGCATGTCATAGAGCAGATCAAGGATCAGAATCTGGATTATACGCATACACATTCGGATATTAAAGAATTTGAGGACTGCATTCTATCACTTGAGGATATGCGCATGGCACTCAGGGATTCTCTAGAGCAGCAATGGAAGGCAGAACAGGAAAAAAGCAGGCAGATATCGGCACTTGCGCATGATATCAAAACGCCGCTTACGATTGTGCGTGGGAATGCGGAGCTTTTGGCTGAGACAAAGCTGGAGATAGAACAAAAGCGGCAGGTCGAGGAGATTTTGACTGCCGTGGCTACGATACAAAATTATACGAAAAAGCTGATTGACGTGTCAAAAGCACGTGACGGAAATCTGTGTACCATGGAAAGGGTGGCAGTGCGTGAAATAAGCGATGAGATACGGCGCCAGGCAGAAGGGCTGGCAGAGATTTATGCTTTGCGTATTGTCTGGGAGGAAACTGTTCACAGAGACTATATCGAGGCATCCTTTGATCATCTTGTGCGGGCAGTCATCAATATTGTGCAAAATGCCGCGGAGCATTCCACGGCAGGCAGTGCGATCAGAATACTGATAAAAGAGGAGGATAGTCGGCTGAGCTTTACCATTGAGGATGAGGGCAAAGGATTTAGCACCGCTGCTTTGCAGCACGCAGACGAGGCCTTTTTTATGGAGGATGCGAGCAGAAGCAGTGATCTGCATTTTGGGATCGGATTGTATTTTGCAAGGACAGTCGCACAGGAGCATGGCGGCTATGTGCGGCTGTCAAATGTCAGTCCGGAGGGCGGCGCGAGGGTTGAGCTAGTCGTTTGACAGATAGCCGTCTGCATCGATCGTGATTCCGGTCGAGATCTGCTCTAGGTATTGGTAGATATCTGTTTTTTGTGTATCCTCACATAGATAGGTGTAGGCGTTGCTGGCCGATGCAGCTAAAAGCTGAATGAGTGGCTCCTTGTCATCCTCGATCGTGACCTTAACCATAGCAGTCTGCGGGATCTCCTGATTAAAAATAAAGTTTCCGAGACTGTAACAGATGGGCGTATCCTGATAATAGGCGATGCCCTGGAGCACATGCGGATGCGAGCCAATGATCAGATCGGCACCGGCATCGACGTATTGCTGAGCCAGCGAGGTCTGGTATTCCTGCGGATAGGCATCACGCTCGATGCCCCAATGCACGAGCACGGTCAGATAATCGCACTGGCTGCGGGCTTCACTGATAGCAGCCAAAAGACGCGTGGGATCATAAGTCGTAAATACTCCGGGGGAGGAATTGACCGCATCCCACGATACGACAGGAATGACGCGGGAGGCTGCTAAAAAGCCGAAGGTCTTTCCACCTATCTCACGGGTGATCAGAGCGCTCGCGCGTGAGAGGTCACTTCCTGCACCGACATAGTCGATGCCTGCAGCGTCTAAGGTATCAAACGTATCATTTAGCGCGTCTGCACCATAGTCAAGCACATGATTGTTGGCGAGTCCTGCGATGTCTACGCCCATATCTGTAAGAACGCTCACATATGAGGGATTGACACGAAAGGTAAATTGCTTATCAGGTGCCTGCGTGCCGCGAGTGCTGAATGGAAATTCGTTATTGATGATGGTCAGATCTGCCTCCGTGAGCTCTTTTAGGACATCCGGAGATACCACGCCTGCTATGCCGGAGCTGTTGTAATTAGCCAGAACATAATCAGATAGCTCGACATCTCCTGTAAATATCAGTGTCACAGGCTCGTTTGTCACATCCGTTTCATCAAAAGATACAGAATCGACACTTCCCTCACTTGTATTTTCATCACTAGTATTTTCCACGCTAGTATTTTCCTCGCTGGTATTTTCCTCGCTGGTATATGTATCCGTGTCAGTGCTCTCGTCTGCCTTACTCGTAGAGAGGGCTTCCTCTGTAGCTACTGAGGCATTTTGCTGCATGTGTGTGAGAATTAGCAGCACTAATAGGATGAGAGTAAGTATCGGAAGCGTCACGATGAGGGAGCGCTGGATGGCTCTTAAATTGGATTTTTTTCTTCGGTTTGATTTTATGGACATGATCAGTTTGATCCTTTCGTATTTGATTTCAATTTTTTTTACCATAGCACATTTGCACGAAAAATAACAGTTGAAATGGCAAAATAAGTATGGTATACTTTTAGAAGTTTGTGGGTGAACCACTCAAGTAGGAGGTGTGATCGTGGCAGTTTTAAAGACAATCTTAACGATTTTGTTAGTTCTTATATGTATTGCATTGACAGTGATTATTCTGATGCAGGAGGGCAAGTCCGCAGGACTCGGTGCATTGACCGGAACGACGGATTCCTATTGGAGCAAGAACAAGGGACGTTCCATGGAGGGCGTGCTGGTAAAGATTACGAGAGTTTTAGTCATTTTATTCATCGTAATCTCATGCGTATTAAACATCGGAAGTATTGCATAGGATTTTAGAAAATCTGAGGAACTGTCACGATTGGCAGTTCCTTTTCTTTTACGCGGGTAATGATATGAATCGAATTGAAGAGAAAAAATTTAAGGAAAGAAAAAACACAATCTACGCCTTGCTTTGTGACGAGCTATACGTCCCGATGAAGCTAAAGGAGATCGCGATTCTATTAAACATTCCAAGGGAGAATCGAGAGGACCTGCAGGAGGTATTAGAGGCACTCGTAGCAGAGGGCAAGGCTGAGGTATCAGAAAAAGGGAAATATGCAAAGGCACAGACGCGCACGCTGACAGGCATTTTTCTCAGTCATCCAAAGGGCTATGGCTTTGTAAGTATCGAGGGCGAAGAGGAGGACATCTTTATCGGAAAAGATGATAGAGGTGCTGCGATCCACAATGATACAGTACAGGTCCGTATCACGGCAAGCCCTGCAGGAAAGCGCAAGGAGGGAAAGGTCATATCGGTGCTTTCCCATGGAAAGACGCAGATAGTAGGCACCTATGAGGCGAGCAAGACCTATGGGTTCGTAGTGCCGGACAATGCGCGCTTTACGGAGGATATATTTATACCGATTGAGCATGCCATGTGTGCTATAGCCGGAGATAAGGTCGTGGCAGAGCTGACAGAATTCGGCGGAAATGGCAAAAAGCCGCAGGGTAAGATTGTAGAGATATTAGGTCACATCGATGATCCCGGTACAGATATTTTAGCCATCGCAAAGGATTATGAGCTGCCGATCGAATTTCCGGAAAAGGTGTTAAATCAGGCACAACGCGTAGCAAAGCCGGTTAGCGAGGCGGATATGGCAGGCAGAAGGGATCTGCGCAGCGTGCAGATGGTCACGATCGACGGAGAGGATGCAAAGGATCTGGATGATGCCGTATCCTTGTCGATGGATGGAGAATATTTTTGCCTCGGTGTGCACATAGCAGATGTGACTAATTATGTGCAGGAGCATTCGGCACTTGATGTGGAAGCTCTGAAGCGTGGTACCTCCGTGTATCTGGCAGACCGTGTGATTCCGATGCTGCCTCGGACACTATCAAACGGGATCTGTTCTTTAAATGCAGGAGAGGACAGACTGGCACTCAGCTGTATGATGCGAATTGACAAAAAGGGAAGCATCGTCGATTATGAGATCGCAGAGACGGTCATCAACGTGGATGAGCGCATGAGCTATACGAGTGTGAACAAGATTTTAACGCTGCACGAGGAGGCAGAGCTTGCTCGCTACGAGAGGCTGGTTCCGATGCTTGAGCAGATGAAGCAGCTCTCTGCGCTTTTGCGTAAAAAAAGGATGCAGCGGGGCGGCATAGATTTTGATTTTCCTGAGACAAAGGTGATTTTAGATGCGTCCGGGCGTCCGCTTGAGATCCGCCCGTATGAGCGCAATGTAGCGACTAGGATGATCGAGGATTTCATGCTGGCAGCCAACGAGACAGTGGCACAGGATAATTACTGGCAGGAGCTGCCCTTTGTTTATAGAACACATGAAAAGCCGGACCAGGATCGCGTTAAAAAGCTGGCTATCTTTATCCAAAATTTCGGCTATCATATTCATGAGGAAGGCGGAGAGCTGCATCCGAAGGAGCTGCAAAAGCTCTTAGAGCAGATCGCTGATACACCGGAGGAGCTTTTGATCGCGCGTCTGTCGCTGCGCTCCATGAAGCAGGCAAAATACACTACGGAGTGCACCGGTCATTTTGGCCTGGCAGCTCCCTACTACTGCCATTTTACCTCTCCTATAAGGCGCTATCCGGATCTGCAGATTCATCGCATCATAAAGGATCGCCTGCGTGGTCGCATGGATGATAAGAAAAAGGAGCATTATGAGAGGATCCTGCCGGAGGTCGCAAGGCAATCGAGTGAGCGTGAGCGACGGGCAGAGGAGAGTGAGCGTGAGACGATCAAGCTTAAAAAGGTACAATACATGTCCGGGTTTATAGGCGAATGCTTCACGGGTGTGATATCCTCTGTGACTGCCTGGGGCATGTATGTGGAGCTTGCGAATACGGTAGAGGGCATGGTGCATGTGACGGCCCTGCAGGATGATTTTTATCATTATGTGGAAGAGAGCTGTGCGCTCGTCGGAGAAGTGACTGGAAGGAGCTATCGCCTAGGAGAGACGGTGCGTGTGAGACTTACCGGCACAGATGAGCGGATGCGTACGATCGATTTTGAGCTGCAGGAATAAATCGCAAAATTTTATGGCTAACCAAGGAGAACTATGGTATGATATAGATAACTACGAGGGCCAGTAAAGGTTTCGACAGGGGCTTTGAAGCTGGAGAAGCGAGCTGCACGGGATGCATTAAATTCCAAAATTAAAATTAAACGCTAACAATAATAAATTAGCTTACGCTGCCTAAGATTTGGCAGTAGTCCGCCCGGATGCACCTACACGACCGGATACGGGCTTCATCTATGTAGGAAACGACATCTGCAAAGCTTTGAGCAGTTGGGCGTAATATGAAGCTACTAAAACCATCAGGGTGTCTGTTCCCGGATGGCAGAGGGAATGAAAAAGAACTGACTACGCTCGTAGAAGTACAGGGAATAGGTCTTTGGACGCGGGTTCGATTCCCGCCTGGTCCATTGGCTGAATATTTATACGGATTTACACAAAAATGACATTACACGATAAAGACATGCGGGAGCCGTTATTTGACTTTCTAGATGAGACCTATGGAAAGATACGGATCATAGAAGAAAAGACTATGGGTAAGTCCCGCGCGGATGTGGTTATGGTCACGCAGGATGCTCTCGTTGGCATGGAAATAAAGAGTGATGCAGATACCTATGCCAGGTTAGGCAGACAGGTGAAGGATTATGATAAGTACTATGATTTCAACTATGTGGTCGTAGGCACCAGTCATGCCATGCACATCAGAGAGCATGTGCCGGATTATTGGGGCGTTATTACAGTTGAGATTGTAGACGGAGAATTTGATTTCTATATTTTTCGCAAACCAAAGCCTAATCCAAAGGTTTCCCTAAAGAGACAGCTTGAGATTCTATGGCGCCCGGAGCTATCCAGGCTTCAGGAATGGAATCAAATGCCTAAGTATAGAGACAAGAGCAAGAAATTTGTAAAGGATAAAATCGCAGAATATGTGGAATCCGGAAGGCTTGAAGAGACTGCGCTAAAGCGTCAGATATGTGAATTGCTCTTTGAGCGGGATTATAATACGGTTGGGGAAGAGATTGCCGAATTTAAAAGGGCGAGATCGAGGAAAAGAAAATGATCTATGACATAAGCACAAAATTTGTCTGCTACCGCGCAAGCGAGGTGACAGAGGATGAATGTAAGCGCCTGCTTCGAGAGCTGCTCGAAGCGGGCGTTATGCTTATAGAGCTGGATGCGTGGGAGAGTGAACATGGCACGCTGCGCTCACTAAAGGAGCTGGGAGCAGTCGATTTAAATGCAACACTACTTCTGGCAGGAAGCGAACGCACACTGGCGCTGTCTGCAGGACTTCCTGTGGCTTCGATCGGATATGGAAGACTACTTTTGGAAGAGCCACAAAAACAGACCGCAGGCAGCTTATGTGCACCTGTTACAGCAGATATCCTCGTAGAGGGATTTGAAGAGATCGATGCATCCTTTGTGGATCGGATAATGAAGCGAGCGCAGGGCCTGCCATGGATCACTATCATTACAAGACGCTGTTATCTGCGGGAGATTACACTGGATGATCTGGATGATCTGTATGCACTCTATGCAGGTGAGGGCATCATAGATTACATCGAGCCGCTCTATGATAGAGCGCGAGAGGAGCAGTATACGAGAGATTATATCCGGTATATGTATCGTTTTTATGGATATGGTATGTGGCTGGTATGTGACAGAGAGAGCGGTAAGCTGATCGGACGCGCCGGCTTTTCACATCGGGATCTCGGTGAAAGGATCGTGCTGGAGATGGGATATGTCATCGCCGCGCCGTATCAGAGACAGGGCTATGCAACAGAGGTCTGTAAGAAATTGATTGATTTTGCACGGACACAGCTGTCTGATTTTGGCACGCTTAACTGCTTCGTGGATCCGGGAAATACCGCAAGCCTGGCACTGCTGCGTAAACTAGAGCTTACGGCGCACGGGACGGCCCTTATCAACGGAGCTAGGAAGCTGTGCTATGAAATAAATATCGCAGAAAGGTGATCAGAGTTTCTTTAATATATCGGGAGTGTGACTTGCCCAATAATCTTTTTTACATTGATACAGCATCTCATCGGCAGCCTTATATGCATCATTAAAATCGCATTCCTGTTCAAAGGACGAGTACCCATAAGAAACACCAAAGGGAAGAATATCAAAATCTATGCTATCTTCGATGGTAGCCAGGAGAACATCCAGATCCGCTTTTTTTGCTTTTGCATATACAACAGCAAATTCATCGCCGCCGATCCGATACAGATGTGCTTTTTTTGGCAGAGAAGCAAGAATGCAATGTCCCAAACAGCTCAGTGCATGATCGCCGTATAAGTGTCCCAATTCATCATTTATTTGCTTTAGACCGTTCACGTCATAGATGATAAAATACCGGAAACCGTCGCATTTGATGTCTTCGTAAAATTTGTTGCGCAGAAAGGCACCGGTGAGAGTATCCATGGCGGTGGATTTGATATATAAAAAAATGTAATAAAATATCATGCCAAGGAGGCAGGCGATCGGCAGTGAGCCGAGCAGCATATACGCAGATTCCAAATAAATGGCTGCCCCTATGGAAATCGTTATCGGTATCGCAACAGCCCATTCGTTTGAATCATTCTGTCTGGTTTTCTTTATAAACAGGATCAAAAAAACAGACAGATACAATATGCCTATAAAAAATGGAAAAAAACGCATGGGTCCGTTCACAAAAATGTTATTCTGACCAAAGGAATAGACGATTCCGCAAAATGGAGACAGCAACAGGCACACTGCATTGAAAGCCAGCGGTAATGCTGTGATAGGATAGAACCAGCTTGCTTTTGCCTTATCTCGCTGTAAAATCAGTATCAAAATATATGCCAATGCTGGCCGGAGCATATAGGCAGTCATAGAAATGGCCCATCGCTGCCAGGTAGGATGAGTGTAGTTTGGAGATATAAAAAACGTCTCTGCTATCTCTAACAGAATGACTGCCAGAATGATAGTGGTTGCTACAGAAAAGTATCTTGTAACAGATTTCATCGGCGTTAGTCTGCCAATATAGAGAAAAATAAGAAAACATATGCAGGCAATCACAGGAATAATGTAAAATCGAAATTGAGCTAGCATAAAATCACCTACTTTTTTAGAGTGCAACAGCATGTACGAGCACATTCTTGCTCTCATTTTGTTACATTTAATTACGTCCTACTTGTTCGTTTCCAAGTAAAATCGTACACTATATCCATAAGTTTTGCAACTGTTTTGGTTGCGCTTGACACGGCACTCCCTTATAATAGATAAAAGGGCTTGTAGCCGGAACCTTGAATATAAGGAGGAGAAAGTATGAAGGGAAACGTTATTGTAGGACAATCCGGAGGACCGACAGCAGCGATCAATTCCAGCCTGGCAGGAGTGTATCGCACCGCAAAGGATCGTGGTGCAAAAACCGTATATGGTATGCTAAACGGCATTCAGGGCTTGCTGGAGGAAAAATACATCGATCTGTCCACACGCATCACAAACGAGCTGGATGTAGAGCTTTTGAAGCGTACACCGTCTGCTTATCTGGGCTCCTGTCGTTATAAGCTGCCGGGCATTCATGAGGATTGCAGTGTATATGAAAAGATTTTTGCATTTTTGGAAAAGATGGAGATCGAGGCATTTATATATATCGGCGGCAATGATTCGATGGATACGATAAAAAAGCTATCCGATTATGCGATCATTACAGGAAGTGAGATCCGTTTTATTGGCTGCCCGAAGACGATTGATAATGACCTGGCACTGACCGATCACACCCCTGGCTATGGCAGTGCAGCAAAATATATAGGAACGTCTGTAAAGGAGATCATACGAGACAGCTTTTGCCTGCGTTATGACAAGGGTGTGGTGACGATCGTGGAGATCATGGGCAGAAATGCCGGATGGCTGACGGGTGCTGCAGCCCTCGCAAAGGGTGAGGATTGTGCGGGCCCGGATATGATTTATCTGCCGGAGATCCCGTTTGATTTTAAAAGCTTCAAGGAAAAGGTGCAAAAGCGCCTACAAAAGAAGAGCTCTGTAGTGGTAGCAGTATCAGAGGGCATTCATACCGCAGACGGAAAATATGTGTGCGAATATGGTGCCAGCATCGATTTTGTCGATGCCTTCGGTCACAAGCAGCTTTCCGGTACAGCGAGCTATCTGGCCAGCTATATTGCAGGTGAGCTAGGCTGCAAGACGCGTGCGATTGAGCTATCTACGCTGCAGCGTTCGGCTTCGCATCTAAGCTCAAGAGTGGATATTTTAGAGGCTTATCAGGTTGGAGGTGCAGCAGTCAAGGCAGCTGACGAGGGCGATTCAGGCAAGATGGTCGTGATCGTACGAACCTCTGATGACCCGTATCAGAGCACGACCGAGGTCAAGGATGTACACAAGATCGCAAACGACGAGAAGCTCGTGCCCAGAGAATGGATGAATCAGGACGGAGATTATGTGACGGAGGATTTCGTGAGCTATGTACGGCCGCTCATTCAAGGTGATGTGCAGCCCATCATGGTAGACGGTATTCCGAGACATTTGTATCAACCACAGGAGTAATAGCAGGACATGGCAAGGGAAGCATCGAATAGTAAGCTGATCGCGAACAACAAAAAAGCGCATCATGATTATTTTTTGGAAGAGACCTATGAGGCAGGCATCGAGCTGTTTGGCACAGAGGTAAAGTCACTGCGACAGGGGCATTGCAGCATCAAGGAGGCTTTCATCCACATCGAAAACGGAGAGGTCATCATATACGGCATGCATGTGAGCCCTTATGAAAAGGGCAATATCTTTAATAAGGATCCGCTTCGCCCAAAGAAGCTGCTCATGCATAAAAAGGAGATCATGCGGCTTCTCGGCAAGATCAAGGAGAAGGGCTACACACTAGTGCCTGTTAAGGTGTATTTTAAGGGCAGCCTGGTAAAGGTCGAGATTGCCCTGGCGCGCGGCAAGAAGCTATATGATAAGCGGCAGGACATCGCCAAAAAAGATGCACGGCGTGAAGCAGAGCGTGATTTTAAGATTCGAAATCTGGGATAAAAAAAGGAGCTTCATTTTTGAAGCTTCTTTTTTTAGGCTTAGATATGAAAATATATGAAAAAAGAATAAAGAAAAGGAAAATATACATTATAATGGGAAAAAGAGCCTATTAGATTGAAAAGATGTACAAAATAGATAAAAGAAATGCAAAATAATGTTTACAAATGAAAAAATATGAAATATAATGGAGTGCGAGGAGGCATCGGTATGCTGGATGAAAAATTATATACAGTAGCGGATGTCGCCAAAGTGACAGGTATGACCAGTCGAACCATCCGTAATTATTTAAAGGACGGGACGTTGATCGGGCAAAAGATTGGTGTTCAGTGGCGTTTTACCGAGGACGAGGTGAAAAAGCTTTTTTCCAGGCAGCAGCCAGGCAGCAGCTCTCCTGCACAGATCGTGCGCAGCTTTCTTGGAATAGCGCAGCGCGAGTCATCGGCTGTATGCGCCCTGTTAGATCTTCCGGGTGTGACACAGCTGCAGGGCTTGCAGGTATATAAAAGCCTGCAGGAGAGTGCCGAAGGAGGCACGACGATTTCGTATGAATATCACGAGGAGAATAGCCTGTTTCGAATTGCGGTGAGCGGAGAGCTTTCGGCTGTGACGAGACTGCTTGATGAGATAGAGATTGGAGCAAAGGCATGATAGAATCGGGTGCGGTCTATATGACAGAGGCACAGATTGATGATTATTACGATACCAGACAGGAGATTTATCTGAAGCGCTACTACCATATTCAGGCGAAGCGCCAGATGCGTGAGCATAGAGATGGATTGATACGGTTAGCATTTGTCAGTGTGTTGGTTTTGCTGGTGTGTACCATTTTTTTACAGCTGAGCTTTCAGGTGCAGCAGCGGACCTATCGTGTCAGCGTGCTCGAAAAGGAGCTGAATGCGATACGTTTGGAGAATGAGGATGCGAGCAGGCGATTAGAACACGCCGTAGATCTCGCGCAGCTGTGTGAGGAGGCGCGGGAGCTTGGTATGGTTTATCCACAGGCAAAGCACGTCGTATATTATCAGGTGGCAGACAGCGATTATATGCTGCAGACACAGGATATTCCAAAATAGCCTTCCTATGAATTCTTTCATTCAGATGGGCAGATGCCGAGAGGTGTCTGCCCATTTGTAATTTCATCACACTTCTACGATCGAAAGATCCCAGGCGGCCAGTGACAGCGACTCTCCCTGCTTTACCGGCTTATTTTTTAATAGTTCATAGCCGTCCTTGCCGAGATGCTGCAGTGTCTGCACTTCACCTGAATAATTCAAATAATAGAATAGCTCCTTTCCAAAATCGTTGGTGCCATGTTTTACTATGATCGGAAAAGTCGGCATATTATCTGAAAGCCAGCCATAGCCGGTCTCTCTCATGAAGTCTCGCAGGAGGCGCTCTAAGAGCCTGCCATCAAACATGGTGGCGAGATAGAGCGTAGAGCCTTTGTAGTACTGATTTTTTGCCACGGCGGTATAGCGCTTCCAGGCCGGATGGCAGTAATTGGCCACGGGAACTGCTGTATCGCAGACCACCAGCTCCATCCACTCTAGTGCGGCAGATGTATCTGAGCTATCAGCTGCATTTGATCCGTAGGGGGTGACTGACACATCCACAGGATATGTATACTGATCGTAGTGAAGCCCCAGACATTCATGCAGGATATGGGGCTGCGTGTCGTCATAGATTTTTATCTGCTCATCAGAAAAAGCTGTGCGAAAGGTGGTGATCAGATGCCCGCCGTCTTTTACATAGGAATTAAGCCCTTGCAGCACATCCTCGGAGGCAGAATAGAGTGCAGGAACGACTACATAGTCATAGTCGGATATATTCCTGTGTACTGCATCTGTGCTTTGTGCTGCGGCAGCGGCAGCCGGCAGCATATCGTATTCTATGTTCAGCCTATGCAGCGCATCGGCGAGCCAGCGCAGGATGGTATTATAGCTGAGCTCTCCGGTACTCTTAAGCGGAAACAGTGAAAGGCCGGTCAGGGAGTTGTTATCCAATAGGATGGCGACATTATTTTTTTTACGGATATTTTTCAGGCGGCTGCCTATGCGCTTCCATTCAGCGCCGATGCCGCAGATCTCAAGATAGGTCTCGTTCTCGGAAAAATCATGGGAGAGGACACCCTTCCAGTAGCTTTCGATGGCGTTGTGAATGGAGTGCCAATGCCAGTACATGACGCTGTTAGCTCCGTTTGCGATATGACTGTAAGCCTGCAGACGCAGCTGCCCAGGATAAGGCAGCTGCTCAATATTTCCTTGAGCCTGCGTCTCTAAGATCAGGTAATTGTCAGACTTTAGGCTGCGTGAGATGCTGCCGCAGCAGGCGATTTCAGCACCGGTGAGACTCTCCTGAGAGGGATGGTAGATGTCGGCACCGGCCACATCCATACATGCAGCAGCTTCGTATTGGTTGACCTCGGGCTGATAGCCGTAGGAATAACCGATCCACGCATAATCAAAATTGTGAGTGATGAACTGATCGTCTCTTGCATATTCACGGACGAGCTTTGCCTGCCAGTGCAAAAAATCCGTGACGAGCAAGCGCTGGAATTTTTTAAATTCCGCTGCCAGACTTTGGTTAATTGTGCCGCGCACATCCGGAAAATCAGCCCAGTCATTGATGCGGTTGCTCCAATAATCCAGCCCGAACTCGTGATTGAACACTTCGATATCCGGATATTTTTTCTGTAGATATTCCACGAACATTTTTTGCGCCCTGGGGCCTGCGGTATCATAGCTTTTTGTCTCATTATCCAGCTGATAGCCGATGACTGCAGGCACATCCTTTACATGCTCCAGCAAGGTGCGGATGATGCGCTCACAGTGCATGCGGTAGCCTGGATGAGTGATGTCCATATTCTGCCTGTGACCGTAGAGCGACGGTCCGTCGTGCGTGATGGCGAGAATGTCAGGATATTTGCGCATCAGCCAGGACGGGATGGCATAGGTCGGAGTGCCGACGATCACATTGATGTGATGCCTTGCGGCGGCGCCTAACATTTTGTCAATATGGGTAAAATCAAAGACGCCCTCCTGTGGCTCTAATGTGCTCCAGGTAGACTCTGCGATGCGTATCGTATTCATTCCGGCACGCTCCATCATCGCCATGTCTTTTTCTGCCCTGTCGTAGGGCAGATATTCGCTGTAGTAGGCAGCACCAAATAGTAGTTTATCGGTTTTCATAAGTAAAATCCCCCTGATTATATTTTAAAATGTGCAACCGTTTGCGCTGACATTATAGCACCGTATATCCGGATATGTAAATATAAAAAAATGCAGATTTTGTGAAAAATAACGAAATTTTGAAAGGGGATTGATTTTTGAGGAGAGATGCTTGATAATAAATCTGGTTGCGCAACATGCGCACCAAATGGAGGGTATTATAACATGGAAAAGGAACCAAAAAAAGATATTACGATTGCTGATGTGGCAGAAGCACTTGGAGTTTCTAAGACGACAGTATCGAGAGCGATTTCCGGTAAGGGGCGCATCGGTCATGAAACGAGGAAGCGTGTGCTCGATTATATCGAGGAGCATGATTACAAGCCGAATGTGATAGCAAAAGGACTGGCACAGTCAAAAACATATAATCTGTGTGTGGCGATGCCGGGTAACTACGAGGTGGTGGACTGGAATTTTTTCCAGGCATGTCTGTTTGGGATTCAGGAGATGGCGGAGAGTGCCGGATATGATATACTGATGACGACATGCAGGATGAATGATTTCTCTTCCTTAGAGCGGATTATCGCAAATCACAAGGTTGACGGAGTGGTGCTGATGCGTACCTTTTTAGAGGATGCACAGATTGATTTTCTTCGACAAAAGAAGATCCCCTTCGTTACGACCGGAAGCACTGATTATTCGGATGTGGTACAGATTGACCATAACCACAGAAGTGCCTGCAAGGAATTGACGTCCTATTTACTGCTGCGTGGCTTTAAAAGAATTGCACTGGTGGGCGAGGACGAGGGCTATGTGGTTACCAGGAGCCGTCTGGAGGGCTTTCGCGAGGCATATAAGGAGCTTGGAATTGTGCTGGATGAGAGTCTTATGTTTTTAAACCCGGAGAATCGTGTATGGGTAGAAAAGTCTGTCAATGAAATATTGGAGCGCGGTGTGGACTGTATTTTATGCATGGATGATGCAGATACGAGTCGGGTGCTTCGGGTGCTTCGTGAAAAGCATATCCGGGTACCGGAGGATGTGCGTGTCGCATCGTTTTACAACAGCACGATCTTAGATGACCATGTTCCGTCGATCACATCGCTGTCCTTTGATGCGAAGGAGATCGGGATGGTGGCATGTAAGATGCTGCTGAAGCTGGTGGAGGGTCTTGAGGCACCGATGAAAACCTTGCTGCCCTATGAGATTGTGCTGAAGGAATCGACGAAATAAAGAAATGCCTCAGATTTGGTTTATCGGTTGCACAAATAATGAAAAACAGTGGAAAAAGATGAGCTTGACGCTGTGATATCTTGTGCATTAATGCTAAAAAACATATGGATTTATTATAAAACATGCACATTGACACCATTGACGTGACGTAATATACTTGAATCGTAGAACAACCGATTGCGCAACTAAGCGCACAAAAAGCGTACATAAAAGCTTCTACAAAGAGGAAAAAGAAAAGGGAGGACTTTCAAAAATGAAAAGAAAATTGGTTAGCACGGTTTTATGTGTAGCGATGGCAGCGTCCATGCTCACAGGATGCGGCAGCAGCGAGACAACAGGTGACGCTGCAGCGACAACGGAGGAGACATCAGCAGATTCAGCGGCAGATTCAGCAGCAGATTCAGCTGCAGATTCAGCAGAGGCTGATACCGCTTCTGAGGATGCCATTGCCAATCTGATCGCATCTACAGAAGGAACCGTAGACATCCAGCTGTGGTGCTCAGAGCTGGAAGCTTATCAGACAGTGATGAAGGAGCTGACAGATAAGTTTCAGGAGGAATATTCCGATGTAGATTTCAATATCACGATCGGTGCTGTATCTGAGGCAGACACGAAGGACAAGATCTTAGAGGATATTGATGCAGCAGCAGATGTATTCGTATTTGCAGATGATCAGGTCAATGCTCTCGTAGATGCAGGCGCACTTCAGCAGGTAGCAGCTACCTATACATATGATCCGACACAGACAAACTCAGAGGCTACTGTTAATGCAGCATCTGTAGACGGCCAGCTGTACGCATATCCGCTGACAGCTTCAAACGGATACTTCTTATACTATGATTCAAGCATCTTCTCAGAGGAGGATGTAGCTTCCTGGGAGGCTCTTACAGCAAAAGCTAAGGAGGCAGGCACACAGGTTGGTATGGATCTGGCAAACGGCTGGTATCTGTATGGCTTCTTCGCAGGAGCAGGCTGTGAGCTTTCTATGAATGAGGATAACTCCAATACCTGTGATTGGAACTCTGAGACTGGTCTTGCAGTTGCAGAGAGCGTAGAGAATATCGCAGCAGCTTCTTCATTTGTTAATGTAACGGATCAGGATGCGATCACCATGTTAAATGACGGAACACTCGGTGCATATGTTTCCGGTACATGGGATTCTAATTCCTTCCAGGAAAAATATGGTGACGGCTATGCAGCATGCAAGCTTCCTACCTTTGATGTAAACGGAACAGCTACCCAGATGAAGTCTTATGCAGGTTATAAATTCGTAGGTGTGAACTCTCATTCAGCAAACATCGGATGGTCTATGCTGCTGGCTGAGTATCTCACAAACGAGGAGAGCCAGTTAGCTATCGGTAATGCTACCTCAGAAGGCCCTGCAAACACAGTAGCAGCAGAGCAGATCTCTTCTCCTGCACTTGCAGCCCTTGCATCACAGGCTCAGTTTGCAGACCAGCAGGTGGTTGGACAGAACTTCTGGGATCCTTCTAAGGCACTCGGACAGAACTTAGCTGACGGAGCTTCTGATCTTCAGACGGTTCTTGATGATGCAGTAGCAGGTATTACACAGCCTGTAGCAGAGTAAGGGACTGGGACTGAGAGTAATTTCGGTACATTAAACTCGTGTTTTAATCCACATGCCTCGTAAAGGTGGCATGTGGATTTTTTAAAAAAGTGGAACACATAGGAGCGAATCTATGAAAACATTTTTACAAGCGATCAAAAAATACTTTGCCGATTTTGGTGAAGCCGTGGCAAAGGGCGATATTTATTGCAGGCTTTCGCTGCTTATTATGGGAGCCGGCTACTGGGGACGGGGACAGATTGTCAAGGGAATCCTAATGACAGCACTAGAGGTGATCGTGATCCTGTTTACCGGGATGTTTTCGATCAATTATATCAAGGATTTAAACACACTGGGTACGACACAGTACGAGTCTGTGTTTGATCCGCTGACGATGCAAAATACTGTGAATGATTATGATAATTCCCTGCTGATTTTATTGTATGGAATTGTCGGAATTCTCGTAATCATCGCGTTTATCCTGTTATATATCAGCAACATGAAGACGGTATATCGCCTTTATAGGATGAAAAATGAGGGCGAGCATATCAATACCTTTGCAGAGGATATCAAATCCCTGTTCAACGGAAAGTTCTATATCACTCTGCTCACATTGCCGAGTATCGGCGTGATTATGATGAATATAATCCCGATCATTTTCATGTCGTGTGTGGCATTTACGAACTATGATATCGATCATATGCCTCCGAACTACCTGTTTACATGGGTTGGGCTGGAAAATTTCAAAAACATGTTTACCGGCGGTATCACCATCACGTTTTCTTATGCGTTTATTCGTATCTTAGCATGGACCCTGGTATGGGCTGTTACCGCGACATTTACCACGTTTATCGGTGGAATTCTCCTGGCAAAGCTTATAAACCATGAGAACACACGCTTTAAAAAGATGTGGAGATCACTGTTTGTAGTGACGATAGCGATCCCGCAGTTTGTCACACTGCTTCTTGTCAGCAAGATGTTTAGTGACCATGGAATTGTGAATACACTTTGTGCGAATGTCGGATTGACAGGCTGGCTGCAGGATATGGGCGCGATCAGTACGAGCTATATTCCGTTTTTATCAAAGCCTGGCTGGGCGCATGTGATGATCATCTTGATCAATATCTGGGTCGGTGTTCCCTATCAGATGCTTTCTGCGACAGGTATTCTGATGAACATTCCGACTGATCAGCTAGAGAGTGCGCGGATCGATGGAGCGAACAAATGGCAGATTTTCTGGAAGATCACGATGCCGTATGTGTTATTTATATGCGGCCCGTCGCTGATTCAGAGCGTGATCTCCAATATCAACAACTTTAACGTGATCTACCTGCTAACTAGCGGAACGGCTACCTCCAATATGGCGTTCGCCAATTCCAATGCCAAGGAGACGGATCTTCTCATCACGTGGCTGTTTACACTGACAAACGATAACTCGAACTTCAAGATGGCGTCAGTCATCGGTATTGTTTCGTTCGTGATCTGTGCGCTTCTGACACTGCTTAGCTACACGAGAATGATCAGCGGAGACAAAGAGGAGGTGTATCAATAATGAGTAAAACAGGTAAAATCGTTATAAGACATATTGTACTTGCTCTTTTGGCAATCATCTGGCTGATTCCGATCGTCTGGCTGGTTGTGACGGCTTTGTCTACCGTAAAGGGTGTAAGCTTTCAGCATTTCTTCCCGGAGCATTGGACGATAGCAAACTTTCATCAGCTGTTTTTTGAAACAGATACAGCGGCGAATTTCCCTGCATGGTTTAAAAATACCTTTATAGTGGCATTTTTTACATGTATCGTATCGTCTGCATTTGTACTGATGGTTTCCTATGCATTCAGCTGCATGAGATTTAACGGAAGAAAGCAGCTCATGAGCTTTTCAATCATTCTCGGAATGTTCCCGGGAGTGCTTTCGATGATCGCAGTTTACTTTGTGCTGAAAATGATCGGACTGACCGATTCCCTGGCAGGTCTGGTAATAGTATATTCTGCCGGATCAGGACTGGGCTTTTTGGTGCTGAAGGGCTTTTTTGATACGATTCCGGTGTCGCTTAGAGAAGCAGCCAGACTCGAGGGAGCGTCAGAGGCCACGATTTTTTCAAAAATCATCATTCCGCTGTCAAAGCCGATGATTGTGTATACCACCATCAATTCCTTTTTGACCCCGTGGATGGATTTCGTGATGGCGCGAATTATGATCAAGTCAAAGGATTCGTCTGACTGGACTGTAGCTATAGGACTGTTTAACCTGCTGCAGAAGGCACTGATCGGAGATTATTTTTCAATCTTTTGTGCCGGCGGCGTGATGATCGCTATACCGATCTCTATCCTCTTTGTAATCATGCAGAAGTTCTATGTTGAGGGTGTGACCGGCGGAGCTGTAAAGGGATAGATTTTTTTAGGAGAATAAGAATGGAGCAATTTGTATTAAACCTGATTCACAGACCGGAGATGGTTCCGGAATATTCCGCAACTGTTACCGGACAGGGAAAGGAAGAGGATATCGGCGATCGGGCGCTTTTGACAGAGTCTTTGGATATTTTCAAAACACAGCAGAGGCTTGCCCATGAGAATGGACTGAAAACAACGATTCAGATGACTTATGCGTCTTTATTTAATGACGAAGCAGTAGAGCTTGCCAAGCATGATCATGACATGTACGGTGATGAGATAGCACTGTCCTTGCTTGGTCTGCCCTGCGAGGAGTTTCGCGAGAAATACAAGACCAAGGATTTTTGTATCTGGATGTTTTCGATGGAGGATAAAAAAGCCATCGTAAATGATGTGTTTGAAAAATTCTATGATAGATTCGGTTTTTATCCGGAGTCTACCGGCTCCTATTACATGGATGCAGATCTGACTAACTATATCAAGGCGACTTATCCGAGTGTAAAATGTGCAGTCGCGACCTGCTGGGAGGAAGGCCCGAAGGCTTATCACACCTGCAACAATTCCTGGTATACGCTGTTTGACGGAGGCCCGTGGGCACCGTGGATTCCGTCCAAGCAAAATACACACGCACCTGCAGCCAATGAAAAGGAGGACAGCGGCATCGTAGCGATCCCGCATCTGTCTCGTGATTTGATCGCATGCTATGACGGAAACGGTTCTAACTTCGGAACCCATCCGCAGAACGTACTTCGCGGTATGATTTATGACACGAAGACATGGGAATTTCCCTATCTTTATAATCTGATCGACCAGTATCGTTCTTTGGCAAAATACAATAACGGCTACGCATACAACATGATGTTTGTGGGACCCGGCTGGATGAACAAGATGGGACGCTGGGAGCAGCCCTATGAGCTTCTCTACAAATCCTACAGCGAGGGCTGCGCCTACTACGGTAATCTGAAAAAAGAAGGCAAGCTGGTAGATATGACCATGGCTGAATTCGCGGATTATTATCGTGAGGTAAAGGGTGTCAATCAGAAAAATTACAACGAGCCGGAGTGTGCGCTCTGGAGAGATATTTTATACGGCTCTGACAAGCAGCTGTTCTGGTACTGTGATCCGTACATGAGAGCGTGCGTAAATATGGATCAGGGCGGTGCGATCGTGGATCTGCGTCCTTATGCGGCCAAATTAGAGTGGCCGGTAGGCATCGGAACGAAGCATGTGCAGGATGCATCCTATCCGTTCTTGATTCAGGAGAAGTACCGGGCAGGCTATTTCACACACTATGCCGGAGAGGGCACGGTGAGAAGTGCCAAGCTCTCCTACAATGGAGAGGAGGTAGACCTATGTCTTTGCCCGACACATGCACATTTTTCTCAAGAGGGCAAGACGAGAATACTGACACTGGATCCTGTCACTATTGAGTTTCGGGATCTGACCGTGAAGCTTCAGACGAAGGAATATTTTGAGGAGGGATCTTCGAATATAAAGATCGAGAGGAACATCCTTGAGATGAGCAATCCGGATGCCGAGGTGACACTAAATGAGTATATGGTCGCATGCTACGGCACGACAGAGTATTCCGAGGATATGTCCAACATTACATTGAAGATCGAGGGACCGCAGGAGAAGATCATTCATTATGAATATAAGTGCCGCGAGGAGGGTGTAAAGGGCGCGAGCGAAGTGAGCGCCGTGATCCCGGAGATTAAGACGCGGGTATATATGACAGCATCCGATGATACGGCGGAGGGCTATGTAAAGGAAGGATATGCCTTCTCTCCGATGTTTACCTTAGGATATAGAAAGAAAATCTCAGAAGGGGAGGTATTTGCGACATGGCTCAGCTTGGCAAAGGCAAATTAAATTACAGATGTCCGTCCTGCTTTCTGCGAGATCTGGATATTGATATGTTTTATAATAAGGAAACAGGTATATACAGCTGCATCCGCTGTCAGTACAGGGGCACGGAGGCGGATGTGCTGGAAAAAAATGAGATGATACGCTTCCGTTATCGGGCGATGTATGAGCGTTTCGATAAATTTGATTTTGATTGAGGAAAAGACATGAAATTTGTGAAGGGAATGGATGTATCCACGCTTATAGAGCTGGAAAAATGCTCTGCGAGATATTATGACGGCGGACAGGAGACAGATCTTTTAGAATTTTTGAAGAAAAATGATATCGATACGATCCGCATCCGTCTGTGGAATGATCCGTGGTCGGAAAGCGGCGAAGCCTATGGTGCCGGAGAAAATGATCTAAAAACATCGCTTGAGATCGCAAAGAGAGTGACAGCGGCAGGCTTTGGTGTGCTGTTGAACTTTCATTATAGTGATTTTTGGGCAGATCCCGGCAAGCAGATCAAGCCAAAGGCCTGGAGAGCCTATGGTATGGAAGAGCTAGAGCAGGCTTTGTATGATTTTACCCTGGAGACGATGAGAACCTTCCTCGTTGATGGCGTTAACCTCACCATGGTTCAGGTCGGAAATGAGTTATCCAACGGACTGCTCTGGCCGGAGGGAAAGGTGCCAAACTATGACAATATCGCACGTTTAATAAATGCCGGAATCCGTGCCGTCAGAAAAGCGAGTGCAGAGCATAAAAAAACAATCCAAATCATGCTTCACCTGGATAATGGCGGCAATAATGCGCTTTACCGCGAGTGGTTCGATAACTTCATCAGGCGCGGTGAGGAATTTGATATCATCGGTTTATCTTACTATCCGTTCTGGCACGGCACATTGCAGATGCTAGAGGATAACATGAACGACATCGCCCGTCGCTATGGCAAGGATCTGATCGTAGCCGAGGTCTCCATGGGCTATACGATGGAAGACTATGGAGCCTACGAAAAGCTTGATAGTGAAAAGCGAAAGGGCTATGCCACTCGCCAGGCACTGGTAGAAAGAATCGAGTATCCCATGAGTGTGCAGGGGCAGATGGATTTTATGGAGGATTTTTTGCAGCGCATCAGTCACATATACGGTGATAAGGGCAGGGGCTTTTTCTACTGGGAGCCGGCGTGGATTCCGGTACAAGGCTCCGGCTGGGCAACGGACGCATCCCTGGAATATATGAATGATCCGGGACCTTGCGGAAACGAGTGGGCGAATCAGGCATTGTTTGACTATCAGGGAAATGCACTACCGACCTGGAAGGTGATCAGGGATTTTACACCGTAACTGTGAATAAGCGCAGCAGTTATGTTTTGTCTTTACAATAATGAAAAAACGGGATAAAATTAAATGAATAATTAATGATTCATTTGCGAGGGGAACAATATGGAAAATATGACCTATTCGGTGGTGAAAGTATTTCAGTTTGTCCTGTTTTTACTGGCGTTTACGCTGATTTATCGAACGTATCAGTTGAAGACGACGAGAAAGCAGCGGATTCTTCTGATGGCATCGATCGCAGCGGGATTAAACAGCTACGGCTATTTTGAAGCACTCATGACGATGACGGAGCAGGGGAGCCGCTGGGCGATGCGTCCGCAGTACGTGACGGCAGTGCTTTATATGGCTTATATGCTCTCGATGATCCTGCAGCTGTGTGATTTTTCCTTAAACAAGGTTTTAAATAACATCTTCTGGGGCTTTAATGGCATTTTTATCGTGCTGCTGAGTGTGGATGCCGGACTGGGTGTTTTATTTTATGATTTTTCATTTTCGAATAATCTTTTGAGTGCGCAGTTGCGTTTTTCCTGTACACCGTTAGGATACATTCTGATGGCATTTGAGATTTGCGTGATTGCAGCGATGCTCTATATCGGTATCATAATTCGCGCAGACAAAGGAAAGGATATGATCATTTCCGTGGTGTCAGTATTTGCTGCGCTGCCGGGGCTTGGATATGTGCTTAATCTGGCAGGCTTGACAGGCGGGTATGATACGCAATCGCTTTTGATGGTGCTTGCGTGCTTTGTGATGTATCGGGCGGATAAGACCTATCATATTTTAGATGACGGACGGATCGCTAAGGAGACGATTCTTGGCGAGATCGCAGAGGGCTATATTATTTTAGACAATAATCGTGGGGTTCGTGCGTATAATTCGATCGCTGCGCTTTTGTATCCGGAGCTTGAGAATCCAAAGGAGCAGGAGGTGATCGTGGAGCTGATCTATCTGCACAATCACGATGTTATCGAGCACAACGGCAAGATCTGCAATGTCATCGTATCAGAGTTAGAGGAGAACGGTGATCGGACAGGCTTTGTCATGTGGCTGTATGATTGTACGGATGAGTACTATTACATGCGTGAGCTTGAAAAGGTGAAAAAACGTGCGAATGAATTGGATCAGATTCGTAATCTTTTCCTGAATCATATGACGCACGGCTTTGGTTCACCGCTGCATATTATCAAGGATCGTGCAGATGCTATTTACGAGGATGAGCGTTCCTCTGACGATGCCAGGGAGATGACACTGGAGATATTTGAGGCAGGGCAAAAGCTTCAGGATATGGTATCTGTCATGATGAACTATATGGATACGGACGATATCGAGCTTCCCTGCGAGGCGGAGTATTCGACCGATCAGCTCGTTAGACTGCTTGGCAGTATGTTAGAATCACATAGACAGGGCAGATGCAAAAAGGTAGAACTATGCACAGATCCAAAGGTGCCTTCGGTCTGGTACGGCAGTTTAGATGGAATAGAACGGGCGTTTCAGGCAGTATTTTGCTGTGTCGGTATTGTTTCAAAGATTACGGGAATACGTATGCAGATCGATGCGCAGACACGCTACGCGGATACGCTGCTTAGTGTGACGCTGTATCTCGAGGATAACGGTGCCTTGACCGGTGAATTTAACCGGTTGGAGGTTCTAAAGCAAAAGGATGCGATGGCACTTGGTGAGCGTGTGGATTATATACCGTATCTGTACTGCATGAAGCTGCTGACTCAGCTAAAGGGTTCGCTCTCCTGCAGTCTGGAGGGGATGCGTTCTCGTATCTGTCTGATGTTCCCGGAGCGGGTTGTAGATGCGACACATTATGGCGAGCATAAGGATTTGATAGAGGAGCTTGGTCCAAAGGCAGACGCGAATGGCGATAGAGTATATACGGTTATGGTAGTTGATGATAATCTGATCTATCTGCGTGAGATGGACGGATGGCTGCGTGAGCTTGGACTCAAGACGATCATGGCAAAGAGCGGTGCGGAATGCCTGCGGATTCTGGAACGCAAGCAGGTGGATCTGATCTTCATGGATCAGATGATGCCGCAGATGGAGGGTACCGAGGTATTTGCAAAGCTGCGGGAGATGGAGCAGAGCAAGCATCAAAAGCCGGTTCCGGTTGTGCTGTTGACAGCAGATGACACGACAGGCGCACGAAAGAAATACCTATCTCTAGGCTTTGATAATTATCTGCCAAAGCCGATTGAAAAGCCTCGTATCTGTGAAGAGGTAAAACGATATTTGCCGATATAGAATGATATAAAAAAAGGCTTCGCCAAATAAATGGCGAAGCCTTTTTATGCTCCTTTATAGGTTTGTGAAGCGGTCTGCTTCCTGCTTGAGCTGTAGGCTGATGCGCTGGTTTGTATCCATCTCCTGGTTGACTACTTCGATGTTGCTCACCAGAGTGCTGGTATTTTCTGTCGCTGTCGTAACACCGAGCGCGCTATCCTCGATAGCCTTCGTGATACCGGATACTGCCTCGGAGATCTGCTGCATGATGAGAAGCAGCTGGTCGGTGTGTGACTGGAAGGTGTTCATAGTGTCATTGATGTAGCTTGCATCGTCGCGGTACTGATTGCCTGTGTTTACGAACATATCGTAATCCGGCAGGATCGTCTCATTAACATAGCCGACGATCGCATTTGCATTCTCGACTAATGCATCGACTGCACGTACAACCATCTGATTGATCTGCTGGATGTTTCCTGCGGTCTGTCTGGTGGAATCCGCGAGAGTACGGATCTCATCTGCTACAACGGCAAAGCCCTTGCCGGCCTCACCTGCTCTGGCAGCCTCGATAGATGCGTTAAGTGCCAATAGGTTCGTCTGGCTGGATACATTCAAGATCTCATCTGTGAGATCATTGACCTTTGATACGCTCTTGCTGTCCTCAATGGCCTGCTCTAAAGAAGAGATGATCTCGGAGATGACCTTATTTGTGCTGTTCTTACGCTGCTGAGCGACTTCCTTTAGCTCCTCGGCACGTGTCTCCATATCGCCTGCGTAGCTGTTCATCGCACTGGATTCCTCGGCGATGCTGCTCACCTGGGTGCCGACATCTGCAACCTCGTTGTTCACATTCGTTGTAGTGGAAGAGATCTCCTCCATGGTTGCGGAGAGCTCCTCTAATAAGGAAGAAATATCGGATGCATTTCCGCTGGCAGTGCCTACACTGCCGGATACGGTATTTACGACCTGACCGAGGTTGGCTGCACCGGCGACGATCTGTGACATGATCTTTTGCAGAGTTTCAATAAATATATTGATGCCGGATGAGAGCCTGCCGATCTCATCCTTAGACTTTACAGGGATGCGTACGGTCAGATCACAGCGCCCTGCCTGTATGTCGGATACGATTTTATCGAGGCTGATCGTGGTCCGCTTGATCGGGCGGATCACACTGAAGTTCATGATCACAAAAGCGATGATAGCAATCAGGATTCCGACGATGGTAGCTGCGATCGTGAGTACAAGTGCATGCTGGTAGCTGGCATTTTGCTCAGCAACCTCGGAATCAATTTTTGCCTGGATGTTTTCCTTCATGGTCTGCAGCTGATCCTGCATCGTATCGGCACTGCTTTGCATCAGGTTCGGTACGTAAGACTGAGCGAGCTTTTTCATCATACTGTAGCTGAGCTGCTCGGCAGTCTGAAAGGTATAGGTATACATCTCGTAGTTTTCGTTGAAGGAAGCGATCAGTTCCTGATCCTCACTGGAGCTGACACCTGCTTCGTATTCGGCGAGCGCTGCTTCAATCTCGGCAAACATCTCATCTGCCTTGGCCTGGTATTCTTCCATGACAGGCTTTTCCTCGGAGAGCGTGTGTGCGTAAATGAGACGCTGCAGATCGCTGAAGTTCGCAATCGCGGTGTTTAATGCCTGCTGTGTGGGAAGGCTCTGACTTGTCAGATCCGACACACTCGACTGCATATCGCGCATGCTCTTCATGTTGATCAGACCGGATGCGATGATCACGATCGTGAGAGCGAGAAGCGGTGCCAGGATGCGTAGCCTAATGCTGCTTCCATGAGACTGCGTGGACTGCCTTGCCTTGGCTCCCCTAGCCGGCGTGGACTGCTTTGCCTTGGCTCCCCTAGCCGGCGTTACAGCTTTTTTGGCGGGCGCACTCTTTTTTGCGGCCACCTTTGCTTTTGTGCTTTGTTTCTTCTTTGCCATTTCTTAGAAATACCCCCTTACAAGTGCTGTATGACTTGTGCATACTTTTAGTTATTATAGCACAAACTATATGGGAAGCGAAAGGCTTTTTCGGTAATTATGTAAATAGTGTGAAAACTAGGTTTTGTGCTTGAATTTTTGAGAAAATATATGATAATTAGAATGTAATAAACGCAACTGTGAAGGTAGTGAAGGGTTACATGTAAACAGCAAAGAGCAGGGATATTATGAATCAGGATCAGATCGTGGACGGATTTGTGTTTGAATCCGCTGATGTATATGAAAAAGCAAAAAAGGAAAAAGAGGGCGTGCGTTATATGAAGTCACGCATCGATCTGTCACACCCGATGCAGGTGCTTCAGATTTATAAAAAGATGATCGAACAGGAGATGTTTCAGACACCGGTAGGGCAGGCATATCTGATGGAGCTGCAGGATTATCTGCAGACCATGCCGCAGGTAGATAATGACCAGATCCCACCGGTCATAATCCGTGATGTAGTGCGTGTCATGGATGCCTCAGGGACGACGGAGGCTCTTCGGGAGGAGCTAAAAAAAAGCAGGAACAGGTGCCGCTTTTCTGTTATTGGTAATCTGGTGGCGGCAGCTGTCATTATTGTTATGTTTGCGATCGCAGCGAGCAGCAGCAGTCCGACGATCTTAAATTATGAAAATAAGCTGATCGATAAATACAGCACCTGGGAGCAGGAGCTAAATGCTAGAGAGGATGCGATCAGAGAAAAGGAGAGTGCATTGAATGGAGAAGCAGATTAAAATACTTGTAGTAGATGATGAGAGCCGTATGCGCAAGCTGGTACGGGATTTTTTGGTAAAAAAGGGGTATGATGTCATAGAAGCCGGAGATGGCGAGCAGGCTCTGGATCTGTTTTATGCTAACAAGGATATTTCGCTCATTATTCTTGATGTTATGATGCCAAAGCTAAATGGCTTTGAGGTGTGCAAGGAAATACGGGAGCATTCGAAGGTGCCCATTATCATGCTGACGGCAAAGGGAGGGGAAGGCGATGAGCTAAACGGCTTTGAGCTCGGTGTTGATGAATATATTGCAAAGCCCTTTAGCCCGAAGATATTGGTCGCCCGTGTAGAGGCGATATTGAGGCGCACGACGCAAAGCGAGGAGCAAATTTTGTCTGCAGGAGCGATCATGGTAGATCAGACCGCACATATTGTCACAATTGATGAAAAACCGGTGGAGCTTAGCTTCAAGGAATTCGAGCTTTTGACATATTTTATAGAGAATGCCGGTATTGCCCTTTCGCGTGAAAAAATATTAAACAGCGTCTGGAACTATGATTATTTCGGCGATGCCAGAACTATTGATACACATGTTAAAAAGCTACGCAGCAAGATGGGCAGTCACGGAGACTACATCAAAACGATCTGGGGAATGGGCTACAAATTCGAGGTTAGTGAGTAGGAGCGTGAATATCCATGAAAAGACATTCCATGCATGTGCATAGGCGATCGATCAGCAGTCAGATCGGGCTGGTGATCGTGGCACTTGTGGCCGGTACGGTGCTTTTGTGCTGGTTTTTAAATACCACCTTTTTGGGACGCTATTACGGCAGAATGAAAGTGACGCAGCTAGAGAGCAGCTTTCGCATCATAGATCGCGTGGCAGAAAAGGATGGAATCGGAAATGCGGATTTTGATGTTCAGTTTGACCGCATTAGTGCAAATGGAAATATAGAGATTTTGATCATGAGTTCAGACGGAACTATCGTGCGTTCCACATCAAACGACAGCGACAATCTGAAAAAGCAGTTTTTGGATGTATTATTTGGCGCTCAGGCTGATAATGGCCGAAAGGACGTTGAAAAAACAGATAATTATGCGATTGTACAGGTGACGGATAATCGTATGGCATCGGAATATCTGGTGCTGTGGGGCACGCTTGGCGATGGCAATCTGATCATGATGCGAACGGCCCTAGAGAGTATTCGGGAGAGTGTGCAGATCTCGAACAGATTTTTGGCTTATATCGGACTTGGCGGCCTAGCGGTCAGTATATTAGTGATCGTGTTTGTGACCGGACGCATCACGCGGCCGATTCGTAGGATCACACAGATTGCAGGACAGATGGCGCAGCTGGATTTTAGCGCAAAATATGATCCGGGGCATGACAGCACAGAGATCGAACAGCTGGGGCTTTATATGAATCGTTTGTCTGCTGCACTTGAACAGGCGATTAGCGAGCTAAAGACAGCAAACAATGAGCTAAAGAGTGATATTGAAAAAAAAGAGCAGATCGATGAAATGCGAAAGGAATTTTTGTCGAATGTTTCCCATGAGCTAAAGACACCGCTTGCGCTGATCCAGGGCTATGCGGAGGGGCTGCAGGAGTGTATCAATGATGATGCGCAAAGCAGAAGCTTTTATTGTGATGTCATCATGGATGAAGCAGGCAAGATGAATCGCATGGTACAAAAGCTTTTGACACTCAATCATCTGGAATTTGGCAATGATCCGATCACTATCGACCGCTTTGATATTACGGAGCTCATCAGTGGCGTGATAGCAAACAATTCGCTGCTGCTGCAGCAAAATGGGATCAGGCTGCATTTTGAGGAGCAGGAGAGCTATGTTTGGGGCGATGAGTTTCAGATCGAGGAGGTCATCACTAATTATCTGAGCAATGCGATTCATCATGTGGCAGGCGAGAGACTGATTCGTATTTTTTATACAGATGAAGAGGATACACTGCGTATACACGTATTCAACACCGGAAGTACGATCCCGGAGGAAGACATTGCACATATTTGGGACAAATTTTATAAGGTAGATAAGGCAAGAACGAGGGAATATGGTGGCAGCGGAATCGGACTGTCTATCGTAAAGGCGATCATGGAGCGTCACCACAGAACCTGTGGCCTTTGTAACAGAGAAGATGGCGTGGAGTTTTGGTTTGAGCTTGATAAAAATGCAGTTGCGCAGGCCGTGAAAGAATGATACCATAGATTGTAGGAAGGTCGCCGGATACGCTGTTATAGATGTGATGTGATCCGGCGCGAAATAAGCGGAGGAAGCATGGCGCGATTGAACAGAAAACAAATCCTTATCATGGGGCTGTTGCTTGTGTGCAGCGGCACGCTGTACGGATGCGGAGAGGAGCTCTACGAGCTCGAACCAAATGAAGAGGAGATCATAGTTAATTATGCGGCACATATTATTTCCAAATATAATACAGAACAGCCTGAGGGCTATCAGTATGTTTATATCGAGGACGAATCCGAAGAAACACAAGAGGAAGAAAACCAATCGGAAGAAAATCAATCAGAAGAAAATAATTCAGAAGAAAATAATTCCGAAGAAAACAAATCAGAAGAAGCAGCTGAAGAGGCGACTGAAGAAGCTGCGGGCACGAATACACAGGATGCGGACAATTCGCAGGCTGATGCGTCGGATACGCAGACGTGGGAGACGGTGAGTCTTAGCGAGGCGCTTGGTCTGGGCAAGGTACGGGCGATTTATACCGGTGCAGAGCTTACGGATAGCTACGGTGATACGGTCGTGGCAGAGAATGGAAAGGAGCTTTTGGTGCTTCACATCGCACTGCAGAATCCGACCGAAAAAAAGAAAAGCTGCGATCTTTTGAGTGTATTGCCGCAGTTTCGGGTGACAGTCAATGGCAGCGTACGCTCGGATGCACAGCTTACGATACTGCCGGATAATCTGGCGACCTGGGAGAGGGCACTGTCTGCAGGAGCGATCGAGGATACCGTTATCCTATTTCAGGTGCAGCAGGGTGCGATCACACAGGTAGAGCAGCTTTCTTTGGAGGTGACCTGTGGGGAGACGACCTCACAGGTGGTTCTTTTGTAGAAAGGAACAAAAAATTAGTACAATTTTATTCTATTGTATGCTACAATAAACAATAGTAATGAGCGATGCGGGGGCATTGCAGGTTTGGAGGAGACGATCTATGGATACAAACATTTTATTGGAAAATGGTACAAATGAGCTGGAGGTTTTGGAGTTCACGTTGAACAATAATCATTATGGTATCAATGTGGCGAAGATCCGAGAGATTTTATCTTATCAGCCGGTGACACCGATTCCGAATGCACAGCCTCAGGTAGAGGGTATATTCATGCCGCGTGATGCGATGATCACGGTGATCAATCTAAAGAGATGCCTTTCCTTAGAGGATGACGGAACGACCAAGGGACTATTTATCATCACGAATTTTAACAAGCTGGATCTGGCCTTTCATGTAGATGAGGTGATCGGTATTCACCGTCTATCCTGGGCAGATATCATCGAGCCGGATGCTACGATCAATGCCGGAGAGGATGGCGTATCGACCGGTGTGATCAAGCTCGGTGACAAGCTGGTGATCATTTTGGATTTTGAGAAGATTGTGACAGATATCAGCCCTGATACAGGACTAAAGGTGAGCGATATCGAGGCACGTGGTGAGCGTCAGAGATGTGATTCGCCGATTTTGATGGCGGAGGATTCTCCACTATTGAGCAAGCTGATCACGGATTGCCTGAAGAAATCAGGTTATACGAACCTGAATGTCAATGCAAATGGAAAAGAAGCCTGGGATAAGCTGATGGAATATAAAAAGGAAGGCACCCTGGCAGAGAATGTACATTGTATCATTACAGACATAGAGATGCCTATTATGGACGGACACCGTCTGACAAAGCTCGTTAAATCCGATCCGGATCTAAAGAGCATTCCGCTTATCATCTTCTCTTCTCTTGTAAATGAGGAGATGCGCCGCAAGGGCGAGGCACTCGGAGCAGATGCACAGCTGACAAAGCCTGAGATCGGACAGCTGGTGGATACGGTTGATCAGCTGATCGATCGTGCTGAGCTATAACAGCTTATAAACAGATCTAGTATAGAAATTTGTATAGAAATTTGTATAGAAACTTGTATAGAAACTTGTATAGAAACTTGTATAAAAGAATGAGGTGAGAGCGTTCCAAAGGTAAGCCCTTGGACACTCTCACTTTTCGTGCCCGATATAGACGAGAGGGAGGGAGAGTTTTTTGCGGAATAATGAGGATTATCTTGACAGCCTGCTTAACAGCGTGACAAAAAAGCTGAGCGAGTTTGATGAAGATTTTGAACAGAAAAAACAGGAAGCCGATCCTTATATGGCCAAAAAGAACCTGCCGCCAAAGACGATGCGCGCCTTAGAGAGCGTGCGTGAGAATCAGTTTCTGCGTGAATTTGAAAGTGAGCTGGATCGAGAGGACGCGGATCAGTTTTTAGAGGAATTTGAGCTAGAGCTGGACGATGAGGCACAGCAATATGATCAGGCTGTTGCTGCTGCGCGCGCTGAGGAGGAAGACTCATATCTGGATCAGATCGAAAAGCTGGTGAGTGAATCAGAGGATATGCTGCCAGAGGAAGCACAGCAGTCAGATATGAAATGGGACTCTGCGACGTCAGATAAGGATATAGTCGAGCTGCCGGAGGGTATGGAGGCGCTGGGAGATCTCTTTGATATGGCTGCTGAAGAAGAGACTGATCAATTAGGTGATCTGATGGATATACCGACCGCGGAGGATACTGATGCGCCAGGTGATCTGATGGATCTTTCGACAGAAAATGACATGGATACACTAGATGATCTGATGGATCTGTCGACTGAAAATGACATGGATACACTAGGTGATCTGATGGATCTGTCTGCCGGGGATGCTGCATCTGAGGAGACGCTTCTGCCTGAGGAGATGCTTCTGCCTGAAGATGGAAGCGATTCGTTAAGTGATGATGATATCATGCGTCTGTTAAACGGCGATAGTGAAGATGAGGCTTTGTCAGATATCGGCAAGATGCTCGAGGCGGATGAACAGTCGATCTCGCTGGAGGATTTGGGTGCAGAGCCGGAAAGTCTCTCTCATGCAGCGGATTTATCGGAACGCACAAAGAATAAAAAACCGGAAAAAAAGAAAAAGAACGGCTTTTTTGCAAAGCTTCTAAACCTATTCTTTGGCGAAGATGAGGATGATGATGCAGACGAGGCGATCGAAGAGATCGGAAGCCTAGATGGTATCACGGATGAAAATATGGAGATCCTTCGCGCAATGAGTGGAGACATGAGCGAGGATGCCGGAGATAAAAAGGGAAAAAAGAAGGGTAAAAAAGAGAAAAAGAAAAAAGAAGAAAAGCCCAAAAAGGAGAAAAAACAAAAGGAGCCAAAGGAAAAGAAACCGAAAAAAGAAAAAAAGCCTAAGGAACCCGGCAAACGGGAGAAACCTCTTCCAAAGGGCCCGGTGATCGCGATCTGGATGCTTGCAGTATCCCTGCTTGCACTTATTTTGGTTGCGGGCTCACTTCTTACAGGCTCAAATACCGCAAAAGCCGCGCGTCAGAGCTTTGATGGTGGAGATTATGTGGCCAGCTATGGAGCCTTTGAGGGAGAGAAGATCGCAGCGGGTGAAGAGGAGCTTTATAACCAGGCCAAGACTCTGGCCGGTGTTCAGACAGAGCTGAAGGCATATTATTCCATGATGGAGGTGCGTAAATTTAATCTGGCACTTGACTGTCTGGTTAGGACGGTTGGCAGAGCTGATCTGGCTATGGCAGATGCCGAGGAATGGGGTGTTGAGACGCAGATGAATGCACTTGTGGAGGAAGCGCAAAGACAGCTGCAGGATCAGTTTAATGTGACGGCAGAGCAGGCGAGGGAGTTGTATGCGATCGATAAACGGGATGAATATTCGATTGCGATCGATCAGATATTGGATGAACTTGGATTAAATTAGAATAACTGGAAAGGAAGACCTGCGGCATGATAGCAATCATCGATTACGATGCCGGTAACCTAAAAAGCGTGGAAAAGGCATTGGGCTATTTGGGTTATGAGAGCAGCATCACCAGAGACCGACATGAGATTTTACGTGCGGATCACGTGATTTTGCCCGGAGTCGGTGCATTTGCGGATGCGATGACTCAGTTAAAAAAATATGAGCTGGATAGCGTGGTACGTGAGGTTGCTGAGCGAGGTACCCCGCTTCTTGGTATTTGCCTGGGGCTGCAGCTGCTCTTTGATGGCAGTGAGGAGAGCGAGGGCGTAGAAGGACTCTCCCTGCTGCGTGGCAGCGTTGTACGCTTTTCGTCAGAGCATGGACTAAAGATCCCTCATATCGGATGGAATTCTCTGCAGCTGCAAAACGACGGACGGCTATTTCGCGGAATAGAAGATGGCTCATATGTATATTTTGTGCATTCCTATTATTTAAAGGCGGAGGATACCTCGATCGTGAAGGCTACGACGAGCTATGGAGATACGGTACATGCTTCGGTGGAGCAGGGCAATATATTTGCCTGTCAGTTTCATCCGGAAAAGAGCTCGTCCGTCGGATTGTCTATTTTACGAAATTTTGCACGCATTGGTACGCCAGAGGAGGCATAAGGATGTTTACGAAACGAATCATTCCATGTCTGGATGTAAATCAGGGACGCGTAGTAAAGGGCGTCAATTTTGTAAATCTGCGTGATGCGGGAGATCCGGTGGAGATCGCGGCTGCCTATGATGCGGCCGGTGCGGACGAGCTGGTTTTTTTGGATATCACTGCCTCTAGTGACGGCAGATCGACAGTAGTAGATATGGTTCGAAAGGTCGCAGAGAAGGTATTTATTCCTTTTACGGTAGGCGGTGGTATACGCTCGGTGGAGGATTTTCGCGTATTGCTGCGTGAGGGAGCGGATAAGATATCGATCAATTCCTCAGCTATCAATCGACCGCAGCTAATCGCAGAGGCAGCAGATAAATTCGGCAGCCAATGTGTGGTCGTGGCGATAGATGCGAGACGACGCTTAGACGGAAGCGGCTGGAATATATATAAAAATGGCGGCCGCATAGATGTCGGAATCGATGCCATCGAGTGGGCGATGAAGGTGGATGCATTAGGTGCCGGTGAGATTTTGCTGACAAGCATGGATTGTGACGGCACAAAGGCAGGTTATGATATCGAGCTGACCAAACAGATCGCAAAAAACGTATCGATTCCTGTGATAGCTTCCGGCGGAGCAGGAAACAAGGAGCATTTTTACGATGCCCTAACGGAAGGGTGCGCAGACGCAGCACTTGCGGCTTCCCTGTTTCACTACAAGGAGCTGGAGATTTTAGATTTGAAGGACTATCTGGCAGGACGCGGTGTTTCGGTGCGCCTATGACAGACAATCAAGTATGATGCATCAGCATTTGTGGGGTAGAGAGTGCAGGCGCGCCATCGGCGGGAATGCGGATCTCTACCTCAGTTTCTTTTCCGGGTGTACTGCGGTAGCAGAGCCCATAGTTACTTCCATAGCAGAGCTGGATGCGCTTGTGGGTATTTGAAATGGCGATGTTGTTGCCGTGGGATTTGTTGTGGCTGCCGGTTAATATGGTGGATAACACCTCGGGAGCGATACCTACGCCGTCATCCGTGATGACAAATACGAGTGTAGCTTCTTCCATCCAGCCCATGAGAACGATCGTTCCTTCCTTGACGGGCTTTTCTAAAATTCCATGTAGTATCGAATTTTCCACGATCGGCTGAAAGACCAGCTTTGGGATCATGTGCTCAAGCATCTCGTCCGGCACATCTACAAAGAAATGGATTCCATCATTAAAGCGCATATTTTGCAGTTGAACGTAAAGCGTCACATGCTCGAGCTCCTCCCGTACCGTGATGATGGAGCTGCCACGGCTTAGAGTGATGCGGTAAAAACGCGAGAGCAGATTGACCGCTTCTGACACCTGCTTGGTCTCGCCGGAGCGAGCCATCCAGTTGATCATATCGAGCGTATTATAGAGAAAATGTGGATTGATCTGTGCCTGCAGCGCACGAAACTCAGAGCTTTTAAGCTCTGCAGCGGTCTTTGCCTGCTCCTGCATCAAGCGATTGATCTCATCGGACATGTAGTTGTAGGAGTCGATGAGGGAGCAGATCTCGTCTGAGCCGTCCGGAGCTTCCATCGGAACCGGAAGTGCACTCTCCTTTACATGCTGCATGTTCTCAGCGACAGTTGCGATGCGCTTGGAAACAGAGCTGCTTAGGCGCTGACTGATGATGATACAGATGATCAGCACGCACGCATACAGCAGCATAAAGTTTACAACGAGCTGACTGCCCTCAGAGGTCAGATTGGATTCAGGTACAACGGAGACCATCCTCCAGTCTGTGCCGGGAATCTGTTTATAGCCGCAATAGACGCTTGCTCCGGCAAACTGCAGGCGCGTCTGCTTAGAGGCAGAGGGGATGCGGGTCGTGATCTCCTCATAAGGAATGGAATATGTGCCGGAGAGCATGGTGTTGGTGGAGGCGACGATCTCGTTTCTGGAGTTGATGATGTAGATCACGCTGTTGTTATAGGGCAGATCCTGCAGCAAAATCGGCTGAATCGTCGATTGATTAAAATAGATCACCACAAAGCATTCGCTCGTAGAGCTTTGGATTTTTCGAACGATGGCATGGGAACCGAGCGTATCCGTCTCGGTAGGTGAGAGGTAACGGGGAGGGCACAAAAGAAGAGTATCATCGGTGCTGCTGAAAATACCGTGCCAGTACGTACCGCGTGCGGGAGAGAGGGTGTCAAATACAGTATTATCCGTTCTTGTACGGATAGTGTTGTAGTGTGCATCGTCTAAATAGATGCGGATATTCGATACCAGCGTGTTGTCCACACAGTTTGCAATGATATTTTCAAAATTATGTACCGAGGATGAAAAATTTGTGGTATTTTCGTATATTTCCGGCTTTTTATTTCTTACATATGCAGAGAAAAAATCGTCGTTGCATAGGTTCTCTGACAAAAGCTCGAGCTGATCGACGGTCGTTGCGATATTTGCGCGGGTCTGATCAGCCAGTGTATTGAGGGAATGCAGCGTCGTGTTTGTCGTGACTGCAACCATCTGGTTGTAGGCAAAATAGGTGATCAGCAGTGCCGGAATGATCGTGACGATCATATGGGTGATGAGCATCTTTTGGCGCAGGGACAGACGATATTCGTAGGTGTGGACGATTTTTTTGAGCAGTCTCATAGGGACTCCTTTTCACGGTATTCGGAAGGGGAGAGCCCGACCGATTTTTTGAAGGTTTTTCCAAAATAATTTTGATCACTATAGCCGACGCGGGATGCGATCTCGTTTATTTTATTGCGCGGATCACTCAGCAGCTGCTTGGCCCTTTCCATGCGGTATGATGTCAGATACTGGTTGAGTGTCTGGCCGGTCTCTGTCTTAAAGATCGTACACAGATAGGACGAGGACAGATGAACATGATCGCTGATATCCTTGATAGAGAGGCTGCTGTCACTGTAGTTTTTACTGATATAATCCTTGATTAAAAATAGGGTGGAGGTTTCGTTTGCAGACGTCTGCAGCAGCGAAAAATAGTCTGTGATGGCATCTGTAAGCAGTGTGTGCAGCTCCCGGTAGGTCTGGCAGTCATTGAGCGTGCCGAGTGTGCTCTTAGCTATTGGCTCTGAGTGGGAGGATATCTTGGCATCGTATTCTAATTGGGTGACAAGCATTAAAAGCTTGTAATACAGATCCTTTGCCTGATTGGCCATAAGCCCGCGGTTATTTTGCAGCCTTGAAAATAGCTCATCGGTCAGTGCATTGGTCTTAGACTGATTGCGGTTAGCGAGAGCATCCTGCAGGTGTGCAGGAAATTCATTCAAATATGTAGCAGATGGCTTATCTGCCGGTTCATCTGGTGAAAGGATCGTTTCATAGTCGGTAAAAAAAGCACTCTGCAGCAAAAAAACAGCACTATTATAGGAGCGGTAGATATGTTCGGCTCCTTTTATGCAATCTCCCAAAACGAGATGAAAATGCGTAAGCCCCATTTTTAGCAGCAGATCCCGGACGCATCTGCAGGCGAGGTGAAGGGTCTGCATAGATGGCTTTTTTTCTGTACAAAAATGAAAGATCACGTAGGAGGTGTGCTTGGTGGTGTGAAGCTCACTGATGTGATGCGTCAAAAGCTGCTTTTTGATATCGGAAAAAAGCTCGCTTCGTGCTTCATCCGTTAATGCTGTAAGCAGCTCGTCTGTGCGCAGGATCAGCGTGGTAAAGTAGTGGCAGGAGGCTAAAGGAAGCATGGCATCCTCTGGCAGCTTTGCTGCAGGCTGTGTTAAAAGGAGTGCGAGCTTAGAGCTCTCCTCCTCGGCAAAGAGCAGATTGGATTTGATCTGCAGCTGCTGCTTTTGTACGAGCGAGACTGCCTCACGCAGTGCCTGGGTGATATCCTCCGGGGTAAAGGGCTTTTCTACATAGCTGACGGCCTTTAGATGGATGGCTGCCTTTAAATATTCCTTGTCAGAGTAGCCGCTCATAAAGATGATAGGGCATTCATTGCTGCATTCACGCAGTCGCCTTGATAGCTCGATGCCATCCATACGAGGCATGCGTACATCGGTCAGTAGAATATCAGGCGGGCATTTTTTGATGCAGGAGAGCGCATGAAGGCCATCGTCTGCATCGTCAATTCGGTCGATACCAAGACTTTCCCAGTCAATGCTTGAAATAAGCCCTTTTCTCGTTAATTCTTCGTCATCTGCAATCAGGATACGCATGTCATTTCTCCATTTTTTATATAGTAACATTATTCTAGCATATCCGAAAAAAATTACCAACAATCAAAAAAATTTACGATAGGATAGGGCGTGGTGAAATGCTAAGATACTAACAGGTTAGAGAAAGGAGCAACGATCAATGGCTTCAGAATATGTTCTGGAATTGAATGGAATTACCAAGATTTTTCCCGGCGTGAAGGCACTTGATAATGTAAGCTTTCAGCTAAAGCCCGGCGAGATTCACGCGCTGATGGGCGAAAACGGAGCCGGAAAATCCACATTTATCAAGGTGATCACCGGTGTGCATCAGGCAGATGCCGGTGAGATGTATTTAGATGGCAAAAAGGTCGATTTTAAAGGACCAAACGACAGCCAGGCGGCAGGTATAGCTGCGATCTACCAGCATGTAACAGCATATCCGCATCTTAGCGTAGCGGAGAATATTTTTATGGGACATGAAAAGGTACGTCATGGCATGATTCAGTGGAAGGAGATGTATGCACAGGCGGATGCATTGCTCGCTCAGCTGAACGCCGATTTTAAATCCAGCACAGAGATGGGAAGCCTATCGGTTGCACAGCAGCAGATGGTAGAGATCGCGAAGGCGTTGTCTGCAAATGCAAAGATCATCATCATGGATGAGCCGACCGCATCACTGACGAAAAATGAGTCGGAGAATCTCTATCACATCACGGAAAAGCTGCGGGATGAGGGAGCATCGATCATATTTATCTCTCACAGATTTGAGGATATGTACAGATTGGCATCACGGGTTACCGTATTCCGTGATTCAAAATATGTAGGAACCTATGACGTAGATAAAATCTCAAACGCAGACCTGATCACAGCGATGGTCGGACGTGAGATTTCCGATATGTTCCCGAAGCCGGACGTAAAGCTGGGAGAAGAGGTTCTTCGTGTCGAGGGACTTTCCAGAGAAGGCTTTTTCAAGGATGTATCCTTTAGCGTACGAAAGGGAGAGATCTTAGGTCTGACAGGACTGGTAGGAGCTCGCAGAACCGAGGTGATCCAGACGATCTACGGTGTGGAGAAGCTCGATGCCGGCAGGATCTTTCTCGATGGCAAGGAAATAAAGATTAAGAGTCCTCACGATGCGATTGCAAATGGTATCGGTCTGTTGACGGAGGATCGTTCAAACCTCGGATTGATCCTCGATTGGGGCATCGGACGCAATATCACCTTAACAGAGATTGAAAAATACGGCAGCCGCCTGTTTACGAACGACAAGGCAGAGCGCGCAGCCGCCAAGGAGCTGGCTGAGGAGGTTGATACCAAGGCAGTATCGATCTTTGATAAGGTCAGCACACTATCCGGTGGTAACCAGCAAAAGGTAGCTGTATCCAAGATATTAGCATCCGATCTGAAGGTTTTGATCATGGATGAGCCTACAAAGGGTATAGATGTCGGAGCAAAGGCTGAGATTTATGACATCATGGGACAGCTGGCACAGCGTGGCTATGCCATCATCATGATTTCCTCCGAGATGCCCGAGGTACTAAACATGAGCGATCGAATCATCGTCATGTGCGAGGGCAAGATCACAGGAGAGCTCAGTCGTGACGAGGCAACGCAGGAGGGTATTCTGGAATTTGCCATGGCAAAATCCTTGAAGAATACTGCAGATAAATAGGGAAGGGTGAGTGAAGAACATGGAAAACAAATCAGTTTGGAAAAAAATCACCGGATCCCGTGAAGCAATTCTATTTTTGATCGTGGTTATTCTGGCGATTTTTATCGAAGCAAAATCCGGCGGAGCATTTTTTCAGCTGGACAACCTAAATGGCATGTTTAAAAACTATGCCGTGGACTTTGTAATCGCAATCGGCATGATGCTTGTCATGCTGACAGGTGGTATCGACATCAGTGTAGGATCGACATTGGCATTGTCCGGCATGTGTGCATCGTTAGTATTTCGAGATCATCAGGAGCTTCCGATAGTAGCAGTGTTTGGTATCGCGATTCTGGTAGGACTATCATGCGGACTGCTGATCGGTGCTGTGATTTCCTACGGAAAGGTACCTCCGATCATCGCTACGATGGGCTGTATGAATGCATTTCGTGGAGCGACCTATCTGGTGGCACACAATGAGTGGGTTGCAGCGATGGACTTCACCGAGGAGTACAAAAATTTCGCACAAAAGAGCTATCTTGGTTTTGGCGTGATCAATAACCTGCTGGTGATCGTGATCGTATTATATGTGGTATTTTATATCATACTAAAATGGATGCCGGCCGGACGTAAGATTTATGCAGTTGGCTCAAATGCAGAGGCTGCAGCCGTATCCGGTATCAATGTAAAAAAAGTAAAGACCATCTGCTATACGATTTTAGGCGGTCTGACAGGATTAGCCGGCGGTATGTTTACCTCACTATATGCATCTGCACAGGGTAACATGGGTGAGGGCTTAGAGATGGATTGTATCGCAGCCTGTGTCGTAGGTGGCGTGAGCATGACCGGTGGAAAAGGAAATATCATCGGTGTATTCATGGGAGCACTCGTCATCGCTATCATCGGCAAGGGACTTCCGCTCATCGGTGTATCACAGTTTTGGCAGAAGGCGATAAAGGGTGTGATCATTCTTGTATTCGTCATCTTAAACGTACTGGTGCAGCGTTCCGTGGATAAAGCAGCACTTAAGAGAAGGGAGATATAGTCATGGCAGGAAAATCAGGCAGAGAGATTATTGCAGAGCAGCCCTTCTCCTGGAAGCATATGCTTCTTCGCTGGGAGTCCATGCTCATATTACTGTTAGTTGTTGTAAACATCATGAATATCGCGATCTCGGATAAATATTGGAGTGTGACCGGATTGTTCCGTGCGACGAACTCATTCCTTAATATCGCATTCATGGTATTGCCGATGTGCTTCGTGCTCGTGCTCGGAGATATCGATATTTCAGTCGGATCTATTTTGGCTTTTAGTGCCACGATGCTGGGTATCACCTACAATGCCGGTGCACCGATGGGAGTGGCCGTGCTCGTTGCACTCCTGACCGGTACCGTATGCGGATGCATCAATGGCTTGATCTGTACTAAGTTTACGGAGTTAAATCCGATGATCATTACCTTTGGTACACAGGTCGTTTATCGAGGACTTTGTGAGATCATATTAGGAGACGAGTCTACCGGTGGTTTGAATAACGTGACCTGGTTTTCGAATCTCTACTGGGGCAAGCTAGGTGGCGTCGTTCCGTATATGTTCCTCATTTTTGTAGTCTGTGCGGTAGTTTTTGGCATCGTTTTACACAAAACGACCTTCGGACGCAGAATGTATGCGATCGGTGCGAATCGTGAGGCAGCCAGATATTCAGGAATCAACGTGCAGGGAACTCGGTTTATCGTATTCGCCCTGACCGGTTTGTTTTCAGGAGTCGCAGCCATCTTTACAGCAGCTTCCATGGGAAGTATAAATAACGCTGTAGGAAAGGGCACTGAGATGGATGCCATCGGTATCTGCGTACTCGGCGGTATCATGACAGACGGCGGCAAAGGCAACTTTATCGGAGCCATGATATCTGTATTTTTGCTTGGACTGTTGGAATATGGACTCGGACTAGTCAACGTATCCTCCAATGTAATGCTCGTAGTAAAGGGTGCATTGCTTGTGATTTCCGTTATGGTACCGAACCTAAAGCTCTTTGGCAAAAGAAAGAAAAAGATCGCATAAACATCCATTGGCTTTTACGGATGACTTCACATCCGTTTTAGCATATACAAAATCTTATGGGAGGTAAGAAAAACATGAAGAAAAAAGTTCTGAGCGCATTATTATGCGTATCCATGACAGCTATGATGTTCGTAGGCTGTGGTGGATCAACTGAGGACACTGCAGCAGATTCTTCTGCAGCAGAAGAGACGACCGAGGCAGCAGATTCTGCTGAGGAGGCAGATACCGCAGAGGCTACTGCTTCTGACGGTGACTTAACTACAGATAAGACCTACTGTCTGATCGTTAAGAGTGCCGGTAACCCTTACAATCAGAAGGAGGCAGATGGCTTCAAGGAAGCTATCGAGGCACAGGGCGGTACCTTCGTACTGCAGGAGCCCGCAGCAGCTGATGCTGAGAGCCAGATTACCTGTATCAACAACGCAATCTCTCAGGGTGTAGATTGTATCGCTATCGCAGCAAACGATGCAGATGCTCTTCAGCCCGCTTTAACAGAGGCAAAAAATGCAGGCATCCACGTACTTGCACTTGACTCTGCTACAAATGCAGAATCCCGTGAAGTATTCTGTAACCAGGCAGGTATCACTCAGGTTGGTGAGACCCTGATGGAGGCAGTAAAGGACATCTCCGGCGGAGAAGGCAAATGGGCTATCCTTTCTGCAGCTTCTACTGCTACGAACCAGAACTCCTGGATCGAGGCTATGAAGTCTGTTATGGAAGGTGATGATTATGCAGGACTTGAGTTAGTAGGCGTTTACTATGGTGATGATGAGTATCAGAAGTCTGTTGACCAGACCGATGCGATCCTCTCTGAGAACCCGGACGTAAAGGTTATCTGTGCTCCTACTACTGTAGGTATCATGGCAGCCGCTAAGGTTGTAGAGGATAAGGGTCTTGCAGGCTCTGTAAAGGTTACAGGTCTTGGATTACCTTCTGAGATGGCTGACTACATCGGAACAGGCGATGAGGATGCATGTCCTTACATGTTCCTGTGGAATCCGATTGATTTAGGTAAGATGGCAGGCTATGCTTCTATCGCACTTGTAAATGGTGTGATCACCGGTGCTGAGGGAGACAGCTTTACCGATCCTAACGGAACAACCTATGAAGTAACTGCAGCCAGCGATGGTGGTACCGAGATCATCCTTGGACCTCCTTACGGATTCAATCCGGATAACATCGAAGAGTGGAAGTCTGTTTACTAAAATAGGCAAACAATATAAGGGGCTGCCACGGCAGTCCCTTTTTATACGAAAAAATGGAGGGATTTTGACATGATCAAGGCATTTACCATGAAATTGTATGAGGGTCAGGCAGCAGAGTATGAAAAGAGACACAATCAGCTTTGGCCGGAAATGAAGGAGATGATCCACGAGCATGGTGGAAAAAATTATTCGATTTTTTTAGATGAGAAAACAAATATTTTATACGGATATATTGAGATAGAGGATGAGAAGCTGTGGGCAAAGAGCGCAGATACGCCGATCAATCGTAAATGGTGGGATTTTATGGCTGATATCATGGAAACGAATCCCGATAACAGCCCGGTATGTATCGATTTAAAGCCGGTGTTTCATCTGGACTAACACAGGGTAAAGGAGCAGGAAATCATGGAGAAATTAAAACAGACAAAAAAGGCGCGCATCGGAATTTATACGATGGGACTGAAGGCTTATTGGAATCAGTTCGCAGGGCTTAGAGAGCGCATGATCGAATATGGTCAGTTTATTGCAGATCAGATAAAGGCAATGGATCAGGCGGAGGTCTATTTTTATGGTCTTGTAGATTGTCCGGAGGAGGGCTTAAAGGCCGGAGAATATTTTAATGAAAACAATGTGGATCTGATTTTTGCACATGCCGGAACCTATGTGACCAGTGCATCCGTGCTTCCTGTGCACCAGATCTGCAAGGCTTTTACCGTGATCTTGAATATGCAGCCGACAGCACGGATCAACTATGCTGTAACGACGACCGGTGAGTGGCTCGCTCATTGCGGTGCCTGCCCGGTTCCGGAGCTGGCAAATGCCTTTAACAGGGCAGGGATTTCCTGCAGGATCATAAACGGATTGCTGGGCATGGATCATACACCGGAGATTTCCATGACTGACGAAAATACAGCAGATCGCCCGGAGGCAAAGCGTGCCTGGAAGGAAATCAGTCAGTGGGTGGCTGCAGCCTATGTAAAGGCAGGCTTGCGCGGCTGCCGCTTTGGCTTTCTCGGCGGAAATTACTGCGGTATGCTGGATATGTACAGCGATTTTGCCATGTTCCAGGGTCAGACCGGGGCACATGTGGAGATTTTAGAGATGTGCGATCTGAATCGTCAGCTTGAGGCCGTGACTAAAGAAGAGGTGTCTGAGAAAAAACATGAGATCGAGGAATTCTTTATCATAAGCGATGATAAGTCTGCCGATCCTATGGCAAAAAAACCGACAAACGAGCAGCTAGACTGGTCCGCACGTGTCGCAGCAGCCCAGGAAAGACTTGTAAAGGAATACGATCTGGATGCGCTCTGCTACTATTATCACGGCGCGCCGGGCGGTGAATATGAAAAGCTCCAGAGTGGTTTTATCGTAGGTCATTCCCTGCTTACTGCAAAGGGTATTCCGTGTGCGGGAGAGGGCGATCTAAAGACAGCTCTTGCAATGAAGATCTGTGATATGGTCGGTGTCGGTGGCAGCTTCTGTGAGATCGTAACCACGGATTATGAGGATGGTACGATATTACTTGGCCATGATGGACCGTTTCATCTGGCGATCGCAAAAGGAAAACCGTTCCTGCGTGGACTGGGTGTCTACCATGGCAAGCAGGGCAGCGGCGTATCTGTAGAGGCAAAGGTGCGTCCGGGTGCGATTACAAACCTGGGCTGCACGCAGACGGTAGAGGGCACACTAAAGCTTACGATCACCGAGGCGGAGGCTACCGATGGCGAGATCATGACGATCGGTAATACGCAGACACCGGTGAAGTTTAAAAAGGATCCGGATTCCTACATGGATGAATGGTTCGCAGAGGCACCGACTCATCATTTCGCCATGAGTGTAGGACACAATGGTGCGCTGTTTGAAAAGATCGCAAAGCTTTTAGAGATCCCCTATGTAGTATTGGATAAATAGATCAACAAACCGGATCTCCACGTGAGATGCAAACGTGATAACCGATGCGCTCGATGCTTGACTTTAAGCATTGGGCGCATTTTTGCGCTTCTTCATGGATGCATATTTTTCCATCGTAGAGCTGATAATTGGCTCGTGCCATATCCGGTGATATATTTGGCATGATGACATTAGCCCCGGCTAGGATGCCGGCGTCTCTTCCCTGCGGATGGATCGAAGCAAGCGCAGTGGTAGCAGGCAGCAGTGCCTTTGGGAAAAGAAGCCGCAGGATGGAAAGTATATGCAGCGTGGCAGAGAACGTTCCGGCAGGGGATGCGGCAAAGCAGGTATCCTGATGTGGGATAAAGGGGCCGATGCCGATCATATCCGGAAGCAGCTTTTGCATAAAGCGAAGATCAGACAGCACACATTTAGGTGTCTGTCCCGGAGAGCCTACCATAAAGCCACAGCCTACCTGGTAGCCGATAGACTTTAATGTGCGCAGGCATTCCTTTCTGTGTATAAGCGTCTGATCCTTAGGATGCAGCAGGCGGTAATGCGTTTCATCTGCGGTCTCCTCTCGCAGCAGATACCGGTCGGCACCTGCCTGATAATAGGCCTGGTAGGAGGAGATGTCTTTTTCTCCGATGGAAAGAGTCAGGGCGCAATCCGGGTAGTGCTTTTTTATGGAGCGGATTAGGTGGGTGAGTGTATCATCCGTATAATATGGATCCTCTCCACCCTGCAGCACAAAGGTGCGATAGCCAAGCGCATAGCCCATCTCGCAGCAGCGCAGTATCTCATCCTCTGTGAGACGATACCGTGTCAGCTTTTGATTAGAACGGCGAATGCCGCAGTAGTAGCAGTCATTTTTGCAAAAATTGGTAAATTCGATCAGACCGCGCAGATAGATGTTTTTTCCATAATAGGTCGTTGCTATCCGGCGGGCTTTTTCATACAAATAAGCTTCCTCTTCACTGGTCCAGCTGCAGTGGTCCGTGAGCAAAAAGAGCAGCTTTTCATCGTCTAAATCGTGGGAGACTGCCAGTGTGTCGATGAGATCAAAGCGGTTCATGTGTAGACTCCTTGAAGGTGAGATCAAAGGGCTGAGTGGCGCGGGCAAGTATGCCGCGCAGCATGGCAATGGTGATGCCGTAGTTGGTAAAGGGTGTCTGCTGAGCTTTGCATAGATCCCTTCGGTGTAAAAGCTCACGTTTGTTTAGCATGCAGCCGCCGCAGTGGATGACAGCGTCAAAGGAGCTGACATCCTCCGGAAAATCCACGCCGCTGCAAAATGCGATATCGATGTCTCTGCCGATGTAATCACGCAGCCACCGCGGTAGCTTATCGGTTCCTATGTCCCCGCATTGTCTGTGATGGGTGCAGCCCTCTGCGATCAAAAGCCTGCCGCCCTTTAGCGTCTTAGCTAGTCGATCAATGGCAGCTACACCGCGCAGCGACTCCTCTAAAAAGCCACGATAGCGTGCCATCAGAATGGAAAAGGAGGTTAGAGGAATTTGTGGAGGAACTATAGCAGCCACCTGCAAAAATGCCTGGGAATCCGTGATGACAAGGGAAGGAGGGATCGTATTTTTTTTCAGGAATTCGGATAAGCCATCCGGTTTTATGCATACAGGAATGCCATCATGGTCTAAAATGTCACGAATCGCCATCTGCTGCGGCAAAATGATACGTCCCTTTGGAGCGGAAGAATCGATCGGAATGACAAGCACGATCAGATCGCCGGGAGAGAACAAATCGCCACAAAGTGGTGTAATGGGTGCCGGCAGAGCAAATTTTGAGAGTGCTTCCTTTAGCTCGTGGATCTGATAGCCTGTTTTGGCACTGACGTAGAGCTTTTTTTCGGTGGAAGGTGGGATGGACTCTAACAGCTCGCATTTGTTGTAGGCGATAAGGTATGGAAGCTTTGCCTCGTCAAATAGCGTGCAAAGCTGCTTATCGCTATCGCCAAAGCCCTTTGTGGCATCCACGACAAGTACAGCCAGATCAGAGCTAGCCAGAATCCGGCGTGTTTTTTGGATGCGTTGCTCTCCGAGGCTTCCGGTATCGTCAAATCCCGGAGTGTCTACGATGACAACAGGACCTAGTGGCAGCAGCTCCATCGCTTTTTTTACCGGGTCAGTAGTTGTACCGGCCACGTCGGATACGACGGAGAGCTTTTGATTGGTGATAGCATTGACCAGACTGGATTTTCCGGCATTCCTTTGACCAAAAAAACCGATCTGGATACGCTGTGAGGATGGTGTGGAATCTAATCCCATGAAAAGAGTCCTCCTTTTTCTACCAGTTCATCCCATTGCCGTACAAAGCATCGGCCGGAAAAGGCCATGTGCGGAAGCGGGATCAGTTTTGCAGCATCTGGCACGATCGGCTGATATAGCGGATCTGCCACAATAAGTTTATACTTTTTTAATGGGGCCTGACCCCCTTTGAGGGGGAGACCCCCCAGAGGGATTTTGATGACGCAAGGCTTTTTGCAGGCAGATGCGATCGATGCGGAAAAAATCGCTTCTCCAAGGATGGCGATGTCAGCATCGTCTGCAGCTAAAAAATCCTTATGTCCTGTAGGCGTAAATTCAGCGATTACGGCACGATTTATGCGATTGCATAATTCTTTTGTAAAGCCCTTTATGGGTACACCGTACACATAGGGGATGCCATAGCACTCATACATCCATTCTGCCAGCGGAATACCGACAGAAGATAGGACTAGATTACAATCTGCATGAATGGCTGTCTGCAGCGTGTCAACAGGTGCGTCTCCCAGCATAGAAAAAACGCTTTGTACACAGATCCCACCGCGATATAACACCTCCTGAATTTTTGCGATTGCCTTATAGGAGAAAAAATCAAGCGGTGTGGCACCGAGGAGATTGATGGTGGTCATAGAGTGTATCGGTTTTTTTCCTGCAAGCAGATCCCAGTGCGGCTTTAGGACATGCTGTGCATAGGCGAGCAGAGCGGCTGAGGCGCCACGTACGTAGCTATGTGTGCCGTTTGTATCGATAAAAAAGGTGCAGATGCCGCTGGCTCTCTCGATTTCCCTCGCAAGATATGCAAAATCGGTGCCATTTAAATACGGAATCGGAGAGCCGCACAGAGCGATAAAGGCAGGACATAGCCTCTCTGCCGCCTCATAAACGTCTCGGATCACCTTTTTGTCATTACCAAAGATGGCATCACGCTCTGTAAATCCGGTGATAAAAATTCGGCTGTCTGTATCATACCAGCGCGTCTCATCGTGTGTGTTGTAGGTGGAATTGCAGCCACTCGGATCGTGCATCACGACCATGCCGCCTAACTCAAAAAGTGCAGAGCAGACTCCGGAAACATCTGCACTATAGCACGGAAGAACCTGATAGGTATTTTCTATACGCAGCTTTCACACCCCCATCCTTTTCGCACGATAAGTGCCTCTGTATTTTTCTCTGTCAAATAGGCTTCTTTTATCAGATAAAGCAAAAAACGGATGCCGTCGTATCCGAACAGACCGCCGCCGTTTACGAGATTTACAAAATGCTTCGTGCCGCAAAACCAGGCGGCCTTTTGACCGATGGCAAGTACGGAGTGATCGCATCTTGGATGCGTTCTGGCCTCCGGTTCTATGGCGGAGATGAGCCTTACATCCTTTGCATGCTCCCGCAGCCAGGCAAAATCTGCTTCTTCCTCCTCGTTTATGACATCGATATAGATTCCGCTTACAAAAAAACCATGGGAAAGAAGTGTTCTCGCAAGCCCAAGCGGACGCGGATGCACAGATGCATCGATTCTAATCTCGGTATCGCCAAGCATCTGTAAAAGTGAGGAAAATGCGCACTCACAGGAGGCGATTTCCTCCTGCTGCAGTTGAGAAAGCCGTGCGTGAATACGGCTCTTTTCTTCAAGGGATGCGCCGTTTATGTCAAGCAGTGCCTCTGATAGCGTATACCAATGCGAGGAAATCTCTGTATAATCAAAGCTTTTGGGCAGATAGAGAACCGGACGGGAAAGCTTTTTTGCTGCAAGCTTTAGTGCAAGCTTAGCTCCTGGCATATCAGTAAAAATAAGTGCACTTTTCCCCATAGACAGATAGGTTTCATAGCTGTCACAGGCGGCAGTTTCTAAAAGCCTGTAGGGAGATCCTGCTTTATCTGATAAAACGGAGAGGATCCGGTAAATATCGCTATTTTTTGCAAGTGCATACTCACCTCCGATGAGACTGATGAGCTGCGCATCGACAGAGAGCGGCTCGATCGGTTCAACCATGGCGGCGCGAAGCTTTTGATCCGGTGTAGGACCGCTCTTTTGCAGCAGCGGATCCATGTAGCAGCGGCAGAATACGATATTTGGGTATCGTTTTTCTAAGGTTTCATAAATATAGTCAAGATCGCTCCCTAAAAAATGATGGATGCATACGGTAAAGAGCAGCACCACAGGTGGCAGCTCCTCTAAGCCATCCAGGCAGGAGGATACGCCCTCAATCGTCAGCTCCTCTAAATTGCCCATCAAAAGATCGGATTCCTCTAACAGGACAAAGGAAAAACGATCCGCTGCATTCATCTCTATGGCTGTCAGTACGACGCCGCGCATGCAGTTTTGGGCGCAGACATAGATTTGCCTGGCAGCTGGAAGCAGCATGCCGATATGAACTATATTAAAGCTTCCATGGGCGGGTGCATTGAACTCAAGTCCCTGATAAAAGGGCTTTGGAAAGTCGGCTTCGCTTATTTTTACGGATAGTTCTTTTGTCATAATCGTCTAGCAGATGCGGGGGAGCAGCTCGGTGAGCGGCTCGGATAGGATGCTTTTGGATCCAAGCTCCGTCTCTAAAACGACCTGACCGGGATGAGCTGTGGTAACCTCGCCGATGATGGCTGCATTGGGGCAGTAGGGCTGTGCTTTTAAAACATCTAACAGTGCATTGGCATGCTTTTTGGGTGCGACAATTATAAGGCAGCCCTCGCATGCGAGATAGAGCGGTTCGAGCCCTAGCATGCCGCAGGTGCCTTTAACTCCCGGTGCAACAGGAATCGACGGGTAGTTTAGCTCGATACCGACGTTGCTTTGTCTGGCGATCTCGTATAGCACGGTGCCGACACCGCCTCTGGTGGCGTCTCTTATGACATGAATATCTCGCGACGCTTGAAGCAGGGCATCCACAACACCCCATAGCGGTGCACAATCACTCTCTACATCGGCCTCGATGCCAAATTGCTCGCGTTCCAGTAAAATAGTACAGCCATGTCTTCCGATGTCACGGCTGGCGATGATGACATCTCCGTCAGAAGCAAATGTTCCTGATAAATTTACGTCTTTTTCGATCTCTCCGATACCGGTTGTGGTGATAAAGATTCCATCGACCTGGCCGTGTCCGGCTACCTTGGTATCGCCGGATACGATGCGAACGCCTGCCTCGTTTGCCGTCTTTTCCATCGAAGAGACGATGGTCTCCAGCTGTTTTATAGGAAATCCCTCCTCTATGACAAAGGCGCAGGAGAGATAGCGGGGCTTTGCACCCATGCAGGCGAGATCGTTTACTGTGCCGCAGATGGAGAGCTTTCCGATGTTTCCACCAGGAAAAAAGGGCGGTGAGACGATAAAGCCATCGGTAGTCATCGCGATACGATTTTTTGGTGCCTCTAAAACGGCTGCATCATCCGCGGTCAGATCCGGATTAGAAAAATGCGCCTTGAATATGGAATCGATCAGCTCATTGGTTTGCTTTCCGCCTGCACCATGTGCCAGCGTGATTTTACTTTGATTCATGAATGTTCCTCCTCCGTGATTTTTGCTATGGCGATGCCGGCATGTACCATGACATAATCGCCCGGCTCTAAGTCGTCGAGCAGCCTGGCATTTATCTGTCGTCTAACGCCGTTAGCATCGATGAGTGCAACGCCTTTTTCTAGGTTTATGACCTTAGCTGGTAAACCAACACACATGTTTTTACCTCCTGTGTTACGTTTGTTTATTTAGATGAAGAGAGGCATACACTGCCTGACCAAGTCCGATGCCGCCGTCGTTTGGCGGGATCAGATGATGGCGCAGCACCTGCAGCCCTTGCTTTTCTAGCGCTTCTTTTGTAAGCTCCAAAAGCAGTGTGTTTTGAAATACACCACCGCTTATGGCCACTGTTTTTCTGCCGGATTGAACGGATGCTTCTGCTACGGCTGCCACTATCATATCTGCAAGAGACCTGTGAAACAGATAGGACAGTCTTGGAATAAGGCATGAGCGCTCTTCCTTTGATACATGTGATAGCTCCTCTATGATTTGTTTTACAAGGGCACTCGAATTTAGCAGGCCGCTCTCTGTCAAAGGAGTGATAGCAAAGGCCTCATCGCTATCGAGCGGGGTGTAAGACATCGCTGCATACATCAGTGCTGTGGAGGCCTCACCCTCATAGGTGGAGACGCGACATATGCCTAGCAGCGCACTAACTGCATCAAAGAGCCGCCCTGCGCTGGTAGATAAGATGGTATTTAGCCTTCTTTCTGCCATATGATGAAGTATGCCATGCTGCGTGTCACTGCACAGTCCGAGAGTATCTATAAGCTGTGACGCGCGTTCGTTTTCATAGAGTGCATCGATCATAGAGACGGCGATGCGCCAGCCCTCCCTCGCAGAGACATCACCGCCGATCTGTAGAAACGGAATGATGTGAGAGAAGCGGGAAAAATCATTCCAGTCGCATAGCAAAATCTCACCGCCCCAGATCGTACCGTCACTTCCATAGCCTGTTCCGTCAAAGGAGACGCCGATAACAGGCTTAGCACAATCATTTTCTGCCATGCACGATAAAATATGCGCATAATGATGCTGCAGATCAAAAACCGGTAGTGATGGCTCACTAAGCTTTTTTGCAAGTGCATAAGCAATAGCTCTGGAACGGTAGAGCGGATGCAGATCGCAGCAGATCGCAGAGGGCTTTGCCTCAAACAAGGTAAAAAACCGCTGCAGGGTTTCATCTAAGGCTTGCTCTGTTCGGATATCGCCCAGATCACCGATATAAGCAGACGGGTAAAATAAATCGCCGCGTCCGATACAAAAGCTGTTTTTCAGTTCACCGCCGATGCCAAGTACATTAAAGGTCGAATCTGGCACAAAGCTGCATCGAAACGGGAGCGGTGCATAGCCACGGGAACGGCGTATCATATATGGTGAGCCGTGATAATAACCCACCACAGAATCATCTGCGCGAACAAGGATCGGACGGTTGTTGGATAAGATCACATCAGCGAGGGCGGATAGCTCACCTGCTGCAGCAGAATCGTCCTTACAGATTGGTGCTCCGGAGTCGTTTGCACTCGTCATGACCAGAAAATGCGGCATGTCCAGTCCGTCATCATAATTAAAAAGCAGCAGCTGAATCGGTGCATAGGGCAGCATCAGACCAAGGTATGGGTTGTGCGGTGCGACGGAGTAAGCGAGCAGATTATTTTTATTTTTCTTTAATAAAACGATAGGCTTTTGGTGGCCACTAAGCAGTGAAGCGGCGCCTTTATCTATATCACATAGCTGTTTGGCATGTTCGATCGTATCTGCCATCACGGCAAAGGGCTTATTCGGACGCATTTTTCTGCTTCTAAGTGAGGCTACGGCAGCCTCATTGGTAGCATCTGCGCACAGATGAAAGCCGCCGATACCTTTTATCGCGACGATTCCACCGGAGAGGAGCGTCTCTCTGGCACAGATAATGGCAGCTCTGCCTATCAGGCCGTCCGCAGGTTCGCCGGTTTGTTTATCCAATATGTAAACCTGCGGTCCACAGTCGTTACAGCAGACCGGTTGAGCGTCAAAACGTCTGTCGGCAGTGCTGTGATATTCCTTCTCACATTCCAGACACATCGGAAAATCACGCATGCTCGTGCGCGCCCTGTCATAGGGAAAAGCATCGAGTATCGTCAGGCGCGGTCCGCAGTTGGTACAGTTGATAAACGGGTGCAGATAGCGTCGATTGGTTCGATCATAAAGCTCTCGCCTGCAATCCTCACAGATGGCGATATCCGGTGAGAGATAGATGGAACCGGCTTTTTTTTCGCTTTCGAGGATCGAAAAATCGCTGTAGCATATCGAATCCCTTATCGTGCTCTCATCCATGCCAAGTATAAAGGCGCGCTTTGGTGGCTCGTCCCTTAATCGATTCAAAAATGTATCGCAGGAAGAGACTTTCCCTTGTATTATGATCTCTACAAAGGGCCCCATGTTGCAGACGCTGCCGGTGAGATGCGCCTCTCGTGCATAGCGGCAGACTGTAGGGCGAAAGCCGACACCCTGCACGATGCCGTAGACACGGATTCTTTTGGTGATATGCTCCTCCTTTAGGGAAAGCAGTCGCCCGGACACAGCAAAATGCGGCATATCAAGAAGAAGCGCAGAAGATTCTGCCTTTTGTATGAGTGGTTCGATCGCGCGGTCGGATAGGATGATATCCGGTTGATATGCTTGTATTAGTTGAATCAGGTCATCCTCTTCAAGAAGCCTATGCCCTTCTCGTCCCTCTACCAGAGAAAACCAGCTGGCTGTCTGTACCGCGTTGGCACCACGCTCCTCTATGATGGAGGCGAGTGTAAGTGCAAGCACATGCTGCTGGAGGATGAGCACACGCTTGCCTGAAAAAATAGCTTTGCGATCCGCCTCATCCACAGGTGAAAGCGCATGCTCTAAAAGCAGGGCGGCGCCTGGAAAGCTGATTTCATAGGGCACTAAAAAGTGCTTCTGCAAATAAATAGCTACAGGGATCGCAGAGGGAGACAGGACGATATTTTTTTTACATTCTCCGGCATGGGGGATGGCTTCTAGTCCATCCCCCATGCAAAAGCAGGAGATGTCGTTTGTGCCTAGCGCCTCCTGAAAAAAGGCCTTGCATTCCTTCATGGAGATATCGAGTGGAGTGGCACCTAACAGGCCGATGGTGCTTCTTTCGATATCTAAGCGAGGTGCTTTGGTAAACTCCGAAAACAGCGCAAGAAAAGCTTTTTTTACTCCGTAGTCGTAGGTGTAGGTGCCGCTTGTATCGATGCAAAGCGTTGGAGTGCCTGTCTTTTTTTTGACCATGCGTGCAAGTGCAGTATAGTCTGTTCCAATCACAGACGAAACCGGTGTACCGATCAGGGCGCAAAAGCTATTATGCTCCTTACCGGCAGATTCTACCCCGCGAAGCAGCTTTTCAAGGAGCTTATCATCGCGGCCTAGGATGGCATCCATATCACGAAGTCCTGCTGATGCGAGGGCGCTTTTTTGCAGGCTTAGGCGCGGCTCATCAAAGCCTGCGATATTTCCGGCGCAGCCGCCTGCGTCACAGACTACGGTGAGACCACCAAGCTCATAGAGCACCGAGGCTGCTCCGGAGGTATCCGGTGCAAAGGGCGATAGAAACCGTCTAAAGCCAAGGGGTGCTAAGGAGGGCATAGCAGCCGGCAAAAAGGAAGGCTTAGTCTGTGTGGTAGCAGACGCCTCCTTCGTTAAAGGTGTATCCTCGATGGCAGAGCGAAGCGAATGGTAAAACGCTTCTATTCCAAGAAAGCCAAAGGGCTGGATATTAGTATTCCAGGGCACATGGATCGCCTTTGGATTATAATAACAGGCGTCCATACCCAGGGCGATATCGATCGAGGTAGCAGATGACTCTGTAAAGCGCAGCATGCCAAGATCGAGATCGGCATAGATGCGTGTATCAGGAGAGAGCGCGGCGATCTTTTTTATATAACGGTAATTATCTGTCGTTATCCCGGAATATATTTCCGAAACGATAAAGCCCTCCTCTATAAGGGCGAGTGCAAGCTCAAAGGAATCAGCATTTATGCAGCTTCCGACAGCAAAGCGCGGTGTGTGATCAAAACGCGCCGTAAAATCCTGTTGAAAGGCTTTTATGGCAGTCCTCGCGCGATTTTCATAGGCAGTAACGTCGAGCTTAAAATCAAGAGCCTGAGCAAGTGCCTGGTATTGACGAGCAACCTGCTTTGGGCGATAGAGCCGATGTAATTCTATATACGGGATCTGCAGACGTTTTGCTAAGTCTGCGGCAGCAGGATGGGCCAAGGGATCTAGTACGACATTAAAATTCGCCTCCGCCATCTGTAAAAACTCGTGATAATCCCTGCATCGAGAGATCTCGCGGATCGTTGTGATGCCAAAGGACCGAAAAATATCATAGAGCTCGCAGTCCTTTTGCAGCGGCGAAAAATAGCCAAGCAGATTGATGCTGCGGGGATTTTTCTTTTTTTTCTCCAAAAGTGCATACAGCGACTGGCGGATATGCACCATAGGAGGCTTTTTTCCTTCTCTGGTCAGCGCATACATATAGCACGGACGCACAGGAATACCAATATGCTCGCTTATTTGTCTGCAGATGCGCTCCATATCGGTGCCTAGCAAGGCATCCACACAGGTGATGCAGATCATGATCACGGATGCATCCCGACCGCTGCGCTGTTTATATGAGGAAAAGGATGCCAAAGCTGCAGCTGAAAGCTTTTTTAAATGACGTCCGGTTACGATGTCGGTATCATCCATCATCAAAAAATAGAAACGGTTCTTGTATTCCGGCAGTCTCTCTATGCCGGAGGTATTTCGCCCGCAGCAGCCCGGTGATACCAAAAGAAGGAGAGAGTCCGGGATGGAAAGAGCAGCGCGCTTAACGCCGTAGCCTTTGGCACCGGGAGAATTAAAGGAGAGCGTAGCAGGAGAACTTAGGATCAGATGCTCCTGCGATAAAAACTGCCACGGCAGACTATCGATGCCTATGTTCTCTAGCTCTTTTGCTGTTTTAAAAATCGGTTGTTGAGTTAAGGTATCTATTTCATGGTTCATCTGTAATACGATCTTTCTTTTTCCTTACGTTAAGTGTAAAGCAGCTTTTTAGCCAATGCAAAAAAGGTCTTGCTCACCGGGAGTGAGTCGTCTCCTTCAATGACGGTTTTTCCAAGCTCCTCGTAAAGATTTATGTCACTGCTGCGTGGAATCTCTCCGATGATTTCCAAATCATGCTCAGCTGCAAAGGCCGCCATCTTCTCTGATTCGTTTGGTATGTTTCTATGATTAAAAACGATTCCCCGCACACTGGCATAGCTGCGATCCTCGAAATTTTTTACGGCCTGATAGATGTTGTTGGCTGCGTATAGGGACATTTTTTCTCCGGATGAGACGATCAGCACTTCATCTGCGTAGCCCTCGCGGATGGGAGCTGCGAAGCCTCCGCACACGACATCGCCGAGTACATCGAACAGCACGACATCCGGCTGCCAGGTTTCAAACAGCTGCAGATCAAAAAGCAGCTGAAAGGTGGCGATGATTCCGCGCCCGGCACAGCCAAGCCCCGGGGTAGGCCCTCCGGTTTCGATGCATAGGATTCCACCGTAGCCGACCTTTGAGATCTCCTCGATTGTCTGCGGCTCGGCATCCATATCCCGCATGTAGTTCATGACAGGCTGTGGGATATTGCCGCCTAGCAGGTTGATCGTGGAATCGGCCTTTGGATCGCAGCCGATTTGAATGACGCGCTTTCCCATATGTGCAAAGGCTGCGGCGAGATTTGCCGTAACCGTTGATTTTCCGATTCCGCCTTTTCCGTAAATGGCTATTTTTAACATAAGTTGTCCTTTTTTTTATATTTTGTTCACCTGATTATTTTAGCATAAAACGTGAAAAATCCAAGTGCTCGCAACCATGTACATAAAAAAAACCGCCCGTTTTGAAACGAGCGGTTTAAAGATGTGTGAGTTTAAAGGTAGGAATTTTTTTCAATTTATACGCATCGAGCAAAGAATGCAAGAGAAACAGCAAAAATTTAGGACATGTGTCGATAGCCTAGAGCGGGTATTGTGTGATAAGATAGTAACAAATTGACGAGTCAACAGATACTTTTCACTTTAAAAGGCGAACCAATGGTTAATCGAAAATTTGTCAGTGTAAAATCATTAGCTCCGGGCATGGTCATAGATCAGACGATCATCGATGCGACCGGACGTGTACTCATCGAACGAAAGGTATCACTGGATGCATTTATGATCGATGAACTGCGCAATATGCATATCGGCGGTGTCTACATCCGTGAGGTGGATTACATCGAAGAGGAGCTAAATTATGAGATACCGCTCACAGTACAGACGAAGCTTGAAAAGGAGAGAGTACCGGATAGAGCGAAGCTTGAGCTGAGTGAGAGCGTGAAAAAAAGAGTGGCTACCGGAATCAAATATCTCTACAGTAACCCGTCTGCACCAGGATTTTTAGATGCGACAAATGATGTGGCAGATGAGCTCATGCGCGCACTCGATGAGAGTGATGCACTCACGGTCGATATCAGTGCATTAAAAATCAGCGATGAGTATACCTTTAAGCATAGTGTGGATGTCGCTTCCATGAGCATGATCATCGCTAAAAATCGCGGAATGTCAAAAAAAGAGGTGCAGCAGATCGGTATCGCCGGCTTACTGCATGATCTTGGAAAGTCAAGGATACCAAATGAGATCTTAAATAAGCCGGGACAGCTGACGGAGGAAGAGTTTGAGATCATGAAAACACATCCTACGATCGGCTACAATCTGATCAAGCATAAATCCGGACTTTCAAAGGAGATCAAGCTAGGAGTACTGCAGCACCATGAAAAGATAAATGGAAATGGCTATCCGCAGCAGCTAAAGGATCATCAGATCTGTAATTTTGCACGTATTCTCGCCGTTTCAGATATTTATGATGCACTCGTTACGGAACGCCCGTACAAGGCAGCGTTTTCTCCGCGTGATGCCGTGGAGATGATCATGGCTATGACCGGTAGTCTGGATCTAAACATGATACACAGTTTTTTAAACAGTGTGATTTTATATCCGGTGGATACGATCGTTCGATTGAGCACCGGAGAACACGCCAAGGTCGTAAAAAACAGCCCGGGATGTCCGACACGCCCGACTGTGATCACATTAAAAAAAGGCGAGACCTATGCACTGGCCACGGATATCCGCTGCGCCGGTATTATTATTGTATAAGGAAGGCATTTGTTATGATTAGGCTTATTGCAACCGATATGGACGGCACGCTTCTTAAAGAGGGAACAAACAAGGTCGATAGGCAGCTCTATGAAGTGATCCGCGCCCTGCAAAAAAAGGGTGTCACCTTTGTGGTGGCCAGCGGACGAAATTATGCTTCTGTCATGGGTGTATTTGGATGCATGGAGCAGGAGCTTACGGTGATATCAGACAATGGAGGCTATGTTTCAAGACACGGTAAAAAGCTGGCCTGTCATGCATTTTCAAAGGAATTATTGCAGGAGATCGTGACAAAGGTTCGCACGGTAGAGAATGCCTGGATCATGGCTTCCGGCGCACGGGAGACCTATACCGATCAAAATGATCCGAAATATGTCACCTGGGTACGGGAGGGCTATAAAATGGATATCCACATCGTGGATGATCTGTTGGCGGTTTCAGAACCTCTGATCAAGGTCGCACTATATACATATGCCGCAGATGCAGCCGAGGTTGCAGGGCCGCTGCGGGAGTATTTTGGGGAACGCGTCAATATCGTATTGGCCGGTGAGCATTGGGTAGATCTTGTGGTCCCTGGCATCAGCAAGGGTGAGGCACTTTCTCACATTCAAGAGACGCTTGGCATCACAATAGAGGAGACGGCAGCCTTCGGAGACAATGGCAATGATATTTCCATGCTAAGGCGTGCGGGCGAGAGCTTTGCTGTCGCTAATGCCAGAGAAGAAACAAAACAAGCCGCCAAATATGTTATCGGGGATGTTAGTGAAGCTCCGGTTTTGGCTCAGCTAAAGAAGCTGTTAGTTACGTAACAGTTGCAAAATCTGGGAGTTTATGTATAATGGTAGCTGATGCGTAAAAATAGGCAAAAATAAAAGGAACAAACGATGATTAGTGCAAACAATATTAGTTTACGACTAGGGAAAAAGGCATTGTTTGAGGATGTCAATATTAAATTCACGGAAGGCAACTGCTATGGCCTAATCGGAGCAAATGGCGCCGGAAAGTCTACTTTTTTAAAGATTTTGACAGGCGAGCTGGAGCCGACGAGCGGAGATGTCGTCATCACGCCGGGCCAGCGGCTGTCCTTTTTAAAGCAGGATCACTTCAAATACGATGAGTATCCGGTGCTTGATACTGTCATCATGGGCAACCAGAGACTATACGATATCTCAAAGGAAAAGGATGCCATCTATATGAAGGAGGATTTTTCTGATGAGGACGGAATACGCGCCAGCGAGCTGGAGGCGGAATTTGCTGAGATGGATGGCTGGAATGCAGAGAGTGATGCGGCGACATTGCTGAATGGACTCGGTATTCCGACAGAAGAGCATTCCGTGCTGATGAAGGAATTGCCGGGTGCGCTAAAGGTCAAGGTGCTGCTTGCACAGGCATTATTTGGAAATCCTGACATACTCTTGCTCGATGAGCCGACGAACCACTTGGATCTCGATGCAATTGCATGGCTAGAGGAGTTTTTGATCAATTTTGACAATACGGTGATCGTCGTATCCCATGACCGTTACTTTTTAAATAAGGTATGTACGCATACGGCAGACATCGATTACGGCAAGATTCAGCTCTATGCCGGCAACTACGATTTCTGGTATGAGTCTAGCCAGCTTCTGATCAAGCAGATGAAGGAAGCAAATAAAAAGAAGGAAGAAAAGATAAAGGAGCTGCAGGAATTTATCTCCCGTTTCTCTGCAAATGCCTCCAAATCAAAGCAGGCGACCTCACGTAAGCGTGCACTGGAAAAAATTCAGCTCGATGAGATGAAGCCGTCGAGCCGTAAATATCCGTATATTGATTTTCGCCCGAATCGTGAGATCGGAAACGAAGTGCTTGAGGTACACAATATTTCAAAAACCATCGACGGAGTCAAGGTATTAAATGACGTATCCTTTATTTTAGGACATGACGACAAGATCGCCTTTGTAGGCAGCAACGAACTGGCAAAGACTACGCTCTTTAAGATTCTCTCCGGCGAGCTGGAGCCTGACGAGGGCAATTATAAATGGGGCGTGACTACCAGCCAGTCTTATTTTCCAAAGGATAATTCGGCGATATTTAATGACAACGACCTGGCGATTACGGATTGGCTGACGCAGTTTTCTGAGATTAAGGATGCGACCTATGTGCGCGGATTTTTAGGACGAATGCTTTTTGCCGGAGAGGATGGCATGAAGCGTATGAAGGTGCTGTCCGGTGGCGAAAAGGTACGTGTGCTTTTATCCCGTATGATGATCGAGGGCTCAAACGTTCTTATTTTAGATGAGCCGACAGACCATTTGGATATGGAGAGCATCACGGCGTTAAATAACGGAATGATCAAATTCCCGGGCGTGCTTTTGTTTGCATCGAGAGATCATCAGGTAGTACAGACCACTGCCAACCGTATCATCGAATTTATGCCGGATGGATCGATCATAGACAAGATCACGACCTACGACGAATATCTCGAGAGTGATGAGATGGCCAGAAAGAGGGCTGTTTATTCCATGTCTGAGAGCGATTCACAGGATAATTAAAAAAGACAGGCAGACCTACAAATGGTGGTTTGCCTGTCTTTTTTTCGGTATTTTGCACTTCCTTTTGTACAGCCGCAAATCTTTACAAGCTAAAAAATAAATGCTAATATAAAGGCTAGGTCATTATGACAAAGCATGTGCCTATTTGGCGCGAATAATTAAGGAGGATATACCAATGCCCAGAGCAAAACAGTCAATGGATGGAAATACCGCTGCCGCTCATGTAGCTTATGCCTACACAGAAGTAGCCGGCATCTATCCTATCACACCGTCTTCTCCGATGGCTGATACAGTCGATCAGTGGTCAGCATCAGGATTGAAGAACATCTTTGGCAATACTGTCAAGGTCGTAGAGATGGAGTCTGAGGCAGGCGCAGCAGGAACAGTACACGGTTCCCTTGCAGCAGGTGCCCTGACCACTACCTTTACAGCTTCCCAGGGATTACTTTTGATGATCCCTAACATGTACAAGATCGCAGGTGAGAATTTACCTTCCGTATTCCACGTATCTGCACGTACAGTATCTTCACACGCACTGAACATCTTTGGTGATCACAGTGACGTATATGCCTGCCGCCAGACCGGTTTCGCTATGTTAGCAGAGACCAATCCGCAGGAGGTTATGGATTTAAGCCCTGTTGCACACTGTGCTGCATTAGAGGGCAAGGTTCCGTTCTTAAACTTCTTCGATGGATTCCGTACCTCTCACGAGATCCAGAAGATCGAGAAATGGGACTTCGAGGATCTAAAGGATATGTGCCCGATGGATGCAGTAAAGGAGTTCCGCGAGCATGCACTCAATCCGGAGCATCCCGCAGCACGCGGTTCACACGAGAACGGAGATATCTTCTTCCAGCATCGTGAGTCCTGCAACGGCTTTTATGATGCACTTCCTGCAGTTGTAGAGAAGTACATGAAGAAAGTCAATGAGAAGCTCGGCACCGATTATGATCTGTTCAACTACTATGGAGCAGCAGATGCTGATCGTGTGATCATTGCTATGGGATCTATCTGTGACGTAGCAGAAGAGGTCATTGATTATCTGACCGCTAAGGGTGAGAAGGTCGGCCTGATCAAGGTTCGTCTGTATCGTCCGTGGTCTTCACAGGCGATCTTGAAGGTATTACCGAAGACAGTAAAGAAGATCGCTGTATTAGACAGAACAAAAGAGCCCGGTTCCTTAGGAGAGCCGCTGTATCTTGATGTCGCTACCACACTTCGTGAGGCTGGCTTAAACGACATCATCTTAACCGGCGGACGTTACGGCTTAGGCTCAAAGGATACTCCTCCGTCTTCTGTATTCGCTGTATATAAAGAGCTCGAGAAGGATGCTCCGAAGGCTCGTTTCACCATCGGTATCGTGGATGATGTGACAAACCTAAGCTTACCTGAGGTTAAGCCGGCACCGATCACCTCTGCAGCCGGCACCAAGGAGTGCAAGTTCTGGGGTCTCGGCGGCGATGGTACCGTAGGTGCAAACAAGAACTCTACAAAGATCATCGGTGACCATACCGACAAATACATCCAGGCATACTTCCAGTATGACTCAAAGAAGACCGGTGGTGTGACCATTTCTCATCTGCGTTTTGGTGATAACCCGATCAAGAGCCCGTATTACATCAATCAGGCAGACTTCGTAGCCTGCCATAACCCTGCATATGTGATCCAGGGCATGAAGATGGTTCAGGATGTAAAGCCGGGTGGTGTATTCATGATCAACTGCCAGTGGTCAGATGAAGAATTAGATCATCATCTGAATGCTGAGGCTAAAAAATATATCGCTGACAATAACATTCAGTTATACACCATCAACGCAATCGACAAGGCTATCGAGATCGGCATGGGCAAGAGAACCAATACGATCCTGCAGTCTGCATTCTTCAAATTAGCAGACGTTATGCCTATCGATGAGGCTGTTGAGTTCATGAAGCAGGCAGCAAAGAAGTCTTATTCCAAGAAGGGTGATGCTGTCGTAGAGATGAACTACAAGGCAATCGATGCCGGTGTAGATGCTGTACACAAGGTTGAGATCCCTGATTCCTGGAAGAATCCGGCTCCCGATGCTGCCAAGGCAGAAAAGACCGGTCGTCCGGAAGTCGTAGATATGGTCAACAAGCTCTTAGATCCTATCGCAAAGATGGATGGAGACAGCCTTCCGGTATCTGCATTCAAGGGTATCGAGGATGGCCAGTTCTGCACAGGAGCTTCTGCTTATGAGAAGCGTGGTACAGCCGTTACTGTTCCTGAGTGGGATGCGCAGAAGTGTATTCAGTGTAACAACTGTGCATTTGTCTGCTCACATGCTACGATCCGTCCGTTCTTACTGAGCGAGGACGAGGTAAAGGCAGCTCCTTCCAACATCAAGCTTGCTGATATGAAGCCGAAGGCCGGCGAGTACAAGTACACCATGAGCGTATCTCCGTTAGACTGTATGGGATGCGGCGAGTGTGTTACTGTCTGCCCGACAAGCGCGATCGCTATGGTTCCTCAGGAGTCACAGGCAGCAGAGCAGCCTGTATTCGACTACTTAGTAGCAAACGTAGGCAAGAAGGATGTAGGACTTTCCGATACAACCCCGAAGGGTTCTCAGTTCAATCAGCCGCTGCTTGAGTTCTCAGGCTCTTGTGCAGGCTGTGCAGAGACCTCTTATGCAAGACTTATCACCCAGCTGTTCGGTGAGCAGATGTACATCTCTAACGCAACAGGATGTTCTTCTATCTGGGGTAACCCGGCAGCTACATCACCGTATACGGTAAACAAGGATTCCAAGAAGGGACCCGCATGGTCTAACTCACTGTTCGAGGACAATGCTGAGCATGGTCTTGGTATGCAGGTTGGACAGAAGTATCTGCGTGATATGGCGATCGCATCCGCAAAGGCTTGTGCAGAGTCAGACAAGGCATCTGCTGAGTTAAAGGCTGCATTTGATAAATTCATGGAGACCAAGGATAACACCAAGGCAAACGTAGAGCCTACCAAGGCACTTGTTGCTGAGTTAGAGAAGGCTGCTGCTGACGGATGTCCGGATGCACAGGCTGCCATCGATAAAAAGGATTATCTTGGAAAGAAATCTGTATGGATCTTCGGTGGTGACGGATGGGCATACGATATCGGCTTTGGCGGACTCGATCACGTGCTTGCTTCCGGCGAGAATGTAAACGTCATGGTATTCGATACCGAGATGTACTCTAATACCGGTGGACAGGCTTCTAAGGCTTCCAACATCGGTGAGGTTTGCCAGTTCGCTGCTGCAGGTAAGGAGATTGGCAAGAAGTCACTCTCTGAGATCGCTATGAGCTATGGCTATGTATATGTAGCACAGATCGCACTTGGTGCAAATCCTTCTCAGGCAGTAAAGGCTATCGCCGAGGCCGAGGCTTATAACGGACCGTCCTTGATCATCGGATATGCTCCTTGCGAGCTGCACGGTATCGCTAAGGGTGGTATGAACCACTGCCAGGATGAGATGAAGAAGGCTGTAGCTGCCGGCTACTGGAACCTATTCTCATTCAATCCTGCATTAAAGGCAGAGGGCAAGAACCCGTTCACCCTGACCTCTAAGGCAGGCGACGGCACCTATCAGGATTTCCTGAACAACGAGGCACGTTACACTCGTCTTGTTAAGCCGTTCCCTGAGAGAGCAGAGAAGCTCTTCAAGGAGTCAGAGGAAGCTGCAAAGGCTCGTTTCGAGCACTTACAGAAGTTGGTTGAGTTATACAAATAATTCATCCGCATATCAATGCTAAGATTACCCTGCGGACTGCGGTTCGCAGGGTTTTTGCTTTTAAGGAATTTTTTGTCAGAATAGAGCAACCGGAGAAGGAAGCTAAACTACAAATGTAAAAATAATCTGATGGGGGCGAAAAATAGATGAAAAAAAAGGTAATTGTAGCGGGACATATCTGTCTGGATATCACACCGGTATTTTTAACCGAATCGGCAGATAAGATCGATCAGATCCTAAGTCCCGGACAACTGATACAGATGGGAAATGCGGATGTGCATACAGGCGGTGCTGTGGCAAATACAGGATTGGCCATGAAGCTTTTGGGAAATGACGTAGCTCTCATGGGAAAGATCGGAAATGATGCTTTTGGAAATATAGTGCAAAATATTCTAAAGAGATATGATGCAAAGCTTTGCATGATCTGTGATGAGGCAGCCACTACCAGTTATTCGGTTGTGCTGGCGATCCCTGGAATTGACAGGATTTTTCTGCACCATCCGGGTGCAAATGAGACCTTCACGGCAGAGGATATCGATTTTCAAGGGATAGAAGGAGCGGCATTATTTCATTTTGGATATCCGACTTTGATGGAAGCTATGTATGAAGAGGATGGAATACATCTAATGGAGCTGATGAAGCGCGTGCAGTCGATTGGAGCAGCGACATCTCTTGATATGGCTTCTGTAGATTCTGGCTCAAAGGCAGGAGCAGCTAGGTGGGATAAGATATTAGAAAATGTGCTGCCATTTATAGATTTTTTTGTGCCCAGCATAGAGGAACTCTGTTTCATGCTGGATAGGGAGAAATTGCATGAGCTGCAGGAGCGTGCAGCCGGGCGTGATCTGACGGAGGTGCTCGATCTGGATAGAGATATCAAACCGCTAGCAGAGCAATGCATGAAGCTTGGCGTGAAGGTGCTTTTACTAAAATGCGGTGCAAAGGGTATGTATCTGCAGACGGCGAATGAGAAGCTTTTAGGGCAGATCAGCAGTCGGGTAGAGCTGGATGCTTCTGCCTGGGCAGACAAAGCTATTTTTGAAAGAAGCTATAAGCCGGAGCGCATTCTCTCAGCAACCGGTGCGGGAGATACGAGCATCGCGGCATTTCTTACGGCGCTGCTGCAGGGAGAGAGTCCTAAGATGTGCCTGCAGCTGGCGGCTGCGACCGGAGCGAGCTGCGTGGCTGCGTATGATGCACTGTCCGGTCTGAAGCCGTTAGAAAAGCTAAAAGAAAAAATAGAAAAAGGATGGCCAAAGGTGTAGTCATATAGGAAGGGGGATGGACTATGAACGTATTAGATGAACTGACGCTAAAAATGATCGATTTTTATGCGGGAGATGCCGAACGCATCCAGCATTTTTTAAAGGTGCATCGTTTTGGCGAGCTGATCGCTAAAATGGAGGGCTTAAGCGAGGAAGAGATTTTTTTGATCGAGACAGCGACGATCGTACATGATATCGGCATCCGTATCGCCGAGGAAAAATACGGCAGCTGCGAGGGACCGCTTCAGGAAAAGGAAGGTCCTGCCTACGCAGAAAAGATGCTCGCAGAGCTAGGCTATGATAAAAAGATCATCGAGCGTGTAAGCTATCTGGTGGGACATCATCATACCTATACAGATATCGATGGGATCGACTATCAGATATTAGTAGAAGCAGATTTTCTCGTGAATCTCTTCGAAGAGGGTTTTCGATTGGATGGTGTGAATCAGACAAAGGTAAAAAATGTGTATGAGCGCATTTTCAAGACGAAATCAGGAAAAAAGATCTGCAGTACGATGTTTAAAGAGTAACCTGCGAATATCATTTACAAACTCCTCCTCAGATGTTACAATGTATTCAATTGGGACATTTGAGGAGGAGCTTTATGCTTTCAATAGACGAATTGTTTTACAGATCGCTTCGCAGAGCAGAGCGAAAGCCGGTAAAGGTCGTGCGACCGGCGGCTGTGACAAAGAAGGTACAGAAGGACGTATTGCCGGAAGCGGATGAATTAGAACAGATTACAGAAAGCATAGGAATGGACGTGTCAGATATGGTTAATAACGAAAAAGAGGATATTTTGATTAAACAGATTGATGAATTTCGTGAGAAGGCAAAGCAGCTGCAGCAGCTGATGCAGCATCAGGAATCCAAGGCTAAACAGCTGCAGGATGTTGTAAATGAGAAAACCGCAGAGGCGCAATCCCTAGATCAGATGGTGCAGGAGCGTCGCGGTGAAGCGGACAAGATCATGAATCAGGTGACACAGCAGATCAGCCGGTCGACAGAAGAGACCAGACAGGTAGTGGAGTCGGCGACACAGAATATGATCGATCAGAACACCAAGAGCTTAGAGGGGCTGAAGGAGCAGTTAGATGCGCTTCGCCATATCGAGCAGATCGGTGAGCTCTCTACCGAGATGAATGAATCGATCGGCACGCTAAAGAGCGATCTGGTGGAGAAGATTCATGCAGAGGATGTCAAGTGCTACAGGAATATTCAGGCATCCCTGGATGATCAAAGCAAGCTCTTATCGGATGCTAATGAGAGACTTCGTGAGAATTTCGAGGATCAGCTGGGTGATTTAGAGGATGAGATGAATCGTCATGCGACGATGTATAAGATCTCGCTGGTTCTTGCTTTTTTGAATCTCTGCGGAATAGCAGGACTTATCGTACTGCAGATCATATGGTAAAAAGGATATCGGTCATATATGAGTGATAGAGAAACAAACAGTGTCTGGGTGATTGGTCACAAAAACCCGGACACTGATTCTATTTGCGCAGCAATTGCCTATGCTGCCCTAAAAAATCAGATTGGCAGAGAACATTACGAGGCGAAGCGTGCCGGCGCCATGAATGGTGAGACAGAATATGTTCTCGATTATTTTGGCGTAGAAGCACCGGACGAGGTGACTGATGTAGGCGCCCAGGTGTCGGATATGAATATTCGACGCACCGCAGGTGTACGGGACGGTATTACCCTAAAGCGCGCGTGGGAGCTGATGCAGACGGAGCGTGTCGTGACGCTTCCTGTCGTGAATGAATCCGGAAAGCTCTCCGGAGTGATCTGCAACAACGATATCGCCATGTGCTACATGGAGGTATCCAACCAGGAGAGTCTCTCTCAGGCGAGACCGCGCTACCGCAATATCATCGAGACGCTAAACGGCACCCTGCTGACCGGAAATGAGCATGGCATTTTCATGCACGGAAAGGTCGAGGTAGCTGCCGGAAATAGAGAGCGCGTGGAGGAATATATCGCAAAGGACGATCTGGTTATATTAGGTGATAGAGAGGAGATGCAGGTGCGCTCCTTAGAGATCGATGTGAGCTGCATGATCATCTGTGGCGGCTCTCAGGTATCAAAGCAGATACTGGAAATGGCAAAGAAGCGGGATTGTGTTTTGATTTCGACACCGTATGATACGTTTACTACGGCACGCCTGATCAATCAGAGCATGCCGATTCGCTCCATCATGACCAAAAACAATCTGGTTACCTTTGAATGTGATGATTATGTGGAGGATATCCGGGACGTTATGTCCAAGGAGCGTCATAGAGACTTTCCGGTGTTGGATGAAAACGGGGATTATGTAGGTATGATTTCCCGCAGAAATCTCCTGAATATGCAAAAAAAGCGTGTGATACTTGTGGATCACAACGAAAAAACGCAGGCTGTGGATGGTATCCAGGGTGCAGAGATATTAGAGATTATCGACCATCACAGGATAGGAAGCCTAGAGACGATCTCGCCGGTATTTTTTAGAAACCAGCCGCTAGGCTCTACTTCCTCGATCATATGGAGTATGTATCAGGAAAATGGAGTAGAGATAGATCTAAAGCTCGCAGGACTTTTGTGTGCAGCGATCATTTCCGATACGCTGATGTTTCGTTCGCCGACCTGTACACGCTTTGATAGGGAAGCAGCAGAAGCCTTAGCACAGATCGCAGGAATCGATATCGAGACCTTTGCGAGCAATATGTTTCGCGCCGGCAGCGATTTTGGCAAAAAGACAATCGAGGAGATATGCTATCTGGATTTCAAGACGTTTACCGCAGAGGATATGACCTTTGGTGTGAGCCAGATCAGTGCTATGAGCGCCCTGGATCTAGCGGATGTGGGAGAGAGAGCAGAGGAATTTTTAGGTACTATGCTTTTAGAGCGAAAGCTGGACATGGTATTTGTGATGCTGACGAATATCGTACAGGAGCAGTCACAGATTTTATGCGCCGGAGAGGGAGCATCTAAAATACTTGCCAAGGCATTTTCCGGTGTAAAGTCAGAGAATGACCGGGCTATCTTAAAGGGCGTGGTATCACGAAAAAAGCAGTTTATTCCGGAGCTTATCCGTGCATTGCAGGAGCTTTAATATGGCAGCAAAACGAAAAAACAGGTCTCATCAAAATGAGGTCGCGCCTATAGCAGGAAAAAAGATGACCTGGCGCGCCGGTAATATGCTCTATCCATTGCCGGCTGTGATGGTTAGTCTCGCGCGACCCGGCGAAAAACCGAATATCATTACGGTTGCATGGGCAGGAACGATAGCTTCTGATCCTGTCATGCTATCAATCTCCGTGCGAAAGGAGCGATATTCGCATGCGATTTTGAGTGAAACGAAGGAATTCGTCGTCAATCTGGTGCATGAGCCGTTAGTATATGCATGTGATTATTGCGGTGTTCGCTCCGGCAGAGATGTTGATAAATTTTCTCAAATGAAGCTGACAAGTGTCGCAGTTGAGGGAGTATCGGCACCGGCTATTGCAGAGAGCCCGTTAAATCTGGCATGCAAGGTAACACAGATAATCGAGCTTGGCAGCCATGACATGTTTTTGGCAGAGGTTGTATCTGTGACCGTGGACGAGCGCTACATCGATGAAAAGGGAACCTTTCATCTAAATGATGCAGGGCTGGTGGCATATTCGCATGGCACATATTTTAAGCTGGGAGAGGCACTAGGTACCTTTGGATTTAGCGTGAGGAAATAAAGGAAGGGTTATGCATAATCCTTCGTTGATTCAGACATAGTAAGCTTCTTTTTGCACTGGATAAGAGTAGGTATAGCGTGGATTTCTTTTCATAGCAAAACACTAGGAAATACGCTTGACAAAGGTATGAAATGGTTTATAATGATTGCATAAATAGAGGAAAGAGGCCTTGACATGAAATGTATATATTTAGATAATGCGGCGACAACGAAGGTTGCACCTGAGGTCATGGAGACGATGGCTCCTTATTTTACCGAGTATTACGGCAATCCCTCGAGCATCTATTCTTTTGCCGGAGGGATCAAGGATGATATGGAGCGTGCCCGCAGACAGATCGCAGATATCCTTGGTGCGAAGCCGGAGGAGATCTATTTCACCGGCGGTGGCAGCGAGTCTGATAACTGGGCGCTGAAGGCGACGGCCGAAGCTTATGCGAATAAGGGAAAGCATATCATTACGACTAAGATTGAGCATCATGCGATTTTGCATTCCTGTGAATGGTTAGAAAAGCATGGCTACGAAGTGACCTATGTGAATGTGGATGAATTTGGCTGTGTTCGCTTGGATGAGCTGGAGGCAGCGATCCGTCCGGATACGATACTGATCTCCGTGATGGCGGCGAACAATGAGATAGGTACTATCCAGCCACTGCAAAAGATCGGTGAGATTGCAAAGAAGCATGGGGTACTGTTCCATACTGATGCGGTACAGGCCTTTGCACATATTCCTCTGAACGTGGATGAGATGCATATCGATATGCTATCTGCCAGCGGCCACAAGATAAACGGCCCGAAGGGCATCGGTATCATGTATATCCGAAAGGGAGTGAAGATCGGTTCCTTTATCCATGGCGGTGCGCAGGAGAGACGACGCCGCGCCGGTACGCACAATGTTCCCGGCATCATTGGCATTGCAAAGGCTGCGCAGCTTGCAGACGAGGCGATGGAGGAGCGCATGGCATATGAGTGCAGGCTCAGGGATCATCTGATCGAGCGAGTGCTATCAGAGATTCCATATAGTCGTCTGAATGGTGATCGCACGAATCGTTTGCCGAACAATGCGAACTTTTGCTTCCGTTTTATCGAAGGTGAATCTATGTTGATCAAGCTGGATCAAAAGGGCATCTGTGCTTCTAGCGGCAGCGCATGTACATCCGGCTCCTTAGATCCGTCTCATGTACTGCTTGCGATTGGACTTCCGCATGAGATTGCACATGGATCACTTCGATTGACTCTTTCTCAGGAGACTACGATGGAGGATATTGATTATACCGTGGATGAGCTGAAGGTGATCATAGAGCAGCTGCGTTCCATGTCACCGTTATATGAGGATTTTATAAAAAAACAGAATAAATAGTCATACACAGAGAGGAATAGACAAATGTACAGCGAAAAGGTAATGGATCATTTTAACAATCCGCGTAACGTCGGTGAGATCGAGAATGCCAGCGGTGTAGGTACGGTTGGCAATGCCAAGTGCGGCGATATCATGCGTATGTATCTGGATATTGATGAGAACGGCATCATCCAGGACTGCAAGTTCAAGACCTTCGGCTGCGGCGCAGCTGTAGCGACCAGCAGCATGGCCACCGAGCTGGTAAAGGGCAAGACGATCCAGGAAGCCCTGCAGGTGACGAACAAGGCGGTGATGGAGGCGCTCGACGGACTGCCTCCTGTCAAGGTGCATTGTTCCCTGCTTGCAGAGGAAGCGATCCACGCAGCATTGTGGGATTATGCAGAAAAGCATAATATCAAGATCGAAGGCTTAGAAAAGCCGGTCAATGATATCAGCGAAAAGGAAGAAGGCACAGAAGAAGAATATTAAGAAGACTAATAAAAAGGAATCGAAGCAAGACTAGATTCCTTTTTACGTTTAAGCGAGGGAATATGGTAAAGATAACACTAGAGGTCGAGGGCATGGCATGCGGTATGTGTGAGAGCCATATCAACGACACGATCAGAAGAGAATTTTTAGTAAAGAGCGTATCCTCTTCTCATAAAAAGGGAACGACAGAGATCATCTGTGAGCAGGAACTAGACGAGAGCGCTCTAAGAAAAGCAATCGAGCAGACCGGCTATACTATGACTGCGATGCATACAGAGCCGTATACCAAAACCGGGCTGTTTTCACGGTTTAAAAAATGAATACAAATAGTCAAAAAAGAAAAAAGAAAAAACAGATTTCTCCACTGCTGCAGATAGCGCTGTCTGTATGCGTTCTTGTGATCGGATTTTTTCAGTGGTATAGTACGCAGACCGGGCAGACAAATAGAAGCTTATCTGATATACCGGAATATTCCGGCGAGGCTTACGTCGTGATCAATGGAAATGTTCCTTTTTTTGAGGAATCGGATAAGAACACGGTAAGCTTTGAGCACTACAGCAGTCTCGATGCTCTCGGCAGATGCGGTGTGGCCTATGCAAACGTGAGCAGGGAGCTGATGCCGACAGAGAAGCGGGGGTCGATCGGCAATGTAAAGCCGAGTGGTTGGAGACAGGCAAAGTATGAGGAGCTTGTTAATTCTAATCCTCCGTATCTGTACAATCGGTGTCATTTGATCGCCTATTGTCTGACGGCAGAGAATGCTAATGAGAAAAATCTGATCACAGGAACCAGATATATGAATGTCGAGGGGATGCTGCCCTTTGAGGAGCAGGTGGCGAGGTATTTAGATGAGCATGATTCTCATGTGCTTTATCGTGCGACGCCTGTGTTTGAAGGAGATGATCTGGTAGCAAGAGGCGTGCTATTAGAAGCCTATTCCGTGGAGGATGAAGGAGAAGGCATATGCTTTTGTGTGTATTGCTATAATGTGCAGCCGTCTGTTACGATTGATTATGCGACAGGAGAGAGCCGGTTAGCTGAGTGAAATTAAAGGTAAGGATGTATAAGGAAAGTCACATGCAGGCAATGAAAGTTATGTGCGTGCAAGAAAAGTAGCATAAATAGGAGCTTAGTATTTTCTTTTGTTCAAGGCAAGGTTAGGAATACCTTTCGCTTGAAAAATAGAAAAATAGGTGTTAGACTTCAAGAAAAAAGAACGGGAGGATTTCATTATGGATATCTTTAAGATTAAAAAAATTGGTTTATTCGCAGGCGGTGTACTGTTTGGAACGGCAGGCATCAAGATCTTATCCAGTGCAGATGCAAAAAAGGCATATACGAACTGCACAGCAGCAGTACTTCGTGCAAAGGATTGTGTGATGAAGACAGCTGAGACGGTTCAGGAGAATGCAGGAGATATCTTAGCCGAGGCAAAGCAGATCAATGAGGATCGCGCGCAGGCAAAGGCAGAGGCCGTGCAGGAGGACGAGGCTGAGAATACCGAGGAAGCACAGGAAGAGTAATCGATGAAATTTCAGATTAAGCATGAGATTCCGGGAAGAATCCGAATTCATGTAATGCAGGAGCGTATGTCTGTAACACAGGCGGATACGCTCTTGTATTATTTGAAGTCGCTGGAAGCTGTGACACAGGTGACGGTACATGAACGGACGGCCGATGCCTGTATTTGCTTTACCGGGGATCGAGAGCCTTTGATTCAGGCGTTGAAACGATTCCGTTATGAGTCCGTAGCTGTTCCGGAGGCAGTGCTGTCGCATTCCGGACGGCAATTAAATCATGAATATCAGGACAAGCTTGCATCACAGGTTTTGTGGCATTATACGAGAAAGCTGCTGCTTCCGTATCCGTTTCGCGCGGCATGGACGATCTGGCATAGTTTGCGCTATCTAAAGGCAGGAGTGAGCAGTCTCTTACGAGGCAGGCTAGAGGTGGCAGTGCTGGATGCTACGGCGATTTTTGTATCGATCCTGCGCGGAGATACCGCGACAGCAGGCTCTGTCATGTTTTTACTTGGTCTTGGTGAGACGCTCGAGGAGTGGACACATAAAAAATCTGTCGGTGATCTGGCGCGCAGCATGGCGCTTCAGGAGACGAAGGTTTGGGTGAAGACTAAAGAGAGCGAGGTGCTGGTAGATTCCTCTCAGATCAAGGAGGAGGATCTTGTCGTGGTACACATGGGAAGCATCATCCCCTTTGACGGTGTAGTCGTATCGGGGGATGGCATGGTAAACCAGGCTTCGCTTACAGGAGAGCCATTAGCTGTTCATCGTCAGCAGGGCGGATATGTCTATGCAGGAAGCGTCCTAGAGGAGGGCGAGATCACCTTTTGTGTCAAAAAGGTAGGCGGAACCTCACGCTATGAACGTATCGTAACGATGATTGAGGAATCCGAGCGGCTCAAATCCTCAGTAGAGGGAAAGGCATCACGCCTTGCGGATAGGCTGGTTCCTGTGACACTGGCAGGAACTGTAGTTACCTGGCTGCTTACGAGAAATTCTACGAAGGCACTGGCAGTGCTGATGGTAGATTTTTCCTGCGCCTTAAAGCTGGCTATGCCGCTTGCTGTACTGTCTGCGATTCGTCAGGCAGGTGAGGGTGGCATCACGGTCAAGGGAGGAAAATTCCTTGAGGCGGCAGCAGAGGCAGAGACTATAGTATTTGATAAAACAGGTACCCTAACAGAGGCCAGACCGACGGTGAAGCAGGTCGTAGCGATGGGAGCATATGAGGAGATGGAGCTGCTTCGCATGGCAGCATGCCTAGAGGAGCATTTCCCGCATTCCATGGCAAAGGCAGTTGTGGCTGCTGCACAGACGGCAGGACTAGACCACGAGGAAATGCATTCAAAGGTGGAATATATCGTGGCGCATGGGATTTCCTCTTATATCGGCAGCCAGCGTGTAATCATCGGAAGTGCACATTTTGTATTTGATGATGAGCTAAGTGAGATAAGACCTGAATATAAGGAGCGCTTTGATGCGCTGCCGGAGGAATATTCTCATCTGTATATGGCTATCGACGGTGTACTAGAGGCAGTGATCTGTATCGAGGATCCGCTGCGAAAGGAGAGCGCTGCAGTAGTGCGCGCGCTTCATGAGGCGGGTTTTTTAAAGATTGTCATGATGACCGGAGACAGCGAAAAGACTGCAGCAGCTGTGGCAGCCCGTGTCGGTGTGGATGAATATTATGCCGAGGTCTTACCGGAGGATAAGGCAGACTTTATCGAACGGGAAAAGGCAGCCGGACGGCGTGTGCTCATGATCGGTGATGGTGTCAATGATTCTCCGGCACTTTCGAGGGCAGATGCCGGCATCGCCATCAGTGACGGCGCAGAGCTTGCGCGTGAGATCGCAGATATTACCGTTTCGGCGGATGATCTCTATGAGCTTTTGCGATTGCGTAGACTTAGCTGTGCACTGATGAAGCGGATCAACCAAAATTACAGAAAGATCGTATCCGTCAATACGGCACTTATTTTGCTCGGTGTCTGCGGTATGATCCAGCCGACGACCTCAGCGATGCTGCACAATCTGTCGACGCTTTTGATCAGTATCGATAGCATGAAGGAGCTATAAACAAAAAACAAATAAACCCTGTCTACCCGGACAAAAGAAACGGCTCCTGGCAGATGGGGTTTTTGTATTAAAATAAATACCAGATAAGTAACGCTTCGGTAACACCAAAAAGCGTACAATGGACACAACAAAAAAACGAGACCATCAGTATAAAAAAATCAAGGATAAAACAAAAGGAGAACACGGATATGGATGAATTGGAAATTCAGCAGCAACAGCAACCGCTTATGCAAGAGCAGCAGCCACTTCAAGAGCAGCAGCCGCTTGTGCAACAGCAGCAGCTTCGTAATGAGGAGCTGCCGGGCGCCTATGCACAGATGCGTGAGGTCAATGGCATGGTAGTAGTGGATACACACGCCAGATTAAGATGCTGTCAGGAGCTGGCGAGTATGCCGGGCTCTAGGGATAGCGCAGAAATGACTGCAGTAAAGACCGCAGTAGAACAATTAAGAGCTGTTAGCGAGCATGTATACGATATGCGTACCGAAGAAGAGGTAGACCAGTTATTTCAGGCTCTTTCTGATATCGAGCAAAAGTATATGACGGCAATCGATAAATGCAACGCATATATCAAGGCAAAGGATGCTTCCTTCTTTTTTAATAAGATCAGATATCAGGCAGTAAAAAATACAAAGGTCGTGTTAGAAAAAGAAATCGGAAATATTTTTCGTATGCAGCGCGTTCGCGCAAGGCAGGGGGCGAGAGCCTTTGTCGGAGAGAGCAAATCCTTTTTAGACATCTCAGATGCATATTTGCGGAATGAGAATCTGGCAGAGAATCTGCAGCTGCAGGATTTCGTTCGAATGACTGAGGGAGACAAGGAAGAGGAGCTATTGTTTAAAAACGGTAAGCTCTACAAGAAAAGCGATGCGCTCGCAGGTGAGAATTTAGAAGCGGAAACGAAAGAAAATTATCAGATGGCAAGACGATTTGTTGAGCTGCTATTAGAGCAGCAGAATGCCTTGCCCGCTGCATCGAAGGAGAGAGTCATCCGAAATATGCTCTATTCTCTCGGTGCGAATGTTGAAAAGAAAAAGTCTGTGCCGATTAGCATAAATGAAGTAAGAGATATGATACGTTTTGCTAATCCTGTGACCGGAAAGGTAGATGGTGTGCTCTCAGATGAGCATGCACCGGAGCTTTCCGCCAGAGTTGCAGCGCAGATCGATGCAGTGCTTGGAAGATCTTTAATCGGTGCAAAGGATCATGTTAGTGAAAAAAAGACTGCCCTTAAAAATCAGCTTAAGGCTATCAGACAAAGAAAGCTCAAAAGTGCTGACATAAGCTATTTGTTAAATGGCGGAGTAGATGCTGTCCGTGACCGCGTATATGCGATCGTTATGCGCGTTTATTCCGATCGTAAGCGTCTTGGCTGTGCGGATGCTCCTATTGATGATGCGGAGATAAAGAGCCTGATGGATGTCGCTATCTCAGAGACATTATCCACATCTGATATCACAAAAGAGATCCATACAACGAGACTTCAGCTGCTGGAGGAGGAGCTGCTCTTACAGGACGACCAGTTACAGGATCTAAAGTCAAAGCTGCATCAGAGTCGTGTGGAGGAGTTGGCATGCTTTAATGCACAGCATGTGAGAAACTACGTATTAAACGATCCTGCCAGGTTTGATGCGATGGGAATACAGGGCGTAGAAGCCAGAACAAGGCTTATGGAGTCGCTGTGTCTCATCGTGGAGAATATGCGTGAATTTATGCGCACTCAGGCACAGGGCATGCGAGGCGCATTAAGCGACGAGCAGATAGACCATATGATGGAGCTGACCGGTAGTATTGATCGTGCATACCTGGAAAATCAGGAAAGCCTGATGGCAGTAAAGAGAACGCTAGATCCAGAATCTGTATTATACATCGGTCTGACCAGATTAGAGGAATTATATGCTTCAAATGCAACACTGCGCGGCAATTTCGAGAATCAATTAGCACCGGCCTTCCGCCAGCTTAAGAAACCTGAGGTTGCTGAGGAAAAGAGCGCTGATGCAGCGATCCTAAAGACAGAATATGCTGCAGCCAGAGATATCATCGATACATTAGGAGAGAAGGAAAAGCAGATTGCAAAGCTCTTTATCAAGGACGTTGAGCCAAATCAGCTGATCAAGCGCTCCGGCAATCACTTTAGCGGTGATCTTATACATATGCATGATGCGCTGCTTAATCTGCAGGACGGCGGCATGTCAGAGGTTGTCGTAAATGGCGTAAAACTTACCCTGGTACAGGATAAGGATCGCTTCCTAACTCTGCATATCGGAGGCAAGAGCATAGTCGTCTCCTTCGATGCCAACTACTGGGTTCAGGAGCTGGAAAGCGATATCTGCAGCTATTTTGACAAATATAATGAAGCCTCTGCAAAGAAACTTTTATACAATGCTGTCCAGCGTGGAGAACGTGGCGGGCTGGAGAGTCGTGCTAATTATGAGCGTTTGCTTACAAATTATCTGCATGTTACAGCTGAGGAGATGAACAATTTATCTGTGGATCAGCTGCGCCTGCTGGTTTGCTATTATTGTCAGGGTAGTGATGAAGAAAATATCAAGGGCGTGATCAAAAAGACGATAAATGTCAATACGATCCATATCAATTCAAAGAATGCTTTAGAGAATCTGGCTATCTTAGAAGAGAACGAAAATGCACTGCTGCATATCAAGAAAAATGAGAAATACCGCGTGACCTTTGGCAGTGAGGAGGAGGCATGGACACCGGAAAATCAGCAGATGCTGACCTTTATGGGAGAGATATTCTTCTCCGGCAAGGAAGCGACAGGGGATGCACAGTTTTCTTATACGAAGGATCGTTTAAAGAAAGCCATCCTAAATAATCGGGCAGGCTTCCATGCATTTAGAAACAGCAACAGCCTGACACGTACGATGATGCTTGCGAGATTTAACCTCATGCCGGGCTTTGATCATGCAACGACTGCTATAAAGGAGTTTATTGATGCTGTTGATGCAGCAGAGAAAAAGACTGTGATCGTAAAAGAAAAGCAAGGTCTCTTCGGTCTCTTTGGCGAGGAAGTAGACGTAGAAAAGACGATCGCAAAAACGGATGAGGAGGTCAATGCTGATTTAGAAAACGGTCTGCTTGATGATATACTGACAGAGACAGCTCCGAAGCTTCAGGCTGCTGTAGATATAATCTCTGATAGCATGCAGGATGAGCTGGATAGATCCATTGGCGATCTGCAGGAGGAATCCGATGATGGATGGAAATCCTTTGGCGATTATAAGGTAAAGGAGCTCGTGCAAAAGAACATGGCAGGAGAGGAAGGCGAGGGAGCCTTCAATATGAAGGTGCTTAGAAATTATATCCGGGAAGCATCTCCTGCAGACAAGCAGAACATGGTAGCGTCAGCCTTTAAATATCTTCCGAACATCAAAAATATCCTGACACTTTCTGAGGATGAAAAGGAGGTCGCTGCGGGCAAATATATTGCTTCCTATATCAAGGGAGCAGGACCTTTGATGCACAAGATGATGCAGGGTCTGCCGATCAGCAGTATGCCTCCGATGATGCAGGCTGCCGTAAAGGATGTACGTTCGAATCTGGCACCGATCGATGAGGATATCGTAGATGCTCAGCTTGAGAATATCGTAAAGGAATCCAATGGTGCCATCACAAGCATCGAGAAGCTGCGGATACTCGGAGCGGCATCTGTAGGTGAGACACTGCTTGTCAAGGTATATAGCCCGAGTGAGCCGAAGGGTGTAGAAAAGGTTGTAAAGATTCTGCGTCCGGATGTACAAAACCACATGAACCGCGAGCTGGAATTTATGGAGCGATGCGCAAAGGAAGTAGATACGGAAGCCTATCAAAGGTCACATCCCGGTCAGCAGGTTCCGGAGAATTTCGTGGGCGGTATGCTAAAGACCTATCGCAATAAGGTAGAGAACATCAAAAAAGAGCTGGATCTTCGTCTCGAATCTGACAATGCAGAGCAGGGCATGATCTACGAGAATGAGGAGTTTCATATCGACTCTATGAAGATCGACAAGAGAGCCAAGAAGATGACCGGCGCTCTGATGCTCGAGAAGGCTTCAGGTATCACGGTAGATAAATATATCGCCAATATGGATATCGAGCGCGAAAAGATCTGTAAAAAATTTGGTCAGGAGGGTGTATCTACCTATGATATGTTAGGCGAGCTGGATGCATTCCGTGAGAAGCTGAAGGAAAAGCAGAGACTGATCACAAAGATGTCCAGACAGTGGTTAGATGAGGCGCTGTATAAATCAGGCTTCTTCCATGGCGATCTGCACTCCGGAAATGTCATGATTGACGATCAGAAGGTTACGATCATTGATTATGGTAATGCACACAAGCTAACAAAGGATCAGCAGACAGGTCTGTTAAATATGCTCACTGCAGCGGTACGCATGAATTCCAAGCGCTTCACCAAGCAGCTGATTGCCCTGTTAGGGGATGATGCACAGGCGATCTATCAGGCGCACAAGGATGATATCAAGGGAATGATCCATACTATCATCAAGAAGCAGGATGAGGATGACGACTCAAGTGCAGCAGACAAGATCATGGTTATTTTCACAGAGCTGCAAAAATATGGAATGGAGATTCCGGCAGGTATCTATAACTTTATGCAGAGCTTTGTCCGTGTCATTGGTACACTGGTGGATTATGATGCACTTGTGGACAAGGTAGGCAAGAACATGATCAACCTGATGAAGGAGACTGAGGAAGGAGATATTGAGAAGAATCCTGAGGGTAGCATTTTGGCTGATATGAAGCTCAATATTATCTCTCGTTATGAGGAGAAATATAAGAACCAGAGCAGAAACGAGAGCCTGAGTGATTGCTTTGCGCGTATGACCAAGGAAAATGGTGTGGATACAACGGAGCTTTTGAATTTTGGCCAGAAGAAAACAAAACGATCAGCCCATCTGTTAGATGAGACCTTAAAGAAGCCGCTTGGTATGTTCGGTATGGAGACGTTTATTCAGGCATTTGGCTCTGAGAATGCCGCTAAACGTATGTACAAGATCCGATTCGATAAAAGGCTTTCCAAGGATGCAGTGAATTCGGAAATGAGACAGATTTCAACGCATCTGAATGAAAATATGGGAAGAACGTTAGAGGATCTGCATGATGTCATTCAGAGAAGTGAAAATAACCTGGATGAAGCGATGGCTACGATTGAAGGATTTAGAATAAACATTGAGGATATCAGAAATAATCCTGATCTCACAGATGAGCAAAAGCAGGATCAGATCCAAGGCTTAGAAGGAGCAATCGGTGGAGTAGAGAGCTATCTGCCTACCTACAGAAGTACTTTGGAAAAGGAAAAGCAGACGTATGCAATCGGTGGAGAGCTGCAGGCACAGATTACGGTGATGATTACGGAAATGCAGTCAAAGGCCGCTGCAAATGCCTACACTAAAGATACAGCGATCGCTGCATTAAATGCTTATATCGATTCCTGCAAGGCATTTTCACTACAGCACTTAGAGAATCCGCAGGATGCAGATGCAAGGGAATACGTAAATGCACTGTATGAATATGCCAAGACATCAGCTCCTTCACAGCCTGAGGATCAGGAAGCCATTGCAGCTATGGGCAACGATTATATCGATCTTGAGCTTTCAAAGGCAGATGGGGAGAGTCAGATCGCACTTCAGCTGCAAAAGGAGAAGCCGTTTGTGAAGTTTGCAAATCGACTCTACCATAGAGCAGAGCATAAATCCTATGTTCAGAAGCTGGCGAATGTGATCATAGACGAGGAGAAATTCGAACAGTTAGGTCATACAATAGATCACTGGTGCGAAAAGGGTACGGATAGATCACTGCAGGATACCTATCAGCAGACACGCATGGCTATGGAGCAGATCAGACAAAACGGCGGCAGACCTCAGGCAGATGATGAGGCAGTGACAAAGCTGGTTTCTGCAATGCTTTCTGCGATGTCAGCCAGAATCAAGAAGATGGATAAGATCTTTAAAAAGAAGAATACCAAGGATAAGACGACCGATATGGCTTCTATGGTGACAGGACTTCTTTGCGAGCACTGGTTCTTAACCTTAAAGTCCTTGGATACCATAGGTATCTTCTATATTAAGACGCATGGATACTCTCCGCAGCAGATGGAGGAGAATAAGACTCACTCCAAGCAAAATCATACACGGTATGTGACACCGCTGTTTAATTCCCTGAGAGAAAACGGATTCCGTGATAAGATTCAGGCACTTAAGAATGCAAACAGCAGCTATTATTCAACGACCAGAGGTAATGATGAGGAGAAGCTTATGCGCTCAAGGCAGCAGCTTAACGACGCGATGACGGATATTATCGTAGCCTTTTCTAAGCTGAAGCTAAAGACACCTGGCAAGAAGCTGTTTAAGGCGCTTGTGAACAACTATGAGGCAGAACCGACACAGAAGAACTTTACGATGATCGTGACCAGTATGCAGGAATACATCTTAACCCAGTTTGAGGGAACAGATTTCACAGATCATGCACAGGATGCAAATGGTGCAGATCTACCTACACAGCTGGATGGAGTCTATGATGTGACCTTAGGAGAACAGGTTTTGCGGAATGATATTATCGATCGGATGGAGTTTAAGCTTGAGGATGATCAGGTACTTCTTGAAAACGGTAGAAAACGCACGTTATATGAACATATTATAGGCCTCCAGGAGAACGAAAAGCTGGAATGGTTTGACAAAAAGTAATACTAAAAAAGCCCTTTTGCCACGCGGCAGAAGGGCTTTTTTGGGGGTCAGGCACCTTCTTGACATCTAACGAATGTTAGAGTATACTAACCACAAAGGCTGAAATGATACGCATAGACAAAGAAGGTGTATACATATGAAAACAGAGATGCAAAAAGAAATCATTTTAAAGCGTCTGCGGGATAGCGGCTGTAGGATTACAAAGCAGCGCCAGATTTTACTGGATGTGATCCTGCAGGAGGATTGTGACTGCTGCAAGGAGATTTATTATAAGGCAGCAGCGATCGATCCTAGGATCGGTGCTGCGACCGTATATAGGATGGTCAATCTGCTTGAGGAGATCGGCGCGATAGACAGGCGCAACATGTATAGGATCGAATGCTGCGAGCATTGTGTGGAGACGGTACCTGAGCCAAAGCAGGAGGCACAACCGCTGGTATGTGATTTTTGCGGGACACAGATCGATTATCACGAGATCATTGAGTGTATCGCGGCTGCACTGGATGCCAAGGATTCCTATACCGCAGGACATTCACAGCGTGTCAGCGATATGGCGCTTGTGGTCTGCAGGCTGCTCGATTTGAAGGAAGCGGATACAGAGAAAATCCATATCGCAGCTCATCTGCATGATATCGGCAAAATCGGAGTTCCGGATGCCGTGCTAAACAAGGCAGGACGGCTCACGGATGCTGAATTTGAGATGATCAAAAAGCATCCGCAGATCGGTGCCGAGATACTCGGCAAATCCAAAAAGCTTAGCGAGCTATCGGATATTGTGCTGATGCATCACGAACGCTTCGATGGTGGTGGCTATCCGACAGGCACAGCCGGGGCGAAGATTCCGCTAGGAGCACGCATCATCGCAATCTGTGATTCCATCGATGCGATGACCTCGAACAGAGTTTATCGAAAGGCGCATGATTTTGCATATTGCTATCATGAGATTGAAAATAATCTGGGGAAGATGTATGATCCGATCATCGGAAGATATGTATTAGAGCATTGGGAGGCAGTAACCGGTGTGGTTCGCCCGGTCAGCTGTGCATAAATAAAAAAGAGTTTCGCTTGCGAAACTCTTTTTTTGTGATAAGATTTAGTGCGGTAAGATTTAGCACTGCTCGAGTGCCTGTGAGAGATCTGCAAGCAGATCTTCGATATCCTCGAGACCGATGCTGATACGGATGAGCTCGGCCGGTACACCGGCCTCCTTTAGCTGCTCGTCGTTCATCTGACGGTGTGTAGAGGTGGCAGGATTCAGACAGCACGTACGTGCATCTGCCACATGTGTCTCGATAGCAGCGAGCTTTAGGCTCTTCATAAAGGCGCTGGCTGCCTTGCGTCCGCCCTTTAGTCCAAAGGATACGACGCCGCAGCTGCCGTTTGGCAGATATTTTTCTGCGAGTGCGTGATACGGATCGTCAGGAAGACCACAGTAGTTGACATAAGCCACCTTCGGATGCTCGTGCAGATACTCGGCAACGGCCTGGCCGTTCTCACAATGACGCTTCATGCGCACATGCAGGCTCTCTAATCCGAGATTGAGCAGAAATGCATTCTGCGGGCTTTGGATGGAACCAAGATCACGCATGAGCTGTGTAGTACATTTGGTGATGAAGGCACCGCCGTTTCCAAAGCGCTCGGCGTAGGTGACACCGTGATAGCTCTCATCCGGCGTGGTCAGACCGGGATATTTGTCGGCATGCGCCATCCAGTCAAAGTTGCCGCTGTCTACGATCACTCCGCCAACTGCAGCTCCATGTCCGTCCATATATTTGGTGGTGGAGTGCGTCACGATATCGGCACCCCATTCGATAGGCCGGCATCCTACCGGTGTCGCGAAGGTATTGTCTACGATGAGCGGTACGCCATGTGCATGGGCCACCTTTGCGAAACGCTCGATATCTAGCACGGTAAGTGCCGGATTTGCGATAGTCTCACCGAACATGGCCTTTGTATTTTCACGGAAGGCAGCATTTAATTCCTCGTCGGTCGCATCCGGTGCAACGAAGGTGACATCTATGCCCATGCGCTTCATCGTGACAGAGATGAGATTAAAGGTGCCGCCGTATATACTGCTGGAGGAGACGATATGATCACCGCATTCGCATATATTAAACAGGGCAAAAAAGTTTGCAGCCTGTCCGCTCGAGGTCAGCATCGCAGCGGTACCGCCTTCAAGCTCGGCGATTTTAGCGGCTACGAAGTCGTTGGTCGGGTTCTGCAGGCGGGTATAAAAATATCCGGAGGCCTCTAAATCGAATAGCTTGCCCATATCCTCACTGGTATCATATTTAAAGGTGGTACTTTGAATAATAGGGATCTGGCGGGGCTGTCCGTTTCCGGGAGTATAGCCGCCTTGTACACAGATAGTGTTGGTTTTCATCTTACTTTCCTCCTAAATCGATGGTTTGCTACAGTTTATCATTTCTTGTGGATTTTCACAACCGTTTTGTGCTATGATAGTAGGCGCGTATTGTACGAAAGAAAATGACATACAGGAGATAACCTATGAGTGGTAATAAAAGATCTACCGTCTATTTTATTGACAGTGAAAATGTAAATGATGCATGGATTCAGCTGGCACTATCGGTCGATGCACAGGATGAGATTTTAGTATTTTATACGAATAAGAGCCCGCATATGAGCTATGAACGTGTGATTGAGCTAACCCGTATGACTGATCGCACTATCACCTGGATCAAATGCGTCGAGGGAAGCAATGCACTGGATTTTCAGCTCGTTACAGAGCTCGGTGCACGCGTGGCACTGTCTAAGGA
>CAVBEI010000001.1:0-187715 GCA_963594555.1 Lachnospiraceae bacterium | reverse complement strand
CTTTCGAGCGTTTCGTATACGATTCATATCGTCGTTTCATCCAGATGTTCTCTGATGTTGTTATGGAGGTTGGTAAGAAGTACTTCGAGCAGCTCATCGACCAGATGAAAGAGAAGAAGGGTGTTAAGTTCGACGTTGATCTTACAGCAGCTGACCTTAAGGAGCTTGCTGAGCAGTTCAAGGCAGAGTACAAAAAGCAGCTTGGTTCTGACTTCCCGTCTGATCCTGTAGAGCAGTTAAAGCTTGCTATCGAGGCTGTTTTCCGTTCATGGGATAACCCGCGTGCTAACGTATATAGAAGAGACAACGATATCCCTTATTCATGGGGTACTGCTGTTAACGTAATGCCGATGGTATTCGGTAACCTAAACAATGAGTCAGGTACAGGTGTTGCCTTCACTCGTGACCCGGCTACCGGTGAGAATAAGCTGATGGGAGAGTTTCTTATCAATGCACAGGGCGAGGACGTTGTTGCCGGAGTTCGTACTCCTATGCCGATCGCTCAGATGGAGCAGGAGTTCCCGGAGGCATATGCTGAGTTCTTAAAGGTATGTGAGACTCTTGAGAATCATTACCATGATATGCAGGATATGGAGTTTACGGTAGAGAACAAGAAGCTGTATATGCTCCAGTGCCGTAATGGTAAGAGAACAGCTCCTGCAGCTCTTAAGATTGCTTGTGACCTTGTTGATGAGGGACACAAGACTCCGGAAGAGGCTGTTATGATGATCGATCCTCGTAATCTGGATACCTTATTACATCCGCAGTTTGATGCTGCAGCATTAAAGGCTGCTACACCTCTTGGAAAGGGCCTTGGCGCTTCTCCCGGAGCTGCCTGCGGTAAAGTCGTATTTACGGCTGATGATGCAGAAAGCTGGAATGCACGTGGTGAAAAGGTCGTTTTAGTACGTCTGGAGACCTCCCCTGAGGATATTACAGGTATGAAGGCTGCTCAGGGTATCTTGACTGTCCGCGGTGGTATGACCAGCCATGCAGCTGTTGTTGCCCGTGGTATGGGTACCTGCTGTGTATCCGGTTGCGGTGATATCAATATGGATGAGGAGAACAAGAAGTTCACTCTTGCAGGACAGACATTTACAGAGGGTTCTGAGATTTCTATCGATGGTACCACAGGTAACATCTACGCTGGTCTTATCCCTACTGTTGACGCTACGATCGCCGGTGAGTTCGGTCGTGTTATGGCTTGGGCTGATGAGTTCAGAACACTCAAGGTTCGTACCAATGCTGATACACCTACAGATGCAAAGAAGGCTCGTGAACTGGGTGCAGAGGGTATCGGTCTTTGCCGTACAGAGCACATGTTCTTCGATCCGGAGCGTATCGCAGCATTCCGTGAGATGATCTGCTCTGATACAGAGGAGGAGCGTGAGGTTGCTCTTGATAAGATCCTTCCTTATCAGCAGGGAGATTTCAAGGCACTCTATGAGGCACTTGAGGGCTGCCCGGTTACTATTCGTTTCCTGGATCCGCCGCTTCATGAGTTTGTTCCTACAGAGGATGCTGATATTGAAAAGCTTGCTAAGGCTAAAAATAAGTCTGTAGAAGATATCAAGGCTATCTGCGAGTCACTCCATGAGTTCAACCCTATGATGGGTCACAGAGGATGCCGTCTTGCAGTTACATATCCTTCTATTGCAAAGATGCAGACAAAGGCTGTTATCCGCGCAGCGATCGAGGTTCAGAAGGCTCATCCGGACTGGAATGTAAAGCCTGAGATCATGATCCCGTTAGTATGCGAGATAAAAGAGTTAAAATATGTAAAGAAGGTTGTTGTTGAGACCGCAGACGCAGAGATCGCAGCAGCAGGCGTGAAGCTTGAGTATGAAGTAGGTACCATGATCGAGATCCCTCGTGCAGCTCTGACTGCTGATGAGATCGCTTCAGAGGCTGATTTCTTCTGCTTTGGTACAAACGATCTGACACAGATGACCTTTGGCTTCTCTCGTGATGATGCAGGTAAGTTCTTGAATGCTTACTATGATACCAAGATCTTCGAGAACGATCCGTTTGCTAAGCTTGACCAGACAGGTGTTGGCAAGCTGATGGATATGGCTATCAAGCTTGGTAAGCCTGTAAATCCGAAGCTTCATGTAGGTATCTGCGGCGAGCATGGTGGAGATCCTTCTTCCGTAGAGTTCTGCCATAAGATTGGTCTGGACTATGTTTCTTGCTCACCGTTCCGTGTGCCGATCGCAAGACTGGCTGCAGCACAGGCTGCGATTGCAAACAAATAGTTTGTAAGCGGCATTTGACTAAAAATAACGGCCCCGCAAGCATTGCGGGGCTGTTTTGCCATAGGAGGAAAACAATGAAAAAATTTATCGCAACATTATGCTTTTTGCTTGTATTTACGGCAGGTATTTTCTGCGTCACAGCTGACACACAGGCAGCGGAGTATGAGCGCGTAACGACAAAAAAACAGACAGACAAATGGACAGATGGAACAAATTCCATCTATATCAATAAAGCCGGCACGAAGCTTTATATGAAAAAGGCCGGAGAAAAGGCAACGCTTTTGAAAAATCTGAAGGCAGATGATGTTGCCAGCTATTGGATCGTAAATGTAACAGGCAATGTGGTTTACATTCAAAAGATTAAGGACTCAGATCCGAGCGTATATGCCTATAACCTGAAGAAAAATACATACAAGCAGATCAAAAAGGATTGTTATGTTTGTGCGGCATCAGGAAAATTCATGGTAACGACAGAATATACACCTAGTGATATTACACCGTTCCCTGGATATGTATATAAGTGTCAGGCTAATAAGCTAAAGAAGATCTCTAAGCTTGGTGAGGATATCTCACAGCCCTTCTTTATGGATGGAAAGCTCTATTATGCCTCTTATACTGATGGAAACGTTCAGAAGATGGACGTATATGTGAGTGGAAAAAATGGAAAGAATGCTTCCCTTCTCTTCACAAGAGCCGCATCAGGTGATGACGGGTATGTGCTTTTAGAGGATGGAGCAGACGGAAAGATCAACTACTGCGTGAATGAAACAGTAGACGCAGAACGTCTATATGGCATCTATGATGTGGAAACGAACAAGGCAGAGGAAACAAAAAAGAATTAGGATAAATTCATTTGCGGGTGCAGGTTATGCATCCGCAAATTGCTGTTTTAGGGGTTGAATTTAAAATTTTTTTTTGCTACAATGGGAAAGATGATTTGATCATGCAAGATATGCATAGATGAGGGGATAGTTGAGTAAAAGATATGTTACGTTTTTACTGGGTCATCTTTTGGAATTTTTATCATATCTATATGCTTCCAAAGATGAGCTATATGGCAAGGCATACCGAAAAATTTGACGAGACAAAGCGTTACCGGGTTGCCAGACGCGTGATTTACTATATGATGCGCAGCGGCAATATAAGAACAGTCGCAAAGGGACTCGAAAATCTGCCCGAGGAGGGTGGCTATGTGCTATATCCGAACCATCAGGGCAAGTTTGATGCGCTCAGCATTATGATCACACACAAGGAGCCTTGCTCTGTTGTGGTAGATGATGCGGTTTCCTATGGTATTTTGATCAAGGAATTTATCGATCTGGTCGAGGGAAAGCGTATGAAGCTTGGCGATATCCGTCAGGCACTCGGAATCATCAAGGAGACGTCTAGTGAAGTAAAGGAAGGACGTCGTTATATTATTTTTTCAGAAGGTGGGTATACAGACAACGAGAATACTCTGCAGGAATTCAAACCGGGCAGCTTTAAGATGGCGATGATGGCGAAGGCCCCCATCGTTCCGGTAGCACTTGTTGATTCCTACAAGGTATTTGGAGAGAATTCCCTTGTCCCTGTTACAGCGAGGGTACATTATTTGAAGCCGCTATATTATGAGGATTACAAGGGTATGACCTCTCGTGATATCTGTGCGCTTGTTAAATCACGCATTCAGCAGGCGATTGATGAGGAGTTGGCCACGCAGCAGGCTCGGCATGGATTTTTTCATCGAAAATAAAATAATATACTGCTCCTAAAAGTAAGCAACCGTAGTCTAACGGATAGAACGCAGGACTCCGACTCCTGTAATGTGGGTTCGATTCCCGCCGGTTGCATTTCTTTTCACAAACTTTTGTATTTTTTTAGGAGGTAGTAGCATGAAGAATAATCAGAATAAAAACAAAAAAAGTAACCAGATAAAGGATCAGGTAAAGGATCAGGTAAATACACGAAGCAGTGATTCTGCTGAAAACAACGCCGACACATTTCTTACGCTTATAAAAAAGTATAAGCGCTATATTGCTGCCGGTGCTCTTTTTGTTGCCATGGTTGCAGTGCTTGTAAGGTGCACAGGTCCACAAAATGATCAGGTGGAGACCGTGGTGGAGGAAGAGGTAAACCAGGCAGATTTAACCGAGGAGTTTCAGATAGATGCGATTCCGGAGATCAACACACTCATTGCAGGCTATTACAAGGCATATCAGGATGGCGATGTTGCTGCGCTAGAGACCTATGCTTATCCGATTTCCGATACAGAGAAGAGCTATATTCAGCTATTTAGCGAATACGTTGAATCGTATGATGGCTTGAAGTGCTACACTAAGTCTGGACTTTTGGAGGGTGAATATGTTGTAAGCGTATATCTGGAGATGAAATTCAAGGATGTCTCTACGGCTGCACCCGGACTTGACTTCTTCTATCTGCGTACGGATGCAAATGGCACACTCTATATTGACAATGCTTACAGTCAGTTTAACCAGTCTAACATGGAGAATAGTACAGAGGCTGATGTTCAGGCTCTGATCAATGAATTTGAGCAGGAAGAGGATGTTGTAGCGCTGCAGCAGGAGGTACAGGAGAAGTACAACGCAGCGATTGCATCTGATTCAACCTTGGATACTATGGCCAATGAGACGATTCCGAATGCGATCAATGCATGGGTAGATTCATTGACACAGGCAGCTGATGCTGAGACTGCTAAGGAGGATGCATCAGGTACTGAGGATGCTGAGGATGCTGAGGATGCTGATGCCGTGAGCGATAGCGCCATCGATTCGACAGAAACAAAAACGGATACAGAGTCTGGTGAGACAAAAGAGAATGCTAGCGAGGATTCCGGTAGCAGTAAAAATGGAAAAGCTAAGACTGCTTATGCGTTAGACGGCATCAATTTACGAAAGGGTGCTGGAACCGACACGAAGGTCGTAGCAACGATTGCGCTCGGAGATAAATTAAAGATCTATCCGGATACGAAAAAAGACGGTTGGGTTAAGGCTGTCTATAAAAAGAAAAAGGGCTATGTAAAGACAGAATATATCACGACGGATCGATCTGATATAACCGGAGAGACCGATACAAAAGCTACTGCTCCTGGCGATGGAGAGACGGTCATACTCACTGATTCGGTGAATGTGCGTGTATCCATGAGCGAGACGGCAGATCGCGTTGGACTTGCCTATGCCGGTGATGAGGTAAAGGTGCTCTTTAACTACGCAGAGGGCTGGTCAAAGGTAGAATGGAATGGCCAGACCGGTTATATCAAGACGGAATTGATCAAATAGTATAATGACCTTTAGACGGCTGCAGGAGGGCGATGCGTTATGCATCTGCATAACCTGCAGCTTATTTTTACAGGCAGGATGGAGAGAAACGTGGAAAAGGACGATGCAGGCATTCGAATAAATAAATATTTAAGTGAAGCTGGTATCTGCTCCCGCAGGCAGGCGGATCGTGCCTTAGAGGCTGGTGAGATTTTGATCAATGGACGCGCTGCGCAGTTGGGAGATCGTGTGTATGAAAGTGACCTCGTAACCTACCGTGGAAAGACGGTTTGCAAGGAAGAGGATAAAATACTTATCGCGTTTAATAAGCCTCGCGGTATTGTCTGTACGACTTCTAAGAAGGAGGGCGTAAATATCGTCGATTATATCGGCTATCCGAAACGCATATATCCGATCGGACGGCTCGATAAGGATTCTACAGGGCTGATTTTGCTCACAAATGACGGTGATATCGTAAACCGTCTGATGCGTGCAGGAAACTATCATGAAAAGGAATATATCGTAACGGTAGATAAGAAAATCACAAGGGATTTTATTATGCATATGTCAAGTGGCGTAGCGATTTTGGATACGGTTACAAGACCCTGCAAAGTGAAGCAGACAGGCGAGAAGGAGTTTCACATTATTTTAACGCAGGGACTCAATCGACAGATCCGGCGTATGTGTGAGGTGCTTGGCTACCGCGTACGTACATTGAAACGTATCCGTATATTACATATTTGTCTGGGTGATTTGCCGGAGGGAACCTATCGAAGTCTGACAAGGGAAGAAAACGAAACGCTAAAAGAGATGCTTATGCATTCGTCTAATGAGACGCGAAAAGGAGATGGTGGCCATGGAACCTACAAGAGATGCTTACGATAAGCTAAAGCAAACGATAGAGGAGCATATGAATCATTATTACAATGAGGATGCGCCGGTTATCAGTGACTTTGAATACGATGATATGATGCAGCGTCTCAAACAGATGGAAAAGCTGCATCCGGAGTGGATAGCTGTAGATTCGCCGACACAAAAAATCGGAGGTGTAACAAAAAGAACGGCCGGAGAGACGATCACTCATCATGTACCGATGCTTAGCATACAGGATTTTTTTTCAAAGGAGGAGGTTATATCCTGGGTTAACCAGGTGAAAAGCCTGCATCCGGACGCTTCCTTTTCGGTTGAGCATAAGATAGACGGGCTTAGTATGTCACTTCGATATGAGAAAGGTTTCCTGCAGCTGGCGGAGACGCGGGGAGACGGATTTGTCGGAGAGGATGTGACACTAAATGCAAGAGAGATAACAGATGTACCGCGTGAGATTGCACATACAGATTATGTGGAGCTTCGCGGTGAAGTGTATATGAGCCATGCGAATTTTGAGCGTTTTAATGAGACGCAGGAAAATCTCGGCAAAAAGCCGGCTGCCAATCCAAGAAATCTCGCTGCAGGCTCGCTTAGACAGCTTGATCCTGCCATTACAAGGCAGCGTGGTCTTAGCATGTTTGTATTTAATGTGCAGGATGCGACAGGAGAGAGCGTATCCTTGATGGAGGAGCATACGAAGGGACTTGATATACTCCTTGCAGAGGGCGTGCCTGTCGTACCGCATGTATGCTGTAAAACGGCAGACGAGGTGGTGGCTGCGATCGATTCGATCGGTGAAAAACGCGGGGAATATGATTATGATATTGACGGAGCAGTGATAAAAATAGAGCAGATCGCCTATCGCAAGGATTTTCCGGCAGGAAGCAAATATTCTGCAGGACATATCGCCTATAAATATCCGCCGGAGGAAAAAGAGGTGGAGATTGAGCAGATAGAGGTGGGAGTCGGTCGCACAGGGAAAATGACCTTTCGAGCGCGATTTAAAAAGCCTGTTCGTCTGTGTGGTACTAATGTAAGCTGTGCGACACTTCATAATATGGACTATATTACGAGTATGGGTATCGATGAAGGGTGCAAGGCAATCTGCCGTAAGCAAGGCGAGATCATTCCGGCTATTGTGAGAGTAAGCGCGTCAACCGGTACGATTTTTAAAGCACCACTTGTATGCCCGGTATGTGGGCATTTTTTGAGCAGGGAGGAGAAAAGTGCGGATATTTTATGTGTAAATCCGTCCTGCCCGGCTCAGCTGAAGCGGACGCTGGCATATTTTGTGAGCCGAGATGCCATGGACATAAAGGCCTTTGGAGAAACCTATATCGATGCGCTCGTAGAGGAGGAATATTTGCGTAATTATACGGATATCTACAGACTAGGAGAGTATCGTGAGGAGTTGATTGATAAGGGCATTATGGGCAAGGAAAAAAATACGGATAAGATATTAGGTGCGATAGAGGAGAGCAAGAAAAACTCTGCCGCACAGCTTTTGACCGGACTTGCGATCCGTAATGTCGGAAAGACATCAGCAAAGGAGATCATGCGCCATTTTAAAAGTCTGCAGGAGCTATCTGAAGCGAGCGAGGAGCAGCTGATGGAGATATCGGATGTCGGGGGTGTAACGGCAAAATGCATGCATGACTATTTTGCAGATGCAGAAAACAAACGGCTCTTAAAGGAAGCAAAAGCTCTGGGACTTCCTATGGAGGAAAAGCAGTCTAAGACGGGGGAGGCACTGGCTGGACTTACCTTTGTGATCACAGGTACACTGCCATCTCTTGGCAGAAAGGAGGCACAGGAGCTCATCGAGGCAAACGGAGGTAAGTGCACAGGCTCAGTCAGTAAAAGGACGAGCTATCTTTTAGCCGGAGAAGCGGCAGGAAGTAAGCTTGAAAAAGCAAAAGCACTCGGGCTTTCGGTGATTGATGAGACAGAGCTTTTTAAGATGCTTGAAGGCAGATAGTTGCTTTTGCGTATTGTTTCGTATAGAATAGCATGTGCGAGTGAGTCTTGGCACGAAAGGAGTTGTTGGAATGCCGGTAAAGATCAAGAGTAATCTGCCCGCCAGGGAGATTTTGGAGAATGAAAATATATTTGTGATGGATGAGACGCGTTCGCAGCATCAGGATATACGTCCGATTGAGATCGGTATTTTAAATCTTATGCCGTTAAAGGAGGATAATGAGCTGCAGACGCTTCGGTCACTTTCAAACACACCGCTTCAGGTGAATGTGACCTTTATAACAGTTTCGAGTCATGAATCTGCACATACCTCACAAAAGCATTTGGATCAGTTTTATGTGACGCTTGATGATATCAAGGACAGCAATTTAGATGGTCTTATCATCACGGGGGCTCCTGTGGAGCAGTATGATTTCGAGGAAGTGGATTATTGGGAGGAGCTCTGTATGATCATGGATTGGGCAAAAACACATGTTACGAGTACCCTCCATGTCTGCTGGGGCGCACAGGCCGGACTTTATTATCACTATGGCATCAAAAAGCATGCCATGAGCAAAAAGGTATTTGGTGTGTATGAGCATAGGGTGATGAATCGCAAGGTGCCTTTGGTGAGAGGGTTTGATGATTATTTTATGGCACCTCATTCTAGGCATACTGAGATGGTTCGGGAGGATATCGAGGCAGAAGAGGATCTGACTATTCTTGCAGAATCCAAAGAGGCAGGTGTGCTGCTTGTGATCGACAGCAGAGGGCACAATATTTTTCTGATGGGACATCCTGAGTATGACCGCATGACACTGCACAAGGAATATATGAGGGATAAAAACCAGGGACTTCCTATTGATGTTCCGGTAAATTATTATCCGGATGATGACTGTACGAAAAGGCCGCGTCTGCAGTGGCGCTCACATGGCAATATTTTGTATTCAAACTGGCTGAATTATTATGTATATCAAGCGACGCCGTATGATTTTATTCATACGAGTGAGATCATTGCAAAATAGCAATTGATGCGTTATACTATAGGAATGCACATAAGGGTGCATAATTTTTAATCAAAGGACGGACAAATTATGGCATTATTACAGGAATGGCAAAAGATTGCCTATAATGAAAAAGCAGACAAAGGAAAGCTGCGTAAATTTTGGAACGATTATTTTTTGTTGGAGAAGCTCATCTATGAGAAGCTTTTGGAGCAGCCCGATGAGCCGGTTTGCGGTACGGTAAAGGAATTAGCAGATAAATACGAGATCGGCATCATGGAGATGACCGGATTTTTAGATGGAATCAATGATTCACTGATCGAGCCTAATCCCATCGAGACAATGGAAGAGGATACACCCGTGAGCCTGGCCTTTGATAAGGAGAAGCTCTACAAAAACATGGTGGATGCAAAGGCAGACTGGCTCTATGAGCTGCCGCAGTGGGATGCTATTTTTGATGCAGAAAAGAAAAAAGCATTGTATCTGGAGCAGAAAAAGTCAGGAACGATCCGTCGCGAGGGCAAGAAGGTTGGCCGCAATGATCCGTGTCCGTGCGGAAGCGGAAAAAAGTACAAGCAGTGCTGTGGAAAGAATGCATAGCCAAAGGAGAAGACAATGAAAATCACACTAAAGGATGGCTCTGTAAAGGAGTACGATCAGGTAAAATCAGTTTATGAGATTGCTCAGGATATTAGTGAAGGCCTTGCACGTGTGGCATGTGCCGGTGAAGTAAACGGAGAGCTTGTTGATCTTAGAACAAAGATCAGTTCTGATTGCGAGTTAAATATCGTAACGGCAGATGATCCGCAGGGGCTTCGTGTCATTCGTCATACAGCATCTCACGTCTTGGCAGAGGCGGTAAAGCGCCTGTTTCCGGACGCTAAGATTACGATCGGACCTGCGATCGACGATGGCTTTTATTATGATTTTGATCATGCACCTTTTTCGAGAGAGGATCTTGACAGCTTAGAGGCAGAGATGAAAAAGATCATAAAGGAGGGCCATGAGATCACACGCTTTACGCTGCCTAGAGCAGATGCGATCAAGCTCATGCAGGAGAAGGGTGAGCCTTACAAGGTAGAGCTGATTGAGGATCTGCCGGAGGACGCTCAGATTAGCTTTTACGATCAGGGCGGCTTTGTGGATCTGTGTGCAGGACCGCATTTGATGAGCACAAAGGGTGTGAAGGCATATAAGCTCATATCCTCTTCGATGGCCTATTGGAGAGGTGATTCTAACAAGGCACGTCTGCAGCGTATTTACGGCACGGCGTTTAATAAAAAGGATGAATTAAAGGAGCACTTGGCGAAGCTGGAGGACGCAAAGCTTCGTGATCATAACAGGCTTGGACGGGAGATGGGTCTGTTTACGACAGTGGATGTCATCGGACAGGGTCTGCCGCTGTTTACACCGAAGGGAACGAAGATGATCCTAAAGCTCCAGCGTTGGATAGAGGATTTAGAGGATAATGAATGGGGCTATGTCAGAACCCGTACACCTCTGATGGCAAAGGCTGATCTCTACAAGATTTCCGGACACTGGGATCACTATAAGGAAGGCATGTTCGTTCTAAATGAGGATGCGGATGATAAGGAGACGATGGCACTTCGCCCGATGACCTGCCCGTTCCAGTATTATGTATATATGAATGAGCAGCATTCTTATCGCGATCTGCCGTATCGTATGGCAGAGACCTCTACTATATTTCGTAACGAGGATTCCGGTGAGATGCATGGCCTGACCAGAGTGCGTCAGTTCACGATTACGGAGGCACATATCATCCTGCGACCGGATCAGGCAGAGGATGAGCTTACCAGATGTACTGAGCTGTGTCATTATGTCATGAAGACATTAGGAATTGACGGGGATGTGACCTATCGTCTGTCTAAGTGGGATCCGAATAATAAAGAGAAGTATCTTGGCGATGATGAATACTGGAACAACACACAGCAGTATCTGCGTGATGTCATGGATAAAAATCATATCAGCTATACAGAGGAGGACGGCGAGGCTGCCTTCTATGGTCCGAAGATCGATATTCAGGCAAAGAATGTCTATGGCAAGGAAGATACGATGGTGACCATCCAGCTCGACTGTGCATCGGCAGAGAAGTTTGGCATGTATTACATCGATGAAAAGGGCGAAAAGGTACTGCCCTGGATCATTCATCGTACCTCTATGGGCTGCTATGAGCGTACTCTTGCATGGCTTATCGAGCATTATGCCGGAAAGTTCCCGACCTGGCTGTGTGCAGAGCAGGTTCGTGTGCTTCCGATTTCCGATAAATATGTCGATTATGCAAATCAGGTGGCTGCCGAATTGAAAAAGCATCGTGTGGATGTTACCGTGGATGCACGCTCTGAAAAGATCGGCTATAAGATCCGTGAGGCTAGACTTGACAAGCTGCCTTATATGCTTGTGGTTGGTCAGCAGGAGGAGGCTGATGCGACGGTATCCGTTAGAAGCCGCTTTGCAGGTGATGAGGGCGTGAAGCCTCTGAGGGCATTCATTGACCAGATCTGTGAGGAAATCCGCACAAAGGAGATCCGTGAGGAGCTCGTGCAGGAATCAAAATAAAACCACAGAGGGTTAGGATGTATGAGCATGAATATTAATTTTCCGAATCTTCATATTTATCTGGAGCATGTCGGAAAGAGCATACCGATCGGAAACTTTAAGATCGCCTATTATGGTATGACGCTTGCCTTTGCGATGCTGATGGGATATCTTCTCGTACTGCATGAAGCGAAAAAAAGCGGACAAAAGGAAGAGGATTATATTGATCTTGCGATTGTGGCGATCATCTGCTCTTTAATCGGAGCCAGAATCTATTATGTTATTTTTGCATGGGATCTCTACAAGGATAATCTGCTGCAGATATTTAACGTACGTCAGGGCGGACTGGCCATCTATGGCGGCGTGATCGCAGCGATACTTACGACATTTTTGTTTTGCAAAAAGAGAAAGCTGCATTTTCCGCTCGTATGTGATACTGCCGGACTTGGCCTTATTACCGGGCAGATCATCGGCCGGTGGGGTAATTTTTTCAACCGGGAATGCTTTGGCGGTTATACAGACAATCTGCTGGCGATGCAGCTGCCTGTGAATGCAGTACGTCAAAATGAGATTACAGACTCGATTGCTGCGCATAAGCTGGTGATAGACGGCATAGAATACATCCAGGTGCATCCTACCTTTTTATACGAATCGCTGTGGAATCTGGCACTTTTGTTATTTTTGCTTTGGTATAAGCAGCGCAAACGATTTGACGGAGAGGTTTTTTTGCTCTACTTATGTGGCTATGGAATCGGAAGATTCTGGGTGGAGAGTTTAAGAACCGACCAGCTGCTGCTGCCGGGCATTGATGTGCCGGTATCTATGGTGGTAGCCTGCCTGATGGCGGTTGCTTCCGCGATATGGATTGTTGTCATGCGAAGGAAGATAGCAGTGAAAACAAAATAGTGATAAGAGCTTTGCATAGGCTATGCAAGGCTCTTTTTTTATGCAATAAATACAAAAATAGCCAATAAAAACATACGTTCCGTTGCATTTTTTCCTAAATTGGCGTATAGTAGGGGCAGAGAGTGGAGCGAAGTGGTATATATGTGGCGGAAAGTGGTGGATAAGTTCATAACTTTGTGCATAACTGCCGGCTCCATAAAAACAATATGAGGAACAACGATGTTTACCGGTGAGTACAAGCATAGCATTGATGCAAAAGGCAGAGTGATCGTCCCCTCGAAATTTCGGGAGCAGCTGGGCGAGGAATTTGTCGTAACCAAGGGGTTAGACGGCTGTCTTTTTGTGTACCCTAAAAGCGAGTGGGAGGGCATTGAGGATAAATTTCGTGCGCTTCCTTCAAATGCGCAGACACGCCGGTTTATGCGATTCTTCTTTGCAGGAGCTGCTACCTGCGAGGTAGATAAGCAGGGAAGAATCCTGCTTCCTACAAATCTGCGTGAGCATGCCGGACTGCAGAAGGATATTGTATCCGCAGGTGTACTAAACCGAGTGGAGATCTGGGATCTTAGTCGTTGGGAGGATAGCAGCAACTTTGATGACATGGATGAGGTTGCGGAGCAGATGGCAGAGCTGGGCTTTAGCTTCTGATAAAAAGAGGAAACGGTTATGGAATTTCATCATATTTCCGTATTGCTTGCGGAAACCATCGAACAATTGCATATAAAGCAGGACGGAACGTATGTGGACGGAACGCTCGGTGGAGGTGGTCATGCACTTGAGGTGTTGAAGCGTTTATCAAAGGATGGACGTCTCATTGGTATTGATCAGGATGCGGATGCGATATGTGCGGCAGGAGAGAGGCTTGCGGCCTATAAGGATCGGCTCACAATGCTTAGAAGCAATTACGCAGATATGGTACCGGAGCTTGCAAAGCTTGGAATAAAAGGAGTAGATGGGATATTGCTGGATCTTGGCGTATCTTCCTTTCAGCTAGATACTCCGGATAGAGGATTTACCTACCGTGCCATGGATGCACCGCTTGATATGCGGATGGATCAAAGAGAGACTCTCACGGCAAAGGATATCGTAAATACCTACAGCGAAGGAGAGCTATATCGGCTGATTCGTGACTATGGTGAGGATCGATTTGCAAAAAACATCGCAAAGCATATCGTGGCGGCACGCAGTGAGGATGTGATCGAGACAACCGGACAGCTCAATCGTATAATCGAGGCGGCGATACCGAAAAAAATCTCCAAAACCGGAGGACATCCGGCGAAACGTACCTATCAGGCGATTCGCATTGAATGCAATCATGAGCTTGACGTGCTGCGTGATCACCTAGAGGAGATGATCGATCTGCTGCTGCCGGGCGGCAGGATCTGTGTGATCACGTTTCATTCACTGGAGGATAGAATAGTAAAGACGATTTTTAAAAAGAATGAAAATCCTTGTATCTGTCCACCGGATTTCCCGGTTTGTGTATGTGGAAGGCTATCAAAGGGGCGTGTGCTGACACGAAAGCCGATTTTACCATCCGAGGAAGAAATGGAGCGTAATCCTCGTTCTAAAAGCGCAAAGCTTCGCGTGTTTGAACGGGTATAAGAGAAATAATTGTAATGAGAAGCTAAAGGGAGAACGTTATGAGAGAAAGAGAATATCAGAATTTAACATATATAGAAGGAAATGCCGTTCGCCGCATTGATGTGATGCCGGATGACTGGGAAAGAGAGCAAAGCGAACGAAAAAAAAGGGAAGAGCTAGAGCAAAAACGGCGAAGAAAGCGTGCTAGAGCACGTGCGATCGCATATCGCAATCAACAGCGCGAGCTGATCATGGATCGCGGTTATGTCTTATTTTTGACATTTGCGGCAATTATCACTTGCCTTACTGCTATACTTTATATTAAACTACAAACGGATGTAACCAATCATCTGAATAATATTGCAGTGCTAGAGACGAGTGTTAATGAGCTAAAAAGCACAAATGATGCAACGGACAAGAGAATCCATACTACTATACAGATGAATACGGTAGTGGATGAAGCGATGAATACGCTTGGCATGCATTATCCAAACCAGCAGCAGATCGTCACCTATACGATCGATCACGCGGATTTCATGACGCAATACAGTAAGATACCGTGATGTCTGCGAGATGTGTGATTTACGTTGAACCGTGGTAGAAAGAGATCATAAGTTTGGCAAGAGCAAGACAAAAGAAACCGGAAAAACAAAAAAGATTTACGATTAAGATGAAAAAGAAGCTGATTTTTTTGTTTCTTATCATCGCAGCTGCACTAATTGGCCTGATGATTCGTATCATCTATATCCAGCGCATAAAGGGTGCAACCTATGAAAAAATAGTTCTCTCACAGCAAAAATATGATAGCGAGACGATTCCGTATCGCAGAGGAGATATTCTCGATACAAAGGGAACGATACTTGCAACTAGTACCGATGTATATAGCCTGGTGCTGGACTGCAAGGTACTAACCAGTGATGTAAATGGAAAGCAGCCGTATTTGGAACCGACACTTACGGCTCTTTTTGAGTGCTATCCACAGTTAGATGAGAGCGAAGTACGCAGTCTGATAGAGGAGTCTCCAAACAGTCAATACAATGTTTTGCTAAAAAAGCTAAGCTACGAGGAGATGTCAAAGTACGAGACGATGGCTGCAGACTCTGAAAATCACCCGAATTTAAAGGGAGTATGGTTTGAAAAAAGCTACATTCGCTCGAATCCGTATGGAGCCCTGGCAAGTCCTTTGATCGGCTTTACGCGTTCGGATAATGTCGGAATGCTGGGGCTGGAAAGCTATTACGATGATGTTTTAAGCGGCATAAACGGTCGTAGATTTGGCTATCTGAATTCGGATAACGATCTGGAAAAAACCGTGCGTGAGGCAGTTGACGGCAATTCTATCGTAACGACCTTAGATGCAAATCTGCAGAGCATCGTGGAGAAAAAAATTCAGGAATTTTGTGAGACCTTTGAGGATAACGAGAGGGAGGGCGATGCTGCAAAAAACATCGGAGTCCTGATCTTAAATCCAAAGAACGGCGAAGTACTTGCGATGGCACAGTATCCTAGCTTTGATCTGACTGATCCATGGAATCTAGAGGGACGCTATACGACAGAAGAGATCGAGGCGATGACGGAGGAGGAGCTTGATGATGCAAGAAACCGTATGTGGACGAATTTTTGCGTATCCTCGACCTATGAGCCGGGCTCTACCGCCAAACCCTTTACGGTGGCGATGGGCTTTGAGAGTGGTACGGTAGGAGAAGAAGATACCTTTGTATGCGATGGCTCGGAGATGATCTCTGATTATAAGATCCGCTGTGTGAATGTGTATGGTCACGGTGTGGAAACCGTGCGAACGGCACTGATGGATTCCTGCAATGATGCACTCATGCAGATGAGCTACAAGATCGGTGTGGATAATTTTTGTGAATTTCAAAGCATTTTTGGCTTTGGACTTCGCACGAATGTGGATTTGCCGGGGGAGGCACGTACCGATTCCCTGATTTATCACGCAGAGGATATGAAAACGATCGATTTGGCGACCAACTCGTTTGGACAGAATTTTAATGTGACGATGATCCAGATGGCGGGGGCATTTTCTTCCTTGATCAATGGAGGAAGCTACTATCAGCCGCATCTGTTAAAAAAGATATTGGATGAAAACGGTAATGTGGTAAAGACACAAAATCCGGTTTTGATCAAGCAAACGATCTCTGAGGAGACGAGCGAGACGCTAAAGAGCTATCTATATGATACGGTGGAGGAAGGAACGGCGCGCTATGCAAAGGTAGCCGGCTATTCTATGGGCGGAAAGACCGGAACGGCAGAAAAATCAGTTAGCGGTGCAAAGGATGAGAGTAATTATCTCGTATCTTTTATCGGTTTTTTGCCGGCGGATGACCCGCAGCTTTTGATCTATACAGTGGTGGATGAGCCGAATGTATATGATCAGGCACACAGCACCTATGCACAGAATCTGACACGAGAGATTTTAGAAGAAGCACTGCCGTATCTGAATTTCTATCCGGACGAACAGATAGGAGAGGATGATCTATCGGCGGATGAGACTGATTTTTATACCGGATTATCACAGGTACTGTTAAAATCAGATGAGCTGGTGCAGGAAAATACAGAGCAGTCTGTAGAACAAACTGATATGATGATCGAAGAAAATGAAACAAGCAGTCAAGAGGAGTAGTTGTGGAGATGGAATGGTTAAGTAAAGGGAATTCATGTGTTTTTGCGATTTTTATCGCGTTTTTTATCAGTGCGGCAGTAGGGCCTTTTTTAATACCGGTATTACGGAGACTAAAGATCGGTAATACAGAGCGAGAGGAGCTTAAGAGCCATCAGGTGAAAAACGGTACGCCTTCTATGGGTGGATTGATGTTTTTGCTGGCTATTGTGGTGACGAGTCTGTTTTTCTTGCAGGGTCATTCTGATATATTGCCGATTTTGCTCGTGACACTCGGCTTTGGACTGATCGGATTTTTTGATGATTATTTAAAGGTGGTTCGTAAAAAATCGGACGGGCTGCTTGCCTGGCAGAAGATGCTGCTTGAGATTTTGGTTACAGCGCTGTTTTTGGTTTATGTTTTAAGAGCTGACATTTCGCTTGCCATGCGCATTCCTTTTGGAGGAGGAGAACAGCTCTCTCTTGGTATATTGGCATTTCCGGTGTTTTTTTTGGCGATTATCGGAACGGTCAATGGCGTGAATTTTACGGATGGACTGGACGGATTGGCAAGTACGGTTACGATTGTGGTAGCTGCCTTTTTTGCAGTTGCATCGATGGTGCTGGGAGGTGACGTATCGCCAATCTGCGGTGCAGTCATTGGTGGGCTGCTTGGATTTTTGCTCTATAATGTGTATCCGGCGCGTGTATTTATGGGAGATACCGGTTCGCTGGCTCTGGGCGGTTTTGTTGCGGCGACAGCTTATATGCTGCAGCTGCCGATCTTTATTTTAATCGTCGGACTCATCTATTGGATCGAGATTTTATCAGTGATGCTGCAGGTTGGCTATTTTAAGCTGACACATGGAAAACGGATCTTTCGTATGGCACCGATTCATCATCATTTTGAGCTGGGCGGCTGGTCGGAAACAAAGGTTGTGGCAGTCTTTTCCATTGTAACGGCATTGCTTTGTCTGTTGGCTTATCTGGCATTATAAGGAGTAAAAAAATGAGAGAAACATTAGATCCGGCAAATAAAAAATTTTTGGTCGTGGGCTGTGGTATCAGCGGAGTGGCTGCTTGTGAGTTGCTGCAGCTGCATCATTTGCCGTTTGATCTCTATGATGGAAATGATGCGCTTGATGAAGATTCCATCCGTGAAAAATCGGATGCTCTGCGTACCTGTAGGATATGGATTGGAGGGCTGCAGGAGGAGCATATGACGGATTATTCCTATGCGGTGCTTAGCCCCGGTGTTCCTACTGATCTGCCGGTGATAGAAAAGCTGAGGCTAAACGGTGTAGAGCTGATCGGAGAGATTGAACTGGCCTATGCCTGCTCAAACGGAGATGTGCTTGCGATTACCGGAACGAATGGAAAGACAACAACTACAGCACTTACCGGTGAGATCTTAAAAAATTATAAAGAGGATGTACAGGTGGTCGGAAATATCGGTATTCCATATACACGCATGGCACCTGCTATGACAGAGGATACGGTAACGGTTGCAGAGATATCCAGCTTTCAGCTTGAGACGGTTGTGCATTTTGCTCCGAAGGTATCAGCGATTTTAAATATCACACCGGATCATCTGAACCGTCATCATACGATGGAAAATTATATTGCCGCAAAGGAGCGTATCACACAGGGACAATCCGCAGAGGATGTGTGCGTGCTAAACTATGAGGATAGCGTGTTGCGTGCCTTTGGTGAAAAGCTAAAGGAAAGAATGCAGGTAGTATATTTTAGCAGTGCCCGTGAGCTGTCTGAGGGACTGTATGTAAAAGACGATGCGATCTATCTATCACATGATGGAAGGGTAGATAAGGTATGCAAAACAGATGAGCTGCAGCTGATCGGAAAGCACAATTATGAGAATGTATGCGCAGCGACAGCGATCGCCTACAGCTATGGCGTACCGCTGGATAAGATCCGTGAGGTTTTGAAGCGATTTACGGCGGTGGAGCATCGTATAGAGTTTGTGGAGGAGATTGACGGGATTCGTTATTATAATGATTCAAAGGGAACCAATCCGGATGCGGCCATTCAGGCGATCCGTGCGATGCGCTGGCCGACCTGTCTGATCGGAGGTGGCTACGACAAGCAGTCGGATTTTGAGGAATGGATCGATGCCTTTGACGGAAAGGTAAAGCGGCTGGCACTGATCGGAACGACCGCAAAAAAGATCGCGGATACCTGTGAGAAAAAAGGCTTTCATGATTATGTATTTGCGGATTCTCTGCCGGAGGCACTTAAGCTGTGCCTGGATGTGGCAGTAGCCGGAGATGCGGTATTGCTTTCACCTGCTTGTGCGAGCTGGGATATGTTTGAATCGTATGAGCAGCGCGGACAAATGTTTAAGGATCTGGTTCGCGCGTATAAGAAATAAAGATTGGAAGTTTCATGGCACGAAAAAAAAGAAAGACACGGCAAATTAAATATTTTGATTATAGTCTGCTTTTCATAATTATCTTTTTGATCTGCTTTGGATTAGTGATGCTGTATAGTACCAGTGCCTATGATGCACAGGTGACATTTCGCGGGGATGCGATGCATTATCTCAAGCGACAGGCATTCCTTTTTGGCGTCGGACTGCTGGCTATGTTTGCGCTTACATTTATTGATTATCATCGCTGGAAAAAATGGGGAATCGTTGTCTATTTGCTTGCACTCTTACTATCGGTTTTGGTGCTCATACCGGGCATAGGAATCGAACACAATGGCTCAAGACGCTGGCTTGGTATTCCGAATACAACCTTGGAGTTTCAGCCCTCCGAGTTCGTAAAGATGGCTGTGATTCTGTTTCTGGCGAGCTTGATTTGCACTTTTCCAAAAAAAATGGCGAAATTTCGTACGGTAATTGTCCTGCTGTTTTTGGTGGGAATCGCAGCCGGTCTGGTTGCTGTTACGAACCTAAGTACAGCCATTATTATATTTGGAATTGCGGCACTCATGATTTTTGTGGCAAGTCCGCAGTATGTGCGCTTTTTTGTTCTGGGAATTGCAGGAGTTAGCCTTGTGGCTGCCTTTTTGCTATTTCAATCAAATAGCTACCGCGGAAATCGTACGCAGGTATGGCTGCATCCGGAAAATTATGACGAAGGCTTTCAGACGCTGCAGGGACTATATGCCATCGGCTCCGGCGGATTATTTGGCAAAGGACTTGGAAATAGTATGCAAAAGCTTGGGTTTGTGCCGGAGGCTCCAAATGATATGATTTTTTCCATTATCTGCGAGGAGCTGGGTATATTTGGTGCGGTTTGTGTGATCGCACTTTTCCTGCTGCTGCTGTGGCGATTTCTCGTCATAGCAAACAATGCGAGAGATCTATATGGGGCACTGATCGTGACCGGTGTTATGGCACATATTGCCATTCAGGTAGTCCTAAATATCGCGGTTGTGACGAATACGATTCCAAATACCGGTGTGACGCTTCCTTTTTTTAGCTATGGAGGTACTTCGGTGCTGTTTTTAATGTTTGAGATGGGACTGGTGCTGTCTGTGGCACGTGGAATTAAGCTTGAGGCAGATGAAAGCGGGGCAGTTTATGATTAAGGAACAACGCAGACAGCTGCAGCGCGCAAAAAAAAGAAAACGAAACGGCTTCCTTTTGTTTGGAATTTTGTTGTTTTTGGCAGCATTGCTTGCACTACTGATCCTAAAGGTCTATACCGTAGAGAAGGTTACGGTGACAGGTAACGAATATTATACGGATGAGCAGATTAAAGAGCTGGTGTTAGAGGATGAATATTCCTGGAGCTCGCTATATGTATATTTAAAATACAGATTCCTGCGTACAAAGGAGCTGCCGTTTGTAGATGAGCTGACGATTGGTTTAGATCCAATGCATCCGCATGAGCTGACAATTGAGGTGTATGAAAAAGGAATTTTAGGGTATCTGTATATTAGCTCCATTGATCAGAATGCCTATTTTGACAAGGACGGCTTTGTCGTGGAGATCTCGCAGGAGGTAGCCTTTGATGTACCTAAGATTGATGGGCTAAGCTGTGATTGTGTAGTTTTATATGAAAAGCTGCCTCTTGAAAATGATACGGCACTAAAGAATCTGCTGTCGCTGACGCAGCTGCTGCAAAAATATGAGATACCGGCGAAGCGCATTCGCTATGATGAGACTTCATCAGAGATGGTTGTCTACAGCGATAAGATCACAATACAGATAGGGAATGCAGATTATCTGGCACAGAAGATTTTGCGATTGTCCTATATCCTGCCGCAGCTGAAAGGAAAGAAGGGAACGCTGCATCTGGAAAACTGGACGACAGAGACGACGGATATTGTTTTTGCACCAAAAAAAACAAAAAATAAAAAGAAATAGTTGCCAATTTATGGAAGAAATACTATTATAAATACGTTAAGGTAAGATAAATAATGCGTATACTTTGCATTTACGGATAAAAATCAATTGGGTTTTGAAAAAGGGAAATAGAGGAGGATGGACTCTTGTTAGAGATTACGAACACGGCGGCAGCCAATAACGCAAAAATCATTGTGATCGGTGTCGGAGGTGCCGGCAACAATGCAGTAAATAGAATGATCGATGAGAATATCGGAGGCGTGGAATTTATCGGTGTCAATACGGATAAGCAGGCACTTGCACTATGCAAGGCTCCCACGCTCATTCAGATTGGTGAGAAGCTGACAAAGGGACTTGGTGCAGGAGCACAGCCTGAGGTCGGTATGAAGGCAGCCGAGGAGAGTGTTGAGGATCTCACTAATGCGATCACAGGTGCTGATATGGTATTTGTAACATGCGGCATGGGAGGCGGAACAGGAACCGGTGCAGCACCGGTTGTTGCGCGTATCGCAAAGGATATGGGTATTTTGACGGTTGGTGTTGTGACCAAACCGTTTAAATTCGAAGCAAAGCAGCGTATGCTCAATGCAATGTCAGGAATTGACAGACTAGGTGAGAGTGTGGATACACTCATCGTCATTCCAAACGACAAACTTCTTGAGATTGTAGACAGACGTACTACGATGCCGGATGCTCTAAAAAAAGCGGACGAGGTATTACAGCAGTCGGTTCAGGGTATTACGGATCTGATCAATGTACCTGCTCTTATCAATCTGGATTTTGCGGATATACAGACGGTCATGAAGGACAAGGGTTTGGCGCACATCGGAATCGGAGAGGCGCATGGCGATGACAAGGCTCTAGAGGCTGTAAAGCTTGCAGTAGCGAGTCCGCTGCTTGAGACGACGATCAACGGAGCCTCACATGTTATAATCAATATATCCGGAGATATTTCACTGATCGATGCGAGTGATGCAGCGACCTATGTAGAGGATTTGGCCGGAGATGATGCGAATGTTATATTTGGTGCAAAGTACGATGATTCCCTGACCGATACGGCAAAGGTTACTGTGATTGCGACAGGACTTGAGTCAAATAAAAAGCCTGCTGTGACACCGCTGATGAGTGGTATGAAGTATACCCAGACCTCTACACCTGTTACGCCGACTCGTCCGATGACGAGTGGACTGACGAGTCGAAATGGACTAGGTGCAGCACAGGGCATGTATGCGCGCGAGATGACTACGGGCTCACAGACGATGAACCAGAATACAGCCAATCCGATGTTTAACGGCATTCAAAAGCCGAAAAAACCGGAGAGCACTGTACCGGAAAAGGATATTCAGATTCCGACCTTTTTAAAGAATCCGAGAAGATAGTACAAAAAAGAGTTTCGCTTGCGAAACTCTTTTTTACCATAGACAAAGGAGGGAAGGCATATGTTACTTGAATTTTTGGGCGCGGCACATGAGGTGACCGGCAGCTGTCATTTTTTGCAGTATGAAGACAGGCATCTTTTGGTAGACTGCGGTATGGAGCAGGGACCGGATCTGTATGTTAATCAGGAGATCCCGGTTAACGCTGCGGCGATCGATACCGTGCTTGTGACACATGCACACATCGATCATTCAGGTTTGCTTCCAATGCTGTATGCACATGGCTTTCGAGGACGCATCTATTGTACGCAGGCGACATATGAGCTGTGCGTGATCATGCTCAAGGATTCGGCGCATATTCAGGAATTTGAAGCAGAATGGCGAAACCGCAAGGCGAAGCGTTCCGGTGGCGGTTTAATCGAGCCATTATATACGATGGAGGATGTGCAGGGAGTGTTGAATCTGTTTACACCGTGTATGTATGGTGAGACGGTACAGGTGGATGATGCGCTTCGGATACGTTTTTCAGATGCAGGGCATTTGCTTGGCTCCTCCTCGATTGAGCTTTGGGTAACAGAGAAGGAGCAGGAGGTAAAGCTCGTATTCTCCGGCGATATCGGACAAGGCAATAAGCCGCTCATAAAGCAGCCGACCTTTTTAGATGAGGCGGATTATGTCATTATGGAATCTACCTACGGCGACAGAGAGCACACGCTTCCGGTAGATTATGCTACGGAGCTGTCCGAGATCATAAAGCGGACCTTTATCCGTGGTGGCAATCTCGTGATCCCTGCATTTTCGGTTGGACGTACACAGGAGATGCTTTATTTTCTACGTCGTATCAAGACAGAGCATATGCTGCCGGAATTTGAGGATTTTGAGGTATATATCGACAGCCCTTTGGCTATCGAAGCGACCAATGTTTTTCATAAAAATGTACAGGAATGCTTTAGTGAAGAGGCACTTCGCTTAGTTGAGAGCGGAATAAATCCGATCCAGTTTCCGGGACTAAAAACTGCGGTAGATTCAAATGCCAGCAAGCAGATCAACTTTTTAAAAAAGCCGGTTGTGATCATATCCGCTTCGGGTATGTGCGAGGCAGGTCGTATTCGCCATCACCTAAAGCACAATCTCTGGCGGGATGATTCGACGATCCTATTCGTGGGTTATCAGGTGCCGGGTACATTAGGTCATGCGCTGTTAAATGGAGCAAAGGAGGTCAAGCTCTTTGGAGAGATGATCGAGGTGCGGGCCGAGATCGTAAATCTGCCCGGTATTAGTGGTCATGCAGATAAAACTATGCTGACAAAGTGGGCAGCTTCCTTTAAAAAGCATCCTCCGAAACGGGTATTTATCGTGCATGGAGATGATAATGTGACAGATAGCTTTGCCGCACATTTGCGAAGTGAGCTGGGGTTTGAGGCAGTAGCACCATACAGTGGTGATATTTATGATCTCTTTACGAATGCCTGCATAAAACAGGGCAGTCGTATGATCGTAGAAAAGAAGACGAAGAAATCCACGAAGGCCTCCAGCAATGTCTTCGCCAGACTGCTTGCAGCAGGACAGCGTCTGCTTACGGTCATTAATAAAAACGAGGGGCTTGCAAACAAGGAGCTCGGACGCTTTGCAGACCAGATCAACTCCCTTTGTGATAAGTGGGATCGGTAGTGTATTGAATTATTCGCAGGCATCATATATAATAATTGGCATGAGAGATTTGATCAGAGAACGCAACGAAAAAGAAAAGATGGATCGCACCGTCATTAAGTGGTGGAATGTTCATTATATGACACCTGAGGAGCTGTCTGAAGCCGGAGATGAAAATAAAAAGATTCAGACGATCCTTTCCAGGAAGGATCAGGCTTTGCGCGATTTGATAGAACAAACCGAACGGGATAAAAAATAACGAATAAAAAATACAAACAGCCAAAACAAAAAAACGCTATGCGTTTTTTTGTTTTGCCGTGAAACATATACCAAAGGAAAGGAAACGGAAATGAAGAAGTTATTGGATCAGATCACACAGACAATGGAGGATGCCTTCACGCAAAACGGTCTTGATGCGGCATATGCCCGCGTAACGGTATCCAACCGGCCGGATCTATGTGAATTTCAGTGCAATGGCGCTATGGCGTTGGCAAAGCAACTAAAAAAGGCGCCGATTGAGATAGCGCAGCAGCTGGCTGCTACGCTTTCCGGAAATGAATTGTTTGAAGAGGTGCAGGCTATTCGCCCGGGCTTTTTAAATCTAAAGCTTGCCGGTACATACCTTTCTTCTTATTTAAAGGAGATGCAGGAAAATGCATCCGGCAAACGTTTTGGCTGTGAACGTGTGAAAAAGCCACAGACGATCATGATCGATTATGGCGGACCGAATGTTGCAAAGCCTTTACATGTAGGCCATCTTCGTTCTGCAGTAATCGGTGAGAGCATCAAGCGTATGGGTATTTTTCTGGGAAATACTGTGATCGGTGATGTGCATTTGGGAGACTGGGGTCTGCAGATGGGTCTGATCATCACTGAGCTAAAGGAGAGACAGCCTTCGCTGCCTTATTTTAATCCCGGATTTGCCGGAGAATATCCAAAGGAAGCACCCTTTACGATCTCTGAGCTAGAGGAGATCTATCCGGCTGCTACAAAGAAATCTAAGGAGGATGAGCGTTTTAAGGAACGCGCGATGCAGGCGACATATGAGCTGCAGCATGGAAACCGTGGATATAGGGCGCTTTGGGAGCATATTATAAACGTATCCGTATCGGATCTAAAGAAAAATTATAAGCGTCTGAATGTCTCCTTTGAGCTATGGAAGGGAGAGAGCGATGCGCAGGCCTATATTCCTGAGATGGTGCGCAGGATGAAGGATGGCGGTTATGCATACATCAGTGAAGGAGCACTTGTCGTAGATGTAAAGGAGGAGAGTGATACAAAGGAGATCCCGCCCTGTATGATCCTAAAATCCGACGGTGCATCACTTTATAATACGACAGATCTTGCAACGCTCGTACAGCGCATGAACTCTTATAATCCTGACGAGATCATATACGTTGTGGACAAGCGTCAGGAGCTTTATTTTACGCAGGTATTTCGTTGCGCGAAAAAGACAGGCATCGTAGGAGCAGATACAGGATTACATTTCCTTGGCTTTGGTACGATGAACGGTAAGGACGGAAAGCCCTTTAAGACGCGTGATGGCGGTGTGATGCGACTCGAGACACTGCTTGGTGACATCGAGGAAAAGATGTATGAGAAGATCTGGCAAAATCAGAACGAAAAGCAGACGATGAGTGAGGAGGAGTCGCATGAAATAGCCGCAAGGATCGCACTTTCTGCGATCAAATATGGTGATCTGTCCAACCAGGCATCAAAGGATTATATTTTTGATGTAGATCGCTTTACTTCGTTTGAGGGAAATACCGGTCCGTATATTCTATATACGATCGTGCGCATCAAATCTATATTGAATAAATATGGAAAGGATGAGAAGGCACGGGAAGGCTATACCATTCTGCCGGCGCATTCAGAGAGTGAGAAAGCACTGCAGCTTGAGCTGGCGCAGTTTAATGGTGTGATAGAAACAGCTTTTGCGGAGCTTGCACCGCATCGCATCTGTGCTTATGTATATGATCTGTCAAATGCACTTAATAAATTTTATCATGAGACAAAGATTTTAGCAGAGCCGGATGAGTCCTTGCAGGAGTCGTATATCGCACTGCTTGATCTAACCCGCGGCGTATTGGAGACGTGTATTGATGTGCTGGGATTTTCAGCTCCCGAGCGCATGTAGCATATAAATAGTAGACAGAAAAGAGGCATAATCATGACAAAGATTGACATTGTATCCGGATTTTTGGGAGCCGGAAAAACGACATTGATCAAAAAGCTGATCGAGGAGGTTTTTGCCGGTCAAAAAATCGTATTGATCGAGAATGAATTTGGTGAGGTCGGTATTGACGGTGGATTTTTAAAGGACGCCGGCATTGAGATTACGGAGATGAATTCCGGCTGTATCTGCTGCTCTCTCGTGGGAGATTTTGGAAAAAATTTAAACGAAGTCATTGATAAATTCCATCCCGATCGCATTTTGATCGAGCCGTCCGGTGTCGGAAAGCTCTCCGATGTGATGAAGTCGGTCATTGATGTGGAAAAGACGCACGATGTTGCGCTAAACGGATTGATCACTGTCGTAAATGCGACAAAGGCCAGCAAGCAGATGAAGGCTTTTGGTGAATTCTTTAACAATCAGATCGAATATGCTACGACCATTATTTTGAGCCGTACTCAAAGTGCTACGCCGCAGCAGCTAGAGCTGTGTGTGAAGCAGATGCAGGCATTAAATGAAAAGGCTGCGATCATCACGACACCGTGGGATCAGATAGCAGGTGAGGCGATGCTTTCTGTGATCGAGGGACAGGATTCCCTAGAGATGAAGCTTATGGCAGAGGAGCATGCAAAGCATGAGCATGAGTGTCATCACGACCATGACCATGACCATGAGCATGAGTGTCATCACGACCATGACCATGACCATGAGCATGAGTGTCATCACGACCATGACCATGAGCATGAGTGTCATCACGACCATGACCATGAGCACGAGTGTCATCACGACCACGACCATGACCATGAGCATGAGCATCACTATGACGAGCATGGTGTGTGCTCCTGCGGTCATCATCATGAGCATGGCCATCATCATGCAGATGATGTATTTACGAGCTGGGGCAAGGAAACACCGCATAAATATACAAAGACGGAGATTGAGAATATTCTAAAAACGCTCAGCGATGATGAATTTTACGGCACTATCCTGCGGGCCAAGGGAATGGTCGAGAATGCTGACGGCGGCTGGATTTATTTTGATCTCGTTCCCGGAGAGTGGGAGGTACGTGACGGCGAGCCGGATTATACCGGCAGACTATGTGTCATTGGCTGTGATCTAAAGGAAGAAGAGCTAGAGAAGCTGTTTTTACTCGCATAACTTAGGAGAATTACAATGCAAGAGATACCTGTATATTTGTTCACCGGATTTATGGATAGCGGAAAGACATCCTTGATTCGGGAGACGTTGTTTGAAAATGGATTTGGTGATGATGCGAAAACCTTGATTTTGCTCTGTGAGGATGGTGATGTGGAGCTTGATGAGAAAAGGCTTAAAGAGATTGATGCAAGCGTTGTCATGCTCGAGGATATTTCACAGCTTACGAGAGAAAAATTTCATGAGCTTCATATGCAGTATCAGCCCAGTCAGGTATTTATCGAATACAACGGCACATGGGAGATGGCGCCACTGCTTGATCTGGATGCACCGGATGGTTGGACGATCGTACAGACACTGACTACAGTAGATGCATCCACCTATGATATGTATTATAACAACATGCGTACCATGATGCTCGAACAGTTTTTTGTATCGGATGTCGTGATTTTTAACCGTTGCGATGATACGACACCAAAATCACGATTTCGCCGCAGTGTGAAGGCAAAAAACAGAAAAGCGCAGATAGTATATGAGCGGACGGACGGTTCAGTCGATGATAATTACGACGATGATCTGCCCTATGAGATCGATACGGATTTTTTAGATATTTCCGATGCGGATTTTGGCATTTTTTATCTGGATCTGATGGATCATCCGAAAAAATATGCAGGAAAGACGGTTCGATATCTGGCACTTTGTTACAATCCAAAGGGTAAGCTAAAAAGCGATGTCTTTGTACCAGGACGCTTCGCAATGACCTGCTGTGCTGAGGATATTCAGTTTATTGGTATCAAATGCAAATACGATAAAGCAGAGACAATAGAGCATCGTTCCTGGGTATGGGTAAAGGCAAGGGTCGCATACGAATTTGCTATGGAATATAAGGGCAAGGGTCCTGTGCTGCATGCCATGGAGGTAACTCCTGCCGAAAAGCCGGAGGATGAGCTGGTATACTTTTCGTAACGGATTTATACCGTAACAGTTACGATGCATATTCTAATAAAGGAGGAAACACATGGCAACGGAAGATTATCAGGCCGCAAGAAAGCTAGGACAAAGGGCTGCCCGCGTAGCAAGTGCAGCCGGCCATTATCCATATCTGCCGGCATTTGATGAGCTTGTGCCAAGAGATGCACTTAGTGGAGAAGAACCGCTGGGTGTGATCGATATCCCGCTTTCCATGGTGGTCGGTACACGTACGAGCGGACGTAAAAACTCCTTTGCAAATAATTTTATGCCGCTTTTAGACGATGGAACGGAATTTTCACGGAAATGGAGCGATCTTTACGACGCACAGATGAATGAGGGAATCCGTGATCCGATCCTAGCCTATGAATATCGGATGCGCTATTATGTCCAGGAGGGTAATAAGCGTGTCAGTGTATTAAAATTCGTGGAGGCGGCGAGTATTACTGCAAATGTGATTCGTCTGCTGCCGAAAAAGACGGATGATGTGTCGGTACAGGTATATTATGAATATGTGGATTTTTATGAAGCATCTAAGATTTGTCTGATCGAATTTAGCTCACCCGGTGCCTATGAAGAGCTGTGTAAGTTTTACGATAAAAGCTGGAAGCAGCCGTGGGAAGATGAAGAACGCAAGCAGCTTTGCAGCGACTATCAGCGCTTTGAGAGAATCGTGCAGGGCATTGGCGGAGCACGCCTGCAGATGAATGTGGCAGATGCTTTTTTGGTCTATTTGCGCGTATATGGAAGGAGTGAGCTGCCTTATCGATCAGATTCCGACTTAAAAAATGAGATCGATCGCATCTGGCAGGAATTTTTAACACAGGCAAAGGATCATTCGACCAAGCTTTTGTTAGAGCCGAGCAGTGCAAGGAATACAACCTCGCTGCTAAAGCATATTCCTTTTTTGGGCGGATCGAAGGAGAAGACACTTCGAGTCGGCTTTATCTATGGAAAGACACCGGAGAGCTCTGCCTGGACCTACGGACATGAGCTGGGCAGGCTTTACGTAGAAAGTGTATTTGGCGATCAGATTCAGACGAAGACCTATTATCATGCAGATAATGCCTTTTCGCCGCTTGATCTTGTAGAACAGGCGATTGATGAGGAGAATGATATACTTTTTACGACTACGCCATATTTGAGCGCGGCCAGCCTAAAGGCTGCTGTGGCCCATCCACAGGTCAAGATATTAAATTGCTCTACTAATTCGACATATAACAGTATACGAACCTATTATTGCAGGATGTATGAGCCGAAGTTTTTACTTGGACTGATTGCAGGATCGTTATCCGGGGCGGAGAGAATCGGATATATCGCTGATTATCCGATTTTTAGCACGATTTCGAATATCAATGCCTTTGCACTTGGTGTAAAGATGGTAAATCCCTATGCTAAAATCCAGCTTGTCTGGTCCTCGCAAAAAAGCGAGCTTTCTGTGCAGCAGCAGCTAGGCGAGGATGTGCGTTTTGTTTCTGATAAGGATTTTATCGTTCCGGAGCGAGATGACAGACGTTTTGGCCTGTATGAGCGAACGGAAAGCAATATACGTTCACTGGCAACTACGGTATGCAACTGGGGCAAATTTTATGAGCAGATTCTGCGCAGCATTCGAAACGATACGTGGACGATGGATATGGCGGTTAACAAAAATCGTGCGATCAATTACTGGTGGGGCATGTCAGCCGGTGTGACGGAGCTGATCTGCTCGGATAAGCTGCCACAGGAGATCAGGCGGCTTGTGGAGGTATTTACCGGGCTGATTCAAAAGGGCTGCTTTTCTGTCTTTGATACGGTTCTTGTAGATCAGGATGGACAGATTCGGCAAAAGCAAGGAGAGCATATGAGCCATAAGACGATTGCAAGGATGGACTGGCTGTTAGATAACGTAGAAGGTCATATACTGACCTTTGGTGAGCTAAAGGATGAGGCGTTGCCGCTAGTGCTGCTGCAGGGTGAACTGTCTGAGGATGAGGCGTAGGGAGAAGCTGGCATGAAGATACTTTCGCTTGCAGATGTGGAATCCAAATTTTTGTGGGAGCATCTGGATCATGATTACATAAGACAATATGATATGATACTTGCGGCAGGAGATCTATCACCGGATTATCTGGAATATTTGAGTCTGTATGCTCCGGCGGATATTTTGCATGTATTTGGCAATCATGATCGCACGCACGGAAAGGAAGGTCCAGGCGGGTGTGTTTGTGTAGAAGAGTGTATCTATGTATACAAGGGCATTCGGGTACTTGGTCTTGGCGGCAGTATACGCTATAAGCCGGGACCCGATCAGTATACGGAAAGCGAGATGGAGCGTCGAATAAAAAAGCTGCGCCGGCAGTTAAAAAAGCATGGCGGCTTTGATATATTGCTTACACATTCGCCGGCCAGAGGCTTAGGAGACGAGGAGAATCCGACGCATCGCGGCTTTGAATGCTTGAAAAAGCTGCTCGATGATTATCAGCCTAAATATATGGTGCATGGACATGTGCATATGAATTATGGCATTAACCGTCCAAGAATTCAGCAATATGGCGCCACGACGATTATCAATGCATATGAAAAGTATGAGTTTGAGTATTGATACATGTCATACATAAACAGACAATAAATGCTGCATTTTTGGCAAAAATGAGAAAATTTATTGAAAAAGAATCGGCTTTATTTTATCATGTTTAAGGAATCATTTGCGGCAGTGATTGTATGAAAGGAGCCGCTGCATTTTCGGATGCGTAAATAGAATGAATGGAGGAAATGGTATGTACCCGATCGTAAGAAAAGAGATTTTGGCTGACAAGATCTTCTTAATGGAGGTTGAGGCATCGCGTTGTGCGAAGTCTTGTCTGCCCGGGCAGTTTGTCATTGTAAAAACCGATGAATACGGAGAGCGTATTCCACTGACGATCTGCGATTACAACAGAGAGGCTGGTACGGTAACGATTGTTGTGCAGGCAGTCGGTGCTACGACGGAGCGTATGCTTAGAGATATTGACAGGATGGAAGCCTTTATGGATTTTGTCGGACCGCTGGGCTGCCCTTCAGAGCTATGCATGGAGGAAAATCTTGCAGAGACGAAAAAGAAAAAGATCGTATTTATAGCAGGCGGACTTGGAACTGCACCGGTATATCCGCAGGTAAAATGGCTGCACGAGCATGGGATCGCTGCAGATGTGATCATGGGCTCACGTACAAAGGAGCTGCTCTTTTACATGGATGAGATGAAGGCAGTGGCAGGAAACTGCTATATCTGTACTGACGATGGTACCTTCGGCTTCCATGGTATGGGTACGAATCGTTTGCAGGCACTCTATGATGAGGGTGTGACATACGATCAGTGTGTAGCGATCGGACCGATGATCATGATGAAGTTCGTTTGCCAGCTGACCAAGCAGTTAGGTATTCCTACGATCGTGTCCATGAACCCGATCATGGTGGATGGAACCGGTATGTGCGGTGCCTGCCGTCTTGTGGTAGGAGATCAGGTAAAATTCGCATGTGTGGATGGACCGGAATTTGACGGACATCAGGTGGATTTTGATCAGGCGATGAAGAGAATGCAGCAGTATAAGACCGAAGAGGGCAGAGCTAAGCTCGCATTGGAGGAAGGCGATACGCATCATGGCGGCTGCGGACATTGTGGAGGTGACAAATAATGGAAGGAATGACAAAGGTACCTGTTCGTGAGCAGGATCCCAAGGTGCGTGCGACGAATTTTGAGGAGGTATGCCTTGGATACAACGAAGAAGAGGCCGTTGCAGAGGCAGGCCGCTGCCTGAATTGCAAAAACCCGCTTTGTGTGCAGGGCTGTCCTGTATCGATCAATATCCCTGCATTTATCCAGCAGGTAAAGGAACGCAACTTTGAGGAAGCATATCAGATCATCAGTGAGTCATCAGCACTTCCGGCTGTATGTGGAAGAGTATGCCCGCAGGAGAGTCAATGTGAGGGCAAATGCATACGTGGCATCAAGGGCGAGCCGGTATCCATCGGAAAGCTCGAGCGTTTTGTGGCTGACTGGGCGCGTGAAAATGGCATCAAGCCGAAAAAAGCCCAAAAGCTGAATGGACATAAGGTGGCTGTGATAGGCTCAGGCCCCGCAGGCTTAACCTGTGCCGGTGATCTGGCAAAGCTTGGCTATGATGTGACGATTTTTGAGGCGTTACACGAGGCAGGCGGTGTGCTTAGCTACGGTATTCCGGAGTTTCGTCTTCCAAAGACGAAGGTCGTAGCAGCAGAGGTAGAGAATGTAAAATCTCTTGGTGTTAAGATCGAGACAAACGTAGTCATCGGCAAGTCTACCACGATCGATCAGTTGATCGAGGAGGAGGGCTTTGAGGCTGTGTTTATCGGATCCGGTGCCGGACTTCCGAGATTTATGGGTATTCCGGGTGAGCAGGCAAACGGCGTGTTCTCTGCGAATGAATTTTTGACCAGAAATAATCTGATGAAGGCCTTTAAGGATGGATACGATACACCGATCTGCCGTGGAAAAAAGGTCGTTGTAGTAGGTGGCGGAAATGTAGCCATGGATGCAGCCAGAACAGCACTTCGTCTCGGCGCTGAGGTACATGTGGTATATCGCCGTAGCGAGGCAGAGCTTCCTGCCCGTGTGGAGGAGGTTCATCACGCAAAGGAAGAGGGCATCATCTTTGATCTGTTACAGAATCCGACAGAGATCCTCGTGGATGAGAATGGCTGGGTAAAGGGAATCCGCATCATCAAGATGGAGCTGGGTGAGCCTGATGAATCCGGCAGAAGAAGCCCGGTAGAGATACCCGGTTCAGAATACGAGATTGAGGCAGATACCGTCATCATGTCGCTGGGTACTTCACCGAATCCGTTGATTTCTTCTACGACAAAGGGCTTGGAGATAAACCGCAGAAAATGTATCGTAGCAACCGAGGATACAGGAGCTACCTCGAAAAAGGGTGTATATGCCGGCGGTGATGCAGTGACCGGTGCTGCTACAGTGATTCTTGCGATGGGAGCAGGAAAGGCTGCTGCAAAGGGAATCGATGAATATTTATCCAAATAAAATAAAGTAAAAAGGGACCTGCCTTTTGGCAGGTCTCTTTTAATTTAAAATACAATCCATCAGTCTATCGTTCATCTCCGGTGACATGATACAGAAACGGATGTAGTGCTCATCTAGGAACGGGAAGGTGGAGCAGTCACGGATCATCATGCCGCGGCGGATGGCTTTATCAAACATCGCCTCGCTCGTTTGATCATCCCGAAGGAGTCGTATAAGCAAAAAGTTTGCGCTTGGCTCATAGACCTTGATATCCGGATGCTGTAACAAAAGCTCATATATGCGGTGTCGTTCCGAGGAGATAAGTGCACGGGTATGGGCTGCATAATCCGTATCCTGAAACATGATCTCACCTGCGATGGCGGCGAGAGAGCTGATACTCCAGGGATTTTGCCTGATAAATATCTGCTTTGTCAAATCCTGGTTTCCTGTGATGGCATAGCCGAGACGCAAGCCCGGTGCAGCAAAGAATTTGCTCGTTCCACGCAAAATAATGAGATTGTCATAATATTTGGTCAGAGGAACGGCACTGATGCGTGAAATATCCTCCACAAACTCGACATACGTTTCATCTATCATGACAAATATGCCGTGCTCCTTGCAGGCATCCAGGATCAGACGCATCTGCCTGTTATCGATGCAGCCGCTTGTGGGATTATTCGGGTTGCAGAGAACGAGCAAATCAATGGATTCGTTTAATCTGGCGATAAAGTCCTCTGTCTGCAGTCGAAAATCATACTTCTCGCGCAGCGGATAGTAGATGGTCGTGCCGCCGCACAGCTTCACCTCGCGTTCGTATTCGGAGTAGGTAGGACCTAGGATCATGGCTTTTTTGGGCTTTTGCAGCTGTATAACCAGAGAAATCAGCTCAGTGGAGCCGTTTCCTACAATGATATGGTGTAAGCTGGTCCCGACGTAGTTGGCGATACAGCTGCGCAGTGATGTGTATTCGCGATCCGGATAGGTCGTGATGGCATCAATATGTGCTGCGAGTGTCTCGCGAAGCTTCGGAGAAATGCCAAGCGGATTGACATTTGCGGAAAAGCTGGTGATGTCTTCCTTTCGGATCCCGTATATTTTTTCAATTTTCTCCAGGTCACTTCCGTGAAAGTGCTCCTTTGGCACTATTTTTGTATCGTTTTGGTTCATGATTTTCAAGCCTCCTATCCCCAAAATGATTGCTAACAATCACTAAATATTGTATAATCGTAACTGATTATAACACTATATTACTTGGTTGTTATTATATCATGGCTGTAACTATTTATAAAGATTTTCGGTAACTATTCAGGAGTGCTAGAAGCATTTGTACTGAACAGTTACGATTTTTGCAGGTGTGTACGTGTATAAGCGAATAGAAGAGCTTTCGGCAGGAAAAGTGAATAAAGAGGGAACGGTTCTTACGATGACTCCGGATCCGATTCGACTAGAGCCGGTTGAGGGCGTCTTAACAAGCGGAAGCTTTCTGATTGAAAGCATGCATCACTTGCCGGTAAAGGGTATGGTTGTATCCACCGATTTGCGCATGGAGATTAAAAATCCGCAGTTTCAGGGGGATCGAATCGAGATATCGTATGTCTTTCATGGTGAGCATATGGTAGAGGGTGAGGTTTGCAGCGGTTCGTTTTCGATCATCAGCAGTGCCGGTGAGTATGATCTGTCCTGGTCTGTGGCTGTGAAACGCTTGTATGCCGAGACCTCTATTGGACGGATTAAAAATCTTGATGATTTTGTGAAGCTCTATCAGACGAATTGGCGTGAGAGCATACATGTATTTTCTGCCTCTGCCTTTCGGGGTATTTTGCGCAGTACAAATGAACGCATGCTATGCAGGATGCTATCCAGACAGCCTATAGAACGTCATAGTATCGAGCAGTTTCTTCTTGCATGTCAAAAAAAAGAACCGGTTTTGATATCTCTAGCTTCCCATGAGGCGCAGCATCTGCACATCACAGAGCCAATAGAAGAGGTTGTTACGCTGCAAAAAAGCGGTTGGGGCTATGCAAGGCTTTCGGTAAGCAGTGATGCTGATTTTTTGGTTCCGGAAAAGGAGTTCATAGATAGCGATGACTTTAACGGAGACCATATGGTGTTTCGCTATCGGATTTATCCGGATCGTATGCATGCCGGGAAAAATTATGCAGCCCTTACCTTTTCTAATGCTTTATCACAGGAGATTCTCGAGATAACAGCGGTGCGCCAGTCTGTGCAAGACTTAGAGCGAGAGGATAATAAAAGACAAAAGCAGGAGAATTTTAGACTTTACCGTGCGTACGAAAAATATGTAACAGAAGAGATGGTTTTAGGCGAGTGGGCTAGGCTTACGACAGATGTCCTGCAGGCTAGAAAAGCTAATCAGACATGTACAGATCTTGAAATGCTCTGGTGCGCCTATGCATATATTTGTAATCGACAGCTGCAGGAGGCTGATTGGATTTTAGAGGAATACCGTCACAGCAGAAGCGCCGGAGTTGATCGGGAATGGGCATTTTATTTATATCTGTGTTCCCTGACAGAAAAAGAGCAAAAGGTACTCGTAAAGCTTCAGGATGAGATTCGTTGCATTTATCGAAAAATGCATACCGATCCGTGGCTTCGTTTTGTCATCATGCAAAGCGCAGCGCATAACGCAAATGTAGCAGATAAGCAGCTAAAGCTGTTAGAGCAATGGTTTTTAGAGGGTATACATAGTCCTTTTCTATATGCGTATGCAGCAGAGATTTATAGAAAAGAGCCGTATTTGCTTCTTTCCTTATCGTCGTTTGAACTGCAGGTGATGAACTGGATTTGTAAGCACAAAGGGCTTACAGAGGATCTTGCCCGTGTTTTTGTCAGGCGGGCAGCCGGTGTACACACCTACAGCCGTTTGCTTGATCGCATGCTGCAGGATTGCTATGAGGCATATCCGCAGGAAGAGATGCTAGCAGGCGTTTGTGCATACCGAATCAAGGGAGAGCGCATGGATACACAGGCGCATGAGTGGTATGCACTTGCCATCGAGCATGATCTGCAGATCACAGGACTGTATGAGGCGTTTATGGCGTCACTTGATCCGAAGGATATGCGCCAGCTTCCAAAGACTCTGCAGCTGTATTTTCAATATTCCAATCATCTGAGCAATCAAAAAAAGGCATTGCTCTACGTTAATATTATCGCACATCTTAATGAGCAGCCTCTCATATACGAACGATACCTACCGATCATATTGGATTATGCAAAGGCAGAGATCCTGGCAGGTCATATGGATGATGATCTGGCACTTATCTATGCGCATGTACTGGATCGACTGACCTTTACGAGTGAATTAGCACATGCTCTGTCAAAAATTTTATATGTCAATCAGTTTACCTGTCCGCAGGATTCCTATACACATGTGATCGTGCAGCAGGAAAATTTAAAAAATGAGCAGCTTTTTCCGATTGCAGATCATCGTGCCTATGTGACGATCCTTCCCGGTAATTATGTGTTGCTTTTGCAGGATGCGTATGGAAGACGATATGCTCTGCCAAAGGATGCGCAGATGGTTCGACTGCTAAATCCCGGAAAATATATAAGAAGGTGCCTAGAATACGCGCCGGATGAGCTGGCATATGTATTGCATCACATGAATGGCAAGACGAAGCTGCTGCATATGGATGCACAAATGGCGGATTATGTGCGCACACTCGTTCGTTCGGATGCCGTAGCTGATGCCTATAAGAGCAGGATCAGCCCGGGCTTTTTGGAATATTGCCGTGACGAGGGCTTTGCTGCAGATATGCGCGATTATTTAAGAAAGATTGATTTTGGCAGTCTGCCGCGTGCTGCAAAGGATCTTTATCTCGAGTCTATGATAAAATTGCATAGATATGAGCAGGCCTGGACATTTATGATCTTATATGGAGCAGGAGACCTTCACCTATCACTTTTGCAGGAGGTTGTACTTGCAAAGCTAAAGGAGGAGAAGCTGCCAGAGGAAGAGCATTTGATTTATTTTTCCATGCAATGCTTTCTTAATGGCAGTCGCATGCATCCGATCTTAAAATATCTGTGCAGCTATTATCAGGGACCGTCGAATCGTATGGCAAAGCTATGGGTAGAGGCTTATGAGCAAAAGCTTGATTGTATCGAACTATCGGAGCGGTTGCTCATGCAGGTGATGTTTACCGACAGCTTTACGCCGGATATACAAAGGGTATTTATCGATTATGCCGCAAAGGGTGGCAGAGAAACGATCGTGCGTGCCTATTTAACCTATGTCTCCTATGCTGCTTTTGTGCAGCAGTCTGAGCTGGATGAACAGATCTATCGATGCCTAGAGCAACAGGTGTTAGCAGACAGACGTGCAAATATTTATATGAGGCTGGCTCTTTTAGAGTATTATACATCGCTTCATGTATTTACTACGGCGCAGGAGAATTTTGTGGATGAACAGATCGAGCAGTTTTTAGGGCAGGGGCTTTTGTTTGCATGCTTTCTTAAAATGCCAAAAAAACAGCTGGTGCGCCATCATCTCTATGACAAATATGTGGTAGAATATCGGTGCGCTTCACCGGAAACGTCTGTTGTGCTAAATTATAGACTGCGTGGATCGGATGAGTCCTTCACACAGGTGTCTTTATCTCCGGTGCTTGATTCTATTTGTCTGTGGAATATTTCGCTTCTGGCATCGGACCAGCTCGAATATTACATTTGCGAAAAAAGTGAGCGTATGGAGACGATCACGGAGAGTCGTCTGGTCGATCTAAGCAGGCAGACAGACGGGCTGGATAATTCCTTTGCGAAGCTATCAAGGATGATGAATTGTGTATTTGACAGACAGCTCAGTCAGCTGCAGGAGCTAAGCAAAGATTATCATACGATAGAGACGCTGACAGAAAAGCTGTTTCGCTTGCGTTAATAGAACATGAGGAGTGATTGCCATGGCAGAGACGTTTGAAAAAAATTTATACGTTGGTATTGATCTGGATGCGGATGCTGCCATGGTGAGCTATTCCTATGAGGGGGAGGAGCCGCAGACGGTTAGTCCTATGGCCGGAAGCGAGATCTTTTCTATTCCGCAGGCGATGGCATATCGGTCTGACGGAAGCTTTAGCTATGGAGAAGAAGCAAATCGAGGAGCCAGAGCCGGACAGGGTATTTTAGCAGATCATTTGCTTACAAGGGCACTGCGGGGAGAACAGATTCAGCTGGGAGAAGAGCTGTACTCCTACACGTTTCTTTTGGCGAATTTTATAAAAAGGATGGTATCCTTAGCAGGACGCTTAGGACCAAAGGCAGTCTGCAAGGTGCTGGTGCTTACGGTCCCTGTGTTAGATCAGGTACATATAAAGCAATTGCAGGAATGCGTAGAATTCATGGAGTTATCTGAGACGCAGGTGCATATTATCGATCATAAGGAGAGCTTTTTTCATTACGGCATTAATCAGCGCACAGAGCTGTCGATGTATTCGATGGGATTGTTTTCTCTTGATGGAGAGCAGATGCGCTTTTGGAGTCTCGAGCGAGGAATCAGCACCAGGCCACAGTTGATGGAGATTAATGAAAAGCGCTATGGCTTTGATATGTCGCAGGCGGATGAGCTTTTCTGCAATCTGCTTCCACAGGCTTTTGAAAAACAGATTTTCTCCTCGGTATATCTGGTAGGAGATCGCTTTTCGGATGGCTGGATGAAGAGGTCTCTGCAGCTGCTTTGCCAGGGGCGCAGGGTATTTCTGGGGAAAAACCTGTTTTCCAAGGGAGCGGCTTATGCCGCGATGAGCCAGGATCAGGGGCACCTCCAGGATTATGTTTACTTTGGAGAGCATGCCCTGCCCTGTAACGTGGCGATCAAGGTATATGAGCGAAGCGGCATATCCTTTTTTACGCTGCTTTCTGCAGGCAGGTTCTGGTATGAGGAGCATAGCAGCTGTGAGCTGATTGTCGATGGTACACCGACGGTGGATTTTTGGATTCAGCAGCCACTTGACAGGCAGGCGCGCATAGAATCCGTCACGCTGGCGGAATTGCCACCTCGGGAGAATAAGACGACACGTATTAAAATCGATGCACTTCCGCTTTCAAGCCGTAAGGTGCGGATAACGATCACAGATATAGGACTTGGAGAATTGGTGCCGGGTACAGATAAAAAGTGGGAGCATCTGATTTCCTTTTAGAATAGGATAACGCTTATGGGACAGTTGATTCTTTGCAAAACTTCACGGGCAGATACGCCCTATTACATTGAGAGCGGACAGGTCAGGATCTATTGCCTGGAGGAGCTGATGTATTATGTGCGCACGGCACAGATCGTAACGCGGGATGATTTTATGAACGAGGCGTTCATCACCTGGGTGGAGGACGAGCTTCATATGCCGCAGCTATCAAAGCTGCTTTTTGACAGAATAGCGAAGGATTCAGGACTAAAGGATTTTTTTGTACCGCTGGAGGCCGCAAATAACTATTTGACCACGAGTGAATTGCAGATTTTAAATGTACAATTAGAAAAATACGATCATTTAACGTCCTTAGAAGCCAAAAAGCTATATGCAGACCAGTTTATGCAGCAGCAGGAATACGTAGAGGCCATTCATGCATATAGGGCTTTGCTAAATGATACTGAGGTTATAAAAAAGCAAGGTCACGTAGCAGGAGATATCTGGAGCAATTTGGGCTGTGCCTATGCAAGGCTGCAGGATTTTTCTGAGGCAGTTGAGTGCTTTGTGAGGGGCTATACCTTAAATCACAGGATGGAAACTATGCAGGAGGCAGTCGATGCGGCATATTTATCAAAGCAGACAGAATTGCTAGAGATGCTTAAGGAACGTTTTGCAGTAAATGCGGGGCAGATCACAGCGGAGGAAGCACATATGGAGCAGCTTTTTTTGCAGGCATCGATGCAGGATTATGAGAAATCATATCAGGCGCAAGGGGAGCTTTTACAGACGTGGCTGGATCAATACCGCAGTCGGTGCGTTTGATGGAGCATAAGTATATGTGGTTTTTTAAAAGAAAAAAGGAAAAAAACAATTCAAAACCGGAGTACTTAGATGAGACGCTAAGCGCACAAGAAGAGCTTTCTATGGATCAGCGGGAGGTAGGGCATTATGTGCTCGATAGCTGCGAACAGCTAATCGAATCGGCCAGGGAGCTTGATGAGACGAAAAAGGAATATGACACAGTCACAAATTACTTAAAGGACATCGAGCTTTTGATGGAGCTTAACGAGGAAAAGCTAGGACCGATTCAAAAAATAGCGGAGCAGATAGGTACGCTTGATCAGACGAAAAATGAGTATTTAAATACATCCAAAAAAATCTCGGATGCGCAGTTTCTTATGATGGAGCAGCAGGAGGCAGATATTCCGGATGCGATTAGAAGATTGCAGACAAACGAGACATATCAGGCAACCGTTAAAAGCGATATGTCTTATTTGGAGGGCGAAAAGCTGCAGTGGACGATGTGCTTATCACAGCTGACTCATGAAAAAAAGCTATTAAGAAATGCATCACTGCTTTTGTTTTCTGCCTTTGTGCTTGTTATGGTGTTACTTCTTGTGCTGCAGTTTGGCTTTTCTGTTGATATCACATGGGGATGGATCATAACAGCGATCTGTGCGGTCTGTGGTGCAGCTTTTATTTTTATCCGTTATCAGAATGATTCGGTAGGTATCGTGCGTGCAAAGCAAAAGGCCAACCGGGCGATTGAATTATTAAATAAAACAAAGCTGAAATACGTCAATATCACGAATGCGGTTGATTATGCACGAGAGACGTATCATGTGAAAAATGCGAAGGAATTTGAGTATCAGTGGGAGCAGTATCTAGAGGCAGTCAAGGAGAAAAAACGCTATCAGCGCACGAATGATGAGCTTGCCTTTTGTAAGCGTAAGCTGCACGGACTATTGCTAGAGCTTGGGTTATATGATGCTTCTGTCTGGCCGGAGCAGTCCTACGCACTGCTTAGCCACAGCGAGCTCTCTGAACGAAAGCACAATCTTTTGGTGCGCCGCCAGAAGCTGCGTGCGCGCATGCAATACAACAACGACACGATGCAAAACGAACGGGCTAGAATCGATCGATTGATGGAGCTTCATCCGGAGCATGAGGAAGCGATCCGCGAGATGCTTCGATCGGTTGATAAGCTAACTACCCGGGTTATATAGGAGGATACCTTGCAGGAACATACACATATCGCTAAGGACGGCACGGTTTTTACACATACCCATGAAGAGGGAGAAGAGCATGGACATACCCATGATCCACAGGAGATTCGTCTTATCGTCAATCGGCTGGCAAAGGCTATCGGTCACTTAGAATCTGTGAAGCGGATGGTAGAGGATGGTAAGGATTGCTCTGATGTTTTGATTCAGCTGGCAGCTGTAAAGGCTGCCTTAAACAATACCGGAAAGCTTCTTTTGAAGCAGCATATGACGCACTGCATCGTGGATGCGATCGCAAGCGGAGATGACGAAGCGATAGAGCACCTGAATGAAGCGATAGACCGGCTGCTATGATAGTAAAATCAAGTTACGGAATAGTAACAAATTAAAAATTCAACTGACACGATTTTTTGTGCAATTTTTGAAAAAATTTCTTGTTAAACTATTAACATTTAATGAGAAATAGTCTATAATAAGGGGCAGATTTTTGAAAAAATGGCTGGTCCGTATGGACTGAAAGGAGTAGCAGTTATGAACCTAATACCATTCCTTATCTGCTTCCCGTTTGTGGCGGCAGTTTTTATGTTCTTCATAAGGAATAACAAAATTCGCAACACCGTGGCATACTGCAGCGTCGTTGTGATAATGCTGTCTGTGATCTATCTTTTGATTGATTTCTTATCAAAGGGTGGACAGACAACAACCTATCTCATCGAAAACGAACTCGTTGAAACCGCGATTTTATTGGCAGAGATCGTTTTGATGGTGCTGGTGACTTATCTATGCTTTAAATATAAGAAGCCTGTCATCAGTATTCTTTCTATTGTACAGACACTTCTGATTGTCTGGCTCGAAAAGTGCGGACCTGCTTTTGATGAGACTCCGCAGATCATGATTGATCGTTTGTCGGTTCTTATGTTAGTTATCGTTGCCTTCATTGGTGGTCTGATCAGCGTCTATGCAGTCGGATATATGCATGGCTATCATCATTATCATACCGAATTCCCGGATCGAAGATATTATTTCTTTTCCCTGATTTTTGTATTCCTGGGTGCGATGTTTGGACTCGTGCTTTCAAAGAGTATGCTTTGGTTGGATTTTTTCTGGGAAGTGACGAGTATCTGTTCCTTCCTGTTGATCGGTTATACAAAGACCGAGGAAGCAATAAACAACTCCTTTAGAGCTCTTTGGATGAACCTATTAGGCGGACTGATGTTAGCTATCGGTATCGCATGCTCTATCTATGAGCTTGGCACAGTGGATCTGCAGATGATTGTAAACGAGAGTCTGACGATTCCGATCGCCTGCTTTGCCTTTGCAGCACTTACCAAGTCTGCGCAGCTGCCGTTTTCACGCTGGCTGCTTGGAGCGATGGTGGCTCCGACTCCGTCCTCTGCACTGCTGCATAGTGCAACTATGGTCAAGGCCGGTGTATATCTGCTGCTTCGCCTTTCACCGGCACTGTTTGGCACGATGACAGGTACCATGGTCAGCTTTATCGGCGGATTAACATTCTTATTGACATCCCTGCTTGCGATCGCCAGATCGGATGCAAAGGCAGTACTTGCCTGCTCCACGCTTTCCAATCTTGGACTGATCGTTGCCTGTGCCGGAGTCGGTATGCAGGAGACGATCTGGGCTGCGATCTATTTACTCATTTTCCATGCGGTAAGCAAGGCCATGATGTTCCAGGATGTAGGTGCAGTGGAGAACTCTCTGCACAGCCGTAATATTGAAAATATGCAGGGCTTGATCTATCGCCTGCCGCATCTGGCATTTATCATGCTGATCGGTATCGCAGGCATGTATCTGGCACCCTTTGGCATGCTGATCGCAAAGTGGGCGGCATTCCGTGCATTTGTCGATGCAAGCAATCCGCTGCTGATTATGTTTATCGCCTTCGGCAGCGCTACCACGATGTTTTACTGGACTAAATGGATGGCTAAGATCATAGGTCCGCCTCGCGATGACAAGCCTCTTCGTGATGTGACAAAGAAAAATGAGTATGCGTCGCTTGACATTCATGTTATATTCATGATCGTCATTTGTACGCTGTGCATTCCTATGTCAAAATATATCGTTTCGCCGATCGAGGTGGATTTGTTTGGCAGTGCAAGAACGACACTTGACAGTGCGGATATCCTTGTAATGCTGATCCTTTTGGTCGCTATCGTTGTGCTTCCCATTGTATGCTACTTTGGAACAAAGCGACATAAGAGAAAGCATGTTATTTCATATATGAACGGTATCAATGCCGGAGACAACAAGAGCTTTATCGACTCCTTCGGTGAAGAGAAACAGCTCTATACGGCGAACTGGTATATGATGGACTATTTTGCAGCAGACAAGCTGCTGATTCCAAGCGTGATCATTAGTGCCGGTGTGCTGATCATCATGATGTGTCTGATCATAGGAGGTGCGGTAGCATGAATGTAACACAGATTGTAAGCTTGATTTTGTATATTGTATTTGCACCGCTTCTTGGAGGACTTTTAGATGGTATAGACCGTAAGATATCTGCACGCATGCAGGGCAGAAAAGGTCCTAGCATTTTACAGCCGTTTTACGATGTGATCAAGCTTTTTCAAAAGGAGCCGCTGGTTGTTAAGCGCTCCCAGACGTTCCTTGTGATGACTTATTTCTTATTTATGATCATTACAGGAGGACTATTTTTCGCAGGAATGGATCTGCTGCTTTGCTTCTTTGCGCTGACTACCTGTGCGATGTTTTTGGTACTGGCGGCTTCCTTTACCCATTCGCCCTACGCATCGATTGGTTGTCAGAGAGAGATGCTGCAGATGATGGCGTATGAGCCGATGGTACTGTTGACTGCAGTTGGATTTTATGTAGCTACCGGCACCTTCTACGTGAAGGATATTATAAATGAGCCGATTAGCGCGATTTTATATCTGCCCGGTGTATTTTTAGGATTTTTATTTATCCTGACGATCAAGATGCGTAAGTCTCCCTTTGATCTGTCTACCGCACATCATGCACATCAGGAGATCGTCCGTGGTGTTACACAGGAGATGGTTGGTTCGAATCTGGCACTGATCAACCTGGCTGAGTGGTATGAGGTCGTATTCCTGTTGGGAGTGATCGCACTATTTATTATCAACAGTAATCCCATCAGCTATCTGGTGGCAGTTGTGGTAGTTATAGCGGCATATTTTCTGGAGATTTTGATTGATAATACGTCTGCGCGAGTAAATTGGAAGGTGCTGCTTGTGAGTAGCTGGGTTGTGACACTGATCGCAGGCGGAATCAATATTACAATTTTAGTGCTGATGCAGCGATAGGAGGAAAAAAATGGCAAACGTAGCGAGATCACCGTGGCTGTTGCACTATGACGGAAGCAGCTGCAACGGATGTGATATAGAGGTTTTGGCATGCCTGACACCGGTATATGATGCAGAACGCTTCGGAATCGTCAATACCGGCAATCCGATGCATGCGGATATTCTGCTGATCACAGGCGGAATCAATTCACAAAATGCATCAGTAGTAGAACAGATCTATAACCAGATGCCAAATCCAAAGGTTGTATGTGCAGTAGGAACCTGTGCATGCACCGGTGGTGTGTTTAAGGAATGCTACAATATTAAAGGCGGTGCAGATTCTGTGATTCCGGTGGATATTTATGTACCGGGATGCGCAGCAAGACCGCAGTCGATCATTGATGGAATTGTACAGGCAGTTGCACTGTTTCAGCAAAAGCATGAGGCAATGAAATCAGAAAAGTCAGAAAAATAGAAGGGAGAGTTATAATGGCAGATACAGGCTGTGAGCTGATTTCGGTTAACATGGAATCGTTCATTATGAAGGTCATGGAAATGAAGGCGAATGAGTATCGCCTGATGCAGGCACATGCCGTACGCATCGAAAACGGCTATGAGCTGAGCTATACCTTTGGAAAGGATTATGAGTGGATCTCTCTTCGTCTGGTGATTGATGAAAATGAGGAGGTTCCCAGTATTACCAATATTTATGATGCCGCCTTTTTATATGAAAATGAGATGGCGGAGCTATTTGGTGTAAAAATAAAACTGATTTCGGTTGATTATCGAGATAAGCTGTATCGTATCGATGATGTGACACCGATGAAATCTATCTAGGAGGTTTAGACGATTATGGCAAGCAAAAAAAGTGTGGTTCCCTTTGGACCGCAGCATCCAGTTTTACCGGAGCCGATTCATCTAGATCTCGTACTGGATGATGAGCGTGTAGTAGAGGCGGTTCCTTCCATTGGTTTTGTACACCGCGGACTGGAATCTCTCGTGAAAAAGAAAGACTTTAAGGAAATGCAGTATGTTGTGGAGCGCACCTGTGGTATTTGCAGCTTCATGCATGGTATGACCTACTGCGAGACGATCGAGCACATGATGGAGGTGGAGGTGCCTGCACGCGGACGTTTTCTTCGTACGATCTGGTGCGAGATGAGCCGACTTCATTCACACATGCTCTGGCTTGGTCTTTTGGCAGATGGCTTTGGCTTCGAGAGTCTGTTTTATCAGTGCTGGCGTATGAGAGAGCAGATATTGGATATGTTTGAGCAGTCCACCGGCGGACGAGTTATCTTTTCTGTTAATGCACCGGGTGGCGTTTTAAAGGATATGCCCTCCGATATGCTCCATGCATTTGTTGAAAAATTAAATGGCTTTGAGACAGAGCTTAGAAAAATAGCAGATGTATTTTTGAATGATTATACGGTACAGACACGTTTGAAAAATGTCGGTATTCTAACTGCGCAGCAGGCTCATGATCTAGGCGCCTGCGGACCGATGCTGCGTGCCAGTGGCATCGCAAGAGATACGAGAAAATTAGGATATGCCGCATATGGCGATCTTGATTTTGATATTATTACAAGTAATGACTGTGATTCCTTTGCACGCTGTGACGTGCGTATTCAGGAGATGTATCAGTCGATCGCGCTGATCCGCCAGGCTGTGGACAAGATTCCACAGGGCGATATCGCAGTACCAGTCAAGGGCAATCCAAGCGGAGAATTTTTCATGCGCGTAGAACAACCGAGAGGAGAGGCAATCTATTATGCAAAAGGTAACGGAACGAAATTTTTGGATCGGATTCGTATCCGCACCCCTACCTTTGCCAATATCCCGGCGCTGCTTAAGACGCTAGAGGGTTGTCAGTTTGCTGATGTGCCGCTTTTGATTTTAACGATTGATCCTTGTATCAGTTGTACCGAGCGATAGGAGGAGATAGAAAATGTCAAAAATTATGCCCTTTGCGGGAACTGTATTAAAGAATCTCTTTTCCAAGCCGGTTACTACGACTTATCCGGCTGAGCCTGCAGTATATCCTGAGCGCAGCCGCGGTCATATTGAGATCGATATCTCGCAGTGTGTTTTATGTGGACTGTGCAGCAAAAACTGCCCGCCGCGTGCGATTGAGGTAGACCGTACAGACAGCAAGTGGACGATCAACAGGTTTGACTGTATACAGTGCGGCTATTGTGTACAGGTATGTCCGAAGAAGTGTTTAACGATCGTATCCGGCTATCAGACTCCCGGTGCCAAGAAAAAGGAAGCAGTATATGAAAAACCGGTAGAAGAAAAGAATGAGACTCCTGCCGGCGGAAAGCCTGTAGCGAATCTGGAGCTTTGCGTATATTGTACACTTTGTGCAAAGAAATGTCCCCAGGAGGCGATCGCGGTTGACCGCGCCACAAAGAGCTGGCAGCTGACAGAGGATAAGTGTGTCGGCTGTGGACTATGCGCTTCAAATTGTCCAAAGAAATGTATAGAGATGAAATAGGTAAAAAAAATGTGTGTAGCTTTACCCGGAAAGGTAGTAGAGATTTATGAAAAGGACGCACTGGTGGATTTTAACGGAAACCGTGTGCGTGCGATTGCAGGTCTTGTGCCGCTTTCTATCGGCGATTATGTGCTTGTACATGCAGGCTGTATTCTGCAGAAGCTATCGACACGTGAGGCACAGGATATGATTGATTTGTTTGAGGAAATAGATAACGCTAATGGATAAAAATGACAAGCAAAGAATCACAGAGATCAAACAATGGTTAGCAGCGTATGACGGACCGGACATCTCCATTATGGAGGTGTGCGGCAGCCATACGGCTGCTATTTCTAAATTCGGGATCAGCAGCCTCTTATCAGAAAAGCTGCATTTGATCAGTGGTCCGGGCTGCCCGGTTTGTGTGACGCCGACTGCCTATATTGACCGTCTGATCGAATTGGCACTGCAGGAGAATACTACAGTGGTGAGCTTTGGTGATCTGCTGCGTGTGCCTGGCAAGGAGAGGAGCCTATCGGATGCACGAAGTGACGGCGCACGGGTAGAGATGATCTATTCGCCGATGGATGTATGCAAGCTGGCTAAGGAGTCACCACAGCAAAAATTTGTATTTGCTGCGGTTGGCTTTGAGACGACGACACCTGTATATGCGCTTTTGATCGAGCAGCTGATAGCAGAAAACATAAAAAATGTGCAGCTTTTGACTGCATTAAAGACGATGCCGGAGGTGATCTCCTGGTTATGTGAAGCAGACAGCGGAATCGATGGTTTTTTGGCGCCCGGACATGTATGTGCGGTGACAGGCTGGGGCCTGTTTGCTCCGCTTGCTGCAAAGTATAATGTAGCGTTTGGTGTGGCAGGCTTTGAGGCAGTACCACTACTATATGGTGTATACGGAACGATTCGTCAGGTGATGCGTGCCAGAGAAAGCGGCGTAGCAGATGTAAAAAATTATTATCCGTCAGTTGTAACAGAAAAAGGAAACGAGCATGCGAAGCGTCTGGTGGATCAGTATTTTACAAGCTGCGATGCATCGTGGCGCGGCATGGGTGTGATACAATCGTCCGGAAGAATCCTGCGCGAAGAATATGCTGCCTTTGATGCAGGTAGTGCCGCACTAACAGAGGATCATAAGAAAAACAAAGCCTGCCGTTGTGATCAGGTTTTGATGGGACGTGCTCTTCCGGGAGACTGTCCCTTGTATGGTTCAGTATGCAATCCAATGAATCCGCAGGGTGCTTGTATGGTATCCGAGGAGGGCAGCTGTCATCAGTATCTGATGCATCATAGAGTCCGATAAAGAACGGATAACTGTTTCATACCTTTACAGTTACGATTTAGGAGAAGTAGCTATGCCAAAGCAATTTAGCAAGTCGCAGCAGATCGCCATCACACAAGGGGATGGTGCAACGCTTGTATTGGCTGGACCAGGATCCGGAAAAACGACAGTCATTACCGGAAGAATCCGGTATTTGATCGAAAAGCAGGGCGTATCACCGGAGCATATACTTGTCATTACCTTTACAAAGGCTGCCGCAGACGAGATGCGTCTGCGGTTTATAGCTTTGATGGGAGGAAAACAATTACCGGTACAGTTTGGCACCTTTCATGCCATCTTTTTTTCAATTCTAAAGCATGCCTATCATTATCGCGCCGATCAAATCATTACCCCAGAGTGGAAGTATGCCTTTTTACGTGAGATATTGGCAAAAGAGCAGCTCTCAGAGGAGGAAGGAAAAGAGCTGATCGAGCAGCTTTTAGCAGAGATTAGTCTGGTCAAAAATGAACAGCTTGATCTGCAGCATTATTATGCGAAATGCTGTGGTAGTGCACGCTTTTTAGAGATATATAACGCGTATGAGCGAAAGCTTCGAGAAAACAAATGGATTGATTTTGATGATATGCTTTCTCTGACCTATGAGCTGCTTTTGAATAGAGCGGATCATTTGAGGGCATGGCAGAGTCGCTTTCGTTATATTTTGGTGGATGAGGTGCAGGATATGAATAAGCTGCAGTATGATATACTGCGGCTTTTGGCTGCACCGGAAAATAAGCTGTTTTTTGTCGGGGACGATGACCAATCCATCTATCAGTTTCGAGGAGCGAGACCGGAGCTGATGCGACACTTTTTAGATGATTATGCAGACGCAAAACAGCTTTATCTAACGGAAAACTATCGTTGTGCAAAAGAGATCGTATCAGCTGCCGGTAATCTGATCTCTCATAATCAGAATCGTTTTGAAAAAAAGATTGTTTCTGCAAATCAAGCTAACGGTGAAGTGTCTGTGCGTGAATATCAGTCTACTCTTCAGGAAAATCGTGCGATCATAGGTGAAATTAAGAGGCACTTATCTGAGGGTATTTCATTGTCTGATATGGCAGTACTGTTTCGAACGAATCGATCCTCCGGTTATATGCTGGAGCTGCTCACGCAGGAGGGAATTCCTTTTTATGCGAGGGAGCATGTGCCGGTTTTGTATGACCATTGGATCGCCAGAGATGTATGCGCCTATTTGAGACTGGCTGCGGGAGACAGGTCACGTGGCGCCTTTTTGCAGATTATGAATCGTCCGGTACGTTATCTAAGCAGAGAGGTGCTTGATGAACCACAGGTTGATCTAGATAGCTGGGAGGCGTATTATGAGGAGCAGCCGTGGATCGCGCGACGGATCGCACAGCTGTCTGAGGATCTGTGTGTGATGGGTCGTATGGGTCCTTTTGCTGCGATGAATTATCTTAGAAAGGGAGTCGGCTATGAGGAGTTTGTGACAGAGTATGCGAAAACCCATGGACAGGACTCATCAGAATTGATGCATGTGCTCGATGAGCTGCAGCAGTCAGCAGTTGGATTTACTTCCATCGGAAAATGGCAGGAGCATGTGGATGCTTACAGACAAAGGATGCAGGAGGATATCAAAAAAGGAAAGCAGCAAAAAAGAACAGAGGGCATTCAGATTCTTACGCTGCATGGAGCGAAAGGACTCGAGTTTGACTGCGTATGGATTCCGCAGCTGATCGAAGGGCAGATTCCTTATAAAAAGGCGGTGCTTACCGAAGACATTGAGGAGGAGCGAAGGCTTTTGTATGTCGGTATGACACGGGCGAAGCGTTTTTTGTACCTGTCAGGCAGCAAAACTATCTACAACAAAGATGCCACAGCCTCGAAATTCATAAAGGATATCGAGACTGCGGCATTAGAAGAATCCATCACAGAGACGAGTAACGGGCTTGCTTAAGGGCTTGCTTAAGGAAGCTCGAGAAATTCCTGCTCATCTAAATATTCATCGAAGCGTTCTGACACCTTTTCAAATTCTTCCTCTGTTTCGATATTTTCAAGAGAGGGCGTGCCGTCTGCATCCTCGAAATAACGGTAGATGTAGATCTCGCCTTCTTCTACCGGTTCGTCATCCTCATCTACCGGAACGAGAACGATGTAGTCTTGCTTATCTACTTCAAATATAGTAAGTATGGCACAATCCACCTCTGTTCCGTCATCAAGCTCTAAGCTGACGCGATAATCATCCGGATTGTCTTCTACGTCCTGGTTTAAGATTTCATTTTCACTCATGTCGATTCCTCCTAAGGTATTTATTGTCGTCATTATATGAGATAAAACTACGCAGTGTCAAGAACTTCCACACAGCAAAAAGAAACGGTATGCAAGGAAAACATTTACTGTTATAATATAGGTTGGTTTATGCCACGAGAGATATTGATTCAAAAGGCAGGTATTTATGTTAGAACAGATTACAGAAGGAAATTATAGCCGTTTTGGTGCAACACAGCTGGCAGATGGAATCTGCTTTACTTTTGAGGCAGATTTTTTCTGCAGCTGCAGTGTACGGCTGTATGATAAGCGAAGAAGAGGAGTATACCGGGATATTTGTGTACCGAAGGAATATTGCGTCGGAGCCGTACGCTCAGTTATCGTACATGACATTGATCCGGCTAAGTACGATTATAATTATATTATTGATGGAATAGAGCTTGTGGATCCGTATGCCGCACGGATCGTGGGCAGAGAAAAATGGGCTGATCAAAAACGTCTGAATGCATCAGGCGCGGTTCGAAGTGGCTTTGCGTTTGATCTATTTGACTGGGAGGAGGATCATCATCCGCTTGTAAGGAAAACGGATATGCTTCTTTACAAGCTGCATGTGAGAGGATTTACAAAGGATGCCGGTGGAAGCGTAAAGCACAAGGGCACCTTTGCAGGCATTGTGGAGTGCATCCCTTATCTAAAGGAGCTTGGCATCACAACCGTAGAGCTAATGCCGGCCTATGAATTTGAAGAGCTTTTGGTGGATGAGACGAGTCAAGGGCAGATGGATTTTTCAAACTGGTCACCGCAGGCGGTGGCAGGCTATCAAATGCTTCAGACCAAGGAGAGTGAAAAGCAGCAGGTTCGCATCAATTACTGGGGCTATGGCGAGGGTGATTATTTTGCACCAAAGGCTTCCTATGCCGCTGGAGCTGATCCGGTGCGGGAGATGAAGGAAATGATAAAAGCCTTGCATACTGCCGGAATCGAATGCATCATGGAAATGAATTTTAAGGAGCAGGAGAATCCTAATTTTGCGGTTGAGGTGCTTCGTCACTGGGTGTTAAACTATCACGTGGATGGCTTTCATCTGCTTGCGTCAGGTCAGCTGATTGCAGGTGTGATATGTGATGTGATGCTTTTTCGCTCCAAGATATTTGCATCGAATTTCCCGTCCTGGGCATGGGAGAGAGCGGATCACTATCCACATCTGTATGTTTACAACGATGATTTTTTATATGTTGCACGAAAGCAGATCAATCATCAGGATGCCAATTTAGTTGAATTTAGTAATCAGCTAAGAAAGCAGCATAAGCAGATCGGATTTGTCAATTATGTTGCGACCAATAATGGCTTTACACTGGCAGATGTATTTTCCTACGCAACGAAGCATAACGAGGAAAACGGCGAGGATAGCACCGATGGAAATGACTATAATTACAGTTATAATTGCGGTGTCGAGGGCGCGACAAGGAAAAAAAGCATCAAACAGAACCGTCAAAGGCATATGCTGCTTGCATTGGCTTCGGTATTCTTTTCTCAGGGTGTGCCGCTGCTCCTAGCCGGAGATGAGTTTGGCAACTCCCAAAACGGCAATAACAATGCCTATTGTCAGGACAATAAAACAGGCTGGGTAAATTGGAGCACAAGGAAGAAAAATCAGGCATATTTTGAGTCGGTAAAGGAATTGATCTCGCTACGAAAAGCACATAGTGTACTTCGAAGCGAAGCTCCGATGCATCAGACGGATTATTTATCTAGGGGGCTGCCGGATCTATCCTATCACAGCTCACAGGCTTGGTGTACACAGCTATATCCGTCCATGCAGGCATTTGGAGTGGCATATTGCGGAGCATATGCAGAATCGGCCGGAGATTTATACATCGGATGGAATTTTTCGGATGCAAAAACGCTGCTTGCACTGCCAAATCCTTCTGCTGGCGAGAAATGGGTGGTCATATACGGAGACGGATGTGTATGTGATGAGCTTCTTAGTCTGCCGGGATCCGGCGTTACGATGCTAGTTACTAAGAATTTGATGGAGGAATAAACATGTCATTTAGCAATGCATGCAAGCATTTTAAGACGATTACTGCGCATCGCAGACAGGTACGTAAAAACTGTTTTCGTATGGGACTTTATAAGCAGGGACTGCTGCATGACCTGTCCAAATTTTCCTGGACTGAATTTCGTATCGGGGCAAAATATTATCGTGATGACTGCAGTCCACACAATGGGGAACGTGCAGAATATGGCTATTCCACTGCGTGGCTGCATCATAAGGGGCGAAACAAGCATCATCTCGAATATTGGATTGATTATGATATGAAGCATGACGGTAATATCGCCGGCATGCCCATGCCAAAAAAATACGTCGCTGAGATGGTGGCAGATCGCATCGCTGCATCGAAGATTTACAAAAAGGATGCCTATACGGATTCATCACCACTCGAATACTATATGAGAAAGCGGGATCATCATGTGCTGCATCCAAGGACAAAGGAGCTTTTAGAGCAGCTTCTTACGATGCTCTCTGAAAAAGGGGAGGATGAGACCTTTCGCTACATTAGAAAGGTCGTACTAAAAAAATAAAAAATAGCTTTGAAAAAGATGAAATCCATGCTACAATGGTTTCATCTTTTTTTCGCATCTTTTCCCATGTAGCGCGCAGAGAGGAGACGATATGTATAGTATCGTGACAACTGCAATCCTACAAGGGATCGACAGTCTGCCTGTTTGTGTAGAGGCAGATGTCAGTGATGGCCTGCCTTTGTTTGAGATGGTGGGCTTTTTAGCGTCCGAGGTACGTGAATCGAGAGAACGTGTGCGCACAGCTCTTAAAAATTGCGGGCATCAGCTGCCGGCAAAGCGCATCACGATCAATTTATCCCCTGCAAACATACGAAAAAGTGGGAATGGCTTTGATTTGCCGGTTACAGCGGCGATTCTATCGGCACTGGGTATTTTACCAGCCCATACACTGGATAATACGCTTGTGATCGGTGAGATCGGATTAAACGGAGATGTTCTATCTGTGGATGGCATTCTTCCTGTGGTTTTAATGGCAAAGGAGATGGGCTTTAGCCGCTGCATCATTCCGCAAAGCAATTATTATGAGGCACAGGTCGTAGATGGTATCGAGATTATTCCGGTTGAACATTTGCAGTCACTGATTGAGCTGTGCATAAGCGATTATACCATCGAAAAGGAGCTGCCGCCAAAGCCGCAGGCTGATAAGATCAGGTCAGGAATCGAAGATTTTTGTGATGTGAACGGACAGAGAATGCTGCGCCGTGCTTGTGAGATCGCAGTGAGTGGAATGCACAATCTGCTGATGATCGGTCCTGCAGGTGCCGGAAAGACGATGATCGCCAGACGAATTCCCGGTATTTTGCCGCCAATGGAGCACGATGAGCAGCTCGAGGTCTCAAAAATCTATAGTGTAAGCGGCATGCTGCATAAGGGCGGGGCACTCATTGACAGCCGCCCGTTTCGCGCGCCGCATCATACGATCAGTCCGCAAGGCTTAGCCGGTGGTGGACAGATTCCAAAGCCTGGTGAGGTATCTTTGTCTCACCGTGGTGTACTTTTTTTAGATGAGCTGCCGGAATTTCAAAAGACAACTCTTGAGATTTTACGTCAGCCAATGGAAAATGGAGAGATTACGATTACGCGTGTAAATAACAGCTTTTCCTATCCGGCAAATTTTCTTTTGGTATGTGCCATGAATCCTTGCAAATGCGGCTTTTATCCGGATAAGAGCCGCTGCAAATGCTCTAGTGTGTCGATTCGAAATTATCTGAATCGCATCTCTCAGCCGCTGCTTGATCGCATCGATATATGTGCGGAGGCTGAGCCTGTGAGCTATCAGGATCTAACAGGTCCTGCCAGAGGTGAATCCTCTGAGACGATAAGGGCACGTGTACTAACAGCACAGCGACTGCAGCAGGAGCGCTACGTGAAGGAAAACTGGTATTTTAACAGTCAGATTCCAAGCGGCTGCATGGAAAAGTATTGTCATCTGGATGATGAGGGCAGTGCCTATATGCAGCGCACATATGAAAAGCTGCAGCTTTCAGCAAGAGCCTATCATAAAATTCTAAAGGTAGCACGTACGATTGCAGATTTAGATGGTGCGACAGACATCGCCTGTAAGCATTTGCGAGAGGCAGTGCATTATCGCAGCCTGGATAAAAAATTCTGGGAGGTGTAGCGATGGAAGAGACAGATATCTTATACGCCTATTGGCTTGCAAATATATCCGGCATCGGAGCAAAAACGATCCACCAGTTATATAAATACTGCGGCAGTGCAAAATCAATTTATGAAATGAGTGCAACGGAGCTTTCGAGACTTTATAAGATCACGGATGAAGCGGCCATGAGAATCAGCAGGTCTAAAAAGGAATGGGACCTATACGGCCGTTGGGAAAAGCTATTGTCACGAGGCATCGGCTTTGTTTCACTGGAACAGACAAATTATCCAAAACGACTAAGGCATCTGTATGATCCGCCTTTCGGGCTATATTATATTGGCGAGCTTCCGCAGGACGATGTGCCCTCTGTAGGTGTGGTTGGTGCCAGAGACTGCAGTGCATACGGAAAAAAGATGGCACTTGAGATCAGCAGGTGTTTAGGTGCAAACGGTGTCAATGTCATCAGTGGGCTCGCCAGAGGGATCGATGGCTTTTCCCATCAGGGAGCATTAAACGGAAAGGGCAAAACCTTTGCAATATTAGGATGCGGTGTGAACATTGTCTATCCGCCGGAGCACGCACAGCTATATGAAAGGATCACTGAGAACGGAGGTATACTATCAGAATATCCGCCTGATATGGCACCGCTTCCGGGATTTTTTCCGATGAGAAACCGTATCATCGCAGGTCTGTCAGATGCTGTGATCGTTGTAGAGGCAAAGAAAAAGAGTGGTTCCTTGATCACCGCAGATAGTGCACTCGAGCAGGGGAAGGATGTTTATGCCGTTCCAGGAAGGATAAATGAGCCGCTTAGTCTTGGCTGTAATCACCTGATCAGGCAGGGAGCAGGCATTTTGTTATCGCCGGAGGAGGTAGTAGGAGAACTGGGGCTGCTGCCCTGGAAAAGTAAATTAGTACTTGAAAAGTCACAACGCTTGGTGTATAGTTTGCTTGATTTGCATCCAAAATCTATGGAGAAGATCAGTCAGGAAAGTAAGCTGGACTACGAGGAGCTGTCACGTATTTTAGAGGAATTAGAGGAGCGTGGACTGGCAAAGGAGGCCTGGCAAAATCATTATATATCGGTAAGCTAGAGGAGAATATAGGGGAATGGCAAAGTATCTGGTTATCGTGGAGTCACCGGCGAAGGTGAAGACGATCAAGAAGTTTCTCGGAAAGAATTATGAGGTGGCAGCCTCGAACGGACATGTGAGGGATCTGCCAAAAAGTCAGCTCGGTTTTAACGCAGAGAATGATTTTGAACCGAAATACATTACGATTCGCGGCAAAGGAGATATTTTAGCAAACCTTCGTAAGGAAGTAAAAAAAGCAGAAAAAATCTATCTCGCGACTGACCCGGATCGTGAGGGAGAAGCGATTTCCTGGCATTTGTATCATGCACTAAAGCTGGATACGATGCCGGATAAAAAGGTATACCGCATCACCTTTAATGAGATCACACAGTCAGCAGTAAAGGCATCCTTGAAAAATCCGCGTGAGATTGACATGGATCTGGTCAATGCACAGCAGGCACGCAGAATGCTTGACCGTATGGTGGGCTATCGGATCAGCCCGGTGCTCTGGAGCAAGGTAAAGCGTGGCCTATCTGCAGGACGTGTTCAGTCGGTGGCACTTCGTCTGATCAGTGACAGAGAAAATGAAATCAATGCATTTATTCCGCAGGAATATTGGACGATGGATGCGTATTTGTCTATCCCGGGTGAGAAAAAGCCGCTGATCGCAAAGCTCGATGGTTGTGATGGAAAAAAGCTTGAGCTATACAAAAAGGAGCAGGTAGAGCACATAAAGGAGGAGCTTTCAGGAGCAGATTATTCGATAAAGGAGATCAAGCATGGCGAGCGCATCAAAAAAGCACCGTATCCCTTTACGACCAGTACTCTGCAGCAGGAGGCCTCCAAGAGGTTGAATTTTTCTACACAAAAGACGATGCGCATTGCTCAGCAGCTCTACGAGGGTGTGGATATACAAGGCGTTGGAACGGTCGGTATCATCACTTATTTGCGTACGGATTCTGTTCGTGTGGCAGAGGAAGCACAGCAGGCCGCGCAGCAATTCATCAGCGAAAAATACGGTGATACTTATGCGGCAGGATTTGCAGCGCAAACAAAGTCTAATAGCAAGATACAGGATGCGCATGAGGCGATACGTCCGACCGATATTTCCCGTATGCCGGTACTTATCAAGGAATCCTTATCGAGAGATCAGTTTCGGTTATATCAGCTTATCTGGAATAGATTTGTTGCCAGCCGTATGACGCCGGCGCGCTTTAAGACGACTTTAGTAAAGATTGAGGCGGGAGCCTATCAGCTTCATGTATCAGCTTCAAAGCTGGCATTTGAAGGCTTTTTATCTGTTTATGCCTCAGAGGATGAGGAAAAGGAAGAAAATAATACACTGCTTGGCTCAATCGATGAGAGCACACCTCTCTCTTTACAAAGGCTTGATGAAAAGCAGCATTTTACACAGTCACTGCCGCATTTTACGGAAGCTAGCCTGGTTAAGACCTTAGAAGAGCATGGCATCGGACGGCCGAGTACCTATGCCCCGACGATCACGACATTGCTCGCCAGAAGATATATCACAAAGGAACAGAAAAATCTATATATGACAGAGCTTGGTGAAGCCGTGAATACGATCATGGTGCAGGCCTTTGAGACCATCGTGGATGAGCATTTTACGGCGAATATGGAATCGCTTTTGGATATGGTAGAAGAGGGCAAGGTGGCATGGAAGACGATCATCAGCAACTTCTATCCGGATTTAGAGGAGGCAGTAGCAGAGGCTGAGTCGAAGCTGGAACGCATCGAAATCGCAGATGAGGTGACGGATGTCATCTGTGAGGAATGCGGACGAAATATGGTCATAAAGTACGGGCCGCATGGCAAGTTTTTGGCGTGTCCGGGATTTCCGGAGTGTAGAAATACGTTGCCTTATCTTGAAAAGATCGGTGTGAGCTGTCCGAAGTGCGGCAAGCAGATCGTGCTTCGCAAAACAAAAAAGGGCAGACGCTACTACGGCTGTGAGAATTATCCGGATTGTGAATTTATGTCCTGGTCAAAGCCGGTGGAAAAGAAATGTCCGACCTGCGGCGGCTACATGGTAGAAAAGGGAACGAAGCTAGTCTGCGCAGATGCACAGTGCGGATACGTGGAGCAAAAACCGGATGCAAAATAGTTTATAATAGTTGTTAGAATTTTTATTGTATTTTCAGAAAAGTGGGTGTATGATTACCTTACATCCATTTTTTTGTATACAATTAAGAAAAGAGAGAACCAATGAGTGTCGCATTATTAGATAAAACAAGAAAGATTAACAAGCTACTCCATAACAACAATTCCTCAAAGGTCGTATTCAATGATATCTGCGATGTGCTCACGGATATTTTATCTTCGAATATACTTGTCATCAGCAAAAAGGGAAAGGTATTAGGAGAGAGCTTATCAGAGCTTCTTCCACCGCTTCAGGAGCTTCTTGCAGCAAAGGTCGGAGAATTCATTGATCCTTTGCTAAACGAGCGATTGCTTGGTATTCTCTCCACCAAAGAAAATGTAAATCTTGAGACGCTTGGCTTTGAACAGGATATCAGGGATTATGCTGCGATCATCGCCCCGATCGATATCGCAGGAGAGCGGCTCGGCACGTTGTTTGTTTATCGGATGGAACAGACCTATGATATCGATGATATTATTTTGACAGAATATGGTACGACAGTTGTTGGACTTGAGATGCTGCGTTCTGTTAATGAAGAGAACGCAGAGGAGAATAGAAAGATACAGATCGTTAAGTCAGCGATATCTACATTATCCTTTTCCGAGCTAGAGGCGATCCTTTTGATTTTTGATGAGCTAGGAGGCAAGGAAGGCATCCTCGTAGCCAGCAAGATCGCGGACCGCGTGGGCATCACCCGTTCGGTGATAGTCAATGCCTTGCGCAAGTTTGAGAGTGCCGGGGTGATTGAATCACGCTCGTCCGGCATGCGCGGTACCTACATTAAGGTGCTAAACGATGTTGTATTTTCCGAGCTTGAGCAGGTCAGACAAAAGCAGCATAAAAAATAGATAATTATTATAAAACAAACGGATTTGTTTTGAGTGTAAAGGGATTTACCGACTGGTAGATCCCTTTTTTCTATATCTTGTGTCAAACCAATGGATTGCATACTAGATTATGAAAAAATACTTGTGTTTTTATAAAAATAAATTATACTATAGGTAGTACACGGGAAAATTTGTCCTTACGATAAAAAAGGTCACAAACAATAAGAGAGGAAGTGCCTGCATGATTCAAACAAACGCATACAACTATATCAATGTATTAGACAAGGCATTAGATGCCAGCTCTTTGCGTGAGACTGTGATCGCCAATAATATCGCGAATATAAACACGCCCGGATACAAGCGCAGAGAGGTGGATTTTGAGAGCCTTCTAAATCAGGAGCTTGACAAGCTCAAATGGAATTCTCTCGATGAAAAGGTGGATGATGTAGATCTGACACATTTGGATGCAGGAGTACATTTTGATATGCAGGCCTATGGCTATGATTACCGGCTAGACGGTAACAATGTAGACGTGGACGTAGAAAATACAGAGCTTGCCAGCGAGCAGCTTCGTTACCAGCTGCTTGCAAATTCAGTAACACAGGAGTTTTCGAGATTGCAGACTGCGATGGGCAGATAGAGGAGGAGTGAAAGATGGGACTATTTCAATCGTTTGATATTAGTGCTTCCGGCATGACTGCAGAGCGTTTTCGAACCGACATCATCGCTCAAAATATCGCGAATGTCAAGACAACGCGTACCGAGGATGGCACACCCTACCGCAGACAGGTAGTGACCTTTGCAGAAAAACGGGCAAGTACCTTTCAGGAGGCTCTAGAGGGTGAGAAGAAAAAGTTTCGCGGAACCGGTGTTAAGGTGACGAGCGTAAAGGAGGATACGACGAGTGATTTTGTCATGGAATACGATCCTTCTCATCCGGATGCGGACGAAAACGGATACGTATCCTATCCGAATGTCAATATCGTGACCGAAATGACGAATCTGATCGATGCAAGCCGTGGCTATGAGGCGAATGCGACTGCCTTTGAGGCGAGCAAGGCTATTGCACAGGCCGGTATTCAGATCGGACAGGGCTAGGAGGAAGAGATAGATGGAGATCGGAGCACTTCGTAATGTGCAGTCTTCAGTGATTGCACAGGCAATGAATAACACAGTCGATGCAGACAGCAGCTTTGATTCGGTCTTTTCTACTGCACTGAATATGTTAGATGAGACGAACGATCTGCAAAATACGGCAGAATCCCTGGAGGTTCAGTTTATGCTCGGTCAGGCGGATAATACACACGATCTGCAGATAGCTCAGACCAAGGCGACTACAGCGCTGCAGTATACGGTCGCAGTACGAGATAAGGTGCTTGAGGCCTATGATACGATCATGAACATGCAGATGTAAAATAGGGTAACTGTGAAGGGACTAAGCAGTTACAAAATAGGACATACGGGAGAACAGTTAAGCCATGCAGGATAGATTAAGACAGCTCTTGGAGCGAATCTTAGAATGGTGGAAGCAATTCAGCAAAAAACAAAAAGCACTTTTGATCAGCATTGTGGCTGTCATTATCGTTGCGATCGGATTGACCGCATTTATTATGACCCGCCCAAAGACCGTGGAGCTGACGACCTGTGAGGATACAAAGCAGGCGAGTGAGGTCAAGCAGCTGCTCGTAGACAACGATATCGCCTATACGGTCAGCAGTGACGGTCTTGTATTTACGATAAATGCAGAGGATGAAGCAAACGCACGTATTTTGCTTGGCTCGAATTCCCTGCCGGTGAGCGGCTTTACCATCGATGATGCGTTAGATGGCAGCTTTACGACAACAGAACAGGATACTACACGCCGCTATCAGGTTTATTTAGAGCAGCAGCTAAAGGAGACCATCGAATTTTTGGATAATGTCGACGAAGCAAAGATTCGTATGAATATCCCGACGAACGATGGAACGCTGATCGCACAGCAGGAGCCGACCTATGTAGCGGTTGCACTGGATCTGAATGGAGAGATGGATGAGGAGCAGGCTGCAGGACTCGCCAGACTCATCGCAGTTGCAGTCGGCAATGACAGCACGGATGAGATCACCATTATGGACACGGACAACAATACACTGTTCGCCGGTGGTGATGAGTCTACGACGATTGGCACAGCTACGTCACAGCTTTCGCTTCGTCAAAAGTATGAGCAGGGCTTTAAAAAGGGTGTCAAGGACATCCTGATAGGCACCGAGATGTATAATAATGTCGAGGTAGGATTAAACCTCGATATGGATTTTTCCAATGTTGATGTAGTAGATCATAATTTTTATGCACCGGACGGACAATCTCAAGGATATCTTGACTCGGAGCAGACGTACGATTCGACGGCGGTTGGCGGTACAGCTGCTGTACCGGGTACCGATTCAAATGATAACGATTCTTATGTATTAGAGGACGGCGATGTGACAGAGTCGTCTGTCAGCGAGGTAAAAAAGGACTATCTTTTGAGTGAGCGTCTGACAAAGACCTATGGTGCGGCGGGTACGATCAATTACGACAATTCTTCGATTTCAGTTGTGGCGACCAGCTATGTCACCTACAACGAGGATACGATGAAGGAGAGCGGCCAGCTCGAGGGTACGACGTTTGATGAGTTTAAGGCGAATAATTCTGATCGCGTAAAAACAGAGGTGGACGAGGAGTTCTATCAGCTGGTGGCGAATGCGACAGGTATTCCGGAGAGCAACATTTCGATCGTAGCCTATGAGGTGCCGGTATTCCAGTATTCGGCAGGAAGCGGACGGACACTTGCCGATTATTTCCAGATTCTGTTAGCGGTGCTTATTTTTGCATTGTTAGGATATGTGGTATTTCGCAGTACGAGGAAGGAGCAGGTGCAGGAGCTCGAGCCGGAGCTGTCTGTGGAATCACTGCTTGCTTCTACCAGAGAAAAGGAAAGTGAGATGGAGGATATCGCTTATTCGGAGAAGTCTGAGGCGCGTCTTTTGATCGAAAAATTTGTGGATGAAAAGCCGGAGGCCGTGGCATCCCTGCTTCGCAACTGGCTGAATGAGGATTGGGATTAGGAGATAGGATATATGGCGAATGAGGAACTGAGCGGTGTACAAAAGGCAGCGATTCTTTTGATCGCACTCGGGCCGGAAAAATCAGCGGCGATCTTTAAGCATCTGAAGGAGGATGAGATCGAGGAGCTGACACTGGAGATTGCAAATACGAGAAGTGTATCTCCGCAGACGAAGGAGGTTGTGCTGGAGGAGTTTTACCAGGTTTGTCTGGCACAGCAATATATCGCAGAGGGTGGTATCGGCTATGCAAGAGAGCTTTTAGAAAAGGCACTCGGAGAGGAGCAGGCACAAAATGTCATCACCAAGCTCACGGCATCCTTACAGGTACGACCGTTTGAATTCGTGCGCAAGACCGATCCGTCTCAGGTACTCAATTTTATTCAGGACGAGCATCCTCAGACGATCGCGATGATCTTATCTTATTTATCGAGCGGGCAGGCAGCGATGATTTTAGGTGCCTTAGCGCCGGAAAAGCAGGCAGATGTTGCCAAGAGAATCGCCATGATGGATCGTACCTCGCCGGATGTGATCAAGGAGGTAGAGGGCGTTTTGGAGCGAAAACTAGCTTCTCTGGTCAATCAGGATTATACCATCGTCGGTGGCGTAGATGCGATCGTCAATATATTAAATACCGTCGATCGTGGTACAGAAAAGCATATTATGGAGTCTCTAGAGGTCGAGGAGCCGGAGCTTGCAGACGAGATTCGAAAGAAAATGTTTGTATTCGAGGATATTTTGCTGCTTGATGACCGTGCGATTCAGCGTGTGCTGCGTGATGTGGAGAACTCTGACCTTGAGATTGCCCTAAAGGGCTCAAACGAGGAAGTAAAGAACGTCATCCTAAAGAATCTGTCCAAGCGTCTGGCTGCCATGATCGAAGAGGATATCGAATTTATGGGTCCGGTACGTATGAAGGATGTCGAGGAAGCACAGCAAAAGATCGTTTCTATCATCCGAAAGCTAGAGGATTCAGCAGAAATTGTAATCTCCAGAGGTGGAGGTGACGAGGTCATTGTCTAATTTTTATCAGGGAAGCTATGCGATTCGAGGAAGAGAGGTGTGTCGTGTTATCGATACAAACGATCGGATCGCCCGTACTATGGAGAAAATCGAGCGAGAGCAGGAAAAGGCGCGAATAGAGGAATTTACGCGTTTGCGCGAGGAAGCGATCGAGAATGGAACGATCGATGAGCATCCGGAATTTAAGGAAGGTATTTTTGCAGAGGAGATCGCACCGGAAGAACCGCAGATCGATATGGTCGCACAGGCAAAGGAGGAGGCAGCACAGATTTTAGAGGCTGCACAAACGCAGGCCTCGCAGATTCATATGCAGGCAGTCGAGGAGGCCGAGCGGCTGCGCATGCAATCAAAGGAAGAAGGCTATAGGGAAGGAAAAGAAGCTGCTAAAAAAGAAGCCGCAGAGCGTGAGAGGATACAGCAGGAGACGTTTGAGAAAAAGGAGCTTGCGCTGCATGAGCAATATGAGAAGGCACTGTCTTCTTTAGAGCCACAGCTTTTAGATACGATGCTTACCATATTTGATGATGTATTTGGCATGCAGTTTCGCGGCAAGCAGGAGCTGCTTTTGCAGCTTGTAAGACATGCGATGCGTGGCATTCGTGAGACAAAGCACATAAAGATTCATGTATGCGAAGAGGAGGCGCCTTTTTTGCGTGAGCACAAGGCAGAGCTTATCGAAAAGGTCGGAGAGGATGTAGTGATCGAGATTGTGATGGATCCTAAGCTGACAAGCAGCTGCTGCATTCTCGATACGGATTCCGGGGTCTATGACTGTAGCTTAGACGTCGCATTAGATCAGCTGACGCGCGATCTAAAGAGCCTTTGCGTTTGCTGTGAGCAATAGATGGATTTGGAGTAGGAAATCTATGGATTTTGATGTACACAAATATCTGCAGGTTACGCAGCATTTTTTTTATCATTGTTATGGAAAAGTGGCAAAAGTTGTAGGCCTTACGGTAGAATCGATAGGACCCGAGGCAAAGCTGGGTGATCTTTGCCGTATTATCGTAGACGCAGCTGCGAATCGCGAGGTGATGGCAGAGGTGGTTGGCTTTCATGACAATCGCCTGCTTTTGATGCCATATGAGAGCATGGATGGAATAGGAGTTGGATGTGTCGTAGAAAATACGGGACATCCACTTACTGTTTCTGTAGGAGAAGAACTGTTAGGACATACCTTAGACGGACTTGGACGACCTACAGATACGGATGAAGAGCTTTTTTTGCAGAATCAGTATCCTGCAGATACACTGCCGCCTGATCCGATGAAGCGAAAGATCATCGATCAGGTGCTGCCGCTGGGTGTTAAGGCAGTAGATGGGTTGCTTACTGTCGGCAGAGGACAGCGTATCGGTATTTTTGCCGGCTCCGGTGTCGGGAAAAGTACACTGATGGGTATGTTTGCCAGAAACACCAAGGCGGATATCAATGTCATTGCACTCATCGGAGAGCGTGGCAGAGAGGTGCGGGAGTTTATCGAACGTGACTTAGGGCCGGAGGGCATGGCGCGCTCGGTGGTAGTAGTTGCCACCTCTGATAAGCCCGCGCTTATTCGAAAAAAGGCAGCGATGAGTGCGACAGCGATCGCCGAGTATTTCAGAGATCAGGGGCGTGATGTATTGCTGATGATGGATTCGCTGACGCGTTTTTCCATGGCACAGCGCGAGATCGGTCTGGCATCCGGAGAGCCTCCGGTGACACGTGGCTATCCGCCGAGCGTATATGCAGAGCTGCCAAAGCTATTAGAGCGTGCCGGTACCTCGGAAAAGGGCTCGATCACAGGATTATATACGGTGTTGGTAGATGGAGATGATTTTAATGAACCGATTACGGATACGGCCAGAGGTATTCTAGACGGACATATCGTATTAAACAGACGCCTGGCACAGCGCAATCATTATCCGGCTATCGATGTATTAGCCAGCATCTCCCGTGTCATGAGCTCGATCGCTTCTAAGGAGCAAAAGGATTATGCGGGACGATTAAAGAATTCTATGGCGACCTATGCCGAAGCAGAGGATCTGATCAATATCGGTGCATACAAAAACGGCTCGAATAAGGAGATTGATGATGCGATCGCAAAGCATGCGCGCATCAACGAGTATTTACTGCAGCGTACCGATGAAAAATATGATTTTGACCAGGAGGTTGCATTATTATCACAGATTTTTGAGGGATAAGCGATGGCAAAATTTGTATATCGGATGCAGAGCATTCTGGATCTAAAGATCAAATTAGAGGAACAGGAAAAAACGGCATATGGCATCGCGAGCAGACAGCTTCAGGAGGAAAACCAAAAGCTCCAGCAGCTGATGAAACGGCGCATGGAGTATGAAGAGCGAGCAGCAAGACTGGCCGTCGGTACGATTGACGTGCTGGCGATTCGTGAAAATGCCGGGGCGATCAATGTCATGAAATCTCTGATACGTGATCAGATTTTAAGGGTGCATGCAGCAGAAAAAAAGCTCGAGCAGGCGAGAAGACGACTGGCGCAGGTGATGACGGAGCGAAAGGCGCAGGAAAAGCTGCGGGAGAAGGCATTTGAGCAGTTTAAAATGGAGCTTGCAGCAGAGGAAGCGAAGGAGATTGACCAGCTGGTGAGCTTTAATTACAGCAGTCAGACATAAAAATTATAAGGTGGAAGACATGGCAGAGGAAAAGGAAGGAAAGAAAACAAAGGCAGAGCTCATTCAGGAGAAGGCTGCGAAAAAAGCAGAAAAAATAGCCGCCAAGGAGGAAAAACGAAGGGAGAAGCTTAAAAGCAAGGGCATTGATGTGGATGATCCGGATTTTGAGGATGATGGCGGTCTCGGAGGAAGGCTGGCTGTGATACTTGCGACGATCGTTATTATCGCAATATGGCTGGGCATTCTCGTTCTGGTTATCAAATGGGATGTCGGTGGCTTTGGCTCGACAGTTATGTATCCGATTCTAAAGGATGTCCCCTATGTCAATAAAATACTGCCTAAGGTCGAAGAGCCCATCGAAAGACAGCAATACCCTTATACGACGCTAGACGAGGCGACCGCTTATGTCAAGCAGCTAGAGCAGGAGCTTACCGATACGCAAAACAAGCTGGATAAGAAAAACGATAAGATCAAGGATCTAAAGGCACAGCTAAAGAAGCTCTCTGCTTATGAAAAAAAGGAAGCAGAGTTTGAGGAACTGAAACAAAAATTTGACGAAGAGGTTGTCTTTTCGGACAATGCACCCGATATAAGTAATTATCAGACATACTATGAAGCTATCGATCCGACGAATGCCCAGATCATATACCGCCAGGTATTAGAGCAGCAAAAGCAAAACGAAGAGCTGGAGGATTATATCAGCACTTATTCTTCCATGAAGGCGAAAAATGCGGCAGCGATTTTCGATACGATGGTGGATACGGATGCACAGCTTGTGGCAGATATTCTAGAGGGTATGGATGCGCAGAGCCGCGGCAATATTTTAGCCGCTATGGATGAGAATAATGCAGCCATTGTCACCAAGATCTTAGAGCCATAGTGTGATTGAAATTTTTTTTGAAAGGAGGAAACAAATGACACAGATAGCGAGCCTTGGCATGACAACTGCAAGTATCCGTAGCACGGAGATGAACTCGAGTGATCTGACAAAGGAAGCGTCCCTGCAATTCGCTGATCTTATGAGCAAAAATACGAAAAACAGCTTTGAACCTGAGACGAATGCGACGGATGATAGAGATGCATTTTCTGTTAGAACCGATACGTCGGATCAGACGGATACAAAGCACTTAGACTACGCTTCAAAAAGCGGCAAAGCTAAACCAATCGCACAGGCGGCGAAAAAAAATGACGGCCGTGTGGATGAGACGCTTAAGGAAAATGTAAAGCAGCTGACAGAAGATGTGAAAAAAGCGCTGACTGATACATGCGAGGTGTCAGAGGAGGAGCTGACGCAGGCGATGGAGCTGCTTGGCTTATCTGAGATGGATTTATTGCAGCCTCAAAATTTGATGCAGCTGATCGGAGAGCTGACCGGTGATACAGATGTGAGTGCGCTGCTTACAAATGAGAGTGTTCAGCAGCTTTTGACAGAAACAAACGCATTATTTGCAGATTTTAAGCAGACCAATGAGCTTACGAATGCACAGTTTGACTCACTGCTAGCACAATTATCAGAGCCTATGACAGAGACAAACGTGCAGGTACTTAAGGAGCTGACACCCTCAGATGAGTTATCACCTGATATGACAGGCACAATAGACACAACAGACGATTCTGCAGGCGAAGTGATTGATACAGCACAGTTTCAGACAGAGGAGCCGGCTGAAACAGAAGCTGCCGATGCAGTTACTTTTAAGTCAGAGTCGCAGGAAAGCATGCAGGCGGATAAGTCACAGGTGCAGACGGAGGATGAGCTCACACAGTCTATAGTACAGACTAAGACAAATAACGAGGATTCCGGAGAAGAGCTTTTTGATGAGCCTGAAAATGGCACGAAGGATGCCGGCAGTGAGAATGTCTTAGAGGGTAAGTCGCAAAAGCCGGAGAATAGCAATACGACAGATTTTAAAAATCTGACGGAGACAAAGAATGAGCCGGTGCTTATGCAGACGCAGAATACTTCTGCTCATGCAATTGATCAGACAGCTGAGATCCCGCAGACAGAGGTGCTGACACGTTATGAGTCGCTGATGGATCAGATGGAGGGCTTGGCACGAGCCTTTGCCTCGTCCGAGGGTACATCCCTGCAGGTACAGCTAAATCCTGAGAATCTTGGCAGACTGGTGCTTACCGTAACAGAAAAGCATGGCAATGTCACAGCGCAGATCACTGCGACAAATGAACAGGTCAAGGAAACATTGCAGACACAGATGAGCGAGCTGCATGCCACCTTACAGGCACAGGGAATCAAGGTGGAGGCCGTAGAGGTAACCGTGGCCACTCATGAATTTGAGCAAAATCTCGATGGCAATTCATCTGCAAATGCACAGATGCAAAATGAGGGCGGAGGCTCTGGCAGAAGAGAAGAAAACAGCAGAAGAAATCTCGATGCCGCTGCACTTGCAGGAGGCTCTGAAGGCTTGAATGAGACTGAAAGCCTGGCAGCAAATATCATGCGCGATAACGGCGGAAGCGTCGATTATACCGCATAAAGAGTATAACGAAAGGAGGAAAGCAGATGGCTTTATGGCAAAAGATCGATAATGGCACAGTAGTGGATACATCCGCAAGTGCAACGAGCTCCTCGAGCGAAAAGGTGAACAACAACCTGGATAAAGAGGACTTTTTAAATCTTCTCGTGGCACAGATGAAATATCAGGATCCGTTAGAGCCTCAGTCGAATACAGAGTATGTATCACAGCTTGCGACCTTTACGCAGGTTGAATCGTTAGAAAACATGGCAAACACCACTGAAAATCTGCAGGCGGATAATCTGGTTGGAAAGACCGTAGTTATGCGGCCGACCAGCTCAGTGACAGGAGAGACGAGCGAGATTACAGGTGTTGTAGACTATGTGATGACGGAAGGCAGCAATGTCTATTTATCTGTAAACGGAGCATTATATAATCTGGATGATCTCTATACCGTGGCAGATACAGATTATATGAATGCCGTATCAGTGGCAGCGGATTTTGAAACGACAGTAGCTCAGTTGCCGGATGCAGATCATGTATCCCTAAACTATGAGGAATTATTTACTAATCTTAGAGAGCGGTATGATTCACTCAGTGATTATGAAAAGGAATACATCGAAACGAATTGTTCCGATTCTTACAGCAAATTCCTTTCTGCAGAAACTGTTTTAAATGCCTTGATTGCTCTGAGGGATCAGACGAAGGACGCTGAGAGCACACAGGATGGTGGAGATGCAGAAGGTATGACTGAGGCATAGACCTCTACTTGATGGATGGGAGGGAGCCTATGAATTCGATAAACAAAACCGGCTCCATGCGAAATGGATTTCAATCGATCGAGCAGGTTACAGATACTTATTTCAAAAAAGGTATCAACAATTCAAAACAGTCAGCCGAAATATCCTTTGACGAGGTACTTCGGGAAAAACAGCAGGCCTTAGAGCCACTCAAGTTTTCCAAGCATGCCGCAAACCGCTTAAGCGACCGAAATATCAGCTTGTCTGCAGAGCAGACAAACCGGCTATCGGAGGGTGTTTACAAGGCCGGTGAAAAGGGAATTCAGGAATCCTTAGTTCTTGTCGATTCGCTGGCATTTATCGTAAATGTACCGAATAAAACGGTTGTTACAGCTATGGATCAGACGGATGCCAAAGAAAACATTTTTACAAATATTGATGGCGCAGTTATCGTATAATCGCTGGACCTTAACGGGAGCGAGCGTCTCTGACTGACAGATGAGACGAAACGACGCCATAGAATGGAGGTCATTTTCTTATGATGAGATCACTTTATTCTGCTGTGTCAGGTCTAAAGACACATCAGACAAAGATGGATGTAATCGGTAACAACATCTCAAACGTTAATACCGTTGCATTCAAATCCTCAAGCGTTACCTTTAGTTCCATTATGTATCAGACACTTTCTAGTGCCTCAGGTGCAAATACCGAGCTTGGAACAGGTGGTGTAAATGCAAAGCAGATCGGACTTGGTGTCACGACAGGTTCGACCTCGATGAGCATCACTTCAGCCGGTGCGTCAGAGACGACCGGTCTGCCGTTCGATCTTCGCATTACCGATCAGAGCACCAGCAGCTTTTTCGTTGTAAATAACGGTGCGGAAAATGTATTTACAAAGGCAGGTTCCTTCTATGTGGACGGCGCAGGCAATCTGTGTATGAAATCCACCGGCTATACGGTGATGGGCTGGGGTGTAGATGCAGAGACACAGACGATCAAAAAGGATACAGTTTCTGCATTAAAGGTCATGTCTGCAGATAAGATGACATCAGAGCCTGAGGCTACTTCAAAGGCACAGTGTACAGGTGTTATTGACAGCCAGAGCTCACAGGTGAGCTCTTCTACGGGTTCTGTTATGAATCTGCTCGTTTATGATAATCTTGGTTATCCGTATACCGCACGTTTTTCCATTCAGGCACAGGATGCTAAAAACGGAAAATATGCAGTGAATCTGACGGATATTATCGATTCGGAGGGTACGTCGATCCTATCCTCTAATGTTTCACTTGGCGATCTGTTTGGCTCAGGAACAGCCACCAGCGCACAGGGCAGCAATACCGTGATCACGGATAACTATGCATTTGCTTCCGGAAAGAGCAAAACCGATATCAACCGTGCGATCCAGACAAGTGCAGCCAAAAAGGCTGCATCGACCACGACGGCCGGAGGCACAGCTACAGCATCCTATACCTATTATATGGATGCAGCAGATATCAATTCCCAGCTTAGCTTATCCGATGCGCTCTCATTGCCGGATGGCTATCGGGTGCGCTTTACTTCTACCAATGTAACCTACGATGGTGCATTATCGGAGCTTGAGGCGTTAGATGGTTCTGATGATGATCATTATCTGTATGTGGAGGATGCGGCAGGAAATGTAGTGGCACGCGGAAAGGCATCTCCTTATGCAAAATCTTCCCCTCCGCCTACTGAAACGGTAAATGGTGTTACCTACAACGTAAACGGTGTAAAATGGGATTTTACAGATGGTAAGATGGTCAATGGTGCTTTTACTGCGGATCAGGAGAATGGTGCAGATAAGGTCAGCTCCTATACGCTGACAAAGATGCAGACCTTAGAGGACTATACGTCTCTCGGTACGGTTGTAACCAGTGATGATGGTACGACAGGTTATAAATTTAATGTAGAAGATATACGTGAAGCCTTGGATTTGGATGAAACCGAATATCCGAAGAACAGCGTATTATATTATTGGCCGACCTATACGACCGGAACGATCAGCTTGACGGATGCATCCGGCACAAAAAACTTTACCAGCATGGTTGCACTCGAGGATGGAACAGCTAAAAATCCTCCTGCAAAGTATGCCGGCCCGGAGGAGCTGCTAAAGGATTATTCCTATACGACTATTACCGGCTCGGATCTCGATACCGCAACGGCAGATACAGGCGCGATCTTTACAGAGGAGGTTCCGAGTGATGCAGAGATTCGTTACAATATGTTTGCCGGCAGCTACAATATCGTGACTCCATCAAAGGATGGCTTTACACTGCAGTTTAATACGGCAGACGGAACGCTCACAAGTGTCGGCGGCGGCAATAATATGTCCCAGACCTTGAATCTATCCAAGCTGACAGCAGCCGGCTACGATGGCTTTAAGGATGTGACTATCGACTTTTCGTCACTTTTGAATTACAACAACAGTGGTTCGACGACTGCGGCGATGAGCGGCGGGGATGCAGATACGGTAGGAAAGGGCAAAAAGCTCGGCGCCATGACAGGTCTTAGCGTAGACCAGAGCGGTAAGATCTATGCCTCCTATGACAACGGCAATACCGTATTGCTCGGTCAAATTTCCGTGGCACAGTTTGCGAATGCATCCGGCCTCGAGGCGACCGGAGATAACTGCTACCGCGCGACCTTAAACTCCGGCGATTTTGATGGCATCGGTGTAGAGATTGACGCAGACGGCAGTACGATCACCTCCGGAGAGCTTGAGATGTCAAACGTAGATCTGGCAGGAGAGTTTACATCCATGATCACCACGCAGAGAGGCTTCCAGGCAAACTCCCGTGTGATCACGACTTCAGATTCTATGCTTGAGGAACTGATAAATCTGAAGAGATAATAACAGATGGTAAAACTGTTGCATTATATCTAGGGAATGTGTTTACATTCATCCCCAAGATATGGTATAATCGGTATGATTAGGGAGAATTTGACTCTGATCATACCGATTTCTTATATTACAGATGGAATGCAGACAGGATCAGCGTAACCTAAAAGCTACTTAACAGTTACGAAAAATCATAGAAAGATAGGTGAGAGATATTGGATATAGCGTCATTACTCGGTATTGTACTGGGCTTTGCAATGGTTATTTTTGGTATTGTAACCGGTGATGGTGGATTTTCATTGATACCAAACTTCATCGACGTGCCGTCGGTTATCATCACGATCGGTGGTTCTGTAACAGGACTTTTGGCCTGTAACAAGCTCTCCTTTATGGGTACCGGCTTTAAGACGATTGCCCTTACGATGAAGGAGCCCGGCTATGATCCCAGTGCGATGATCTCCAATATCATCAATCTATCAAACGTAGCCAGAAAAGAAGGTCTGCTGGCTCTTGAGGAGACGGCTGCCGATATCGAGGATGCATTTCTAAAAAAAGGCATTATGCTCATCGTCGATGGTACAGATCCGGAGCTGGTGCGTGGTATTTTGGAGACTGATCTTAGCTGTATGGAGGATCGCCACAAGGAGGTATGTGCCTTCTGGGAGAAGTGGGCTGAGCTAGGTCCTGCATGGGGCATGATCGGTACACTGATCGGACTGGTTAATATGTTAAAAAACCTGGAGGATGCTTCTACCATCGGACCGAATATGGCGGTTGCACTTTTGACGACATTATACGGCTCGCTGCTGGCGAACTGGCTGTGTAATCCGACCTCTACCAAGCTAAAGCTAAACAATGCCAACGAGATGATCATCAAGCAGATCATCGTCGAAGGGCTGCTATCGATTCAGGCCGGAGAGAATCCGCACGTGATCGAGGAAAAATTAAAGACATTTATTACACCGAAGGAGCGTGAAGCACTCTCCGGAGGCGGCGGAGGTGAAGAGTAGTGGGCAAGCAGAAAAAACAGGAAGATCCGCCTGCTGGTTCGCCTGCGTGGATGGCGACCTTCTCCGATCTGATGAATCTTTTGCTATGCTTTTTCGTATTGCTTTTTTCCATGTCATCGGTGGATGCAGAGAAGTTTGAGCTGATCATTGCTTCCTTTCAGTCGCATTTTAGTGTACTGCAGGGTGGTGGCTCATCGATCGGTGATGGCGATATGGTTGGTGCCGGCATTAACCAGCTGCAATATTATGACACGTACTACAATCCGGATGCGAACAGCTCCGGCTCCGGAGAATTCGAAGAGGAGGGTACGCAGCAGAATGCAGATGATTCCGCGATTGAGGAGAATGATCCTGAGAATGGTGCAGAGGCCGGAGCTGACGGAGGAGCCTCCGAGACAGAGACTGAGCTGACGGAGGAGCAGCTGACAGAGCAATATGAGCAAAAGGGTCTCGAGGAATCACAAAGCATTGCTGAGGATATCGAAGAATCCACATCCGGCTATGGCATTTCAGATACGGTAGAGGTGACATTTAATTCCCAATATGTGATGTTGACACTTAGTGGTGCTGTATTGTTTGATTCCGGCTCCGAGGTGATCAGGGAGGATGCATTGCCTCTTGTAGATAAGGTCGGACGGATTTTGAATCATTATAGCGACAATATCATTGAGGTCGAGGGACACTCCGATAATGTTCCGATTCATAATTCTCGCTTTGAGGATAATGATGTTTTATCGATGTATCGAGCACTTTCTGTTGCCAATTACTTACGCGAGGTGACAAATATCGATCCGGCGCATATTAAGTCTTCCGGACGCGGAGATTATGTTCCGATTGCAGATAATTCAACAGCAGAAGGACGTGCCCTAAACCGTCGCGTTGTGATCAAGATATACAACTCCTACAATTCGACCGATTAATTATAGAAAGGATGACTGCCTTTGCCGGTTAGTCATAGGTGGGTAACATGAAGAAAAATCTGATGAGTGTGCTTATTTTAGCATTGCTTGTTGTGAATCTGGTTTTGACGGCGATTACGATGATCAGTATCGTTCCTTCTGCAAAAAAGAGCAATGAGCTGATCACCGAGATCTGTACTGCTTTGGATTTGGAGCTTGCGAGCGGCAGAACAGCTAATCTTTCCTCTGTAGCGATAGAGAATCTGCAGTCCTATACACTTGAGGATACCTTGACTATAAATCTGCGCAACAGCGAAGATGGGGAAGCACATTATGTCATTTTGACGGTGGTTGTTTCCATGGATAAGTCAAATGAGGATTATGCGACGCTTGGACTTGCCGGTGTTGAGGCAGGCTTGTATGATTCTAATATCAAAAGTATCGTGAATGATGTTGTGCGCACCTATACATACGAAGAGATTTTAGCACAGCCGGATCAGGCACAAAAGGAGATCCTAGAGAAGCTGCAGGGCTTCTTTGACTCAAGCATGATCGTAGATGTCGGATTCCCGAGCATTACGTGCGATTAATTAAACGTGAAATATACAGGTACTAAGGTGGTGAGAACGGATGGGTGACGTACTGTCACAGGGCGAAATAGATTCGCTGCTGCAGCAGCTGAGCAGTGGTGAGATAAATGCAGAAGAGATCAAGGATAGTGCGGATAAGCAGGTCAAAAATTATGATTTTGCACGCCCGTCAAAATTCTCAAAGGAACATCTTCGTACCTTAGAGATCATCTTTGAACATTATGGCCGATTGCTTTCAACGAATTTACCTGTTTATTTACGCAAGAACATCCAGGTGGAGGTCATGAATTCAGAGGCCGTGACCTATTCGGAATTTTCGAATGCACTTTCAAATCCGGTATTGCTTGGTGTCGTAGAATTCGCACCGCTTCGCGGAGATATTTTGATGGAGCTGGCTTCCTCGCTCGGTTATGCGATCGTGGATCGTATGCTTGGCGGTGTAGGACTTCCGCTTGAGAAAACGAGAGATTTTTCTGAGATTGAGCTGCTTGTCATTGAACGCATCATGAATGTATGTGTGAATCTGCTTAGGGAGCCCTGGGCGAATGTTACAGAGATTCATCCGCGGCTGCAGCGTATCGAGACAAACTCACAGTTCGCACAGATCATATCCCCAGGTGAGATGATCGCTATAGTGACGATAAACCTAAAGATCGGCGAGGCAGAGGGGCTGATGAACATCTGTCTGCCGTTTATCACTCTAGAGCCTGTGATGGACAAGCTCAATACCAAATTCTGGTATTCGAATATGCAGGTAAAGGATGAAGAGACCTATCAGGATGTGATCGAGGATCTGATCGACCATGCGCCGGTATCGGTAAAGGCGGTACTCGGTAAAAGTCTGATTTCGGTTGCTGATTTTGTAAATCTTCAGCCCGGAGATATCATACGGGTTGATACAGATATTGATGATGAATTGGATGTATATGTTGGTAATATGAGAAAATTCACCGCCTTGCCGGGTTCCTCCGGAGCGAATTATGCGGTGCGTGTGACATCAGTGATCAGAGAGGAAGAATAAACCGATGGATGGAGTATTATCACAGGAAGAAATCAATGCGCTGCTGAACAACCCGGGCGCTGCCATGGCAGATACCGGTACAGATGAGACGCTAAGTGATGAAGAAAAGGATGCGATTGGTGAGGTAGCAAATATCAGCATGGGAACTGCTGCTACGACACTTTTTTCTCTTGTCAATCGTAAGGTAGAGATCTCTACGCCGGTCGTCTCCATGGCGGCATGGGAGGATATTGTCCGCAATTATGAACGGCCGTGTGTATTTATCCGAATCGCCTATACAGTAGGCTTAGACGGCAGCAATATTCTGGTGCTAAAAGAGAATGATGTAAAGATCATCACCGATCTGATGATGGGCGGGGATGGAACCAATACATCCGGAGAGCTAGGCGAACTGCATTTAAGTGCTATCAGTGAAGCGATGAACCAGATGATGGGAAGCTCGGCGACCTCTCTTTCTTCCATGCTCAGCAAGACAATCGATATTTCACCGCCGGTGGCAGATCTGATCGATCTGCAGGAGGGTGTAGATGAAGGCAAGATCGATCAATTCTTAGAGGGTAAATTTGTAAAGATTTCCTTTAAGATGGAGATCGGTGATCTCGTAGACAGCGAGATCATGCAGCTTTACCCGATTAGCTTTGCACGTGATATGTGCAAATCCATTGCAAAAAATATGGAGATGGATGCAAAGGAAGCACAAATCGGGCTTGCTCAGCCTGAGCCGGTGCAGACGACTCCGCAAGCAGCACCTGCACAGGCAGCTCCTGCTATGCAGACGAATCCGCAGATGATGAATATGCAGATGAATCCGCAGATGATGAACATGCAGATGAATCCTCAGATGATGAATCCGCAGATGATGAATATGCAGATGAATCCGCAGATGTATCAGCAGCCGGTGAATGTACAGCCGGCACAGTTTACTCCGTTTTCAGGAGAATTTGCAGCGCAGTTTGCAAAGGAAAATATTGACCTGATCATGGATGTTCCGCTTGAGGTGACGGTAGAGCTTGGCAGAACATCAAAATCCATTTCTGAGATATTGGATTTTGCGCCCGGTACGATTATCGAGTTAAACCGTATCGCCGGTGAACCGATTGATATTTTGGTGAACGGTAAGTTTGTAGCAAAGGGTGAAGTAGTAGTCATAGAGGAGAGCTTCGGTGTACGTATCACCGAGATCGTAAAATAATGATTTTAACCGCAACCGGATTTATGAACAGCATAGTTGAGCTGATTACAGTTCTGCTCATTTTTGTATTTGTGCTTGCGTTAACATATTATGTGACACGGTTTATCGCAGGCTATCAAAAGACAAAGACGGCGCAGGGGAATCTGTCTGTGATCGAAGTGATCCGTGTATCAAACAGCCAGTACATCCAGCTTTTGCGTGCCGGCAAGGATCAATATCTTGTCATCGGCGTGAGCAAGGATCAGATATCACTTCTTACCACTCTCAGTGAAGATCAGCTGCGGGAATTGCCCGCAGATACGCAGATAAATGGAATAAAAGCCCCTGGCAAGAGCTTTTCGCAAATACTGGAGGGATTGAAAGATAAGCATGAAAAGTAAAGCAAAAAAGATCTATTGTTTTGTTTCATTTTTAGTTGCAGTCCTGGTATTTGCATCGGTATTTTTTCTTTCATCGAAGGAGACGGCATATGCATCTGCAACAGAGCTTGAAAATAATGCCGGAGCTCTATCCTCTGAGCAGGACCAGGAGATGACAGATATTTTAGACGATGATGTAAATGGGCTTTCCGTCATCTACAATAACGAAAACGGCACGATGTCTGCGACCGTACGGATTGTTTTGTTACTTACGATTCTCTCGCTGGCACCGTCTATTTTGATTATGATGACCTCCTTTACGAGGATCATCGTTGTTCTGCATTTTTTACGCAGCGCACTTGGTACACAGACAACACCGCCAAATCAGGTGTTGATCGGTCTTGCGCTGTTTTTGACGTTTATGATCATGTCTCCGGTGTTTACGCAGATCAATGAAAATGCGATACAGCCGTTAGATGAGGGAACGATCACACAGGAGGAGGCCTTCGAGGAGGCGTTAGATCCACTTCGGGAGTTTATGTATCAGCATACCGAGCGAAAGGATGTCGACCTTTTTTGTGATATCGCAGGTGCAACCTATGAAACGAACGATGATATTCCGACTACCGTGCTTATTCCGAGCTTTATCGTCAGTGAGCTGCGCAGCGCGTTTATCATAGGCTTTTTCATTTATATACCGTTTATTGTGATTGATATGGTCGTATCCTCGATTTTAATGTCGATGGGTATGATGATGCTGCCTCCGACGACGATTTCCATGCCATTTAAGATTTTGCTGTTTATTTTAGCTGACGGTTGGGATCTGGTGATCGGAAATCTTGTCAAGACGTTTTATTGACGGAAGGGAGTGAGATCGGATGCTTTCAGAGGGCGTAATTTTAGATGTGGCAAGACAGACCTACATGACGATTATTATTGTTTCGGCGCCTGGACTTTTAGTATCGCTGGTTGTCGGACTGATCATTAGTATTTTTCAGACTGTGACGTCGATTCAGGAGCAGACACTGACCTTTGTGCCGAAGATATTAGCAGTTTTTGTGACGCTGATGCTGACCGGTGGTTGGATGTTAGAGAAGACTACAGAGTTGATGATACAATTGTGGAACAATTTTAGCTTGTATATCGGATGATCAATTATACCTTTTCTTTATTGTCAGTTGAATATTATCTGTTGGTACTGGTGCGCATCGCCAGCTTTGTCGCGGTGGCACCCTTTTTTGGATTAAATAGCGTGCCGACTCGCGTGAAGGTTGGATTTTCTGCGGTCGTAGCACTGCTTGTATCACAGGCCATGCCGGATACGATCACCTATAGCGGTATGCTCGAATATGGGATAATCGCCGCAAGGGAAGCTATAACCGGACTATTGCTTGGTTTGTCTACAAATTGCTGTACCTATATTATAGGCTTTGCCGGACAGCTTATGGACATGCAGATCGGTTTGTCCATGGCACAGGAATACAATGTCCTTACCGGCACGCAGGAGAGCGTCACCGGCAATATGTACTATTATTTTATTCTGCTGCTTTTGCTGGTGACAGATCTGTATCATTATCTGATTCGCGCCATTACGGATACTTTTACGCTGATTCCGGTAAATACACAGATTTTCCAATGGGAATATCTTATGAATAGCTTTGTGACGCTGGTGACGGATATGCTCATAATTGGCTTTCGTATCATGCTTCCTATTTTTGCCTGTTGTATGATCATGGATTGCGTTTTGGGGGTTATGGCAAAGGTTGCACCGCAGATGAATATGTTTTCAGTCGGTATTCAGATTAAGATATTGGCCGGATATGGGATACTGCTTTTGTCGGTATTTATGCTGCCGCGTGCGGCAAGCCTGATCAGTGATGAGATAAAAATCATGCTTCGTATGATGGTGAAGGGGATGTATGGCAGTAGCTGAGCGAACGTATTTTTTGGAATATGACCTGCAATTTTTTGCAAAGGAAGGACCGGGCGGAGAAAAAACCGAGCCTGCGACCTCAAAAAAATTACAGGATGCGAGAAAAGAAGGGCAGGTGTGCAAAAGCAGGGAGTTGGATCAGGCAGTCAGTCTGGTCGGACTTTTTCTGACGTTAAAGGTCACCTCTGCTTCGATGGGAAATGGCTTTGAAGAGCTTTTTTCCAATATATACAATAAGATTCCGGATACAGTAGCTACGACACAGCTGACTACTACGGCAGTGATGAGCTATTTTCAGCATGCATCCTTAATATCCTTAAAATTAGCCGGACCATTTTTTGCGGTAGGCTTTATGATAGCTTTTTTATCGAATCTGGTGCAGGTTCGCTGGCAGGTCAGCACGAAGCCCTTGATGCCGCGCTTAGATAAGTTCAATCCGATAAACGGCTTTAAGCGCATGTTTTCAAAGGACTCACTTTTTGAGCTGCTAAAATCCATCATTAAGATCGTGATGATCTCCATCATTGCTTATAATGCGATGAAATCACATATGGATGAGCTGTTTTTACTCTATTCCATCACATTAAACCAGGCAATTGCAGAAATTGGTACGATCGTGATCGATGTTGGACTGAAAATCTCTTATATCTATATAGTGATCGGTGCTGCGGACTATCTGTATCAGCGATATAAATTTAACGAAGATATGAAGATGACGAAGCAGGAAGTCAAGGATGAGATGAAAAATACCGAAGGAGATCCTCAGATAAAGGGTAAGCAGCGTCAGAGGATGCAGGAGGCCTCCAGGCGCCGTATGATGCAGGATGTACCAAAGGCCGATGTCGTCATCACAAACCCGACGCATTATGCTGTCGCACTAAAATATGAAGCAGGAACAAAAACAGCTCCGGTTTTACTTGCAAAGGGTGCAGATCTTCTCGCGCAAAAGATAAAGGAAGTAGCGCGTGAAAACGATATCGAGATCGTAGAGAATAAGCCGCTTGCCCGTATGATCTATGCAACTGTTGAGATCGGACGAGAGATACCGCCGGAGCTATATCAGGCTGTGGCGGAGATTTTAGCGGCTGTTTATCGCGCTAAGAACAAGATTTAAAATCATTTGACAAAAACAAAGGAAGGGAGGAAAAACGCATGATAAAGCGTGGTGCAGATATCGGTGTAGCATTGTATCTGATGGCAGCCATCGTGTTTTTTATTGTGCCGATCCCTTCTGCACTGCTTGATGTTTTACTTATTTTTAATATTTCGGTAGCGCTGGTTATCCTCTTTAACTGTCTGTTTGTACAGGAAGTGCTGGATATGTCATTTTTCCCGACGCTGCTTTTGTTTACGACGATTTTTCGTATATCCCTAAACGTATCCTCCACTCGATTGATTTTAAATTCCGGCGATCCCGGTAACGTAGTCCGTACGTTCGGCAGCTTCGTCGGCGGAAATGATCTGGTCATTGGAGCGATCATTTTCATCATTTTACTTATCGTGCAGTTTGTCGTTATCAACAAAGGTTCAGAGCGTGTATCCGAGGTAACAGCACGTTTTACACTGGATGCGATGCCCGGTAAGCAGATGGCGATCGATGCAGATTTAAATACAGGCGCGATCACGGATGAGGAAGCAAAAAAAAGACGTGAAAAGATACAGATGGAGAGCAGCTTTTTTGGAGCTATGGATGGTGCTACAAAGTATGTAAAGGGAGATGCTGTAGCAGGACTTATCATCACCTTTGTCAATCTGATCGGTGGCACCGTACTTGGTATGACGCGAAGCGGCCTTGGCTTTCAGGAGGCTATCTCAGAATATGGCGTGCTTACGATAGGAGATGGACTTAGCTCGCAGATACCATCACTTGCGATATCGATGGCGACCGGTATTCTGGTCACAAAGGCATCAAAGGAGGCGGATTTTGGGCAGGTGCTCATCAGCCAGCTCTTTGGTATTCCGAAGGTGCTTATCATGGTAGGCTCTGTCGTATGCTTTCTTGGTATATTTACACCGTTGAATATAATATTGTGTGTCGGAATGGGTGGCTTGTTTATCGCAGCCGGAATTAACATGAATAAAACGATGAATGTGGAGCGTATCGAGGAGGAGACAGGTGCGGCAGAATCAGAGGCCGAGGAGATTCGTAAGCCGGAAAATGTCGTATCGCTTCTGTCAGTAGATCCGATCGAGCTGGAGTTTGGTTATGGAATCATACCGCTTGCAGATGTCAATCAGGGCGGAGATCTGTTAGATCGTGTGGTTATGATCCGACGACAGATCGCACTGGAGCTGGGTACAGTTGTGCCGATCATACGCTTGCGTGATAATATCCAGCTAAATCCAAATCAGTATATTATTAAGATCAAGGGCATTCAGGTGACAGAAGGAGAGATTTTATTCGATCATTATATGGCGATGAATCCGGGCTATGTAGAGGAAGAGATCACCGGTATCCCTACCTTTGAGCCTTCGTTTCATCTGCCGGCGATCTGGATCACGGAGAGCCAGAGAGAACGGGCAGAGAGCCTTGGCTATACGGTGGTGGATCCGCCGTCTATCATCGCTACTCATTTGACAGAGGTGATCCGTACACACATCGCAGAGCTTTTAACGAGACAGGATGTGCAAAATCTTATCGACAATGTCAAGGAATCCAATCCCGTGCTTGTCGACGAGCTCGTGCCCAAGCTCCTTGGTACAGGCGAGATTCAAAAGGTACTGCAAAATCTGCTCGCAGAGGGTATTTCTATTCGCGATCTGCTCTCCATCTTTGAGACGCTGGCGGATCATGCGACAACGACGAGGGATACGGACGTGCTGACCGAATATGTGCGTCAGAGTCTGAAGCGTGCGATCTCAAATAAATACTTCCCGGCGAATGAAAAGACCAGCGTAGTGACACTTGATCCAAAGATCGAACAGGAGATTATGGGTGCTGTAAAGCAGACTGAGCAGGGCGCATACCTGACACTGGATCCGGCACGTACCAGAGCCATCATAGATGCTACAGAGGCAGAGGTGACAAAGCTTGAAAATCTCGGAAGAAATGCTATCGTCGTAACCTCGCCGATCGTTCGTATGTACTATAAAAAATTAACAGAGGAATACTTGAAGGACTTAATTGTTGTATCATATAATGAGATTGAATCAAATGTTGAATTAGAATCTGTTGGGATGGTGAGCGCATAATGACTATAAACAAATTTCAGGGCAAAACAGAAGAAGAGGCGCTTGAAAAGGCAAAGGCAAAGATGGGTCAGCAGCTTGTCATCATGAATGTGCGCGTGGTGAAGCCGACCGGAATTTTTGGTTTCTTAAAAACACCTTATTACGAAGTGACCGCTGCAATAGAAGATACAAATTCAGCCTTAGCACCGCAAAAAAGTGAACGTAATCGTATCGATTTAGCTGCTGATGAAGCGATCGAGCTGCCAAAGCCGGGCAGTGAACAGAGCCTTGATGTAAGCCGTGAGCTTGCAGAACCGATTTCAGAAGCAGCACGTGCAGTGGGAGATATCTTAAATGCACATGCCCTGCAAAAAAACGATACCTTGCTCTCGCCAAAGGCAAAAGAGACAAGATCTGCAGAGAGCGATACGGAATTGATCGAAGAGCGATTAGAAAATTTACAGCAGCTGCTCGAAAAGAAGCTGACGGATGATGAAAAAAAGCCTCAAAAAAGAGTTCCTTCGCAGGAGGGCACCGACGATGCACAGCTGATGCAGATTTTTCGTATGCTTTATAGGACACTTTTGGACAATGAAGTGGATGAAATCTACATTAACCAGATTTTAGATGATGTCATGAAGTCCGTGCGACGCGGCTCAAGCATGGATTATATATTGACAAATGTTTACCAGAAGATGATCCTAAAATTCGGCAATCCGCATTTGATCATGCCTACCCAAAAAGGGCCGCAGGTCATCTTTTTCATCGGACCGACCGGAGTAGGAAAGACGACTACGATCGCAAAGATTGCATCAAAGTTTAAGGTGGAGCAGGGCAGACGTGTTGCTTTTTTGACTGCAGATACCTACCGTATCTCTGCGACAGAGCAGCTTCGCACCTATGCAAATATACTGGAAGCACCTCTTACTGTGGTTTATGCACCGGGAGAGCTTCCTTCCGCCATAGAAAAGCTATCGGATTATGAGATGCTGTTTGTCGATACAGCAGGTTTTTCTCATAAAAACCAGGCACAGCGGGAGGATACAAAAAAGCTGCTGGGCATGTTAGATTCTTCTATCCCGCAGTCAGTTTATCTCGTGCTTTCAGCGACGACAAAATACCGGGATTTAAAGGATATCTGTGATATTTATCGTGGAATTGCTGATTTTTCAATGATTTTTACAAAGCTCGATGAAACCGGTGCTTACGGCAATCTGTTAAACATAAAGTTATATGCGGATGCAGACATTTCTTATACGACAAACGGACAGAATGTGCCGGATGATATCATGGCATTCCAGCCGCAGGAGCTCGTAAAGAAGCTGTTAGGAGGAGATTGATATGGATCAGGCCAGCAAGCTGCGAAATGTAGTGAAGATGCAGCATTATTTACCGACTTCGCAGGCGAGAGTGCTTACGATCACCAGTGGTAAGGGCGGTGTCGGAAAATCGAATACGGCAGTCAATCTTGCGGTGCAGCTGAGCCGACTAGGCAAACGGGTGATCATCTTTGATGCTGATATCGGACTTGCAAATGTGGAAGTGATGTTTGGAGCCATTCCAAAATACAATTTAAGCGATGTATTATACAAGGGCATGTCGATGCGCGACGTGATCACGACAGGACCGATGAATATCGGCTTTGTATCCGGTGGTTCCGGCGTGGTAGGCTTGAGTAATCTGACTCGTGAGCAGATAATCAGTATCGTAGGCAAGCTCTCAGAGCTCGACTCCTTAGCAGATATTATCATCATCGATACAGGAGCCGGTATCTCGGACAGCGTGATGGAATTTGTCATTGCAAGTCCTGAAATATTACTTGTCACGACTCCGGATCCAAGCTCTCTTACGGATGCCTATTCACTCATCAAAATGCTTGATCGAAGCCGCAGATTTCATTCTACGGATACCGTGATCAATGTTATTGCAAACAAAGTGACATCAGAAGCAGATGGGCAGGCAGTTTATGAGAAGTTGAATTCGGTCGTATCGCAATTTTTAAATTGGAATGTTAATTATCTGGGACTTGTACCGACTGATCCGGTGATTGAAAAGGCTGTACGACAGCAGCAGGTGGTATCGATTTATGATCCGCAGGCTGTTTCCTCGCAGGCCTTTGAAAAAATTGCTGAGAGTCTTTTGTGCGGTGAGAATCACTACTATGAGATGAAGGGCGGATTTTCCCGCTTCCTTTACAGCTTTTTAAATCGAAAATGATTGCTGGAGAAAACAAATGCTACAAAATGTATTACAAATAGGAAATAAAATCGATATCTGCTCCTTAGAAAAGCGGGATCAGAAGCTGCCGGACGGAAAGAAGCTGCCTGTTTTAGTCAGCCAGCTCGAGGATATAGATGAGGATGGAGAGCTGATCATTCAGATGCCGACCTATCAGGGAAAGATTATTTTGCTTTCCCTCGGCTCACGCTACGAGCTGATATTTTATACAAAAAAGGGACTTTACCGTACCACAGCACAGGTGACAGACCGCTATAAGGAATCTAATCTGTTTATGGTAAAGGTCATGCTCAAATCCAATCTGACCAAGTTTCAGCGCAGAGAATATTTTCGCCTGGAATGTATCATCGGCATGGATGCTGTTGAGCTAGACAAAGAAACAGCCATGAAGCTGACCGGTGAACAGCTGATGCTGTATGCGTCTAAGCCTGAGATTGCACAGACTATAAGCCATGCAGTGATTGTAGATATCAGCGGAGGCGGTATCCGTTTCATTGCGGAGAAAAGTCATGAGCCGGAAAGCTATTTGGGTATTCATATGACGCTGTCAAATGAGAAAATGACACTTGATGTCTGGGCAGTTGTATGTGTTATCGCCTGTAGAAAGGCGACTCCGAATGTGGAACGCTACGAGCTTAGAGCAGAATATATGCATTTAGGCAGTAAGCTGCGCGAACAAATGATCAAATATATCTTTGATGAAGACAGAAAGAGTCGAAAAAGGGATACAGGTATCTAGTTATGAAGAAAAACATTTTAGTCGTAGATGACTCTGCACTCATGAGACGTGTCATCTGTGATATAATTAGTACAGATGAACGATTCCAGGCAAGTGATACATGCCAGGATGGCTTAGAGGCATACGAGCAGATCAAAAAAAAGCGCTACGATGCAGTGCTGTTGGATGTATGTATGCCGCATATGAATGGCTTGCAGCTGTTAGAGCGTCTGCAGGCAGAGCATATTCATACGAACGTCATCATGGTGAGTACGCTTACGACGAAGGATGCGGATATCACACTGCAGGCACTAGAGCTTGGTGTGGTTGGTGTCGTGACCAAGCCGCAAAATCTCATCGAGGCAAAGGGCAAGGATTTTAAAAATGAGCTGTTTGGCATGCTCTGTGGCGTGCTGCATATGGATGCTTGTATAAAGACGCAGCCGCTACAGCACAATGCACACACACCGGCAAAAAAATCCGCCGTTATCCCACGAGGAGGTGAAAGGCTAGTTGCCTTAGCCTGCTCGACCGGAGGTCCGAAGTCTTTGCAGGCAGTCATTCCACTACTGGATGCACATATGGATGCACCAATGATCGTAGTGCAGCATATGCCGGAGGGCTTTACCAAATCGCTGGCAGAGCGGCTCGATGCGCTTAGTCCGCTTTCTGTTAAGGAAGCAGCAGAGGGTGATATACTTAAAAAAGGCTCTGTCTATATCGCGCCCGGTGGCAAACACATGGAGATCATTTACGCCGGTGGTGTACACAAGGTACATTTGAGTGATGCGCCTGCGATCGGCGGACTAAAGCCCTGTGCGAATGTCACCTATGAATCGCTTTGCGGCAGTCATTTTGATGAGATCGTATGTGTGGTGTTAACAGGCATGGGCGCAGACGGAACGGAAGGCATTCGTGCACTAGAGCAAAAAAAGCCGATTCATGTGATCGCACAGAATGCAGCCAGTTGTGTCGTATATGGTATGCCGCGTGCTATCGCAGAGGCAGGACTTGCGGATGAGGTCGTTGCACTGGAATCAATTGCAAACACGATTATAAAACATGTGGGGGTAAAATAAGATGGATGTAAGTCAGTATCTAGAGATCTTTATTGATGAGACAAACGAACATATTCAAAGCCTTAGCGATAATATCATGGCCTTAGAGAGCGAGCCTGATAACAAGGATGTCGTAAATGAGATTTTCCGTGCTGCCCACTCCCTAAAGGGAATGGCAGGTACGATGGGCTTTAAGCGCATGCAGCATATGACGCATGATATGGAGAATGTCTTCCAGGAGGTACGAAACGACACGATCAAGGTCGACAGCGATATGATCGATCTGCTGTTTCAATGCTTGGATGCGATCGAGGGCTACTTAGAGATCATAAAGGAAACCTCCGATGAAGGCACGAATGATAATGAGGCCATTATTCAAAAGCTAAATGGCTTTTTAGAGCATGCAGAAGAAGCTGCAGCCGCACCGGCAGCGCCTGCCGTTAGTTCAGCAGAAGAGACGAAGGATGCTGCTAAGGAAGATGTCGGAGAAAAGCGTTATCTGGCACTGGAGTTAGCAGAGACAGATAAGAAAAGGATCGGTGCTGCCTTCGATGAGGGAGAGCATGTATACGGCATGACCGTCTATATCCGCAAGGATTGCCTGCTAAAGGCTGCACGTGCCTTTCTCGTATTCAAGGCAGTAGAAGAGTTTGCCGAGATCATCGTATATGCACCGAGCTCTCAGGATATCGAAGACGAGAAATTCGAGAATGATTTCAGTATCTTCTTCACAACGGATGCCGCTCTAGATCAGGTGCTTGCAGCTGTTCGTGCGGTATCAGAGATCGAGACGGCAGTAGCTGAGGAGCTTTCGATCGAATACCTACAAAAGGAAGAGGAGCCTGTAAACGAGCAGCCGCAGCTTCCGCAGGAGACTTCTGCAGAGACACAGGCAAGCGCCCCCGCAGCAGCTACCGCCACAAAGCAGCCTGCCGCAACACAAAAAAAACAGAACGCAAAGCCTGTCACCAGCCGTACGGTTCGTGTAGATATCGAAAAGCTCGATGCCTTGATGAATCAGGTTAGCGAGCTGATCATTGCCAAGAACTCACTCGTATCCTTGAGTGCAAACAATAGCTCGAATATGCAAAATCAGTCCTATCAGGAGCAGATCGAGTATCTCGAGCGAATCACAACAGGCTTGCATGAATCGGTCATGAAGGTTCGAATGGTGCCCATCGAGAGTGTCGTTAACAAATTCCCGCGCATGATTCGTGATCTTTCTCGTACCTTGAATAAAAAGATGGAGCTTGTCATGAGCGGTGAAGAGACCGAGCTGGATCGTACCGTAGTAGATCAGATCGGTGATCCGTTGCAGCATTTGCTTCGTAATTCTGCTGATCATGGACTCGAGAGCGCTGAGGTTCGTAAGGAGCGTGGCAAGCCGGAGGTTGGAACGATCCGACTCAAGGCCTTCCAGGAAGGAAACAATGTCATCATCGAGGTTGGTGATGATGGTAATGGAATCGATGTAGAAGCAGTAAAGGCAAAGGCCATTGAACGCGGCGTTGTATCAGCAGAGCAGGCAGAGAATCTGACACAAAAGGAGATCATTGACTTTTTATTCATGCCGAGCTTTTCTATGGCAAAGCAGATTACAGATATATCCGGACGTGGTGTTGGCCTTGATGTCGTTAAATCCAACATCGAAGCACTCGGCGGTGATGTAGAGGTCAAAAGTGTTTACGGAGAGGGCTCGACCTTTACGGTTCGCTTGCCGCTTACCTTAGCGATCATTCAGGCGCTGATGGTTATCATCGGTGAAGAAAAATATGCGATCGCACTCGGCTCTATCGTCAGCATTGAGGATATTCCGATCACAGACATCAAATATGTCGAGGCAAAGGAAGTCATCAATATGCGCGGTACGGTTATTCCGATTATCCGTCTAAACCAGCTGCTCGATATCGATCCACCCTCTGATGAACGCGAGAGCCTGACTATTGTCATCATTTCGAGAGGCGACAAGCAGGTAGGCCTGGTTGTCGATGATCTGATGGGTCAGCAGGAGATCGTCATCAAATCACTCGGCAACTTTATAGACAATTCCACCAAGATCATCAGCGGAGCAACGATTCTAGGAGATGGCGAGGTTGCGTTGATTCTTGATGTAAATACACTGATGTAGGGAGGATAACAGATGCCAGCATATGTAGATGTAAACGAGGACGTTACAGAAGAAAAAAAGCAGTTTATTGCAGTCAAGCTAAGCAGTGAGATCTACGGAATCGATATCGGATATGTAGACACCATTGTCCGTATGCAAAAGATCACCCGTGTACCGAAGGCACAGAGCTATTTCAAGGGCGTCATCAATCTGCGAGGTGAGATCGTTCCTGTTATGAGCATTCGACTGAAAATGGGATTTTCCGATGATGTATTCACAAACAGCAGCCGTATTATCATCCTAAAGCTCGAGGACAAGGGAAAGCTTGGTGTGATCGTAGATGAGGTTCGTGAGGTTGTAAATTTAGGTGCGAGCGAGATCGACAAGCCCAGCCACGACGCCAAGGGCGGAAAACACACCTATATCAACGGAATCGGCAAAAACGGAGCGGATTTGATTTCTCTGTTTGATATTACTGCCATGACGGAAGAAAATTAGATAATGAGTAGGCGTGTTTGTCTGAGGCTTTGGGCAGATACGCCTACTGTTAATGGAAGGGAAATTTTATGGGGAAATTTTCATTTGACAATGTAAACAATATGTATATGGATGTGCTGCGTGAGTTAGGAAACATCGGCGCAGGCAATGCGACGACAGCCATTGCGAACATGCTGAATCTGACCATCGATATGAAGGTGCCAAATGTCGAATTAAAGGCTGTAGAGGATCTTGGCTCGGCAATCTGTCCTGAGGAGGAGATCATCGTTGGTATCTTTCTTGAGGTGCAGCATGATATTTCCGGCAGCATGATGTTTTTGATGCGGCTAAAATCTGCACACTATCTGGTGGATCGTCTGATGGGCGGCATGTGTGAAAAGAGTGACGGGGAGGAATTCTCCGAGATGGAGCTTTCTGCGATGAAGGAGATCGGAAATATCATAGCCGGCTCATATCTGTCCGCACTTTCTACGATGACAAACCTTGTGATCACGCCATCCGTTCCATATATTGCCGTAGATATGGCAGCATCGATTCTCAGTGTTCCTGCTATACAGTTCGGACAATACGGAGACAATGCATTGCTGATTGAAACGGAGTTTGGTGATAAAGTGATGATGGAAGGCTATTTTATTTTACTGCCGGATGAGGATTCGTATGATAAGATTTTATCATCACTTGGTATTTCACTCTAAAAGGGAAACGGAAGACATATGGGAGTCGTAATAAAGGTGGGGATGGCTGATTTAAAAACAGCCAAGGCCCCGGATTCATTGACCACATTAGGACTCGGTTCCTGCATCGGCATTGCCCTGTGGGATCCGACGACAAAGATCGGCGGTCTGGCACATATCATGCTGCCGGACAGCACAAAAATCAAAAATAATTCAAACATCGCAAAATTTGCAGATACCGGCATTGTGGAGCTGGTTCGTCAGATGGAGGCGATGGGCGTACCAAGACGGCGTCTTGTTGCAAAGATTGCCGGAGGCGCAAAAATGTTTGAGGTGTCCGGTTCAACCTCGATCGGAAATATCGGTGAGAAAAATGCAATCGCAACCAAGCAGGCACTTGCACAGCTTGGAATACCGATCAAGGCAGAGGATACCGGACTCAATTACGGAAGAACCGTCGAGCTGGATTGCTCAAACGGTGATTATATCATCAAGGCAGTCGGAAAATCGGTTAAAACCATTTGACCTTTTATGGGGGTGCTTTATGAATACAAAGTCGGTTCCCGCGATGATCATGCTGCTTGCAGGCTTTGTCGTTTGTGTGATCAGCTACTGTCAGCATTATGATTTTGGTACATTTGTTAAAATAGAATTTTTAACACTGATCGGCTTTTATCTGTTTGGATGCATCGTAAAGCTGGTGCTGGATAAAGGCTTTGATGTGATGAAGGATCCATTGAGCGGCTATGAGGGCATGGACGTGGATGAGGATCTCTTTGACGAGATGGCACTTTCTGACGAAGAGTATCAGGATGATTATACCGACCATGAGCACTGATCATCAGACAAGAGTAGGATGTTAGATGAAAGCAGTAGAAAAAGAACAGCTCTGGCAGCGTTATTGCAGATCAAAAACGCCGGAGCTAAGAGAACAGATCATAATTGAATATGCACCGCTTGTAAAGCTCGTAGCCGGAAGACTCAATATGTATCTCGGATACAATGTAGAATATGAGGATCTGGTCAGCTATGGAGTCTTTGGTCTTATCGATGCGATCGATAAATTCGATACCTCAAAGGATGTCAAATTCGAGACCTATGCATCGCTACGTATTCGCGGCTCGATCCTGGATCAGATTAGAAAGATGGATTGGATTCCGCGCACTGTGCGTCAAAAGCAAAAAAAGATCGATGAAGCGATTCGTATGATCGAGACACGCACCGGAAAAACAGCCAGTGATGAAGAGATCGCAGCAGAGTTAGGACTTAGTGAGGATGAGCTGCTTGGATGGCAGTCACAGCTAAAGATCACAAATGTGGTATCTCTCAATGAATATGTAGAACAGGGCTCAGAGCCTGTGATGGAGACCCGCGGCAATTCCCATTTCATTCAGCCGGAAGAGATGGTCGAGCAGACCGAGCTAAAGGAGATGCTTCAAAAAGCGATGGAGCAGCTGACGGAAAAGGAATCAAAGGTTATTTTACTCTATTATTATGAGGATATGACGCTAAAGGAGATCAGCAAGGTGCTTGAGGTATCTGAATCACGCGTATCTCAGCTGCATACAAAGGCATTGTCAAAGATGCAAAAGACCATGGGCAGCTATATGGGTATACTGGCGAAAGGATAGAGGTGAGAGAGCATGGCACTTCGTCCGGTGGATTTTAATGGAATGATGCTGCATCAGCAAAACGTATCAACAGTCAAGCAAAATGAGGATCAAAGGCCAATCCTGCATCAGCAGCAGGCGTTTGCCACTGTCACAAAGCACGAACAGACAGCTGCCAGAACCGTTGGCTCAAAGGAAGATTCTTCAGAAGGCGAGTATCGTTTTGATGCGAGAGACGGCAGCAAAAATGAATATTCGGACAATCGAAAAAAAAGAGATCAGAAGAAAAAGGAAGAGATGGAGGATGGTCATGTCCGTATCAAGGGGCGCTTAGGCGGCTTTGATATGACGATTTGACGAATATATGTGAGATTATGACGGGAGTAGAGATTATATTGCTGCTGATTGGCGCAGTATTTTTTATCAGCAGCTTTTTTATTACCGAAAAGCTCCAGGGCTCTGACATCACACGCATCGCAAAGCTAAGTGAGGATCAGCTTCAAGGCATTTTAGATCGTGAGATGGAAGAAGCAAAGGCCAAGATATCCGATCTTGTTGATGATGCTATGGATCTGACCGTTGACCAGGTAAAACGCACGATGGAACGTGATACGAATGAAAAGATCATGGCTATCAGCGAATATTCGGATGCTGTTACAGAAAAGCTCGAGAAGATGAATACCGAGGTGACCTTTTTATATAGTATGCTTGGCGAAAAGCATACTCAGCTTTTATCTACTGTTGATCAGCTAAACGAGCGGATGGATGCATATCAGGAGCTGGTGGCACAGCCTATCGTGAGTGAGCAGACTACAGAAGCCGTATTAGAGGATGAGCCGCAGGAGACAATTGCAGACCTTTTAGAAGAAACGCCAGAAGAGGAAGCACCTAATACGATAACTGCAAAGGAGCAGATACTAGAGCATTATCGTGCCGGAGAAGATCTGACTGATATTGCACGGACACTTGGACTGGGCTTTGGAGAGGTGAAGCTGATCACAGAGCTTTATAAAGGAGAAGAATCGTGAGATTAAAGTATTATCTGCGTGGAATGGGGATAGGTATCATCGGTACCACGCTGCTTTTGATGATCCTTTTTTCCTTTCAGGGAAATGATACGATATCAGATGAAGAGATTATGATTCGTGCGGCTTCTCTTGGGATGGTATCTGCCGGTGCCATTACTGATACCGAGAAGCTCTCAGATGCAGCAAAGCCTGACACATCAGAGGCTTTGGATGAAAAGTCATCTGAGGATACCGCTTATGATACAACCGAAGAGACGACAAAAGAGGATGCTGCAGGCGATGATACAGATGATGCAAATAAATCACCTGCAAATAAATCGGATGAGCCTTCCACAGAAACAGTAGAGCAGGTAAAGCTATCGATCGTGGCCGGTGAATATTCAGATGAGATCTGTAAAAAGCTAAAACGTGCCGGTGTGATCGATAATGCGAAGGATTTTAATGCATATCTGGCAAAGATGGGTGCAGACAGTCAGATTTTGCCTGGTACCTACACATTGAAAAAGGGTGCCGATTATGATGAGATCCTTCAGATCATCACAGAAAAACCGGAATAATTAGATGAGTAATGATAAAAAGCGCTTGCATTCTGCGGGCGCTTATGTTATGTTTATTAGGCTTATGATTAACAAACACACGAATGGATCGTTGCTTTGGTGCCGTAAGGTGAGGCGATGAAGCGATATTCGTGGAAGAACAAACCAATGGAGGTAAAAAAATGAGCGTAATCACAATGAAACAGTTACTGGAGGCAGGTGTTCATTTTGGACATCAGACGAGAAGATGGAACCCGAAAATGGCTCCCTACATCTACACTGAGCGCAACGGCATCTACATCATCGATCTGCAGAAATCCGTAGGCATGGTAGACGATGCTTACAATGCAGTCGCAGACATCGCTGCAAACGGTGGTACCATTCTTTTCGTTGGTACAAAGAAACAGGCACAGGACGCCATCAAGACCGAGGCAGAGCGCTGTGGCATGTTCTATGTAAACGAGAGATGGTTAGGCGGTATGCTGACCAACTTCAAGACCATCCAGAGCCGTATCAAGAGATTGAAGGATATTGAGCGCATGGAAGAGGACGGAACCTTTGACGTACTTCCGAAGAAAGAGGTTATTGCGCTGAAGAAGGAATTAGAGAAGCTGCAGAAGAACCTTGGCGGTATCAAGGAAATGAAAAAGATTCCGGATGCTATCTTTATCGTAGATCCGAAAAAAGAGCGTATCTGTGTACAGGAAGCACATACCCTTGGAATTCCGCTGATCGGTATTGCTGATACGAACTGTGATCCTGAGGAATTAGACTATGTCATCCCCGGAAATGACGATGCGATTCGTGCCGTAAAGCTGATCGTTTCTAAGATGGCAGATGCTGTCGTAGAGGCAAATCAGGGCGCAGCAGAGAATGTAGTTTATGAAGATGAGGAGTCTGCTGAGGCAGAGGCCTAATTCAATCAGATTTGGAGGATAAATAAATGGCTATTTCAGCATCAATGGTAAAAGAGCTGCGCGAAATGACCGGCGCAGGTATGATGGACTGCAAGAAGGCACTGACCGAGACAGACGGAGATATGGATGCCGCTGTAGAGGTTTTGAGAAAGAGCGGCGCTGCTAAGATGGAGAAAAAGCAGAGCAGAATCGCAGCTGAGGGTATCACCCGTGTAGCTGTAGACGGCAATACTGCAGTCGTTGTAGAGGTTAACTCTGAGACTGATTTCGTTGCAAAAAACGAGACCTTCCAGGAGTTCGTTCAGACCGTTGCAGATACTGCACTCTCTTCTGATTTGAAGGGTGGCAAAAACGGTGAGGATATCGAAGCACTGCTCGCACTCAATGGCTTACAGGAGTTACTCGTAGAAAAGACTGCTACGATCGGCGAGAAGCTATCTGTCCGCAGATTTGAAAAGGTTTCCGGTGATATTGTAGCCACCTATATTCATGGCGGCGGCAGAATCGGTGTCTTAATCGCTGCAAACGGTGCAACAGATGATGCCGCAAAGGAAGCTATCACAAACATCGCCATGCAGGTAGCTGCTATGAACCCTGAGTATATCTGCAGAGCAGATATTTCTGAGGAAGCACTTGCAAAGATGAGAGAGATCACAGTAGACAGTGCATTAAATGATGCTACGACTCTTCCCAAGCCCATCTTAAACAAGCTGTTAGATAAGGCGATCAATGATAAGAACTGGAGCGACGAGGATATCGCTGCATTCGAAGAGCATAAAAACAACATGAACTATGTATGGAATTTCTTATCTGATGCTGCTAAGGCTGCTCTTGGTTCACTTGCTATGGCTGCAAAGGAGACTATTCTTGGCGAGAAGATGTTCTCAGGCTTGGTAGACGGACGTATCTCTAAGCAGTTAAAGGAGATCTGTCTGTTAGACCAGACCTATGTAAAGGCTGAGGATGGCAAGCAGTCTGTAGGAAAATATCTTGAGTCCGTATCAAAGGATCTGTCCATCGTACAGATGATTCGCTTTGAGGTTGGCGAGGGTATGGAAAAGAAAAATGAGGATTTTGCTGCAGAAGTAGCTGCACAGATGAACGCATAGTATTCTTTTTATAGGAACAATACGTCCCGGATTTTTCAAATATCGAAAAATCCGGGTTTTTTTTGAATAAAATTTTTCGTCGTTGTCTGACAATAATGAGGATTTCTCTCTAAATTCTAACACAATATATTCAAAAAATATGGTAGAATGAGATTATTCAATTGGGAGTAAAGGGTTTTATGAGTGATTCGAATAAGAATACAAATGCACCGCAGGGACTAAAGGAGCAGCGCGAGCGAAGAGCACGCATCAATCGGATTAAGGTTGGAATTGTACTATTCTTTATTGTTTTGCTGCTTGCGTGCATTATTATCGATATAGTTTTAGCTGCACGGGTAGTGTCCTTGCAGGAGCAGATTGATATTTTAGCTGAAAAGATGATTGAATCTATGACTCCGGTAGAGCCGGATGCAGGTGCCTTACAGGAGGACGATTCGTCTGCAGATGAATCTGATACAGACACCGGCATAAAAGAATCCACAAAGGCTGCCGCTTCTTCAACCAGTCAGACATCGTTTGATGTGCGTGAATGTATCTCAAGCGAGGATAATATTCGCTCGGAAAATGAGCCGATGAACGTCTATCTGACCTTTGATGATGGCCCTAGTGAGAATACACCGGAGATTCTTTCTATATTGAAGCAGCATGGAGTGAAGGCTACTTTTTTTGTGACCGGAAAAGAGGGCGAGGATGCGGCAGAGATGTATCGTGCGATCGTCGCAGAGGGTCATTCTCTTGGTATGCATTCCTATTCTCATAAATATAGCGAGCTGTATGCATCGATAGATTCTTTTAGAAATGATTTTGAACAGCTTTCAGAGCTGCTTTATGATGCTACTGGAAAGAAGTTCTCACTATATCGGTTTCCAGGTGGCAGCTCCAATCAGGTGAGCAATACAGACATGAATGAGTTTATCGATTTTCTTGGTGAACAGGAAGTCCGTTTCTGTGATTGGAATGTCGCTTCAGGAGATGCTACCACGCAGGCCTACACGGTGGATGATCTGGTGAATAATGTAATGACGGATGTCGTAAAATATAAAAATTCCGTTGTTTTGATGCACGATGCAGCAGATAAGGATGCTACTGTTGAGGCACTTGGGATCATATTATCACAATTAGAAGAGATGGATGCGAATATTTTGCCGATTACGGAGGATTCGCCGGTGATTCATCACCATATTAGTGAATAGAGACGGAGGAGCATATGGGTTTTTTTAAGGATTTCAAGGATGATTTTTCACAGGCGATCGGTGAGCTTTTGCCGGGAGGTGAATACCCCGAGGCGGATGATATCCAGATCAATACGCTCGACGGAGAGCTTGATGTGGATGCAGAATTAAAAAAACTAGACGGCTTGCTTGAACCTGTACCGGATAAGATTACAGAGCAAGAGGTTGCAGAAGAAGAGCCTGAAAAGACAGAGGATATTGCTTTAGAGCAGGAGCTTGTACCACTAGATGAGATCGAGAAACAGTCAACAGCTGAGACGGATGCAGCGAAAGAAACTGATATAGAAGCTGAGATAAAAGCTGATGTAGAGCCTGAGATAAAAGCTGATATAGAATCCGAGATAGAACCTGAGATAGAAGATGCTGTAGAAGCAGAGATAGAACCTGAGATAGAAGATGTTGCAGAAGCTGATATAGAACCTGATGTAGAAGCTGATATAGAACCTGGGATAAATGCTGAATCTGAAACAGATGTTATAGATGCGAACGCACAGCTTGAATTGATAAAGGAAGAGCTGATAAAGGAGGATAAAAAAATGGATACGATGACAACCGAACAGACAATCAAAGATGTGGCTGATGTAGTTAGCACACCGGAAGAAAAACCGCAGGCAGAAAATAAAAACGAAATCACAGACGAGGTGTCTGTAATTACTGCCGGAACACGCATCAAGGGTAACATGGAGACGACAGGTTCCTTTGAGATCGAGGGAACGATCGAGGGTGATATCCAGTGTAATGGCAAGCTGACAGTGATCGGAACAGTAATAGGAAACAGCTCTTCTTCAGAATTTTTCGCTGATGCAGCACATGTTGAGGGCGAAGTGATAAGCTCCGGTACGGTAAAGGTTGGTCTGGGTTCTGTCATCATAGGAAATATTACAGCGACCTCCGCAGTCATAGCAGGTGCCGTAAAGGGGGATATCGACGTACAAGGACCGGTTGTCGTAGATACCTCAGCAGTCATCATGGGCAATATCAAGTCGCGTTCTGTTCAGATCAATAACGGAGCAGTGATTGAAGGCTTCTGTTCACAGTGCTATTCAGATGTAGATGTTGAGAGTCTGTTTTCAAAAAAGAATTAATAGGATCCGGAGGATAAATAGATGAAGCGAATCCTACTCAAGCTTAGTGGGGAAGCCATTTCAGGAAAGAAAGGCTTTGGCTTTGATGAGGCGACGGTTGTAGGCGTTGCAAAGCAAGTAAAGCAGCTTGTGGATGCCGGCATTGAGGTCGGTATTGTGATCGGTGGCGGAAACTTCTGGAGAGGACGTACCAGTAATACGATTGACCGTACAAAGGCGGATCAGATCGGTATGTTAGCGACAGTCATGAATTGTATCTACGTCTCTGAGATCTTCCGTTCGCAGGGCATGATGACGAATGTGCTGACACCCTTTGAATGCAGTGGCTTCACGAAGCTCTTTTCAAAGGATCGTGCCAACAAATATTTTGCGAAGGGTATGGTCGTATTTTTCGCCGGCGGAACCGGGCATCCGTATTTTTCTACAGATACAGGGACTACGCTTCGTGCCATTGAAATAGAAGCAGATGGCATATATTTAGCAAAAGCCATCGATGGTGTCTATGACAGCGATCCGAAGGTGAACCCTGATGCGAAAAAATACGATACCATCTCCATCGAGGAAGTGATTGAACGCAAATTAGCAGTCGTAGATATGACAGCATCTGTGATGTGTATGGAGAATCACATGCCAATGTATGTATTTGCACTAAATGAGGATAATAGTATTGTAAATGCAGTAAACGGTCAATTTAATGGAACGATTGTGACAGTATAATAAATTTTTGGGGAGAAGCATTTATGGATGAAAGATTACAGGTTTACGAGGAGAAGATGACAAAGACAATGAGCAATCTATCTGAGGAATACGGCGGTATTCGTGCCGGTCGTGCTAACCCGCATGTACTAGACAAGCTGCGCGTGGATTATTATGGCACACCGACTCCGATACAGCAGGTTGCGAATGTCAATGTACCGGAGCCTCGCATGATTCAGATTCAGCCGTGGGAGCCTTCCATGGTTAAGGCAATCGAGAAGGCGATTCTCACCTCAGAGCTAGGCATCAATCCGACTAACGATGGAAAGGTGATCCGTCTTGTATTTCCGGAGCTGACAGAGGAGCGTCGTAAGGAGCTTGCAAAGGACGTTAAGAAAAAAGGCGAAAACGCAAAGGTCGCAATTCGCAATATCCGTCGCGACGGAAACGATGCGTTTAAGAAGCTGTCAAAGTCAGATGATATTTCCGAGGATGAGATCAAGGATCTCGAGGATGCACTTCAGAAGCTCACAGATAAGTATATTGCAAATGTGGACAAGGCTGTTGACGAAAAGACAAAAGAGATTCTTACCGTATAATCTAACGGAACAGAAAATGGGGCTTGCATTTGCAATGCCTCATTTTTTACATGGAGGAAAGTGATGAGTATTCCGAGGCATATTGCCATTATCATGGATGGGAACGGACGATGGGCAAATAAAAGAGGACTTCCTAGAAATGCCGGTCATACTGCAGGAGCAAAGAATGTAGAGAATATCTGTCTGGCTGCAAAAAAGCTCGGTGTCAAATATCTGACACTTTATGCCTTTTCTACTGAAAACTGGTCGAGACCGGAGTCTGAGGTAAAGGCTCTCATGAAGCTTTTATCCGGATATCTCGACAAATGCGTACAGACCGCACACGAAAATAAAATGCATATCCGTGTGATCGGAGACATTACACGGCTGGACGATAAGTTTCAAAAGCAAATTATCGAGGCGGAGCGCATCTCATCTGTATATGATGATTTGAATCTGACGATCGCGATCAATTATGGCAGTCGAGATGAGCTGCTGCGGGCGATTCGCCGGGCAGGAACGGATATTAAAAACGGACTGCTTTCGATAGAGGATTTAGATGAGAACCGTTTTGGAAGCTATTTGGATACAAAGGAGCTTCCGGATCCGGACTTACTCATCCGTACTAGCGGAGAGGTGCGGCTATCGAATTATCTGCTCTGGCAGCTTGCCTACAGTGAATTTTATTTTACAGAGGTTCCCTGGCCGGATTTCAACGAACAGGAATTAAAAAAAGCAATCGATACCTACGAAGGAAGAGATCGACGCTTCGGTGGTATTGGGGAGGAATAGCTTATGTTTCGCACACGATTGATCAGCGGAATTGTATTGGTAGTGCTTGCATTATTTATAATATGCAGCGGCGGGTATGTATTACTGGCCGTATCGCTTGCTCTGTCACTGATTGGACTAATGGAGCTCTATCGGGTGTTTGGTTTTCACAAGACCTCACTTGGTATATTGGGCTACCTTCTCGTGATCCTTTACTATGGACTGCTGTTTATTGGACAGACGTTTGGAGTGACTGTACCGGCGATGCTTTATCTCATGCTTGTGATGCTTTTATGTCCATTGCTGCTGATTTTTACTTATCCAAAATACAACAGCACACAGATGATGCAGGCGATTTTTGGCGTTTTTTATGTAGGAGTCATGTTCTCCTTTTTGTATCAGACACGGATGCTTACACGTGGAGCCTACACAGTATGGCTGATATTTTTATCCTCCTGGGGATGCGACACCTGTGCCTACTGCGTAGGAAAGCTGCTTGGAAAGCATAAGATGTCTCCGGTGCTCTCACCGAAAAAATCCGTAGAGGGAGCGATTGGCGGAGTCATAGGCACGATGCTTCTGACACATCTGTATGCCTTCCTTTTTTCAAATCAGATGGATATTACCTATACAAAAATCTGGGTATTAACCGTCATCTCTGCTGTCGGTGCATGTATATCCATGGTCGGAGATCTCACAGCCTCTGCCATCAAGCGTTGCTTTTCAGTCAAGGATTATGGCAGACTCATTCCAGGTCACGGTGGTGTGTTAGACCGGTTTGATTCCGTGATCTTTACTGCACCGGTGATTTATTTTCTGGCGTATTACTTCTCTTGAAAGGAAGATTTTTTATGAGAAAGATAGCGATTCTCGGCTCGACCGGTTCGATCGGTACACAAACCCTGGACGTTGTTCGTACACAGGGCGACCTGCAGGTTAGTGCGATGTCAGCAGGACATAATATTGATTTATTTGAACAGCAGATTCGTGAATTTTTACCGCGTCATGTGGCTGTATGGGAGGAAAAGGATGCAAGAGAGCTAAAGGGACGCATCTGTGATTTGAATATTACGGTACATTTTGGCATGGATGGACTGCTTGCAGTTGCCACAGATGCAGATAGTGAGATACTAGTGACTGCTATTGTTGGTATGCTGGGGCTTCGTCCTACGATCGCAGCGATCGAATCCGGAAAGCATATCGCTCTAGCCAACAAGGAGACACTCGTTACAGCAGGGCATCTGATCATGCCGTTAGCAAAGGAATACGGCGTATCGATTTTTCCGGTGGACAGTGAGCATTCTGCGATCTTTCAATGCTTAAACGGCGAACAGAACAATCCGATCGAAAAGCTTTTATTGACTGCATCCGGCGGACCGTTTAGAGGGAAAACAAAAAAAGAATTGGAGACGGTGACACTTGCTGATGCCTTGAAACATCCGAACTGGTCGATGGGCAAAAAAATCACAGTAGATTCCGCTACTCTAGTAAACAAGGGACTTGAGGTGATGGAGGCAAAGTGGCTCTTTGGTGTGGAGCTTGACCAAATCGAGGTTGTAGTTCAGCCGCAGAGCGTCATTCATTCCATGGTTCAGTTCACGGATGGCAGTATTATCGCACAGCTTGGCACTGCGGATATGCGTCTGCCCATTCAATATGCTCTGTATTATCCAAAGCGTAAGCCGATGGAGACGAAGCGTCTGGATTTTGCTTCGCTTGGCTCGATTACCTTTGAGAGACCGGATATGGATACGTTTATTGGACTTTCTCTCGCACGTACTGCCATGAAACGCGGCGGTAATATGCCAACCGTATTCAATGCAGCGAACGAAGCGGCAGTCGCCCTGTTTTTACAGGAGAAGATCTCTTATTTGCAGATCACGGAAATCATCGCAGAGAGCATGGAGCGCATCGCTTATATCCAGACTCCGAATGTGGATGCGATTCTTGCGACTGAGGCACAGGTAAAGGAATTTGTAGGAAGCAGGTGGTAGCTTGAATATTATCATTGCAATTATTTTATTTAGTTTGATCATTTTATTCCATGAGCTGGGACATTTTCTGTTTGCAAAGGCAAATGATGTACAGGTCAATGAATTTTGCCTTGGACTGGGTCCTACGATCATAGGCTTTCATAAGGGCGAGACGTTTTATTCGCTTAAGCTGTTGCCCTTTGGAGGTGCCTGCATGATGGAGGGCGAGGATGATGAGAGTACTTCCACGAGAGCCTTTGGCAAGAAAAGTGTATGGCAGAGGTTTTCAATCGTTTTTGCAGGACCATTTTTTAATTTTATTCTGGCATGGGTATTTTCTATCATTATACTAGGTGCGGCAGGCATCGATGAACCGATTGTCGCTCATGTTATGGAAAACTCTGCTGCAGAAGCTGCCGGCATTAAAGACGGTGATACCATATTAAAGCTGAATCACAAATCGATTCATTTTTATCGTGAAATCAGTATCTATACCTATTTCCATGAAAATGAAACGATAGAAGTGACCTGGGAGCATGACGGCGAGCAAAAAAAAGCGACCATATGCCCTACCTATGATGAGGAGAGCGGACGCAATCTGATTGGCTTTCAGGGCAGTGTCGGTCGTATAAAAACAGGTCCCCTTCGTGTGCTGCGCTACAGCTTTTACGAGGTGGGCTACTGGATTTCAACGACCGTACAAAGTCTCGGAAAGCTTGTAACCGGACAGCTGAATATGAATGATCTCTCAGGCCCTGTAGGTATAGTAAAATCCATCGGAGATACCTATACGCAGAGCAAGGCTGACGGTTTTTATTATGTATTTTTAAATATGCTGAATATGGCGATTTTACTATCAGCCAATCTTGGTGTGATGAATCTCTTGCCGCTTCCTGCATTAGACGGAGGCAGGCTGGTATTTTTCATCATAGAAGCGATCCGCGGCAAGCGATTCGATCCGCAAAAGGAGGGCATGGTGCATTTTATCGGTCTGATCGTGCTGCTTGTACTTATGGTACTTATTATGGGAAATGACATAAGAAAACTATTCATTTAAAACGAGGTAATACAATGCGTATGCATACAAAAACCGTACAGATCGGTGATCGCTTCATCGGAGGAGAGCATCCGATCCTGATTCAGTCAATGACAAATACAAAAACACAAAACGTAGCCGACACGGTAGCACAGATTTTAGAGCTGGAGAGAGCAGGCTGTGAGATCATTCGCTGTGCAGTCATGAATATGGAGGCGGCAGAGGCACTTTCCGAAATCAAAAAAAGCATTCATATTCCGCTTGTAGCAGATATTCATTTTGATTATCGCTTAGCGATCGCCGCCATGGAGCATGGTGCGGATAAGATTCGCATAAATCCCGGAAACATCGGAGATAAAGATCGCATCCGTGCAGTCGTTGACTGTGCAAGAGATAGGAATATTCCGATTCGTGTCGGTGTAAACAGCGGCTCTTTAGAAAAGCCGATCCTGGAAAAATATGGCGGAGTGACACCGGAGGGACTTGTGGAGAGTGCCCTTGATAAGGTAGCGCTGATCGAAGCCTTAGATTACGACAATCTGGTGATCAGCATCAAATCCTCGGATGTATTGATGTGTGTCCGCGCCCATGAGCTTATAGCAAAGCAAACAGATCATCCGCTTCATGTCGGCATCACAGAGGCAGGAACTCTGCTTCGCGGAACCGTAAAATCATCGATTGGCCTGGGACTTATTTTATCGCAGGGCATCGGAGATACGATTCGTGTTTCCCTAACCGGTGCGCCGCTTGATGAGATCAAATGTGCACGGATGATACTGAAAACACTCGGACTGCGAAAGGGCGGTATCGAGGTAGTATCCTGTCCGACGTGCGGACGCACGCAGATTGATCTGATCTCGCTGGCAGAAAAGGTCGAACAACTCGTAGAGAATTATCCACTGGATATCAAGGTAGCTGTGATGGGCTGTGTCGTAAACGGACCGGGTGAAGCAAAAGAGGCAGATCTTGGTGTGGCAGGTGGAAATGGTGAAGGCTTATTGATCCGACACGGAGAGATACTTAAAAAGGTGCCGGAGGATAAGCTATTACAGGCACTGCAGGATGAATTGGAGCATTGGGGTGAAAACTAGTGGCAAAGGCATTTTTTGATGTATTTCCGACGCTTCAGATTGATGAAGAGCTTCGGGGAATGCTTTTCAATACACAGATTGAAAAGATCAGCACAAACCATGCGAGAGATACATATCGGATCGATCTGTCCTCAACACGATTGATTCCGAAAAAATATATTTTAGGACTTGAGCAGGATATTCATAAACAGATATTTGGGAGCAGGGAGTTGACGGTTAAGATAAGAGAGCACTACCTGCTCTCTGCGCAGTATACACCAAAAACACTGCTATCGGTCTATGAGGACAGCATTCGTCTGGAATTAAAGCATTATTCTGCCATTTTATGCAGTCTTTATCGTTCTGCCACGCTGGATTTTTCAGATGATACGCATTTGATGGTGCAGCTGCCCGATACAATGCTTGCAAGAGATCGTGGAGAAGAGCTTATTGATCTGTTAGAACGGATCTTTTGTGATCGCTGTGGTCTGACACTTATCATCGAGCTTTCCTACAAGCCAAAGCAGCAGACAGGTTTTATGGAGGAAGCAGATCAAAAGATCGCACTTACGGTGCAAAGTATTTCACAGGGCATAGTCTCCCGTGAGGCAGGAGAGGACGATTCTACACTTCTTACTATGCCAAAGGATGATACGGAAAATACAGAAAAACAAAAAAAAGAAGAAAAGCAGGAAAGCAAGAAAGCACAACCGAAAAAAACGATTGTAGAAGATCAAAAAAAGAAACGATTCTTCGAGAAAAAATCCGACAATCCGGATGTCTTTTACGGACGAGATTTTGAAGATACAGAGTCCCTACCTATCGCAAAGATTCAAGGGGAGATCGGAGATGTCGTGATTCGCGGCAAGATCACCTCGACAGATGAGCGAGAGATCCGCGGCGAAAAAACAATTCTTTTTCTTACGATCACAGATTTTACAGATTCACTGGTTGTAAAGCTTTTTACAAAAAATGAAGAGCTTGCGGATTTAAAAAGCAAGCTAAAGGTAGGCAGCTTTATCAAGCTAAAGGGCATCGCCATGCTCGATAAATTTGATCATGAGCTGACTGTCGCCTCCATCACAGGCATCAAAAAAATACCGGATTTTACGACAAAACGAATGGATCATTCCGTAAAAAAACGAGTAGAGCTTCACTGCCATACAAAGATGAGTGATATGGATGGTGTCTCCGATGTAAAGGATATCATGCAGCAGGCCATCGCCTTTGGACATAAAAGTCTGGCTATCACAGACCACGGCGCCGTTCAGGCCTTTCCTGTTGCCAATCACGATTTACCAAAGGATGCCGATTTAAAGCTAATCTATGGCGTAGAAGCATATCTGGTAGATGATACCAAGCAAATCGTTAAGCATGCGACATGTCAGGATTTCACCGGTACCTTTGTCGTATTTGATCTGGAGACTACAGGCTTTAGCCCTAAAAAAAATAAGATCATTGAGATCGGTGCGGTTAAGGTAGTGCGTGGTGCCATTACAGAGCGCTTTTCTACCTTTGTTAATCCTAAGGTACCAATTCCCTTCCAGATCGAGGAGCTTACAGGCATTCGCGATGATATGGTGCTTCCTGCTCCTGGTATAGAAGAAGTATTACCGGAATTTATGGAATTTTGCAAGGATGCCGTTTTAGTTGCACACAACGCAGAATTTGACATGAGCTTCATACAAAAAAACTGTGAAGATATTGGACTACCTTGCAATTTTACCGTAATTGATACGGTTGCCTTAGCTCGTTTCCTGCTGCCGCAGCTGAATCGTTATAAGCTCGATAGCGTAGCAAAGGCAGTTGGTGTATCACTCGATCATCATCATCGTGCTGTTGATGATGCCGCCTGCACGGCAGATATTTTTGTTAAATTTATCGATATGCTGCATAATAGACATATCGATTCTCTTGCTGCGTTAAATGAGGCAGGCATTGCGGATGCTGCAGCAATCTGCAAGATGCCTACATATCATGCCATTTTATTGGCGAAAAATGACATCGGACGCGTGAATTTATACCGTTTGGTTTCCATGTCGCATTTGATCTACTATCACAACAGACCACGTATTCCAAAAAGCGAGCTGCAAAAATACCGCGAGGGTCTGCTGCTTGGCAGTGCATGCGAGGCAGGAGAGCTCTATCAGGCGCTTTTAAACGGCAGAGGAGCAGAGGAAATCGCCAGAATCGTGGATTTTTACGACTATTTAGAGATTCAGCCCATCGGAAACAATGCTTTCATGCTGCGGGATGAGAAAAGTCCGGTTAATTGTGTGGAGGATTTAGAGGATCTAAACAGGCAGATCGTTCAGCTGGGTGAGGATTTTAAAAAGCTCGTCGTAGCGACGTGCGATGTACATTTTTTAAATCCGGAGGATGAGATCTACCGGCGCATTATCATGGCAGGAAAGGGCTTTTCGGATGCAGATGAGCAGGCACCTCTTTATTATCGGACGACAGAGGAGATGCTCTCAGAATTTCAGTATCTCGGCAGTGAAAAGGCTGAAGAGGTAGTCATTACCAATACAAATAAAATCGCTGATATGTGTGAGAGGATCTCTCCGGTACGTCCGGATAAATGTCCTCCTGTCATAGAAAATTCAGATCAAATGCTGCGTGACATCTGCTACAACAAAGCACACGAAATTTATGGGCCAAATCTACCTGATATAGTATCAAGCCGGCTAGAGCGTGAGCTTAATTCCATCATAGGAAACGGCTATGCCGTCATGTATATTATCGCGCAAAAGCTCGTTTGGAAGTCTAATGAGGACGGTTATCTGGTAGGCTCCCGTGGATCTGTCGGTTCCTCCTTTGTGGCAACGATGTCCGGTATCACAGAGGTCAATCCATTAAGCCCGCACTATTATTGTAAAAAATGTCATTTTTCAGATTTTACTTCCCCGCAGGTGAAGGAATATGCAGGACGCGGAGGATGTGATATGCCGGATCGCATCTGCCCGAATTGCGGAGAAAAGCTTGAAAAAGACGGCTTTGATATTCCCTTTGAGACCTTCCTTGGCTTTAAGGGAGATAAAGAGCCTGATATCGATCTGAATTTTTCCGGTGATTACCAGAGCAAGGCGCACAAATACACAGAGGTTATTTTTGGAGCCGGACAGACGTTTCGTGCCGGAACGATCGGTACGCTGGCAGAAAAAACTGCTTATGGCTATGTAAAAAAATATTTTGAAGAGCGCGGCGAGCACAAGCGAAGCTGTGAGATCGAGCGTATCCTATCCGGTTGTGTCGGTGTCAGACGAACGACCGGTCAGCACCCGGGAGGCATCGTTGTATTGCCGGTAGGAGATGAGATCAATTCCTTTACACCGATACAGCATCCTGCCAATGATATGACGACCGATACGATCACGACACATTTTGAGTATCATTCGATCGATCATAACCTGTTAAAGCTGGATATATTAGGGCACGATGATCCGACGATGATTCGTATGCTAGAGGATCTGACAGGCATCGATGCGCAAAAGATACCACTCGATGATCAGAGCGTGATGTCATTGTTTCAAAATACGAGTGCACTAGGGATAACACCGGAGGATATCGGTGGCTGTCCGCTCGGTGCACTTGGTATTCCGGAGTTTGGCACGGATTTTGCCATGGGCATGCTCATCGATACACAGCCAAAGGAATTTTCCGATCTGGTGCGTATAGCCGGACTATCCCACGGTACAGATGTATGGCTTGGTAATGCACAGACGCTTATAAAGGAGGGAAAGGCAACCATCTCTACCTGTATCTGTACGCGTGATGATATCATGACCTATCTAATAGGTATGGGAGTAGAATCAGAGGAATCCTTCAAGATCATGGAGGCAGTTAGAAAGGGCATGGTCGCAAAGGGAAAATGTGACAAATGGCCTGAATGGAAGCAGGATATGCTCGATCATAATGTACCGGATTGGTATATCTGGTCCTGTGAAAAGATCAAATATATGTTCCCGAAGGCGCATGCGGTAGCCTATGTTATGATGGCCTGGCGCATCGCCTACTGCAAGGTGTTTTACCCGCTCGCCTACTATGCGGCATTTTTCTCCATACGCGCAAAGGCCTTTAACTACGAAACGATGTGTATGGGCAAGGAGCGATTAAATTACTATATGCAGGATTATGAGCGGCGCAGCGCTGAGGCGGCAAAGGAAAATAAAAAGCTCTCACCGGTTGAGCAGGATAGCTATCGTGATATGCGTATCGTGCAGGAGATGTATGCCAGAGGCTTTGAATTTATGCCGATTGACATTTACAGGGCAAGTGCCAGATATTTTCAGATCATCGACGGTAAGCTCATGGCTGCCTTAAATACGATCGACGGCATGGGTGATACGGCTGCTGATACAGTAGTAGAAGCTGCAAAGGACGGACCGTTTCTATCACGCGATGATTTCAGGCAGCGCACGAAGGTATCACAAAAAATCATAGAAAACATGGCAGATATGGGTATGTTTGGCGATCTGCCTGCCACAAATCAGATCAGCCTGTTTGATCTGGTATGACACAAGGACGGACAAAGCATGAAGGATTTATCAGAGATTCGAACAGACATTGATGCGATTGATGAGCAGATGGTCGCGCTTTATGAAAAAAGAATGCAGCTGACGACCAAGGTCGCAGAATACAAGATAGCCACCGGCAAGGCGGTGCTTGACAAGGAGAGAGAAAGGAGTAAACTAGAGGCGCTGATGGCTTTAGTCGATACTCCGTTTTTAAAGGTCGGTGTACGAGAGCTTTTTGAGCAGATTATGGCGACAAGCCGAAAAAAACAATATCAGCTGCTCGCAGAAAAGGAAGAGCCCTTTGATTTTGGGTTTAAGCAGATAGAAAAATTAGATACCGATCATATCCGTGTAGTATACCAGGGTGTAGAGGGCGCCTATGCGCATCTGGCACTGCTGTCATATTTTGGCAAAAATCAGGCACATTTTCATGTTCCGACCTGGCGGGATGCGATGGAAGCGATAAAAGAGGGACAGGCAGATTTTGCCGTGCTTCCCTTTGAAAATTCCACGGCAGGCATTGTGGCAGAAAACTATGATCTGCTGAGAGAATATGGCTTTTGCATCATCGGCGAGATAACAATACCGATCAATCATTGCCTGCTTGCCCTGCCCGGTGCCGCTCTTTCCGATATAAAGACGATCTATTCCCATCCGCAGGCATTATCACAATGCACCCTGTTTTTGGAAAAGCATCCTCAGATTGAGATTATTTCACAAAAAAACACAGCTGTAGCAGCGAAAAAAGTATGTGACGATGCCAATCCTTCTCAGGCTGCGATCGCCAGTCGCCTGACTAGTGAGCTTTATGGGCTTCAGATACTAGAAGAAGAGATTCAAAACAGCAGCAGCAATGCGACACGCTTTATCATTGTAAGCCGTAAAAAAGAATATATCGCAGGTGCCGGAAAGATCAGCATCTGTGTGAGGCTATCCCATGCATCCGGTGCACTATATCATGCCCTGAGTCATTTTATATTTAATGGCTTGAATCTGACGAGTATCGAGTCACGTCCGATTCCGGATGCCAGCTGGGAATACCAGTTTTTTATCGATTTTGACGGGAATCTGACGGATCCTGCCGTAGAGAATGCACTTAAGGGACTTGCAGCAGAGGCCTCAGATTTCATGGTGTTTGGTAATTATTAAAAAGGAGAGGTAGCGATGAGTGTGAAAACCTTTGCAGCCATTTATGTCGGCTCCTATGAGGTGAGCCTGAAGCTATTTGAGATTTCGGAAAAAAAGAAGGTTCGATGTATCGATTTTCTGCGAAGCCGCGTAGAGCTCGGACGCGATGCATTTTACGGAAAAAAGCTCGGTGTCGAGCGAATGGACGATTTGTGTGAGAGATTGCTTGCCTTTCGCAAGGTATGCGATTCCTATCATGTCGATGATTGTGCGGCCTATGCAGGTCCTGCTCTTTATCAGGCTGCAAATTATTTGTTTGTGCTCGATCAGATACAGAAGCGTACCGGTTTTCGCCTGCTGCTTTTGAGCAATTCCGAGCATCGTTTTTTATCCTATCAATGCGCAACCGCAAGGCCTGAATTCAATCGCATGATCGAAGAACGGGCTGCCTTTGTCAATGTCGGTGGCGGAGAGCTGCAAATCACCCTGTTTGTGCATGGAGATGTTTTGACTACACAGCATCTCGTGCTTGGCACGATGCGACTCACGCAGCTGTTTTCCGGCGAGAGACTTCGGCCGGAGCATATCAGAAAACAGATGAAGGAGCTCATCGATAAGGAGCTTAGTGTTTTTCAGGCACAGTACCACCAAAAAGGATCGATAAAATATCTGATCCTAACCGGTGATTACAGTAGTGAGCTGTTGCACTGCATGGACAAAAATCTGGATAATTGCACGGTCGATGCCGCCAAGCTGTCTAAATATCTAAAGCACTTAGAAAAAATGGACAATGAACAGATTGCAGAGGAATTAAATCTCTCTAACGAATCCGACCGGCTGTTGACAGCCTCTGTGATCTTATATCGCAGGATAATTGAGGCACTTTCGGCGGATTCTGTATGGGTACCTGGCATCGACATCAGTGATGGAATCGTCTATGATTATGCACTGCGTAACCGATATCTAAAGCCGGCACATGATTTTGATCAGGATGTGCTATCGGCTGCGCATGCCCTATCGATGCGTTACATGAGCTATTCGCCGCACATCGATGCGTTAGCGGAGATGAGTACCTTAATCTATGATGCAACGAAAAAGATCCATGGCCTGTCAAAGCATGAGAGACTGCTGCTGCAGACAGCAGCGCTGCTGCATGACTGTGGAAAATACATCAGCTTTGCCAATGCACCGCAATGCGCCTATGATATTATCCTTGCATCAGAGATCTTAGGACTCTCGCACAAGGATCGTGTGATTGTAGCCAGCATAGTCAAATACAATACATATCCGTTAGTTCCCTATGAACAGCTCGATGATGCGCTGGATAAGGAGAGCTATTTGATCGTCGCAAAGTGCGCAGCGATATTGCGTGTGGCAAATGCAATGGATCGCAGCCACAAGCAAAAATTTAAAAATGTTCGTGTCACGTTAAAGGGAAAGCAGCTTGTGATTGCTGTTGAGACGGCAGATGGACTGATGCTTGAACGAACGATGTTTGATACAAAGGCTTGCATGTTTGAGGATGTATTTAGTATCCGTCCGGTTGTAAAGGAAAAAAGAATCTTTGATGTTTCGGAGTAAACAATACAACTGCATAACCGGCTAAATATCCGTAAGGAGGAAGTATGGACAAAGAAAAAAGCATCAATTATGCAAATGAAGAATATTTTGAGAATCGTGAACTAAGCTGGCTTAAATTTAATCAGCGTGTGTTAAGCGAATCCCGTGACAAATCGATCCCTCTTTTAGAGCGAATCAAATTTATCAGCATTACCTCATCCAATTTAGATGAATTTTTCATGGTGCGTGTCGCATCCTTAAAGGATATGGTACATGCCAAATACAAAAAGAGAGATCTCGCCGGCTTGACTGCCACTGAGCAGCTCGAGGCGATCAATCGAGAGACGCGCCAGCTCGTAGAGCAGCAATATTCGACCTATAACCGCTCTGCCTTGCCTCAATTAAAGGCACAGGGAATCTATATCTATGAGACGATGGATGCTTTAAATGATATGCAATATGTCGCAGCACAGCAGTATTTTGAGGAGATTGTCTATCCGGTGTTAACTCCTATGGCGGTAGATGCCTCGAGACCCTTCCCGCTTATTCGCAACAAATCCTTAAATATCGCTGCACTCATCCAAAAGGAGGAGGAAAATGTTTTTGCAACCGTACAGGTACCTTCCGTACTGCCGCGGCTCATTCCGCTTCCGACGGATTCTGCTGATGAATATGCATTTTTGCTATTAGAGCAGCTGATCATCCATAACATCGGAGCACTATTTTCAAACTATCAAGTATTATGTACCAGCCCATATAGGATTATGCGAAATGCAGATTTGCCAATTGATGAGGATGAGGCCAATGATCTTCTAAAGGAAATCGAAAAGCAGCTAAAGAAGAGACAGTGGGGAGAGGTCATTCGTTTAGAGGTAGGGAGCTCTATCAATAAGGAGCTGCTTACTATTCTAAAAAAAGAGCTTGACGTTGCAAACGAGGATATCTTTAAGCTAAACGGACCGATTGATCTGACCTTTTTGATGAAGCTATATGGCTTAGAGGGCAAGGATGCGCTGCGCTACGTACCGTACCAGCCACAAAAAAATCCAAAGCTTTATGGCTTTGATAATATTTTTGACGCCATCAAACAGGGAGACATACTGCTGCATCATCCATATCAGAGCTTTCAGCCGGTGGTTGATTTTATCAGACAGGCTGCTGCTGATCCGCAGGTCCTTGCGATCAAGCAGACGCTGTATCGAGTGAGCGGCAATTCACCGATCATCGCATCGCTCGCCCAGGCAGCAGAAAATGGCAAGCAGGTAACAGTGCTTGTCGAATTAAAGGCGCGCTTTGACGAGGAAAATAATATCGTCTGGGCAAGGAAGCTCGAAAAGGCCGGCTGTCATGTCATTTATGGTCTGGTAGGACTAAAAACGCACAGCAAGATCGCCTTGGTCGTACGAAAGGAAGAAAACGGCATCTGCCGTTATGTGCATCTTGGAACAGGAAACTATAACGATTCCACGGCAAAGCTATATACGGACTGCGGTATTTTCACCTGCTCAGAGGCGATCGGAGAGGACGCGACCGCGGTATTTAATATGTTATCAGGTTATAGCGAGCCTCTTAGCTGGAATCATCTGGTTGTTGCACCGATCTGGATGCGCAAAAAATTTTTAAAGCTCATTGCCCGTGAGACAAATTATGCAAAAGCAGGAAAGGAAGCACATATCAAGGCAAAGATGAATTCCCTTTGCGATCAACAGATCATAGCTGCCTTGTATGAGGCTTCGGCTGCCGGTGTACAAATCGACCTTATCGTGCGCGGGATATGCTGCCTAAGGGTTGGCATTCCTGGTGTGAGTGAGAATATACGCGTGCGCTCGATCGTCGGGAATTTCTTGGAGCACAGCCGCATTTTCTATTTCTATAACAATGGAAACGAAGAATATTACATGGGTAGTGCCGACTGGATGCCTCGTAATCTGGATCGCCGTGTAGAGATCATATTCCCGGTATTAGATGAAGCGCTGCAAAAAGAGGTTCGTCATATTTTAGAAGTGGAGCTTTTAGATAATGTGAAGGCACATCTGTTGCAGGCAGATGGAACATATGTCAAGCCTGACAAACGAGGAAAGGTACAAGTAAATTCACAAACACAGTTTTGCGAGGAAGCGCTCGCGGCAAATACCTATGATGAGGACGTGCTGCAAAAGCGTATGTTTATTCCTGCTGAACCGAAATAGAGGTAGCTATGAGTAAAATTATATTTTCTGATCTAGATGGTACGCTTCTAGATGATAAAAAGCAGATCACACCGCAAAACCGTGAGGCGATTTTGCGTGCGACAAAGGCCGGGCATTCATTTGTGATCGCAACCGGCCGGCCGTTTGAAAGTGCAAGAAAAGTATCCGACTCACTCGGCCTTAATACACCCGGCTGCTACATGGTATCCTACAATGGTGCACATGTGTATGATTGCTTTCAAAAAAAGGTGTTGGCAAAAAGGACTCTGTCGCTTGAGCTGACCAGAGAGCTGTTTGCACGTGCTGATGCGGCAGGTCTCTATATTCACACCTATCAAAATGAAGAGATTTTGACAAAAAAGGCCACCGAGGAGCTTGCCTATTATGCGAGCCGCACAAACCTTAAAGCCGCTCCACGGGAGGATGTATTAGATCATCTGACAAAAGAGCCATGCAAGCTGATCGTGATTCATTTGACGGATCATGACAGGCTTGTTGCGTTTCGTGAAAGTCAGAAGGACTTTGTACGCGGAAAATGTCGAATGCTCTTTTCCTGCCCACAATATTTAGAGATTGTGCCGGAGGGTGTATCAAAGCAGACCGGTATTGATTTTTTGTCTGCTCTGCTTAGTGTTGATCCGGCAGATACTATCGCTATCGGAGATGAGACAAACGATGTGGAGATGATACAGGCTGCCAAAATCGGAGTAGCAGTCGCAAACGCCAATCCTAACGTACAAAAAATCGCTGATTATGTGACAAAGGAGACTAACAACGGTGGTGCGATTGCCGAGGTTATCGAGCGATTTGTGCTTGCCTAACCGAATAGCTCGGCCTTTTTTTCTTTAATGCCAGCTAGGAGCGCATACGGGATAAAAAGTCTGCCGCGACCTTTTCCCAGATATAGATCAGGCTTATTGCTTCCGTGAAAATCAGAGCCGCCGGAGATGAGCAGACCCTGCGAACGAGCTATCTCCTTATAGAGCTGTTCGTCTGCCGGTGTGTTTTCACTATATATAGCCTCGATGCCACATAGACCGCATGCCTTCATTTCCTGAAGCATACGAAGCAGCTGCTCTTTTTTCATATGATACATGACAGGATGTGCAAGTATCGGAATGCCTCTGGCCTCTAAAATAAAGCTTACGGCTTCCATGGGAGTGATCTTTTCCCGCGGAACATAGCAGGGGCAGTCATCACCAATATACCTTGTAAAAGCGGTCTTCATATCAGGAATCGCTCCCTGATCCAGCAAAAATCTGGCAATATGCGCTCTTGTAAGTACGGCATCAGGAAAACGCGCCTGCAAATCCTCGATCGTAATATCAAAGCCTGCGTTACGCAGCTTTTCTAACATATAGATATTTCGGTTATCTCGGCCGGTGCGAAAAGCTGCCATCCTTTTTTGCAGTGAGGGCTCGTTTTCGTCGATGCACAGACCTAGTACATGAATCTCTTTTCCTTCGTATTCGGTCGACAGCTCCACTCCGGAGATGAGCTCGATGCCTGCTTTACTCGCTGCCTCCCTTGCTTCTTTTATTCCATCTGTTGTATCGTGGTCAGTTAGAGCAAAAGCAAAAAGACCTGCCTTTTTGGCTTCATCAACAAGCTCGCTTGGAGAGAGTGTTCCGTCAGAGGCGTTTGAGTGTACATGCAGATCAATGATTCGTGTGTCCATGGTTGACTCCTTTCCTAATACTACTAGATTATCATAATCCGTCAAAAAAATATATAAAAACACAAAAAACGCTTGACGGAGGTTATTTACTGTGGTATCTTAATTGAGTTGAAAACAGCAAGCAGAGTATCCACTCTCACCTTAGCACAAGCGCGTGACTTGGGTTTATATAGATTCGATGTAGAGATTAGAGGATTGGACAGATTTTACGACCTATTTTTCATATGTCGAATGATTATCGTGGATACAGGTGTTGTATCCATTTTTTATTATAACGGATACCAGGCTGTTTATCGGACTGTATAGAAAGTCAACTGAGCAATTACAAAATACAAAAATGGAGGTGTGGTGTCATTAGCGAATTAATGATCAACGAACAGATCCGTGACAAGGAGGTTCGTGTAATTGGAGAAAACGGAGATCAGTTAGGAGTTATGCCGATCAAGGAGGCTATGCGCCTTGCGGATGAAGCAGAGCTTGATCTGGTTAAGATCGCGCCTACGGCAAAGCCGCCTGTATGCAAGATCGTCGATTACGGAAAGTACCGTTATGAGCTTGCACGCAAGGAAAAGGATGCGAGAAAGAAGCAAAAGACCGTCGAGCTTAAGGAAGTACGTCTTTCTCCGAATATTGATTCCAATGATCTGAATACTAAGATCAATGCTGCCAGAAAATTCATCGGAAAAGGAAATAAGGTCAAGATCACACTTCGTTTCCGAGGCAGAGAGATGGCACATATGCAGCAGAGTCGTCATATATTAGACGATATTGCAGCACAGCTGGCCGATATTGCAGTCGTTGAAAAAGCACCAAAGCAAGAGGGCAGAAGCCTGGCTATGGTGCTTGGAGAGAAAAAATAAAGAAACATTAAAGGAGGAATTTATCATGCCTAAGATCAAAACAAAAAGAGCTGCTGCAAAGCGTTTTTCAAAAACCGGTAGCGGAAACTTAAAGAGAAACAAAGCCTACAAGAGCCATATCTTAACCAAGAAATCTACAAAGCGTAAGAGAAATTTAAGACAGGCAACGATGACCGATGCTACAAATGTAAAGACAATGAAGAAGATCTTACCTTATCTGTAAGAGTTTGTGAAGGAGGACATAAGAAATGGCAAGAGTTAAAGGTGGTTTAAACGCACGTAAAAAGCATAATCGTACCTTGAAATTAGCAAAGGGCTACAGAGGAGCCCGTTCTAAGCAGTATCGTATTGCAAAGCAGTCTGTTATGAGAGCACTGACCAGCTCCTATGCAGGACGTAAGCAGAAAAAGAGACAGTTCCGTCAGTTATGGATCGCTCGTATCAATGCTGCAGCGCGTATGAACGGCTTATCCTACAGCAGAATGATGCATGGCTTAAAATTAGCCGGTGTAGATATGAACCGTAAGATGTTAGCAGAGCTTGCTGTCAATGACGCAGAGGGCTTTGCAGCATTAGCTGAGATGGCAAAAGCAAAATTAGCTTAATATGGCATAAAAAAGGTGTCGGATTTCCGGCACCTTTTTCTTTATTTTTTTTCGATGCGGATCGCATCACGATAGCCCTTTGGAGCGATCCCCTTTGCCTTGTGAAAGGCCTTCGAGAAATAGAGGTTATTTTCAAAGCCAACCGAATTAGCGATCGCTGTGATGGAAAGATCCGTTTGTCCGAGCAGAGCACAGGCCTGACGAATGCGATACGAGGTCAGATATTCCTTCGGTGAACAGGATAGTACCTTTTCAAAGGAACGAAACAGATGGCTTCTGCTTAATCCGACGTAGGCGGCCACATCCTCTACCGTAATCGGGTAGGAATAATGTGAGCTGATAAAGGAGGTCGCTTTTTGTACGTAGCTCTCATAGGAGGTCTGCGGCATTTTTTTGACGGCTCCCTGCATAAACAAGGACAGCGCCGTATAGAGCCGCCCTGTCATCTCAACGGCCTGTTCGAATTCATTGCCACGCACTTCATAGATACAGAGCAATTGATGCAGTATCTGATCTTTAAGTGGTGTAGAAAGGATATAGGGCTGTTCTATCGTAAAATCCGTTGCATTTAAAATCGGGAGCGCATCGCTGCCGTTGAAACCAACCCATGCGTATTCCCATGGATCATCCACATCCGCATAGTAGGTAACCTCGGTATTCGGATAAACGAGAAAGGTATCACCTGCATGTAAGGTATAGCTGTTTTTTCCCAGCTTATAGTGCCCGCAGCCCGAGATCACATAATGAATCAGATAATGATCCCGCACGCCGGGTCCCCACTGATAGAGCGCATCGCATTTTTGACATCCGACATTGTAAACGGATAGGGATACAAGTGCATTTTTTGTAACCTTATAGGAATTTTTATAATGATTGGTGGTATCAGTTGTGGGCATGGCATTACTCCTCGTGTTAGATATATTGTATTATAAAACGTCACGCAACATATTTCCATGTTTCATTTACATTTTTTTCTGTTTTTTTATACAAAATAGGTTACACTAGTAAAAAAAGAAAGGTGGTAAACAGATGTCTATTTTAGTCACCGGTGGTGCCGGCTATATCGGCAGCCATACATGTATCGAGCTTTTAGATGCCGGCTATGAGATTGTCGTATACGATAATCTAAGCAATTCAAGCGAAGAATCCCTGCGACGGGCAGAAGCCTTAACCGGAAAGCAGATTCCCTTTTATAAGGGCGATATTTTAGATCGTGCGCGCTTAAACGAGGTTTTTGAAAAGGAATCGATTGACTGCTGCATTCATTTCGCCGGTTTAAAGGCAGTCGGAGAGTCCGTGGAAAAGCCCTGGGAGTATTATGAGAACAACATTGCAGGAACATTGACGCTCGTGGATGTCATGCGTACACACGGCTGCAAGAACATCATTTTTTCTTCCTCTGCGACCGTATACGGAGATCCGGCAGAGATTCCTATCACAGAGAACTGCCCGAAGGGACAGTGTACGAATCCCTATGGCTGGACGAAATCCATGCTCGAGCAGATCCTAAGTGATATGCAGCAGGCAGATCCTCAGTGGAATGTCATACTACTGCGTTACTTTAATCCTATCGGTGCCCACAAGAGCGGTACGATGGGAGAGAATCCAAACGGAATCCCGAACAACCTCATGCCCTATATCACACAGGTTGCTGTCGGCAAGCGCCCGAAGTTAAATGTATTCGGTGATGACTATGACACACCGGACGGTACCGGCGTACGGGATTATATCCATGTTGTCGATTTAGCACGCGGTCATGTCAGTGCACTACAAAAGATTAAGGAGAATGCCGGACTATGTGTCTATAATCTTGGCACCGGTCGAGGCGTAAGTGTGCTTGATTTGGTAAAAACCTTTGAAGAGGTAAATCAAATAAAGATCCCTTATGAGATCGTTGCACGAAGACCGGGTGATATCGCGACCTGCTATTGCGATCCATCTAAGGCAAAAAAAGAGCTTGGATGGGAAGCAACGCTTGGTATCCGTGAAATGTGCGCAGATTCATTCCGATGGCAGAAGAATAATCCAAACGGATACGAGTCTTAAATTTTTTTAAAAAAATTTTAAAAACCTATTGACATATACGAATGCGTTTGATATTATAATACACGGTTCGTTGGTCAAGCGGTTAAGACGCCGCCCTCTCACGGCGGAAACACGGGTTCGATTCCCGTACGGACTGCTAGAGGATTTCTCGAAAGAGAAATCCTTTTTTACTTTATAAAAACTATGTAGGAGTATCCATATGATCTATAATAATATTTTAGAGGCAGTCGGTCATACACCGATGGTAAAGCTGCAGCGCATGGTTGGTGATGACTGTGCAGATATTTATGTAAAATTTGAAGGCTTGAATGTAGGTGGTTCGATCAAGACACGTACCGCCTTCAACATGATCAAGGCAGCGGAGCGCGAGGGGCTCATCCGGCAGGATACGATTATCGTAGAGCCTACCAGCGGAAATCAGGGTATTGGTCTGGCACTTGTCGGAGCAGTGCGCGGCTACAAGACAGTCATTATCATGCCGGATTCTGTCAGTGAGGAGCGCAGAAAGCTCATTCGACATTATGGAGCAGATGTTTTACTGATTCATGATGCCGGAGATATCGGTGCCTGCATCGACGAATGTCTTCAAACGGCACTACGCATGCAAAAAAAAGATCCGCGTGTCTTTGTGCCGCAACAGTTTGCAAATATCAATAACGTAAAGGCACATAAAAATCATACGGCACTTGAGATTATGGAACAGGTAGCCGGACCGATCGACGGTTTTTGCTCCGGCATAGGTACCGGTGGCACGATCACAGGCATCGGTGAGGTATTAAAGGCACAATATCCTGATGTGGAGATCTGGGCAGTTGAGCCGGAGAATGCTGCGATTCTTGCAGGGGGCACTATTGGAACCCATTTACAGATGGGCATTGGTGATGGCATTATCCCTGATATTTTAAATCTGAATATCTACGATGATATTTATGTAGTATCCGATGCGGAAGCACTCGATACAGCAAAACGCCTGGCCAGAGAAGAGGGACTCATGTGCGGTATCTCCAGCGGTACGAATGTTGCCGCTGCATGTAAGCTGGCAAAAAAGCTAGGGCCCGGAAAAACCGTTGTGACGGTGCTGCCGGATACGGCAGAACGGTATTTTTCCACACCGTTGTTTGAGGAATAATTTTTTTAGCTTGCATTTGTCATTCATAAGTGCTACACTTACCACAGTTAAATATGTTATTAGTCTTAAGAGTGGGTTTGACGCCCACTCTTATTTCTTTGATTGGCACAAAAAAGGAAGGTGAAACGATGTCAAAAAGACAGGATTATGAAGCACAAGCCGAGCAGCTGCTTCTGCCGATTCTTGAGAAAAATCATTTTTCACTCTATGACGTGGAATACGTCAAGGAGGGAGGCACCAACTACCTGCGGGTTTATATTGATAAACCGGGCGGCATTTCGGTCGACGATTGTGAGATCGTTGCAAGAGAGATGAACCCTCTGTTAGATGAACGGGATTTTATCGCAGATTCCTATGTTTTTGAGGTGAGCTCTCCTGGGCTTGGCAGACCATTAAAAAAGGATAAGCATTTAGCAGCAAGCATCGGTGAAGAAGTGGAGATTCATACCTTCCGTCCGATAAACCACGAAAAACAGTTTTTCGGTATTTTACAGCGTTTTGATGCAGAACATATTGTAATTGCAGCAGATGACACAGAACTTACTTTTGCCAGAGCAGAGATTGCCCTGATTCGGCTGGCAATTGATTTTTAGGAGGAAAAAGGAAAAATGAAGAACGCTTTACTAACAGCACTTGAAGAACTCGAAAAGGAGAAAAATATCAGCAAGGATACCTTGATCGAAGCTATTGAAAATTCTCTGATGCAGGCATGCAAGAATCATTTTGGCAAGGCTGACAACATCAAGGTCAATATGGATCCCGAGACATGTGAATATCATGTTTACCAGCAAAAAACAGTTGTCGAGGATGTGACAGATCCGGTGCTTGAGGTGAGCCTGTCTAGTGCAAGGATGATTGACTCAAGCTATGAGCTCGGTGATGTGGTCAACTATGAGATCAATTCCAAGGAGTTTGGGCGCATTGCGACCATGAGTGCTAAAAATGTAATCCTGCAGCGCATCCGTGAGGAAGAGCGCAAGGTTTTATTCAGCGAATATTACAGCAAGGAAAAGGATATCGTAACCGGTATTGTACAGCGCTATGTTGGCAAGAATGTCAGCATCAATTTAGGAAAGGTCGATGCGATCTTAACCGAGAACGAGCAGGTCAAGGGAGAGGTATTCCAGCCGACTGAGCGTATCAAGCTATATGTGCTGGAGGTAAAGCTCACACCTAAGGGACCAAAGATCCTAGTTTCGCGTACACATCCTGAGCTTGTAAAGCGTCTGTTTGAATCAGAGGTTACTGAGGTAAAAGAGGGCATTGTCGAGATCAAAAGCATCGCAAGAGAAGCCGGCAGCCGAACCAAGATCGCTGTTTATTCAAACGATCCGGATGTCGATGCAGTCGGTGCATGTGTCGGCATGAATGGTGCCAGAGTTAATGCGATCGTTAGTGAGCTGCGCGGTGAAAAGATCGATATCGTTACCTGGAATGAAAATCCTGCTATGCTAATCGAGAATGCACTCAGCCCGGCAAAGGTAATCTCTGTCATCGCCGATGCAGAGGAGAAGAATGCGAAGGTAGTAGTTCCGGATTATCAGCTCTCACTTGCTATCGGAAAAGAAGGACAAAATGCTCGTCTGGCAGCCAGATTAACCGGCTTCAAGATCGACATCAAATCCGAGACACAGGCACGTGAGGCCGGTGACTTTATGGACTATGAGAATGATTATGAGGATGAAGAGTACTACGACGATGACGAGTACTACGATGAGAACGGCGAGTATTATGAAGATGGCGAAGGATACTACGACGAGAACGGTGAGTATTATGAGGACGGTGAATATATAGAAAGCGACGCCAATACCGAGGATGGTGAGCATGCCGCAGACGAATAAATCGATTCCCATGCGCCAATGTGTCGGCTGCAGGGAGATGAATGAAAAAAGACGCATGTATCGAGTGATTCGAACGAATGATGGAGAGGTTTTGCTGGATAAGACCGGCCGCATAAACGGACGTGGCGCTTATATCTGTCCTAACGGAGCATGCCTAAACCGAGCCATTCGCTCGAAGGGACTCGAACGCTCCCTTCACATGCAGATTCCCGAAGAAATTTATGCGTCTTTACAAAAGGAGATGGAAGAGAGCTGATGCAGGAGAATAAAAATTGCAGCAAACCGGATCGTGTACTGTCTATGCTTGGAATCGCCGCTAAAGCAGGCAAGCTGGTAAGCGGTGAATTCGCTACTGAAAAATCGGTCAAGTCAAAGAGCGCATATCTGGTTGTTTTAGCTGAGGATGCATCAGCAAATACGAAAAAAAAATTCCGTGACATGAGTGATTTTTATCATGTAGCACTTCTGTTCTACGGCACCAAGGATACCCTGGGCAGCTGTATTGGAAAGAACTACCGGTCCTCACTTGCGATCACGGATGAGAGTCTGGCAAAGGCTGTAACCCAAAAATGGCAGGCTTGTGCAGAGGTATCAGCTGCACAGGCAACGAAAGATGATACACGGAGGTAGTTAGTTTATGGCAAAACGAGTATATGAGCTTGCAAGGGAAATTGGTGTGGATAATAACACGTTGATTGATTTTCTGAGAAATAATCAAATTGAAGTCAGTAGTCATATGAGTACGCTAGGTGACGATGCGATCGAAAAGGTGAAAAGTGATTTCAAAAAACCGACACCTCGCCCAAAGCCTCAGAAAAGCGCTGATAAAAAAGCAGCTCCTGCAGCGGGTGGTGTGGAACGTCCGAAGAAAAAATCCAGCATTACCGCGGTTTTTAATCCTGAAAACAGTAGAAATATGCAGGGAAGAAAGCCCATCCGTCCGGCTAGACCTGCGGGAGATCGCCCAACTAGACCATCAGGAGAGCGCCCGGCTAGACCTACTGGGGAGCGTGTGGTTAGACCTGCAGGGGAACGCCCGGTTAGACCTTCGGGGGAGCGTGTGGCTAGACCCTCAGGAGAGCGCGTAGCTAAACCTACCGGAGAGCGTGTGGCAAAGCCTGTCGCAGAACAGCGTCCGGCAGTTGATCGTATGATGGGCGAGCGCCCTAGCCTTCGTTTAACCGGAGAACGCGTCAATGTGGAACGACCGAGTAAAACAAAGGATCATCCGAAGCGTGACGGCAATCAGGGCAGCAGAAATAGTTCAGGCGAGCGAAAGGATCGAACGAACGGTCGCTTCAACGGTAACCGTCCAAACAATCAGAGCAATAATCGAACGGATCGTGATACAAATCGATTCCATAAGGACGCCTCTGCGGCACCTGCCTCTGACGTGCGCTCCAAGGATAGCCGCGATAACAATCGCAAGAAAAACGGTAATGCAAACAATAACAATCGCAAGGATTACGATAAGCTTGGAAGCAAAAAGCAGGAACGCTTTATCAATTTAGAGAAGCAGACAGGACATAAGAAGCGTAATGCACCTGCTCAGCCGGTCGTAAAGGAAGACGATACCATCAAGCAGATCACGCTTCCTGAGCATATGACGATCAAGGAATTGGCTGATCGCATGAAGGTACAGGCATCAGTTTTGATCAAGAAGCTGTTTTTAAAGGGTCAGATGGTGACTGTTAACAACGATATCAGCTACGAGGAGGCTGAGGAGATCGCCCTGGAATTTAATTTCATCGCAGAACCGGAAGAGAAGGTCGATGTCATTGCAGAGCTTCTAAAGGAAGAAGAAGAGGATGCTTCTGCCATGGTATCACGTGCTCCTGTTGTCTGCGTTATGGGACACGTAGATCATGGTAAGACCTCACTGCTGGATGCGATTCGTCATACAAAGATCACAGACAAGGAGGCAGGTGGAATCACACAGGCCATCGGTGCCTATGTTGTGACGACACACGGTCAAAAGATTACCTTTTTAGATACACCCGGTCACGAGGCATTTACCGCCATGCGTATGCGTGGTGCCAATTCAACCGACATCGCGATTTTAGTTGTAGCTGCAGATGATGGCGTTATGCCGCAGACCGTTGAGGCGATCAACCATGCCAAGGCAGCCGGTGTAGAGATCATCGTTGCAGTAAATAAGATTGACAAGCCTGCAGCCAATATCGATAAGGTAAAGCAGGAGCTCTCAGAGTATGAGCTGATTCCGGAGGATTGGGGCGGCAGCACGATCTTTTGTCCTGTATCTGCACATACAAAGGAAGGTATCGATAACCTATTGGATATGATCCTTTTGACCTCTGAGGTATTAGAGCTGAAGGCTAATCCGAAGCGAAATGCAAGAGGACTTGTCATCGAGGCACAGTTAGATAAGGGACGCGGTGCTGTTGCAACCGTTCTTGTACAAAAGGGTACCTTAAAGGTAGGTCAGCCCATCGCCTGTGGCAGCAGCTACGGAAAGGTTCGTGCGATGATCGACGACAATGGCCGCCGCATAAAGGAGGCCGGTCCCTCTACACCGGTTGAGATTTTAGGACTGAACAATGTTCCTGATGCAGGCGAGACGTTTGTAGCCATGGAATCCGAAAAGGAAGCAAAGGCCTTTGCAGATACATATATTTCCGAGAGCAAAAATAAGCTCATCGAGGAGACCAAGGCAAAAATGTCACTGGACGATCTGTTCTCACAGATTCAATCCGGCAATGTAAAGGAGCTTGACATCATTGTAAAGGCAGATGTACAAGGCTCTGTCGAGGCCGTTAAACAGTCTCTTGTAAAGCTATCCAACGAAGAGGTTGTCGTAAAGGTGATCCACGGCGGTGTAGGTGCCATCAACGAGTCCGATGTCATCCTGGCATCTGCTTCTAATGCGATCATCATCGGCTTTAACGTAAGGCCCGATCCGATGGCAAAGGTGACAGCAGACAGAGAGGGCGTAGATGTACGTCTCTATAAGGTCATCTACAACGCGATCGAGGATGTAGAGGCTGCGATGAAGGGCATGCTAGACCCGATCTTTGAGGAACAGGTTATCGGTCATGCAGAGGTTCGACAGATCTTCAAGGCATCCGGCGTGGGAAATATCGCCGGCTCCTATGTATTGGACGGCTTCTTTGAGCGTGGCTGTAAGGTTCGCCTGATGCGTGCCGGCGAGCAGCTCTTCGATGGTTCACTGGCATCCTTAAAGCGCTTCAAGGATGATGTCAAGGAAGTAAAGAGCGGCTATGAATGCGGTCTGGTACTTGATGGCTTTAACGATATCGAGGAGCTCGATGTGATCGAGGCGTACAAGATGGTGGAGGTACCTCGCTAATCATGAGAAAAAACAGTATTAAAAACACGAGAATAAACGAAGAGGTTTTTCGTGAGCTCTCGAATATCCTGCGCGGCGAGATCAAGGATCCGCGCATCCACCCCATGACGAGTGTCGTGGCGGTGGAGGTGGCGCCGGATTTAAAGACCTGCAAGGCATACATCAGTGTACTTGGCGATGAAGAGGCACAGAAAAACACACTTGCCGGTCTTCGCAGTGCAGAAGGCTATATTCGCCGTACGCTTGCTAAGACCGTGAATCTGCGCAACACACCACAGATCACCTTTATCATGGATCAATCTATCGCCTATGGAGTTAGAATGTCCAAACTGATCGATGAGGTCAATCATAAAAAGGATGAAGAGCATGAAGAAGATTGATGAGCAGCTCATTGGCGTCACCTCCGTCGGAATCGCCGGACATGTGAAGCCGGATGGCGATTGCGTTGGTTCGACGCTTGCGCTATACAACTATATTAAAAATAATTTTCCGGATATTACGGTATGTCTCTTTCTTGAGTCGATTCCGAATCTGTTTCGATTTCTATCCCGTTCGAATGAGATCATACAGGATTGCACAAAGGAGCATTCCTTTGATCTGTTTTTCGCATTAGATTGCGGAGATCGCGGTAGGTTAGGTGATGCAATCCGCTACTTTGACGTGGCAGCGCATACCGCATGCATCGATCATCACATCAGCAACCTAAGCTTTGCCGATGATAATCTGATCGTGCCGGATGCAAGCTCTGCCTCAGAGCTGGTGTTTGGTCTGCTTGACGAGAAAAAGATCACAAAGGAGATCGCGGAATGTCTCTATACCGGCATCATTCATGATACCGGCGTGTTCCAGTATTCCTGTACCTCGGCAAAAACTATGAATATTGCCGGACGGCTCATGGATACCGGCATCGACTATTCGACTATCGTAGATAAAACCTTTTTTGAAAAGACCTTTGAGCAAAATCAAATTTTAGGATGCGCCCTATTAAAGGCAAAGCGTTATTTCAAAAATCGCTGCATCGCAACTATCATCACAAAAGAGGACATGAACACCTATCATGCAAAGCCAAAGCACTTAGAGGGCATTGTCTCACAGCTGCGCAGCACAAAGGGTGTAGTAGTAGCGATTCTTTTATATGAGAATCCGGATGGTGATTACAAGGCGTCCCTGCGTACAAACGGCGTGGTAGATGTCGCTGCCATATGCAGTAAATACGGCGGCGGCGGACATGTGCGTGCTGCAGGAGTCACGATGAAGGGAGAGCCGGAGCAGCTCCTAGAGCAATTGCTTGGTGATATAAAAAAACAGCTGGATAAAAAGTCCTCCGAAAAAAATAAGACGAATTAACAGGAACAAAAATGAATGGAATTTTAAATGTATACAAGGAGGCCGGCTTTACTTCCTTTGATGTGGTTGCAAAGCTGCGCGGTATCCTTCATGTCAAAAAAATAGGCCATACCGGCACATTAGATCCGGATGCTACCGGTGTATTGCCGGTGTGTATCGGTTCTGCCACTAAGGTATGCGCCCTTTTGACCGACAAGGATAAGGTCTATGATGCATGGCTTCATCTTGGCACGACGACCGATACGCAGGATGCCTCCGGAAAAATCCTGCAGGATAGAAGTGAGATTGTAAAACATCTTTCACCGGATGCCATCACGCAGGCGATTTTAAGCTTTATCGGAGACTATGACCAGGTTCCGCCGATGTATTCAGCCTTAAAGGTAGGCGGCAAAAAGCTGTGTGATCTTGCCAGAGAGGGCAAGGAGATCGAGCGTATGTCACGTCCGGTGCATATTTATGATATACAGATTTTATCCATAGCACCTCCTGATATATCCATTCGAGTGCATTGTTCAAAGGGCACCTACATTCGCACCCTATGTGCTGACATCGGAGAAAAGCTAGGCTGCGGAGGGCATATGCATTCCCTGATGCGAACGCGTGTCAGCAGCTTTACGATTGAAGAAGCTCATACGCTTGCTCAGATCGAAGAATACGAAAAAAAAGGTAAGCTTACCGAGCTTATTTTACCTGTCGATTTTGTATTTGAGGAGCTTTCTAGGTTACAAATAAAATCGACCGAAGAGGCGAAAAAGAAGCTGTGCAACGGGAATATTTTAGAGGCTTGCGATTTATTAGAGGATTGTTCATCTATATATGGAGATGTTCGCATCTATAATTCGACCGGCAATTTCGCAGCGATTTATACATGCGCTGCAGATCACCGAACATTAAAATGCAAAAAAATGTTCTGTAACACATAAGGATATCATAATGATTTGTTTAGATCACATCGAACAATTTTCCATAAAGGAGCCGTCAGCACTTACCATCGGCAAATTTGATGGCTTGCATAGAGGTCATGAGGAGCTTATAAACCGTTTGCTTCAAAAGCAGCGAGCCGGACAAAAGGCAGTCGTTTTTACGTTTGATGCGCCGCCTCGTACACTTACGATGGGCGAACAGCCACAGCTTCTCTCCACCAATGCAGAAAAGGAAGCACTCTTTTTAGAACGTGGCATCGATGCGCTGCTGCGATGTCCGTTTACGCCGGATATCATGCACATGGAGGCAGAGCGTTTCGTAGAGTGGATAGTGACGGCATTAAACGTCAAAAGCATCGTAGTAGGCACGGACTGCAGCTTTGGCTACAAGCGAAGAGGTAACTGTGACCTGCTTTCAAGGCTAGCCCCTATATATGGGTATGAACTGACCGTTGTGGACAAGCTCACCTTTGATGGACGTGATATCAGCAGCACCTATATTCGGGAAGAGATACGAAAAGGGAATATGGAGATCGCTGCCATGCTGCTGGGTCATCCGTATTCCATTGATGGTATCGTAAGCAGCGGCAATCAGATCGGGCGTACGATAGGAATCCCCACAGCCAATATACTGGCAGATCCCTTAAAGCTATTGCCACCGTTTGGTGTCTATGCGGCATCGATTGATTTTTCCGACAAGCGTTACTACGGTATCGCAAATATCGGGCGAAAGCCTACGATAAAGCCGGTGCAGGGAGATCAAAATCCGATCGGAGTAGAGATGCATATTCTGGATTTTAACCAGGATATCTACAATGATCCGGTTCGGATTTCCTTTTATGCATTTGAACGGCCGGAGGTTAAATTCCCCTCGATCGCAAAATTGCAGGAACAAATAGAACAGGATATTGTGTTTAGTAAAAACTATTTTAAATCATTTCAAAAAGTAAAGGAGCAGCTATGAGCTTGATTTTAACATTGATGGGTGGCCTTGGACTTTTCTTATTTGGTATGGATTTCATGAGTCAGGGGCTGCAGAAGGCCGCAGGCGCAAAGCTTCGCTCCGTGCTGACTGCCATCTCCAAAAACAAATACATCGGTGTTTTATTTGGTGCATTATTTACAGCTATCATACAGTCATCCGGAGCAACGACGGTTATGGTCGTCACCTTTGTGAATGCAGGCCTTATGGAGCTGACACAGGCAGTTGGCATCATATTCGGTGCCAATATCGGTACTACGATCACCGCACAGCTCGTTTCCTTTAATCTGACAGCGGTCGCTCCGGTGATTTTATTTGTTGGTGTTATCCTGTTTTTGTTCTTCGGGAAACCGATTTATAAAAAGATCGGTGAGGTGATCATTGGCTTTGGTTCCTTGTTTATGGGAATCAGCATGATGTCCGGTTCTCTGCAGCAGCTAAATAATTATCCGTCCGTCATCAAGACGCTATCTGGATTATCAAACCCGGTTGTCGCTATTTTGGTCGGTCTGATTATCACGATCATTGTGCAAAGCTCCTCTGTAACAGTCAGCATCCTGCTTTTGATGGCAGGGCAGGGGCTTGTGACACTGCCTGTCTGCTTTTATTTTATACTAGGCTGCAATATCGGCTCCTGTACACCGGCAGTGTTAGCATCCATGCATGCCAAAAAAGATGCCAAGCGTGCGGCACTCATACATGTGCTCTTTAACGTGTTTGGTATGATAATCATCTCCATCATTCTCATCTTTGCGATGGAACCGTTTACGGCATTTATAAATGCCATCTCAGGTGATGATATTAAACGAAGCGTAGCAAATACTGATACGATCTACAAGGTATTCCAGACGATTATCTTCCTTCCTGTGACAAAGCAGTTTATTGCACTTGTAAACCGCCTGATACCTGGAGAGGATGATACGCAGGATGGCTTCTATCTGCAGTATATTAGTGATGTGAGCTCCTATTCGCCGACTGCATCGGTACTAGAGGCAGTGCAGGAGATCACACGTATGGGAGAAAAGACAAAGCAAAACCTTCTCACCTCCATGGAAGCCTTTTTTGAGGGAGACAAGGCCAAGATAGAGCGTGTTTATCAGGGCGAAAAATATATTGATTTTCTCAGTCATGAGATCACCAATTATCTCGTGGATGTAAACCAGATGCAGCTGTCTGTTGCTGATAGCCAAAAGGTTGCAGGGCTCTTTCATGTGATCAATGATTTCGAACGCATCGGTGATCATGCAGAAAATATTGCTGAGGCAGCGGAGCGCATGTGTGATCAAAGCCTATCCTTTACAAAAAAAGCATCCAAGGAAATTTCAGATCTCTTTGAGAAGGATATACGGATCTTAACCTGTGCCATGGAAATGTTTGAGCAGGAGGATCGCTCTCATATGCAGGAGATACTAGACATCGAAGATGAGGTGGATCGGATGGCGATAGAGCTTCAAAATTCCCATATCAGACGAATGGCAAAGGGAAAATGCTCTCCCGAGTCCGGTCTGGTCTTTACAGATCTGGTCACAGGATTAGAGCGTATCGCAGATCATGCTACTAATATTGCCTTCGCACTGACAGATGCCGAAAAGGTCTGATTTGTTACGAAAATGTTACAGCTTCATTGACATGAAACAAATCAGTTGCTATAATATCTTTTAACTATTTTTGATATGGGAGGCATACATGAGACATTCCTTATTCAATATAAAAAGATATACGCTTGTACTTACACTTGTCGGAGCAGCCTTTTTATTTGACGCTCCGCAAGAGGTTTATGCTGCTACAAACGCCGGCATGTCCGCCGTGATATCCGGCTATCTAAACCAGACGCAGGGGCTTGTGGTAGCGGGCAGCGATATTTCTCTATCCCGTGCTTCGCTTGATGGAGACGTAGCTAAAGAGCAGGAGAGTGAGGATACTACCTTTTGCGGTTATACAAATTTAGGTCTTGCAAACGTAGACAATTATCTGAATATCAGAAAAGAGGCTTCTGAGGATTCCGAGCTTGTCGGAAAGATGCCGGAAGGCGCAGGCTGTGAGGTCTATGACAAGGAGGATGGCTGGTATCATATCAAGTCCGGCAAGGTCGAGGGCTATGTATCGGCTGACTATCTATTGACCGGAGAAAAAGCCAAGAAAAAAGCAGAAAAATATATCAAAGAGGTAGCCACCGTTACGACAACGACTCTGTTTGTCCGTGAAAAGCCAAATACGGACTGTTCTGTGATTACAATGGTTCCCATAGAAGAGGAGCTGACGGTATTAAAGACCGTAGATGACGGTGCCTGGTATAAGATCGAGATCGATGATGAGGAAGGCTTTGTAAGCGGAGATTATGTTGAGATTTCCCAGAAGCTGCCAAAGGCTATGACCATTACGGAGATCAAATACGGCCAGGGTGTATCGAACGTTCGCGTGGATCTAGTACAATATGCACTTCAGTTTGTCGGCAATCCTTATGTATGGGGTGGCACTAGTCTGACAAGTGGTGTGGACTGCTCAGGCTTTACAATGCAGGTATATGCAAAATATGGAATTTATCTGCCGCACTCCTCACGTGCACAGCCAAGCTGCGGACGATCCATATCTGCTTCCGAGGCTCAGCCGGGAGATTTATTCTTCTATGGCAGTGGCGGCAGCATCAACCATGTGGCGATCTATATCGGCGGTGGTCAGGTAGTACATGCCAGCAACCACAGAGACGGCATCAAGATTTCGTATGCCTTCTATCGTACCCCGCTTAAGGTAGTGAGCTATTTATAAAAATAGTCGTTGCATTCCAAATTCCGTTATGATATAGTTTAACGGTATGAGCAAACAGCCACTTATTCGGTTTGCGGACACTCCGACCGCTTACTGAATATCCGGCGATTATAAAATTTAAGGAGGACATACTTATGCTTAACAAGGATCAGAAGTCAGCCATCATTGCAGAATATGGCAAGACTCCCACAGACACCGGTTCACCGGAGGTGCAGATCGCACTTTTGACCACTCGGATCAACGAGCTCAACGAGCACTTAAAGACACATGCGAAGGATCATCATTCACGCAGAGGTCTTCTGAAGATGGTCGGACAGAGACGTCGTTTACTTGCTTATCTTAAGAGCAAGGATATCGAGCGTTATCGTTCCTTGATCGAGCGTTTAGGCTTGAGAAAATAGGACTTGCGAATAGGGCGGAGTGTTCCGCTCTATTTTCAGTTAAATATCTGGCAGATGCAGCTTCCGAGACCACTGAAGAGCAGCAAAAGTTTTCCTGTTGTTCAGTAGTTTCGGGGACATCTGCCTTTCAAAAAATCATTTACAAAGGAGAATACCCATGTACAAAAGCTATTCGATCGAGCTTGGCGGCAAGATGCTGACCGTAGATATCGGCAGAGTTGCAGCTCAGGCAAACGGTGCAGCATTGCTCAAATACGGCGAGACTACCGTATTATCTACCGCTACTGCATCAGAAAAACCCCGTGACGGCATCGACTTTTTCCCTTTGAGCGTAGAATTCGAGGAAAAGATGTATGCAGTAGGAAAAATCCCCGGCGGCTTCAACAAAAGAGAGGGCAAAGCATCTGAGAATGCAGTTCTTACATCCCGTGTCATTGACCGTCCGATGCGTCCACTATTCCCGAAGGATTATCGCAATGATGTGACCTTAAATAATATGGTTATGAGCGTAGATCCGGAGTGCAGACCGGAGATCGTAGCTATGCTTGGCGCAGCGATCGCCACGAGCATTTCTGACATTCCCTTTGACGGTCCTTGTGCAATGACTCAGATCGGTATGGTCGATGGGGAGCTTATCGTAAACCCGTCTCAGCTGCAGTGGGATAAGGGCGATCTGAAGCTGACCGTAGCCTCTACCTCTGAGAAGGTCATCATGATCGAGGCAGGTGCCAATGAGATTCCCGAGAGCAAGATGATCGAGGCGATCTATAAGGCACACGAGATAAACCAGACCATCATCGCATTCATTAACAACATCGTAGCCGAGGTCGGAAAGCCCAAGCACACCTATACAAGCTGTGCAATTCCTCAGGAGCTATTTGATGAGATCAAAAAAATCGTTCCTCCGGAGGAGATGGAGGCAGCCGTATTTACCGATGTAAAGCAGGTTCGTGAGGAAAATATCCGTCAGATCACAGAAAAGCTCGAGGCTGCTTTTGCAGACAATGAGGAGTGGCTGGCAGTACTTGGCGAGGCAGTATATCAGTATCAGAAGAAGACCGTTCGAAAGATGATCTTAAAGGATCACAAGCGTCCCGATGGTCGTGCCTTAGATCAGATTCGTCCGCTGTCTGCCGAGGTTGATATCATTCCCCGCGTGCACGGCTCTGCTATGTTTACACGTGGACAGACACAGATTTGTGATATCGTAACACTAGCTCCCTTATCCGAGGTTCAGCGCATCGATGGTCTCGATGAGAATATTACCTCCAAGCGCTATATGCACCAGTACAATTTCCCGTCCTATTCCGTCGGAGAGACCAAGGTTTCCAGAGGTCCCGGACGTCGTGAGATCGGACATGGTGCACTGGCTGAGCGTGCACTGCTTCCGGTACTTCCCTCCGAGGAGGAATTCCCGTATGCGATCCGCGCCGTATCCGAGACCTTTGAGTCAAACGGCTCTACGTCTATGGCATCTACCTGTGCATCCTGCATGTCCCTCATGGCTGCCGGTGTACCGATCAAAAAGATGGTAGCAGGAATTTCCTGCGGACTTGTAACCGGTGATACTGATGATGATTTTGTACTTTTGACCGATATCCAGGGCTTAGAGGATTTCTTCGGCGATATGGACTTTAAGGTGACCGGTACAAAGGACGGTATCACGGCCATCCAGATGGATATCAAGATTCACGGACTGACCCGCCCGATCGTAGAGGGAGCTATCCAAAGATGCCGCGAGGCTCGTTTCTTCATCATGGATACATGTATGTCCAAGGCGATCGATAAGCCGCGTGCCGAGGTAGGTCCTTACGCACCGAAGATCATCCAGATCCAGATCGATCCTCAGAAGATCGGCGATGTGGTTGGACAGCGTGGAAAGACGATCAATGAGATCATCGACCGTACCGGCGTTAAGATCGATATCACAGATGATGGTGCCGTTTCCGTATGTGGAACCGATGCAGCTATGATGGACAAGGCCATCGAGATGATAAAAATCATCACGACTGACTTTGCAGAAGGTCAGATCTTCAAGGGTGTGGTTGTCAGCATCAAGGAATTCGGTGCCTTTATCGAGTTTGCACCCGGAAAAGAAGGCATGGTACATATTTCAAAGATCGCAAAGGAGCGTATCAATCATGTAGAGGATGTCCTGACACTTGGTGATAAGGTTACAGTCAAGTGCATGGGCAAGGACAAGATGGGACGCATGAGCTTCTCCATCAAGGATGTTCCTCAATCAGAGCGATAGCATATAGTTTTGGGCAGTCAGGTAATCCTGGCTGCCTTATTTTTGCTTTTATCTATCAGTTATGGTATCATACCTTTTGTAACACACTTTTATAAGGGATGCGACATGAAACGAGTATTTAAGCTATTAACGAGTCGATTATTTATATTTGGCCTGATGATCCTACTGCAGATCGGATGGATTATCCTGCTGCTTTTCGATGCGAGCATGCGTTACCGGTATTTTACGTTAGCGATTCGTATCCTTGCGATTTTGCTGTCCTTTTATGTCGTAACACGCTGGTCGAATCCATCGGTGAAGCTATCCTGGGTATTATTTATCATGGCGATACCGCTCGTTGGTGTCCCGGTTTATCTGATTTTTGGAAGACCGGGGCTTACGCGTACGACCAGACGCCGCATGGATAGCGTCAATCAGGTGATTGACACGTACTTTTCGCAGGATTTATCCGTATCAGAGACGCTGCATAAAAAGCATCCGCAGGCAGCACTTCAATCGGATTATATATTAAAGGCAGCACATGATCCGGTCTATAAGCATACCCGCAGTACCTATTATCGCTGCGGTGAGGACTATTTTTCTGATCTGCTAAGAGATATTTCTGAGGCGAAGCACTTTATCTTTTTGGAATATTTTATTTTTGATTATGGCAAAATGTATGATCAGCTCGTGGCCTTGCTTGCAAAAAAAGCAGCAGAGGGCGTTGATGTACGGCTCATCTATGATGATTTTGGCTGTATAAAAAAAATGCCTCCACATTTTTACCGCAGCCTGCAAAAAAGCGGCATTAAATGTGCAGCCTTTAATCCGGCTCGCCCATTCTTAGCGATCATCATGAATCACAGAGACCACCGAAAGATTACGGTGATTGACGGCAAGATCGCCTATACCGGTGGGATCAATATTGCAGATGAATACATCAATGAAACGGATCGCTTCGGCTATTGGAAGGACGCAGGTATCCGCATCTATGGTGCGGCAGCAAAGAGCTTTCTTGCGATGTTTTTAGAGATGTGGGACTACATCGTAGGCGGCACCTCCGATTATAAGAAGCTGTTTTCCCTGACAGATGACTGCCAGGAGCTGCCCTCTGACGGCTACATCCAGCCCTATAAGGACACGCCGCTTGATCATGAAAATGTAGGAGAGAATGTATATCTGAATCTGATCAATAGATCCAAAAAATACGTCTATATCTATACGCCGTATCTGATACTTGATCAGGAAATGATCGTTTCCTTATGCAACGCTGCCAAAAGCGGTGTGGATGTCCGTATTATAACGCCAGGCATACCGGATAAAAAGATGATTTATCTTTTGACACGCTCACACTATGCGCCGCTCCTTAAAAATGGAGTGCGTATTTTCGAATACACGCCCGGCTTTTTGCATGCAAAATGCTTCGTCTGTGACGATACGTATGCCACCGTTGGCAGCATCAATCTTGACTATCGAAGTCTTTATCTGCATTTTGAATGCGGCGTATTTTTGTATCGCTCCAAAACCGTTTCAATGATAGCAGCTGATATGAACGAATCTATGAAGCAGTCTAGAGAAGTCACTTTATCTGATTGTCAGAGAAAGCATCCGCTTGGCATGAGTCTGCTGCACGCCCTGCTTCGCCTATTAGCACCGTTACTCTGATCGAATAGGATAATTTAAAATGAAATATCTGCTTATTTTTTTCCTGCTTTATGTCATCTGGCAATGGCAGGAATTAAAACGATTTAGAATCACCCATTATGAAATTCATAGTGAAAAGCTGCGCGACTCACATCGCTTTGCTGTTTTGGCGGATGTTCATCTGTGGCAATACGGTGAGCACAACAAGCGGCTTATCTCTGCTATAAAAAAGGAACAGCCGGATGTGATTTTGATTCCAGGTGATCTTATCGTAAGCTCACAGCCGGAGCGTTTTTTTCGTGCAGAGGAGCTGATTTATCAGCTGATAGATATCGCACCGGTTTATTTTTCAAACGGAAACCATGAGAGTCGGCTTGAACAGCCCACGCACGAAAATTATGAGGCGTATCAGAAGCTAAAGCAAACCATGTGTTCTCTTGGCGTTCATTTTTTAAATAACACTAGCGAGACGCTCACCTTAGGGATGGACACCATCATAATCAGCGGTCTGGAGCTTCCGCTTAGCTATTATAAAAAAGTGACCGAAAAGCCACTACAAAAACGAAGACTTAATAAGCTGCTTGGACGAGCCAATCGTCAGCACTACCAGATATTGCTTGCCCATACGCCGACCTATACACCGGCTTATTTTTCCTGGGGAGCGAATCTATGCCTATCCGGACACTATCACGGCGGATTAGTCTGTATTCCTGGACTTGGCAGTATCATCTCACCACAATTTAAGCTATTCCCAAAATATAGCTTTGGTAGATTTGATGAGGGGGAGCATACAGCACTCATTAGCCGCGGACTTGGAACACACACGTTTCATATCCGTATTTTTAACCGTAGCGAGGTGCTCATCGTGGATACAAAAACATCTTGATTTTTTTGTCTGCAGCGTATAGAATAGGAAAGCAGACACAGATACAAGATATAGGGGTTTTCACGATGGATTTGACAGTAAAACTACAAGCTTTTGAGGGACCGTTGGATTTGCTTTTGCATCTTTTAGAGAAAAATAAGGTAAATATCACAGACATCCCGATCGTAGAGATCACGAATCAATATATGGATTATATTCGCTGCATGCAAAGGCAGGATCTTAATGTATGCAGCGAATTTTTAGTGATGGCAGCCACACTGCTGGATATCAAGTCAAGGATGCTTTTGCCTGCTATGCAGACAGACGAAGAAGAGGAAAGCGAGGATCCTAGAGCTGCACTTGTACAGCAGCTGCTCGAATACAAGATGTACAAATACATTTCTGCCGAGCTAAAGGATCGCCGATTAGATGCCGGCAAGGTTTTGTTCAAAGGGCCTTCCATCCCGCAGGAGGTACGCTCCTACGAGGAACCGGTAGATGTTGATGCACTGGTTGCCGATCTTACATTAGAAAAGCTGCATTCGATCTTTCATTCCATGATGAAAAAACAGGTGGATAAGATCGATCCGATACGCTCAAAATTTGGACAGATCAAAAAGGAAGAGCTATCATTGGACGAATGCATGAGCCGCCTTGAAACATATGCAAAGGAGCACAAATGCTTTAGCTTCCGCGGATTACTGAGTGGCAGCCGGTCAAAAAATGAGATGATCGTGCTGTTTTTAGCGATTTTAGAGCTTATGAAGCTTGGCGCAATTTCGATTACACAAACTGCGGTTTTTGATGATATTAACATCACTTCACAAATCGCAGCCTGATAACAGGGAGCTGCTATGAATGAAGTACAATATAAGGCCATATTAGAATCGATTTTATTTACGATGGGAGAGTCTGTACCGCTTGAAAAGCTTGCTTTAGCGATTGAGCAAAGCAGTGAGCAAACAAAGCTTTATCTGGATGCTTTATCAGAGGATTATGAGCGTGATGATCGTGGCATTTCGATCATGGAATTAGACGGAGCCTATCAGATGTGCACCAAGCCGCAGATGTATGAATATCTCATCCGTGTTGCAAAACAGCCCAAGCATCGGGTATTAACTGATGTACTTCTAGAGACGCTTTCCATCATCGCATACAAGCAGCCGATCACACGCGTCGAGATTGAAAGGATCCGTGGTGTTTCCTGTGACCACGCAGTAAATAAGCTGTTAGAATATCATCTTATCCAGGAGCTTGGCAGACTCGATGCACCAGGAAAGCCTCTGCTTTTTGGAACGACAGAGGAGTTTTTACGCAGCTTTGGCATCCATTCCATCGACGATCTGCCTGTTTTAGATATGGACCAGGTAGAGGAATTTCGCCACGAAGCCGAGGAGGAGATCGGCAATCACCTATAGCCTATGCATATAAAGATCGTTTGTGTCGGAAAAATAAAAGAAGCCTTTTATAGGGATGCCATTGCGGAATACCAAAAACGTCTCTCACGCTACGCTAAGCTTCAGATCATAGAAGTTACTGATGAAAAGACACCGGATAGGGCATCTTTAGCGCAGGAGAATCAGATAAAGCTGCGGGAGGGAGAACGCATCTTAGCTTCTATACGCGATACAGATTATGTCATTGCATTATCCATCGACGCAAGGAGCTTAGATTCCCTTTCCTTTGCCGCGCACATCGATTCCCTAGGCAGCAAAGGAATCAGCAGCCTATGCTTTGTCATCGGAGGTTCCCTGGGACTTCATACCGCGGTTTTGGATCGTGCAGATGAATTGCTTAGCTTTTCGGCTATGACCTTTCCGCATCAGCTCATGCGCGTTATATTACTCGAGCAATTTTATCGTGCATGCCGCATCAATCATCACGAGCCCTATCACAAATAAGGAAGGAAAAGGCTATGGCATTAACAGAGCTTGCTTTTGATTTACCGGTGGAACACATGGCCAATGTGTTCGGACAATTTGATGAATATATGAAAAAGATCGAACGCGCTCTTAATGTGACCGTCGTAGTCCGCAGCGGACAGATGAAGCTGCTTGGCGAGGCCGAGTCTATTGAGAGCGCTTCGCATGTGTTTGAACAGCTTTTGATCCTATCAAAGAGAGGAAATACGATCAGTGCACAAAATGTAGACTATGTGCTTACCTTAGAGAGGCAGTCCAATGCCGCTGCTATCGTAACGATTGACGAGGATTTGATCTGTCATACACTATCCGGCAAACCGATCAAGCCAAAGACACTCGGTCAAAAGGAATACGTCGATGCCATCCGAAAGAAAATGATCGTATTTGGCACAGGACCTGCAGGAACCGGAAAGACGTATCTTGCGATGGCGATGGCGATCACGGCCTTTAAAAATGAATCGGTAAATCGCATTATCCTCACGCGTCCGGCGATCGAAGCGGGAGAGAAGCTAGGCTTTCTGCCCGGTGATCTGCAAAGCAAGATCGATCCGTACCTTAGGCCTTTATACGATGCACTCTATCAGATCATGGGAGCCGAGAGCTTTTCTAAAAATATGGAAAAGGGCTTGATCGAGGTCGCACCACTTGCTTATATGCGCGGACGAACGTTAGATAACGCCTTTATTATTCTCGATGAAGCACAAAATACTACTCCTGCACAGATGAAGATGTTTTTGACACGTATCGGCTTTGGCTCAAAGGTAGTCATCACAGGCGATGCATCCCAAAAGGATCTATCTCCCGGAGCAAAAAGCGGTCTTGACGAAGCATTACACGTCTTACGAAATGTGGATGAAATCGCCGTCTGTCATTTGACGAGCAACGACGTAGTCCGCCATCCGCTGGTACAAAAGATCGTCAATGCCTATGAGGTCTATGAAAATGCACCATCAAAAAAATCAACTGACAGATCAACTGCCAAAAAAAGAGGGAAAAAATCATGAATGAGATCTCCTTTTCCTCCAAACGACTGCTGCGATTGATTTTTAGCGGACTGCTTTCACTTCTCTTGCCGGCGATATGTGGCATGCTCCGCGGTATGAGACTTGACATGATCCTCGTATGGTGTTTTCTTGGCGGTATATGTACGCTTTGTTTTTTTATTTACATCGAAGAGGAACGCTTGCATAGCTATTCAGGCATGGACAGCGGCTGTGATTTTTCCATGCTGCTTTTGATTTACCTGATCGGGCTGCTGCTTTCCTGTGTATTTGCCTTTTTCCCGGCTTACACTGCACCGGTGCTGTTTCTTAGTGTACTTTTTAGCGGAACCTTCCCGTCAAAGACAGGTATCATTCTCGCTGTTTATTTTGCTATGCTGACTGCTATCTTTTCTGATAACGCGGTTTATTTGTATTTATCGGCAGCTTATGTTACACTTGCAGTCGTGGGTGCTTTATTAAGTGATCTATCCATGCGAAAAGGCCTCTATCTCTGGACAGCTATTTTGATGATTTCTTTGTCTGCAGTGATACCTGCCTGCTGCTGCTATTTAGATATACATGCCCTAAGACCGCAGCTTTTTGCTATTGTGCTGCCTGCAGGCATCGTTTGTGCGATTTCACTTCGCGCTATGCCGCGCCTTCGTGATCGTATTTATCACACACAGGAGATCAGCCTGACTTCGATCATGGATGAGCATTATCATTTAAGGCGTCAGGTTGCGCAATATTCTACGATTGATTATGAGCATGCGCTGCGCGTATCTGATATTTCTGCTAAAATAGCAGAAAAACTAGGCGCAGATGTTTCTCTTGCAAGGGCTGGTGGCTTTTATTATCGCATTGGTCGATTAGAGGGTGAGCCTTACGCCAAAAACGGAGTACGGCTTGCACAGGAGAACTGTTTTCCAAGCCGCCTGGTTCGTATTCTGGAGGAATACAATGGGATCCTTTCCCTGCCGTCTTCCATAGAGAGCGCGATTGTCTCGATCTCAGATATGATAGTTACCAAGCTGGAATTACTCGATAAGGACACCTTTTCGACAGGCTGGAATCGTGAGATGGTCATCTATCAGTCCATGAACGAAAAGTCAAGCGAAGGCTTCTACGATGCATGCAATATGTCGATGAACCAGTTTTTGAAAATTCGTGACCTTTTGGTAAAGGAGGAACTTCTTTTATGACACTGCTTTTGGAGGAAGAAACACATATTCCTTTTTCCTTTGAATATGAACAGCTTGCAAGGCGCGTAATTATGGCGGCGCTTGACATGGAGAACTGTCCGTATGAGATCGAAGTGAACCTGACTCTGGTAGATAATGAGCACATCCAAAAGATCAACAGACAGCATCGTGGGATAGATAAGGTGACCGATGTTCTTTCTTTTCCTATGCTAGAGCTTCCTGCACCGTCTGATTTTTCCCATGTCGAGGATGCGATAGAGGAGAATTTTAATCCGGACAGCGGAGAGCTGCTCTTAGGTGACATTGTGCTTTCTGTGGAAAAGGTCATAGAACAAGCTAACAGCTACGGGCATAGCGAGATCAGGGAATATGCATTCCTGATATTACACAGTATGCTGCATCTGTTTGGCTATGATCACGAAACGAACGAAGAACGCCTGCAAATGGAAGCGCGTCAGCGTCAGATTCTAGAAACGCTTGGCATTACGCGTTAAAAGGAAGGAGAACTACTGATGAAAAAGAAAAAAAATGCGCTACTGCTTGGACTTTTCATGATCTGTCTTTTTGCAGGATGCGGAAAAAAGGAGGAAGCGGTGGATGTGGTTGATCTGACGATTCCACCGGTCGTCACCGAATCTGCGATTGAAGAAGAAGCAGCAGAGCCTGAAGAGATAGAGGATACACATGAGGGAGAGGCGAGAAGCTTACTCACCGGCGAATGGCTGCCAGAGGAGCAGACAAAAAACCGGCCTGTTGCCATCATGTTTGGCAATACATCTGATGCACTTCCGCAGTATGGTCTTTCCAATGCTGATGTACTATATGAATGTCTGGTAGAGGGTGGGCTTACACGTTTGATGGGCATATTTGACAATTACGAGGATGCACCAAAATACGGTTCCATCCGCAGCTGTCGCTTATACTATGCACAGATCGCGAGAGAATATGATGCTATTTACTGTCATTACGGACAGGCCAGCATAGCTAAAAGTTATTTAGACAGTGATGCCATTGACAATCTAAATGGCTTGGATGGCTCAGTTGAGCCTATCATGTATTACCGCTCCTCTGACCGCGTGGCACCTCACAACGTATTTACGACGCCCGATGGAATCGCCGCCGGTATAGAGAAAAAAAATTATCGTACGACCTACGCCGAGGGATATGAAGGACACTTCACCTTCTCCGAGGAAGAAGAGCCCCTTGTTTTGGACGGCAAGCAGGCTAAGCTGCTGAAAACCAGCTATCCGATCAGCAAAACCTGGTTTGAATACGATGAAGACAGCGGCTTATACAAACGCTTCCACTATAAAAAGGAACACATAGACGGAGAAAATAACGAGCAGCTTGTCTTTACAAACGTTATTTTTATGTATGTACCTGGCAGAGTCATTGACGATAAGGGCCGTATGGAGTTTGATACGGTAGGAACTGGCAGCGGACAGTATTTTACAGGCGGAAAATATGTTGATATTACCTGGAAAAAAGATAATCTCGAATCACCGTCTCATTTTTTCACAACAGATGGAGAAGCGCTGGTTATGAATCCCGGAAAGACAGCGATCTGCATCATGACAACTGATTCTGCGGATAAAGTTGAAATACAGGATTAAATTGTTTTATGGCACAAAACAAAAACAACTCAAACCAACAATCGAATAATTCAAGTTTTTTGGTGCAGGGCTCTATTTTAGCGATCGCTTCTATCGTGAGCCGCATCATCGGACTGTTATACCGCAGTCCACTTACAGCGATACTTGGCGATCTCGGTAACGACTATTACAGTACTGCGTACGAGATCTATTCCCTGCTGCTACTTATCTCCTCGATGAGTCTGCCGCTTGCGGTATCAAAGATGGTATCCGCACGCATGTCGCAGGGCAGAGTAAAGGATGCATACCGCGTATTTCATGCTGCCATCGGCTTTGCCATATGCAGCGGACTGGCAGCAGGACTTATCGTATATTTCTTTGCGGATTATTTTGCAGCGATCCTAAAAACACCGTTTTGTGTATTTGCACTGCGTGTATTGGCACCAACGCTTTTGATCGTAGCGATCCTAGGCGTTGTGAGAGGCTTTTTCCAAGGGCTTGGCACGATGATGCCCAGTGCGATATCACAGATCATCGAACAGCTCATCAATGCGATCGTAAGTGTAGGTGCAGCCTATTATCTATTCCGCTATGGAGAAAAGATCGGTGCGGTATTAGGTGACAGTGAGGAATACAGTGCAGCGTACGGAGCGGCAGGCGGTACGCTCGGTACAGGCGTTGGAGCACTCTTTGGACTCTTGTTTGTATTGTTTGTATTTTTAATATACCGACCGATCCTCAAACGAAAGCTGCGAAGAGAACGTGGCAGATCAAGCGAATCCTATCGCTCGATTTTGCATATTTTACTTTTGACGGTCATACCGGTGTTATTATCTACGACACTCTATAATTTGAGTGCGATCGTCGATCAGGGTATTTTTAAAAACATCGCCTCCCTGCAGGGCTATACCGCAGATGAGATTCACACATTCTGGGGTGTCTTTGGCGGCAAATACCGCGTACTGATCAACGTACCGATCTCTATCGCATCCGCCGTGGTCTCCGCGAGTGTACCGGCCATCACAGCTTCCTTTGCAAGTCGGGATATGGCAGGTGTATCCGGAAAGATCGGTAATGCGATTCGCTACGGTATGGTGATTGCCTTCCCGTGTGCAACCGGTCTTGGCGTACTTGCCTCTCCGATTATGCAGCTGCTCTTTAACGACAGCAGTGTTTTGGCAGCTCAGATGCTTCAGGTTGGTGTGATCTCGGTTATTTTTTATTCCCTGTCTACATTATCAAACGGTATTTTACAGGGGATCAACCGCATGCGCCTGCCGGTGCGTCATTCCCTGCTTGCCTTGATCGCTCAGGCGCTGCTTTTGATTGCCCTGATGGATTTGGGAAATTTAAATATTTTTGCTGTTATATGGGCAAATACCTTTTTCGCTTTTTTGATGTGCCTGTTAAATGGCTATAGCATCTACCGGGAGATTGGGTTTAAGACCGATCTGATCAAATCCTTTTTACTGCCAGGCATATCTGCCGCTGTGATGGGCATTATCGTGCATTTTGTCTACAAGCTGCTGCAGCTTTTTTTACACATCAATGCCATCAGCACTGTACTATCTATACTGATCGGCGGAGGAGTGTATTTTGTAGCGATGCTGCTGCTTAAGGGCTTGGATGAGGCAGCGCTGCTTGCCTTCCCGGGTGGCAGGACCTTCGTTACTCTGGCGAGAAAATTACATCTGTTATAGGAAAGCAGGTGATTAGTATGAATGAGAGCTGGGATGTCATCGTCGTCGGCGGCGGAGCAGCCGGACTTATGGCGGCCATCCATGCGGCCAGAGCAGGCGTTCGTGTACTGATCTTAGAGCATATGGACAGACCAGGAAAAAAGCTCTTGATGACCGGAAACGGAAAATGCAACTTTACAAATGAACAGTTGCTGAAAGTGAATGATTGGCAGGACGAGCAGACATGTGAAGATTTTTACCATGGAGCTTGCCCTGCATTTGTGCTGTCTGCACTAAAACAGTTTGATGGGACTGCTGCCTTAGCCTTTTTCGAGGAGCTTGGTATAGTTCCGATCAAAAAAAGAGGCGGCTTTTATCCGTTAGGCGGACAGGCCTCCGGATTTCTATCCGTCATGCTATTAGAATGCAAACGCCTCGGTGTTTCGATACAATGTGATATTGGTATCCGTTCGATCAAAAAAGAGACAGATCGCTTTATTTTTGATACAAAATCCGGCTTTTTTTACAGCAGGTGCTGTATTCTTGCGACCGGTGGGAAATCCTATAAAAAAACAGGAAGTGACGGAAGCGGTTTTCTATATGTAGAGCGTTTTGGACATCACCTACAAGATTTGGTTCCGGCACTCGTTCCTTTGCAATCTGACCTTGCATTTTTTAAAAAGGTTGCAGGAATTCGTGCAGAAATAACAGCAAAATTGTACATATCCGGCGAGGAAAACAGATGCGAAAGCGGGGAATTGCAGCTGACGGATTATGGCATCTCCGGCATCTGTATTTTTCAGCTGAGCGATCTGGCCTCCTTAGCATTGCCCTCTTTAGTAGAGGTCGAGTTGGATTTTGCCCCGTCCTTATCGGATGCTGCATTACAGGAATTTTTATGTACTCACTTTTCTAAGCCTGCCGCATGTAAAAAAACAGCAGCAGAATGTCTGCTTGGCTTTTTACCTGACCGCTTAGGGGAGGCACTTTTAGAAGAAGCATATCTTGCACCGGATATGCCTGCAGGAGGGCTATCTAAGCGGCAGCTGCATTCTCTTTCACAAAAAATCAAGCACTTTTTTGTACCTATCACCTCCACCCGTTCCTTTGAACAGGCACAGGTAACAGCAGGAGGTGTAGATACCGGTGAGGTTTGCTCAGATACGATGGAATCAAAGCTTATCGATGGCTTGTATTTTGCCGGTGAGATGTTAGATATCCATGGCATCTGCGGTGGCTTTAATCTGCAGTGGGCATGGTCTAGTGGTGCATGTGCCGGTAGTCACGCCGCAGCTGCTCTAAGAAAGGAATTTATATGATTCGCATACAACAGCTAAAGCTTCCTATCGAGCATACAAAGGAGATGTTAGAAGAAAAACTGCGTAGCCTGCTTCGTTTAAAGGATGCACAGGATTTTTCCTATGAGATCATCCGTCGTTCTATCGATGCCAGGAAAAAACCGAATATTTATTTTGTCTATACGATCGATGTAAAGACAAGCAGTGAAGCAAGGCTTGTTAAAAAGCTTCATCAGCCAAATATCCTGCTCGTAAATCAAAGCCGTTATCATTTTCCAAAGCCAGGAATATTACCTCTATCATATCGTCCTGTTATTGTAGGAGCCGGGCCTGCCGGGTTGTTTTGTGCCTATGAGCTTGCCCTGCATGGATATCGTCCGATTTTAATCGAGCGCGGAAAACCGGTAGAGAAACGAATGGAGGATGTGCTGCATTTCTGGGAAGGCGGTCCTTTAGATCCATCCTCCAATGTACAATTTGGTGAGGGAGGAGCAGGCACCTTTTCCGACGGAAAGCTAAATACGCTCATCAAGGATCCGCTCGGACGCGGCAGAGTAGTACTTGAGATCTTTTGCAAATGCGGTGCGCCGTCTGAGATTTTATATGATGCAAAGCCGCACATCGGAACCGATCTTTTGATTACTGTAATTCAAAATATGCGTGCAGAGATTCTTCGTCTGGGCGGCAAAATATTATTTGAAACCTGCCTGATAGATCTGCTCTGTGAAAAAAATTTACTTACAGGCATTCTCGTGCGTGATGTAACAGGAGAGCATGTGATACAAACCAGACTTTGTGTGCTTGCCCCGGGTCACTCGGCCAGAGATACGTTTGAGATGCTATCAAAACATGCGCTTCTCATGCAGCCAAAGCCCTTTGCCGTTGGATTTCGCGTAGAGCATCCGCAAAGCATGATAAATGAGAGTCAATACGGCTTTGGATATGAAAATAAGTCTTTGCCTGCTGCAGCCTATAAAGTTACAGCACATCCAAAGGGTCTTCGTCCTGTCTATTCCTTTTGTATGTGTCCGGGTGGTTATGTGGTCAATGCTTCCTCTGAAAGTAAACATCTGGCCATAAACGGCATGAGCTATTACAGGAGAGGCACAGCAAATGCTAATTCTGCCATTGTAATTGCTGTATCACCGGAGGATTTCCCGGGGGACGATGCACTAAGCGGGGTACGGTTTCAGCGCTCACTAGAAGGACATGCCTACCGGCTATGTGACGGCAAGATCCCTCAGCAGCTTTACGGCGATTTTAAGGCTGCTCGCTTATCGAAGGGTTATGGTGACTTTTCCAGTGCCAGAAAAGGAGAGGCTTGTTTTGGTGCACTCCATGAGCTTTTAACAGAGGAGATGAATAAAAGCTTTATAGCCGGCATGGAGCAGTTTGGTGCACGTTTACAGGGCTTTGACCGCGAGGATGCCATCCTTTCCGGCATTGAAAGCCGTACCTCCTCACCACTTCGCATTTTACGAGGAGAGGACTTCGAAAGCAGCATCAAAGGACTATACCCTTGCGGAGAGGGAGCCGGCTATGCCGGTGGTATTACATCCGCAGCGATGGATGGCATAAAAATCGCAGAGGCGATTGCCGGAAAATACCATCCGTAACGAACAGGAGGAATGTAACGTGGCTGAATATTCACCCATGATGCAGCATTATTTACAGACAAAAGAAGAATATAAGGATTGCATCCTTTTTTATCGACTTGGCGATTTTTATGAGATGTTTTTTGATGATGCACTGGTCGTTTCCAAGGAATTAGAGCTGACGCTGACAGGAAAGCAGTGCGGCATGGAGGAGCGTGCGCCTATGTGCGGCGTACCTTATCATGCAGCTGACACATATATCAACCGTCTGGTAGCAAAAGGACTAAAGGTTGCCATCTGTGAACAGATCGGAGATCCAAAGCTGGCAAAGGGCATTGTCGAGCGCAAGGTAATCCGTGTCGTCACACCGGGCACAAATACGGACGCTGCTTCCTTAGATGAAACAAAAAACAACTATCTCATGTGTATTTACTGCGATGAAACGATATTTGGCGTGGCTACTGCAGATGTATCTACCGGTGATTTTTTTGTCACAGAGGTTGATACTACACAAAAGCTCACAGATGAGATATTAAAATATGCACCAACAGAGATCATCTGCAACGAAGCGTTATTTTTAAGTCCTCTTGATCTGACACTTTTGCGGCAGCGATATCATATCACCGTAACCTCCTTAGAATCACGCTATTTTACAGATGATAACGCAACGCGGATATTACTTGAGCATTTTCATGTGAATAATCTCTCAGCACTTGGCATATCAGATTATCTCTCCGGCACACTTTCTGCCGGAGGTCTGCTGCAATATCTGTATGAGACGCAGATGAATGCCTTGGATAATATGACCTCGCTGCGTCCTTATTCAACGAATTCCTTCATGGTGCTTGACTCTGCAACCAGGCGAAATCTGGAGCTCGTCGAAACGATGCGGGAAAAAAATAAAACCGGCTCGCTGCTTTGGGTACTTGATAAAACAAAGACTGCCATGGGCGCACGATTACTTCGAAGCTATCTAGAGCAGCCCCTGACCACAAAGGAGGCTATCGAGGAACGCTTCGACGCTATCGAGGAGCTAAATGCCAATATGATGAGCCGCGAGGAGCTGCGGGAATATTTAAACCCGATTTATGATTTAGAGCGGCTGATCACACGTATCAGCTACCAGAGTGCAAATCCACGTGATCTGCTGGCCTTTAAAAATTCCCTGCAGATGCTGCCTGCGATATACACCGTACTAGGCGAATTTCATGCAAAAGCACTGGTAGATATACGCGAGCATTTTGATACTCTAGAGGATATCTACAGCCGGATAGACGAAGCCTTAAATGAAGATGCACCATTATCCGTACACGACGGAGGTATCATAAAGGAGGGCTATTTTCCGGAAATTGACAGACTTCGCAGGGCAAAAACAGACGGCAAAAAATGGCTAGCAGATATCGAGAGCTCAGAGCGCGAAAAAACCGGCATCAAAAATTTACGCATCAAATACAACAAGGTATTTGGCTATTATCTGGAGGTCACTAATTCCTACAAGGAGCTTGTTCCGGACTATTATACGAGAAAGCAGACTCTTACCAATGCCGAACGATATATCACGCCTCAGCTAAAGGAGTTAGAGGATACTATACTAGGCGCAGAGGATAAGCTGATTTCCCTGGAATATGAGCTTTTTTGCGAGCTGCGAAGGAAAATCACCTGCGAGGTGACACGCATCCAAAAAAGTGCCAAGGCAATTGCTCGCCTGGATGTCTTATTATCCTTGGCTGCAGTTGCAGAAGCGCAGCATTATATGCGTCCGCACATCAATGAAAAAGGAAGCATAACGATAAAGGATGGCAGACATCCCGTGATCGAAAAAATCATCGGTAACGATAAATTTGTACCAAACGACACCTATCTGGATAATGACAAAAACCGCATTTCCATCATTACCGGACCAAACATGGCAGGAAAATCCACATATATGCGCCAGACCGCGCTCATCGTACTGATGGCACATATCGGCTCATTTGTCCCGGCAAGCGAGGCGGATATCGGCCTGGTGGACAGAATTTTTACCCGTGTCGGTGCAAGCGATGATCTATCCAGCGGACAAAGTACATTCATGGTAGAGATGAATGAGGTGGCAAATATTTTGCGCAATGCTTCAAAGGATAGTCTGTTGATACTAGATGAGATCGGCCGTGGTACGTCTACCTTTGACGGCTTATCCATCGCATGGGCTGCACTAGAGCACATCAGCAATCCCCGTCTGCTCGGCGCAAAGACGCTGTTTGCCACGCATTATCATGAGCTGACAGAGCTTGAAGGGAAGCTCGATAATGTCAAAAACTACTGTATTGCCGTAAAGGAGAACGGGGATGACATCGTATTTTTACGAAAGATCGTAAAGGGCGGTGCCGATCGAAGCTATGGCATACAGGTTGCCAAGCTGGCAGGCCTGCCGGATTCTGTCATTGCACGAGCCAAAGAGATCTGCCAGGAACTGATCGACAACAACATCACCTGTGGCGTAGAAAGTCTCGGTGATAAGCGCACACATAAAAAGGTAAAAAAGCTCGATGAGGTAGATCAAAACCAGATTTCTCTTTTTGATACTATTGCAGATGACGACATTATAAAGGAGTTAAAGGAGCTTGACCTGGGAAATTATACACCTATTGAAGCGCTCAACAAGCTATATGAGCTGCAGGCAAAGCTGAAAAACCGTTGGTAAGCTAAGGAGGAGATCATGCCGCAGATTCAATTATTAGATGAAGCAACGATCGAAAAGATCGCAGCCGGAGAGGTCGTAGAACGCCCCTCTTCAGTTGTAAAGGAATTAGTGGAAAATGCCATCGATGCAAAGGCAACCAGTATTACCGTAGAGATCAAGGAGGGCGGTCTTAGCCTCATCCGCATCACGGACAATGGCTGCGGAATCGAAAGGGATCAGATACGCCTGGCATTTTTGCGGCATTCTACCAGTAAGATCCGCTCCTTAAACGATCTGTTACGTATAAAATCACTCGGCTTTCGCGGAGAGGCTCTAGCAAGCATCAGCGCTGTGGCACAGGTAGAGCTGATCACAAAGCCCCATGGTGCCCTAACCGGTGTCCGATTTATTACGGAGGGCTCAAAGGAAAAGCTATTTGAAGAGGTTGGAGCACCGGATGGTACGACCTTTCTGGTACGAAACCTGTTTTTTAACACCCCGGTGCGCAGGAAATTTTTAAAATCCGCACAAACCGAAGGCGGATACGTAGCAGCTATCCTGGAGCATTTGGCACTGTCACATCCTGATATTTCCTTTCAGCTGATCGTAAATAACAAGCAAAAGCTGCATACAACCGGAAACGACAGCAGAAGAGATGTTATCTTTCAGCTCTATGGCAAAGAAATCGCCTCGAATCTGCTGCCTGTCGATGTAAAAAATAAAGACCTCCACATAACCGGACTCATCGGCAAGCCGCTTTTGTCGAGAGGAAACAGGGATTATGAAAATTATTATGTAAATGGGCGTTTTTTTAAAAGCACCTTGCTTGCACGTGCCATAGAGCAAGCCTACAAGCCATATCTGATGAGCCATCAGTATCCGTTTACCGTGCTGTATATTTCAATGGATGAGGAGCTTTTGGATGTCAATGTACATCCGACCAAGATGGAGGTTCGCTTTTCGGATGAAAAGCTCGTGTATGATGCACTCTATCAGGCTATAAGCGATGCCCTGCGTGAGCCGGAGCTGATTCCTAAGGTAAGACTGGATACGATTGCAAATGCAGTCGCCAAGGATAGTCCGTATGAGCGAAAATACGAGCCACTAAAGCGGCAGATTCCCTGGCAGGAGCCTGCAGTACCAAAAACAGATAAACCGGATGATAAAAAACCTCAGGAAAACAGGCAGCTGGACTTAACTGATGTCTGCTGTGAGACTAGCAGCTATCAGGCAGGCTTTATAAAACAGGTTCAGCAATCGAAGGTACGTCTTATCGGTCAGCTCTTTGATACCTATTGGCTCGCACAGTCCGAGGATACCTTTTATCTGATCGATCAGCATGCCGCACATGAAAAGGTGCTGTTTGAGCGGAATATGGCGTCGTTTCAAACGAGAGAATTCACCTCACAGCAGCTTAGCCCACCGATTATCCTGTCGTTATCCATGCAAGAGCAGCAGGCCTTAGAGAATAATATTCCGGCACTTACATCCCTTGGCTTTGAAATCGAGTCGTTTGGCGGGCGTGAATATGCCTTGGTTGCTATTCCTGATAACCTCTATCATCTGGATGCAAGAGCACTCTTTTTAGAGCTTTTAGATCATTTTAAGACGCTGCCCTCAACGCAGCCTCTTACAACCGAAATGATCTGGGATAAGGTCGCCCAAGCCTCCTGCAAGGCAGCGATCAAAGGAAATCAGTCACTTAGCTATCCGGAAGCAGAAGCACTGATACGAGAGCTTTTAACCTTACAAAATCCTTATCAGTGTCCGCACGGTCGTCCGACGATGATTCAGCTGAGTAAATATGAGATCGAAAAAAAATTCAAGCGGATTCTCTAAATAAAGGAGCAATATGAAGCAAAAAAATGTAGTCATTTTAACCGGGCCTACCGCTGTCGGGAAAAGTGCGCTGTCAATCTCACTGGCAAAGGCATGTAACAGCGAGATCATTTCTGCAGATTCCATGCAGGTATATAAGCATATGGATATCGGCTCTGCTAAAATAACAAAGGAGGAGATGGCAGGTGTTCCTCATTCTCTTATCGATGTATATGAACCGGATGAGCCGTTTCATGTCGTTCAATTTGTACACGACGCAAAGGAGGTTATGAACCGGCTGTGGGAGGAAAAAAAGCTTCCTATTATCGTTGGCGGAACCGGCTTTTATATTCAGGCACTGCTTTACGATATTGATTTTTCAACGGAGGATGCTGACTTTTCTTATCGGCAGACCTTACAGGAGCTTGCAAAGGAAAAAGGAGCAGACGCACTCCATGAGCTGTTATCCTCGGTTGATCCTGCAGCTGCAGAACAGATTCATGCAAACAATGTAAAGCGCGTGATAAGAGCCTTAGAATTTTATGAAAAAACCGGACAGAGGATCTCAGAGCATAACGAGACAGAGCATGCCAAGCCTTCTCCCTATAACTTTGCATATTTTGTATTGACAGATGAACGGTCTCATCTGTATGAACGCATCGATGCGCGTGTCGATGCGATGATGGAGCAGGGGCTTTTAGAGGAGGTACAGCATTTACGTGATCATGGGTTTACGCGAGATCTCGTATCTATGCAGGGACTTGGCTACAAGCAGCTGCTCGCATACTTAGACGGCGAATGCTCCTTAACGGAGGCAGTTTACATGATAAAGCGTGATACCAGACATTTTGCGAAGCGCCAGCTCACCTGGTTTCGACGCGAACGTGATGTGATCTGGGTAGATAAATCAGCCTTTTCCTATGATGAAGAGCAAATATTACAGTTTATGTTAGATGAAATCAACAAAAGAGGATTAAACAAATGAATAATACAGACACAGCAGAAACTCTACAGCAAATCTACGCAAGCATGGGAATTGAAGAGCCTGTTTTTTCCTATGGAGAAAAAATCGAAGCAGGATTACAAAAGCGTTTTTATCAGATTGATCAGGTGGCGCAGTACAACCAGCTAAAGGTACTCTCAGCCATGCAAAAAAACCGCGTAAGTGCTGAATGCTTTAACTATTCCAGCGGATATGGCTACAATGATTTAGGTCGGGATACATTAGAGTCCGTCTATGCAGATGTTTTTCATACACAAGCCGCACTGGTGCGTCCGCAGATCACCTGCGGCACGCATGCACTGGCACTGGCACTGATGTCAAATCTTCGCCCCGGCGATGAGCTTCTATCACCGGTCGGAAAGCCCTATGATACATTAGAAGAGGTGATTGGCATTCGCCCGTCTAAGGGATCCTTGGCTGAATATGGCATTACCTACAGACAGGTAGAATTTTTGCCTGACGGTGGCTTTGATTATGAGGGCATACGCTCCGCCATAAATGAACGCACACGTATGGTTACAATCCAGCGTTCAAAGGGCTATCTCATGCGAAAAACACTATCTGTCGCACAAATCGGCGAGCTGATCTCATTTGTAAAGAGCATCAAGCCGGATATCCTGTGCATGGTAGATAACTGCTACGGAGAATTTGTCGAAACAATAGAGCCAAGCGATGTCGGTGCAGATATGGTAGTCGGCTCACTGATCAAAAATCCGGGTGGCGGATTAGCACCTATCGGCGGCTATATTGCAGGAACAGCTGAATGCGTTGACAATGCAGCCTACCGACTGACCTCTCCGGGATTAGGCAAGGAGGTCGGAGCATCCCTTGGCGTGATCTCTTCCTTTTATCAGGGGCTTTTTATGGCACCGCAGGTTGTCAGCAGTGCATTAAAGGGAGCCATTTTTGCTGCAAATCTATACGAACCGCTCGGATTTAAGGTGCTTCCAAACAGCAGCGAGAGCCGCCATGATATCATACAGGCCATTGCACTTGAGTCTCCAGAACGGCTATGTGCCTTTTGTGAGGGCATTCAAGCCGGTGCACCTGTAGACAGCTATGTAACACCGGAGCCGTGGGATATGCCGGGGTATGACAGCCAGGTGATCATGGCAGCCGGTGCCTTTGTGCAGGGCTCCTCCATCGAGCTGTCCGCAGATGGGCCTCTAAAGGAGCCCTACAATGTTTATTTTCAGGGTGGACTTACCTGGCATCATGCAAAATTCGGCATTCTCATGTCTTTACAAAAACTTTATACTCGAAATCTTGTTAATAAGGATCGTTTATGCTAGAATAACTAGATGGTATGTTCTTGCATTTGCCGTTGAGGAGAGAGCAGAAATGAGGACATATGAACCATTCTATTACAACCAAAGAGCTTCCGTTATCGGAGCGCCCCTATGAAAAATGCCTGCATGACGGTGCACAGACACTTTCTGATGCACAGCTTTTATCTGTCATATTAAGGAGCGGAGCAGCAGGCATAAACGGCGTAGCACTAGCCCAGCAGATCCTTCAGGCAAATGACGATGGTCTGCTTAGCCTGTATCACCTATCCATCGAGGAGCTACAGCACTTTCCCGGCATCGGTGAGGTCAAGGCCATCCAGCTCAAATGCGTCGCCGAGCTTTCGCGCAGGATTGCACAGACTGCAAAAAAAGAACAGGTCTGTCTGCGTGATGCCGCATCTGTAGCGGACTACTATATGGAGCGGCTGCGCCACGAATCCTGTGAGCAGCTGCTTGTCAGTATGTTTGATATCAAATGCCGTTTGCTTGCCGATGCCGTGATCGCCACCGGTTCAGCACGTGCGGTGCTTAGCTCGCCACGTGAGATTTTTTTACAGCTGCTTGAGAAGCGGGCAGTATCCTTTATTCTGCTGCACAATCATCCAAGCGGTGATCCCACGCCCAGTCTTGAGGATGTCCGTTTAACCAGGCGCATCAAGGAATGTGCCGAGCTTATGGATATTTCCATGTCGGATCATATCATCATAGGAGACCGGTGCTACTACAGCTTTCGGGAGCATGAACAAATACTTGTATAAAGATTTAGGAGAAACACTATGAGCAGTAATGTATACGGAGTCGATCTTGGCACGAACAACCTAAAGGTTTTTTGTAAAACGAGCGGTCAGATCTTAAATGAAAAAAACACCGTGGCGATCGTCAACAAAAACCAGCTGTATGCATACGGCGATGCAGCCTATGCTATGTATGAGAAGGCACCTGAGAGCATACAGGTATCCTTCCCGGTTGTCGGCGGAGTGATCGCCGAGTTTAATTTTCTGCAGACGATGATCTTTACATTTTTAGAGCAGCACACAAAGGGCAAGCTTCGAGGATCTGATTTTGTAGTGGCAGTTCCGACTGACATTACCGAGGTCGAGAAAAAAGCCTTCTTTGATATTTTTTACAAGAGCCCTGTAAAGCCGCGTCTTGTACAGGTATGCGAAAAGCCGATTGCCGATGCAGCAGGACTCGGTCTTGATGTCAATGAGCCGACCGGTGTGATGCTCGTTGATATCGGTGCAGACACAACAGAGATCTCTGTCATCTCGCTGGGCGGTCTTGTGATCAGCAGTCTGCTGCATTTCGGCGGCAACCAGCTAGATGAGGCGATCATATCCTATCTGCGTAAAAATAATAACCTTTTAATCGGCAAAAAAACTGCCTGCGCGCTCAAGGAGACCATCGGCAGTGCACTAGAGCATAGCACGGAAACGATGATGATCGTTGGCCGTGATGTTGTCAGCGGTCTGCCGATCGAGACCGAGGTTAGTGCCAAGCAGGTGCATGAAGCGATTTTACCTGATTTAAACAATATCTGTAATTCCATCAAGATGACCTTAGAGCATACGCCGCCGGAACTGGCACGTGATATCATCCACTCCGGTATATATATCACCGGTGGTTCCTCACGTATTCAATTTCTCGATGAGATGTTTGCACAGGTGACAGGTATTCGCGTAAATACCTGTGAGGATCCGGAGGAGTGCGTAGCCAGAGGACTCGTCAAAATCGTCAGCGACTCCAAATTCAAGCATCTTGCGTATACCTTGAAGGCAAAGATTTATAAATAAGGACTCAGGCAATATGGCACGTGTAAAACGCAAAAACAAAACATCTATTCCCGCAAAATACATTCTGCTTGTGCTTTCACTCATCTGTCTTTTACTGCTGTTTGGAAGCTTTGCCTTTGGGTTGTCTGCCGGACCGGTAAAAACTGTTGCCGGCTATGTATTTATTCCGATGCAGCGCGGACTGACCAGTGTCGGCAACTGGATATCGGACAAGACCTATGAGATTGCCAATTTAAAAAACGTCATGCAGGAAAACGAAGAGCTGCAGGATGAAGTCGACACTCTGCGTGATGAATTAAACCGACAAAAAATGGAGCAATACGACACCACGGATTTACGTGAGCTTTTAGAGCTAAGTGAGGGATATTCCGAGTACAATAAAATCGCAGCCAGCGTCATCAGCAAGGATTCCGGCAATTGGTTTGACAGCTTTTTGATCGACAAGGGCAGTAAGGACGGTATCTGCGAGGGCATGAACGTCATTACAGGACGCGGACTCGCCGGTATTGTCACCGAGGTTGGGCCAAATTATGCACGCGTTCGTTCGATCATAGACGATATGAATAGTGTCAGCGGCATGGTTCTCTCCACCTCAGATAACTGTGTAGTAAGCGGTGATCTGCAGACGATGGATGAGCAGCAGATGATTCCCTTTACCAATTTAAGAGATACCGATGATGAGGTTTCTGTTGGAGATCAAGTAGTGACCTCCTATATCAGCTCCGAATACGTTCAGGGGCTTTTGATCGGCTATGTCAGCGAGATTCACGTCAATGCGAACAATCTGACCAAATCCGGTCTGATCTCGCCTGTGGTGGATTTTGAACATATCAAGCATGTGCTCGTCATTACTGATTTAAAGACGACTCAAAGTAGAGAGGAGTGATAGGACATGCCTCGAAAAATCGCCGTATTTTTAATTGTGACGATCTGCTTTCTGCTTCAGACTACATTATTTCAGTCGATCTCCTTTTTTACGGTTGCACCGAATCTGCTTATCATCGTGACCGCATCCTTTGGTTTTATGAGAGGAAAAAAAGAGGGCATGTACATCGGCCTTTTGTGTGGTATTCTCATTGATATATTCTACGCGGATCTATTAGGTGGGTATGCCTTGTTATACATGTGCATTGGCTATCTGAACGGATTTTTTAGAAAGCTGTTTTTCCCGGAGGACTTTAAGCTTCCGATGCTGTTGATAGCAGCCAGTGATTTTGCATGTAATTTTGTCATTTATTTTTTCATGTTTTTGTTTCGCAGCAGGCTGGATTTTTTGTATTATCTGTCACATTTGATTCTGCCGGAGCTGGTATATACTTTGCTTGTGATGATACTGCTTTACTTTATCATCCTAAAGATCAATCGACGCCTAGAGGAATTTGAGAGAAAGAGAGCCGCAAAATTTGTTTCGTAATATCAAAAGCTTTTTTAATCAAATCTTTCAATCACGCATAGCATTCCTTGTGATTTTATTTATCGCAATGGCACTTTGCCTGCTGCTTCGTCTCTTTCAGCTGCAGATCATCAATGGTGCGGACAGTCAGTCAGATTATCTGATGCGTGTCATTAAAACCCGCAGCCTAAACAGTACGCGCGGCAATATATACGATAGAAACGGCAATCTGCTCGCTTATAATGAGTTGGCCTACGGTATCACCATCGAGGATAACGGCAGCTATTCCGGGGACGGAACACTTAGCTCTACTCAGGTGAAAAACCTCTCCATAAACGAAGACCTCTTGAATGTCTTGCATATAATGGATCAAAACGGTGATGAGATCGACAACGATTTTTCAATCACACTAAACGAGCTGAATGAATACGAGTTTACTGTGAGCGGCAACTCGCTTCAACGCTTTCGTGCCGATATTTACGGCAAGACAAGTGCTGAGGAATTAGGCTATGATAAAAAGCTAGGCTATGATACCGCAGCAGCTACGGCTGATCAGATCATGGCATATTTAGCAAGTGATAATAGCGGCTGCTTTGATATCTCTACTGATTATTCCAAAAAGGATAGCTACAGGATTGCCATTATCCGCTATCGGATGCGTCAAAACAGCTATCAAAAATATATCGCTGCGACCATCGCCTCCGATGTCAGCGAAGAAACCGTTGCTTATGTCAGTGAGCATTCCGATGAGCTGCAGGGCATAGAGGTGACAGAGGACACCATCAGAAAATACAACGACAGCAAATATTTTGCACATATCATCGGTTATACCGGACAGATTGATGAGGAGGAATATCTCGCCTTCCGCGAAAAATCAGCAGACCTAGAATATGCCAGGACCGACACCGTAGGTAAATCCGGTATTGAGCAATATATGGATGCCCGGCTAAAGGGAAAAAAAGGCGAAGAGAAGCTCTATGTTGACAATCTCGGCAAGGAATTAGAGACCATCGAGCGAACAGAGCCTGTGGCAGGAGAGGATGTCTATCTATCTCTTGACATGGATCTGCAGGAGGCTGTTTATGATTTGCTAGAGCAGGAGATCGCAGGTATTGTATATTCAAAGATCATAAATGCCAAGGAATATGAAGCCTCCGGCTCCTCAGATATCAAAATACCGATTGATGATGTTTACTATGCGCTGATCAATAACAATGTAATATCTATCGATCATTTTGCCGCAAATGATGCATCTGAGACGGAAAGCAAGGTTTATCAGACCTTCTGTGGGCAGCGAGAGCGTATCCTAAAGGATGTCAAAAAGGAGCTGACGAGTCAGTCTCCGACCTCCTACGAGAATCTCTCTGAGGATATGCAGATGTATATGAGCTATATTGTGACGATGCTGATGGATTCGGATGATCCGGTTATTTTGTCAGATGAGATTGACTGGAATGACGAAACCTATATCGCCTGGAAGAATGAGACCATCAGCCTGCAGGAATATCTTTATCATGTCATAAATGAGACATGGTTTGATGTGACAAAGCTATCAACAGATGGTGACTATTCGACTACCGAAGAGTTATACGATGCACTTGTTGCATATATTTTAGAGCATTTATCCGAGGATGACGGCTTTAGCAAGCGTATCTACAAGCATATGATACAAGGCGATTTTCTCACAGGTGTGGAGGTTTGTCTGATCCTGTACGATCAACAGATCCTCGATTATGATGATGAAAAGATTGCTGAGCTAAAATCCGGGGCACTTAGTTCCTATGATTTTTTGATGAACTGTATCGAGACGCTTCAGATCACGCCGGCACAGCTCGCCTTAGATCCCTGTACCGGCTCGTGTGTGGTTGCAGATGTTAAGACCGGTGAATTGCTTGCCTGTGTTACCTATCCGGGCTACGATAATAACCGGCTGGCAAATACAGTAGATAGCGCTTATTTTTCATCGCTGATGAATGATTTATCCTCACCCTTTTATAATAATGCAACGCAGCAAAAGACTGCACCCGGTTCTACCTTTAAGATGGTGACTGCGACTGCAGGTCTGACAGAGGGTGTCATCTCTACCACGACAAAGATCCAGGACAAGGGAAGATTTGAACGCGTAGAGGACGGACCAAAATGCTGGATCTATCCTGGCAGTACGCATGGCAAGATCAATGTGTCCGAAGCGATCCGTGATTCCTGCAACTATTTCTTTTATGAGTTAGGCTGGCAGTTTTCACAGGTCGGAGATAATTACGTAGAGACCGCCGGTATACAGATATTGAACAAATACGCCACGCTTTACGGATTAGGTGAGAAGACCGGCATTGAGACGGTGGAGAGTGCACCACAGATCGCAGATTCATATCCGATCACGGCTGCCATCGGACAGAGTAATCATAACTACACGACCGTTGGCTTGTCGCGCTACGTTACAGCAGTAGCCAACCGCGGAACAGTATATGATTATACCCTGCTAAGCAAGGTATGTGATACAAAGGGAAATGTACTTGAGACCTTTTCTCCCTCCGTTCATAACGAGATGACAGAGATCTCCGATTCCACCTGGGATGCGATCCAGCTTGGAAACCGTATGATGGTGGAGGATTCGAGCTCCTTTGATGATTTCGATACCCTTGAGGTGGCAGGAAAAACCGGAACGGCGCAGCAGATTGCATCTCGTCCGAACCATGCATTGTTTGTGGGCTATGCACCATATGAGGATCCTGAGATCTCCATAGCCACACGTATCGCCTACGGATACACCTCACACAATGCCGCAGATGTTTCGGCAGATATTTTTAAATATTACTTCCATTTAGAGGATGAGGATGAGTTGATCGATGGTTCGGCAGCACATGTAGGAAATAATTCAAATTCATTTACGGATTAGGTGAAAATGCGTTATACTTTTAAGAAAAAAAAAAGGAGCGAAGGATTTGCAAAAACAGCCTGTAGTGATAAAAAGCATAAAAAACGGCATCTGTCTTGTATTGGATGATACACTTTCGTTTACAGAGCTTTTAAAAGAAATCAAACAAAAATTTTTAGAATCTGATAAGTTTTTTAAAAATGCCAAAATAGCGATCTCCTTTGAAGGAAGGACACTAAGTGAAAAGCAGCAGTATGAGATTGTCTCCTTAATCGAGCAAAACAGCTCGATTTCCATTGTCTGCATCATTGATCATGATGATTTGATGGAAGAGGTGATATCACGCCGTATGCATACCTACGAGGAAGCCGCGTTTCCTACCGGCGATTCCTTTCACAATGGAACTCTTCGCAGCGGACAGCAGCTTGAATCAAAGGGCAGTCTGATCGTGCTAGGTGATGTAAATCCGGGTGCCATGGTTAAGGCTGCCGGAAACATCGTTGTACTAGGTGCCCTAAAGGGTACTGCTTATGCAGGTGCCACAGGAGACGAGGGCTGCTTTGTAGCGGCCCTTGAGATGAAGCCGGTGCAGATCAAGATCGCTGATACGATCGGTAGAGCAGCGGACCCCTCTGCAGAAGCACGCTCTATAAAAAAGAAGGCAAAGCCACAGGTGATAGAGCCGCAGATCGCGACAGTTTATGAGCATCAGATTTTAATTGAGCCACTGAAAAAATAAGGTACTAAGCATTACGCTTGTTAAAGAAATAGGAGGATTTATTTATGAGCGAGGTTATTGTCATCACATCAGGAAAAGGCGGTGTCGGAAAGACGACTACAACAGCCAATGTCGGCACCGGATTAGCACAATTAGACAAGAAGGTTGTTTTGATCGATACAGATATCGGACTTCGAAATCTAGACGTTGTCATGGGGCTCGAAAACCGCATCGTATACAATTTAGTAGATGTTGTAGAGGGAAACTGCCGTATAAAGCAGGCACTCATCAAGGACAAGAAATATCCGAACCTGTTTTTGCTTCCTTCCGCGCAGACGCGCGACAAAACATCGGTAAATCCCGAGCAGATGAAGCAGCTGATCGCAGATTTGCGCGAGGAGTTTGATTACATTTTGTTAGACTGCCCGGCAGGCATCGAGCAGGGCTTCCAGAATGCGATTGCCGGTGCAGACCGCGCATTGGTCGTGACGACGCCTGAGGTATCTGCCATTCGTGATGCAGACCGCATCATCGGCTTATTAGAGGCAAACGAGATCGGCAAGACACAGCTGATCGTCAACCGACTTCGCATGGATATGGTTCGCAGAGGAGATATGATGTCTGTGGATGATGTCTGTGAAATATTGGCCATCGAATTGATCGGTGCCGTACCTGATGATGAACAGATCGTTGTCTCTACCAACCAGGGCGAACCGCTCGTTGGCTCCGATTGCCTGGCAGGCAAGGCCTATGTTAACATCTGCCACCGTATTATGGGCGAAGAGGTTCCCTTCCTGGATTTAAATGTACGTGAAGGTTTCTTTAGCAGGCTGGTCGGCGCATTCAAAAAATAGCAGTATAGGGGGAATCATTCATGGGATTCATGGATCTATTTAAAAAGAAAAATTCCGGTGATATCGCAAAGGATCGTTTGAAGCTTTTGCTCGTTTCTGATCGTGCTGATTGCTCTCCGGATGTGATGGAAGCGATCAAAAATGATATCATACAGGTAATCTCAAAGTACATGGAGATTGATGCAGAAGGATTGGATATCCAGATCACGCAGACCGAGTCAGAGTCACACAATGGCTCTGTACCTGCCTTGTATGCTAATATCCCCATCAAGGATTTAAAGCATTCATGTTAAAATTTTATTCGATACGCAATTACAATTTCCGACTGGTTGTATATCTTATTGCCTTGACCATACTTGGAATTTTGGTTATTGGCAGCGCAAAGGAAGGTAACAACCAGACCAGGCAGATTTTAGGATTGGTCTTAGGACTTTGTGCCATGATAGTCATCTCTTTGATTGATTATACCTTTGTTCTGCGCTTTACCTGGATACTATATGCAGTGGATCTGCTGCTGCTTAGTGCAGTCATCGCAGGCTTTGGTTCTAATCACAAGGGTGCAACACGCTGGATTGAGATCGCAGGTATACAGTTTCAGCCCTCTGAGCTTTCAAAGATTCTGTTGATCTTGTTTTTTGCAGCCTTTTTGCAAAAGCACAAAGAAAAGCTAAACAGTCTGAAAATATTGTGCTTCTATGCCTTGTTAGCTGCATTTCCGCTGATGCTGGTGTTTTTAGAGCCGGATTTATCTACAACCATAGTCACAGCACTTATTTGCCTGACTATCTTGTTTATCGGTGGATTAAGCTATAAAATAGTAGTGGCTGGTCTGACTGTTGCAGTACCGTCTGTTTTGGTTGCGCTCTATCTTATAGCATCCGATCCGACGGGTGATGGCGGTGCATTACACGGCTACCAAAATACACGTATTTTAGCCTGGCTATATCCGGATTTATATCCGCAGCAGGCACTACAGACACAAAATTCCATCATGGCGATCGGTTCCGGGCAGCTCACCGGCAAGGGGCTTTATAATACCGATGTGACCTCCATCAAAAGCGGCGGCTTTATCTCTGAGGCACACACCGATTTTATATTTACTGTTATCGGAGAAGAGCTTGGATTTATCGGTTCGGCTGCTGTGGTTATTTTGATGGCTTTGATCGCCATTGAATGTCTGCTTGTTGCCAGACGTGCAAAGGATCTATCCGGCAGGCTGATCTGCTGCGGAATGGCAGCACTTATCGCTTCTCTGTCATTTGTAAACATCTGTGTCGTTACAGGACTGTTTCCGAATACAGGTGTGACGCTGCCGTTTGTCAGCTACGGACTCACCTCCCTGGTTACAAATTTTGCCGGAATGGGATTTGTACTCAATGTCGGACTGCAGTCTAGAAAATATGGAACGGGGGATTTACCATGAACGTAGGATTGATCGCTCACGATGCGAAAAAAAAGCTGATGCAGAATTTTTGCATCGCCTATCGTGGAATTTTAAATAAGCACACGCTATATGCGACCGGAACTACCGGCCGGCTGATTGAGGAGGTTGCGAACCTTTCCGTTCACAAATATCTGGCCGGAGCTCTCGGTGGCGATCAGCAGATGTGTGCGCAGATTGAGAACAATGAACTGGATATGGTTATCTTTTTACGAGAGCCTGTATCACCGCGTTCCCATGAGCCGGATGTAAACAATGTCGTGCGCTTGTGCGATACGCATAATATCCCTCTCGCAACCAATCTTGCAACAGCTGAGCTTTTAATCCATGCATTAGACAGAGGAGACCTAGACTGGCGTGAAATGTATAAATAAACGAATCCTTTCGGTAATCGTCTGCTCGATATCGATTCTTTTCTGTGGCTGTACAAGTGATGTTACTATTGATCATCCGTATGATATCAGCACCTCTGCCACAAACGCCTCGCAAGCTTCCTCGACTGAGGCTTCAGATAGCTCGACATCTGATATTTCCTTTTTTGCAGAGGAGCTATGTGTCGGCGAGGATGAGGAGACTGTTACAGATGAGGTAGCCTCACAGGTCGTAGAAGCAGCAGGTGTATTTTTACCGGCCGATGGGACGATTTCCTACCAAAAAAATATATACGAAAAGATGTACCCGGCGAGCACGACCAAGATCATGACCGCCTATCTGGCACTCACCTATGGCAATTTAGATGATTACGTGACAGTTAGCGAATACGCCGTTGATCAGCCAAGCGATTCCTCCGTATGCGGACTGCATGCAGGGGATCAGATCAAACTTTCGGATTTACTGTATGGTCTGATGCTTCGAAGTGGAAATGATGCTGCGATTGCGATCGCAGAGCATATCTCAGGCAGTGTGGAGGAATTTGCCACGCTGATGAATGAGACAGCACGCTCCTTTGGTGCGACCAATACACATTTTGTCAATCCAAATGGTCTGCATGATGATGAACATTATACATGCGTCTACGATCTGTATCTGATCTTTTCGCATGCCATCGAGCTGGAGCAATTTGTAAATCTGATCCAGACGACGAGTATCACCGTATACTATACGGATGCATCCGGAAATGAAACGAGTCAGTCCTGGGTGAACACAAACAAATATTTAAATGGTGAGGTTTCGCAGCCGGATGGCATCACTGTAATAGGCGGAAAGACCGGCACAACAGGAGCAGCCGGCTACTGCCTGGTATTGCTTTCTTACAATCAGAAAAATGAACCGATGATCTCCATCATATTGAAGGCAGACGCGCGCAGCAATCTATACTATGTGATGAACCAGATCTTATTATATGATTAAAGGGTCACAATGTATCATCGATGCATGCAAAATAGGGTTGTATTTTTACGGGAAGTATTTTATAATTTAGCTATAAAAAGTTACCGCCGAGATGAATTTTTTATTCATATTTCACACAGAGCGGTATAGTAATGAAAAGCAGGAGGAGATAGCGATGGTTGAAATTATTGCTGGTGAAAAAGGTAAAGGAAAAACAAAATATTTATTGGACAAGGTGAACGAATCCGTAAAGTCCGCATCCGGTAACATCGTATATCTGGATAAGAGCCAGAAGCATATGTACGAGCTGAGCAACAAGGTTCGTCTGATTAATGTAACAGACTTCCCGGTAACGAATTGTGATGAATTTCTTGGATTTATCTGTGGCATCGTATCACAGGATCACGATCTGCAGGAGATGTATCTCGATAGCTTTCTTACCATTGCGAGCATCGCTGATGAACAGATCACACATGCGATTGAAAAGCTCGACATTATCAGTGAAAAATATAACGTAAAGTTTGTTCTCAGCGTATCCAAAAACGAAGCAGACCTTCCGGAATGCGCTAAGGCAAAGATCATCGTTTCCCTGTAATAAATATAAAATGACATAAGGTGCCTAATGGGCACCTTATTTTGTGTAATTCATATGAAAAAAAACAATAAGATTATCAAATATCCAAAAGCCTTGCATGTAAATATCGGCGTTGTTTTTTTTGCATTGATCTTCATATATTTGCTCTTTAATGTATATTCCTACCTTACTGCAAAGCACATAAACTACGTAGAGGTAAATACCGGCAGTATCCGGATTCAAACCTCCTACCAGGCACTTGCACTACGGCAGGAGGAGCCTGTATATGCTGCAAACAGTGGCTACGTCAACTATTATCGCAAGGATAACTCCCGTGTAAAAAAAGATTCTTTCATCTGCTCTGTCGATGAAAATGGCAGCGTTTCCGATCAGATTGCACAGGCTATCAGTTCAAAGCGGGAGTTAGATGATGACGCCTATACCATTTTGATCGAACAGATGAAGGATTATTGCAATTCCTATTCGGATGACACCTTTTATAACACCTCTGCCTTCAAGGACGATTTAGCGGCAGAGCTGATGGAAATGATGAACCTAGAGGCTCTCGATTCAATCTCTTCCTACGCGAAGAATGCACAGGCAGATTCAACCTTTCACCTTATCACAGCCGCCTCTCCAGGTATCGTGTCTTATTATTGTGACGGCTATGAGGGAATCACAACCGATAACTTTACTGCCGGCATGCTGGATGCCTCCGGCTATGAAAAGGACAATCGCAAGGCTGCCACCTATTGTGAGGCAGGTGAGCCTCTCTATAAGCTGATCACCTCAGAAAACTGGCAGCTTGTATTTGCCATAGACGATGACCTAAAGGAACTCCTTGCAGGTAAAACGGCTGTACAGGTGCGGTTCAAATCCGATGAGACGACTGCCTGGGCGACAATAGAGCATTTGACACGAGATGGAGCAAATTACCTTGTGCTTTCCTTTACGAATTCTATGATTCGTTATGCAAAGGAACGCTTCGTTTCCATCGAGCTGTTGCTTGACGAGCAAAGCGGTCTAAAGATTCCGAAGCAATCCATCGTCAAAAAATCCTTTTTTGTTGTTCCGCAGAAATACTTTACAAACGGTGGAAGCTCGAATTCACGCGGTGTATTGGTTGAGATGACGGATGAATCCGGTGACAAATCGCAAAAATTTATCGCCACCGATTTATATGCATCCACAGAGGATACGTATGATATTGCAGAGGAAGGCTTAGAGTCAGGTATGAAGCTGTTAGATCCGGCAGGCGGCGAGAGCTTTGTGTTAGATGAGAGCGAGGAGCTTGACGGAGTCTATAATATCAACAAGGGCTATGCAGTTTTTCGCATCGTCGATATTTTGTATCAGAATGACGATTATGCTGTTGTTGCACGTGGTACGGACTATGGCATCTCACTCTATGATCATATTGCATTGGATGGATCCCTCGTATCAGAGGGTGAGATTATAAACAGATAGGAGAATTATCATGCTAAAGGACAATTTACAACAGGTAGAGGAACGTATTGAGGCAGCCTGCAGGCGCGCGAACAGAGATCGCTCGGAGGTATCACTGATTGCCGTGAGCAAAACCAAGCCGACAGAGCAGTTGCGTGAGATCTATGACGCCGGTGTTCGCCTGTTTGGCGAGAATAAGGTACAGGAAATCTGTGAAAAATACGATCAGCTCCCTTCAGATATCAAATGGCATATGATCGGGCATCTGCAGCGCAATAAGGTAAAACAGGTGATTGATAAGGTGGTACTCATTCATTCAGTGGATTCCTATCGTCTCGCACAGGAGATTAGCGTACAGGCACAGAAGAAAAACATCTGTATGCCCATTCTTATTGAAGTAAATATCGCAAAAGAGGAGAGCAAGTATGGCATCGTCTGTGATGACGCCATACAGCTCGTAGAGGAGATCGCCAGCCTGCCGAATCTTGCTATTAAGGGTCTTATGACGATCGCTCCAGCTGTCAGTGATCCGGAGGAGAATCGCCCGTATTTTCGGCAAATCAGGCAATTATCTGTTGACATAAAAAACAAAAACATTGATAATGTATCTATGGATATACTCTCTATGGGCATGACCGGTGATTACGAGGTGGCTATTGAAGAGGGTGCGACCATGGTTCGTGTAGGTACCGGAATCTTCGGCGCACGAAATTATAACAAATAATAGATCTTCCGATTTTATCGGATGTGTAGGATAGGAGTATCGAACATGGGATTATTTGATGGAATGTTAAATTTTTTGAAGCTTGAGCCGGATGATGATGATGAATTTTATGATGATGGCTTCGAGATCGAAGAAAAGCAATCCAAGCCGGCGCCTGCACGTACCACAGCAGGCTCACCTGTAGAAGCAAGAGAGCCTGAGCCTTTCGCAGAACGACGCACAAAGGAAAAGCCGCAAAATAAGGTTACACCGATGCGTACCTCCTCAAGACGTACTCAGGTTGCCGGTGGCATGGAGGTATGCGTCATTAAGCCGACGAGCTTTGACGATTCCAATGAGATCACAGAGACCTTGCTTGCCAATCGCACAGTGATATTAAATGTGGAGGGCCTGAATATGGATATTGCACAGCGAATCATTGATTTTACCTGTGGTTCCTGCTTTGCTATCCATGGAAATCTACAGAAAATCTCCAGCTATATTTTTATTGTCACACCCGAGAATGTCGATATATCCGGTGATTTTCAGTCGCTGGTGGATACATTTGATTTTTCCGGAATTTAGTAAATATAAACGTAGAAAAATCTGCCGGAGACCGGTGTCTGGCTCTCCGGCGGATATATTTATGCAGAGCGTCAGATGGCAGCATTTATCCCTGATGCTCTTTTTTACGGCAAAGCCTAATTTGAAAGGAAAAGTTATGCGACAGCTTCTCGATGTTCATGTGAACAAAAAGCATAGTTATTTTATCACCTTAAACGACACCTTTAATGCACTACGCGAGGATATCATCGATGCCATCGGTTTGGACACCAGCAAAAAGATTTGCATCGTTTCAGACTCAAACGTGGCAAATATATACCTAAATACAGTTGAAAATCTTCTAAAGGATTCCTTCTCTCAGATTTATAGCTTTGTTTTTTCTGCCGGAGAGTCCAGTAAGAATTTAGATACCGCCAGGCAGCTCTATACGCACCTGACCTGCAATCATTTTGATCGTCATGATTTTTTGATTGCACTAGGCGGCGGAGTAGTAGGAGATCTGACCGGCTTTGTGGCAGCGACCTATCTGCGTGGCATTGATTTTATTCAGCTTCCAACCTCTCTGTTAGCGCAGGTGGATTCTAGCATCGGTGGAAAAACAGGTGTTGATCTCGCTCAGTACAAAAACATGGTCGGTGCCTTTTATCAGCCTAAGCTCGTTTATATGAATATGGAGGTTTTTTCCACGTTACCGGATGAGCAGTTTGCCTGTGGTATGGCAGAGGAGATCAAGCATGGTCTGATCAAAAATAAAGAATTTTATCTGTGGATGCGATCGCGCAAAACAGAAATTCTAAAAAAAGATCCTAAGACTCTTCTTCAAATGCTTGCAACCGGCGCAGCTATAAAGCAAAACGTCGTTGAAAACGATCCAACAGAAAAAGGAGAGCGTGCGCTCCTTAATTTTGGTCACACCATCGGACATGCCATAGAAAAGCACTCCAGCTTTACACTAAATCACGGACAATGTGTATCCATCGGCATGATGGCAGCCGCTTATTTATCCGTGAAACGTGAGTTTTTAACCACAAAAGAACTACAGGAGCTAGAGCAGCTGCTGCTCGATTATAATCTGCCTACAAGGGTTAAAGGCATTGATCCCGCAGACATATTACAGATCACCAAATCCGACAAGAAAATGGTAGGAGACAGGATAAAATTCATTTTGCTTCGTTCATTAGGCGATGCATTTATCGACTGCACGGTGACAGACGACGAGCTTATGGAAGCAATCAATTTCATTAAGGAGTAAAACAGATGCAATCCTCTTCAAACGAAAACAATACTATCAAACGATTTCTGTCTGGTGCTGCTTTTGCAATTCTTTTGCTTATGATCGATCAGGCAACGAAGCTTCTTGCAGTAGCCAAGCTAAAGGATCAATCCCCTTTTGTTTTATTGGATGGTGTATTTGAGCTTCATTATTTAGAAAATCAAGGTGCAGCCTTTGGTATTTTGCAGGGTAAAAAGGTATTTTTTGTGTTACTTACCATCATCATGGTTGTACTCTTGATATACATCTATGCCAGGCTGCCGCAAGTAAAGCGATTTTTTCCATTGCAGGTACTTTGCATACTTCTTTTTTCCGGTGCGATTGGGAATTTCATCGATCGACTGGCACATAACTATGTGATTGATTTCTTTTATTTTTCACTCATAGATTTCCCGATTTTTAATGTGGCAGATATATATGTGACCGTAGCTGTTTTTTTTCTTATTCTGTTGTTTCTCTTTTATTATAAGGATGAGGATCTGGATTTTTTGATCGCAGCTGTTTTTCACCGTACAAATAAGGATATAAAATAGGGAGAATACGATGGATGAATCTCAGATCGCACAATTTGAAGTAACCTGCGAATACGAAGGAGAGCGATTGGATAAATTTCTGGCTGTGATCTTTCCGGAGCAATCAAGAACGTATTTCTCAAAGCTGATAAAGGATGGTCATGTGACCATGAATGCTTTCGCCTTGAAGGCAAATTACAGACTGCATACCGATGATTTGATCACCGTAGAGATTCCGCCTGCCGAACACATTCAGATTCTACCGGAGGATATCCCTTTAGATATTCTCTACGAGGATGCTTCATTACTTGTCGTAAACAAGCCAAAGGGCATGGTCGTGCATCCATCAGCAGGGCACTATAGTGGAACACTTGTAAATGCCGTGATGTTTCATTGCAAGGATGCACTCAGTGGAATAAACGGCGTCATTCGCCCCGGTATTGTACATCGTATTGATAAGGATACTACCGGATCTCTCATTATCTGCAAAACAGATAAGGCTCACAATCATATCGCTCAACAAATCAAGGATCATTCCTGCAATCGCAGGTATAGAGGAATCGTTCTCGGCAATATAAAGGAAGAGAGCGGTACCATAACAGGTGCCATCGGAAGAGATCCAAAGGATCGCAAAAAAATGGCAATCAACGAAAAAAACGGCAAGGAAGCCATCACCCATTTTACGGTGCTAGAGCGTTTTTCCAACTATACATATATGGAATTCGCCTTAGAAACCGGACGAACTCACCAGATTCGCGTACATATGGCAAGTATCGGGCATCCCCTGCTAGGTGATGAGGTATATGGCGGCAGACATGTAAATGGCAAATGGAAGCTGCAGGGACAGACATTGCATGCGATGCACCTAGGCTTTCTACATCCCTTAACAGATGAATTTATAGAAATAGATGCACCCTTACCGGAATATTTTCAGAAAATATTAGCCGAGCTTAGAAGAAAATGATATAATTAAAGCAAGCAATGAGCAGTGTCAGGCACTGTAACATGCCACCACGAAAGGATGTGTTATTATGGATAAAATTATTTATACTATTGGACGTGAATTTGGAAGCGGCGGTCGTGACATCGGACGAGCCCTGGCACAAAAGCTGGACATTCCCTATTACGATAAAGAGCTTTTAAGCCGTGCAGCTGATGAAAGCGGTCTGTGTGAAGAGATTTTTCATATGCAGGATGAAAAACCGACAAGCAGCTTTTTATATTCACTCGTAACTGACACATATTCCTTTAGCAATTATCATGGTAACAGCTACCTGGATATGCCGCTTGGTCAAAAAGTATTTTTAGCGCAATTTGATACGATAAAGCGGATCGCAAGCGAGGGATCCTGTGTCATTGTCGGTCGTTGCGCAGACTATGCATTATCCGAAGAGAATTCTTGTGTGCACGCCTTCATATATGCGGATAAGAATTACCGTATAAAGCGTGTCGCAAGTGAGCTTGGCATCCCTGAGGCCAAGGCCAAGGATATGGTTTGCCGTACAGATAAGCAGCGCGCCAGCTACTATAATTTCTACACGAACAAAAAATGGGGCGATTCCCGTAGCTATGATCTCTCCTTAAACAGCGAACAGCTAGGCATCGACGGCTGTGTTGATATGCTTATTCGTTATGCAGAGCTTAAAAAGTAGTACTGTTGGTTATCCATAACTATTCGCAAAAGTCTAGTTTAACGAAAAGTTTAACACAATTCAGCAGAATCCAAAATAATCGTAAACGGTCCGTCGTTTTCTAGTGCAACCTTCATATCTGCACCAAATGACCCTGTTTCAACCGGAAACTGTTCCCGACACTGTGCGATAATATATTCGTATAATTCATTCGCCAGTGTCGGATTGCCGGCATTGATAAAGGAGGGACGATTTCCTTTACGACAATCTGCATACAACGTAAACTGGCTGACGAGCAAGAGCTGTCCATCTACATCACGAAGCGACAAATTCGTCTTGCCGTTCTCATCCTCGAAGATCCTCAGCCCTAAAAGCTTTTTGATCAGCTTGTCAGCAATCTGTATGGTATCGCCTTCTGCTACACCGATCAATACCAAAAAACCTCTGCCGATCTCACCTATCACCTGATCCTCTACTGTTACACTTGCATGATTTACCTTCTGAATTACAAATTTCATGAATGCTTCCTACCTCCTAATATTACAGCTTTCCATTCCTGGCAAAATACGATAAACTAAGTATAGAAGTTTTAACAGCAAAATTCAAGTTCTCAGGAGTGATCTAAGCAATGAAAGAAAAAGCCTACTATGAGAAAGTAAATATCACCAATGAGCTTCGTCTGCGTGAACAGCTGCAGGTCTTGCCACGATTCTGCAGAGAATTTTTCATAGGCATCGAGCCAACTACATCCTCGCGTACCAGATTAGCCTACGCCTATGATCTGGGTATTTTCTTTGAATACATCCATGCAAATAATCCACTCTATCATAAAATGAGCATCACAGAATTTCCTCTGACGCTGCTCGATGAGGTGCAGGCACTGGATATCGAGGAATATCTCTCCTACTTAAAATATTATGAAAAAAATGGAATTGAACATACAAATGACGAACGTGGTATTGCAAGAAAGCTCGCTAGCCTGCGCAGCATGTACAATTATTTCTTTAAAAAGGAGCTGATCAGTAAAAATCCGGCTTCTCTTGTCTCTACGCCTAAGATTCATGAAAAAAATATCACGCGTCTGGATGTAGATGAGGTCGCTATCCTGCTCGATCAGGTGGAATCCGGGGAAAAGCTAACCGAACGTCAAAAGCTCTATCATGAGCAGACCAAACGACGAGATCTGGCTATTTTAACGCTTCTTTTGGGTACCGGTATCCGTGTGTCGGAATGTGTCGGACTAGATATCGATGATCTGGACTTTAAAAATAATGGAATCAAGATCCACCGCAAAGGCGGCGCAGAGGTCGTCGTATACTTCGGTGATGAGGTCGCAGATGCACTGTTTGATTATCTGGAAGAACGTGAAAGGATCGAGGCAGTAAGTGGTCATGGAAATGCTCTCTTCCTATCGTTACAAAAGAAGCGTATGCAGGTGCGTTCTGTGGAAAATCTGGTCAAGAAATATGCAAGGCTCGTGACAACTGTAAAAAATATCACTCCGCATAAGCTACGCAGTACCTATGGCACTACTCTCTATCAAGAGACAGGTGATATCTACCTCGTAGCAGATGTACTCGGTCATAAAGACGTCAATACAACAAGAAAGCACTATGCTGCACAGGCGGACGAACGACGTCGTATGGCAGGACGCGTCGTACAGCTGCGTGAAAAGCCAAACGAATAATCTATCGACTAAAAAAACTATAACGTATTCTCCACAGGAACTAAAAGATACGTGCCTGCTACAATACGATCGGAAGAAAGGCCGTTTAATTCTTTTAGCTCAGTGACAAATGCTCCGGTATCCTGCGTAGCAGCATACGTCTCTGCAATCGACCACAGACTGTCTCCGCCATGAATATAGATGCTCTCATAGGTCGTCTGTGACTCGCGCTGTGCCGCCTGAGTGTGTCCTGCAGATGCAACGGTGCTTCCAAATATGGTGATGAGTAAAATCACGGCCAGCGCTGCTAATGCAGGAAAGAACTGATGAATCGACATATAACGGTTTGCATGTGCATCAATAATTTTCATACTATATTTCATCCTATATCTCCTCCTATATCTCATCCTATATCTCATCCTATATCTCATACATGGTATCATTCTAAACATTCTATGCCTTCGAACAACTGTTCTGAAATTACTATATCACCCGAACAGCTGTTTGTCAAACATATTTTCGGAATATATGTTTGATTTTTTAATTCTCTTATGGTAGACTTATTCCTATAAAACAGTTGAATTTATATAACTGTGAATATACTGAGCAGTTACGAATTTCGATTTTCAGGAGGAGCATTATGTCAAATGGAAAAATCAGCGACAAGCAACGTGAGATTCTAGAATATATAAAGCAGCAGATTTTACAGCGCGGTTATCCACCGGCTGTTCGTGAGATTTGCGAGGCAGTTAATCTTCGATCTACCTCTTCGGTTCACTCTCATTTAGAGACTCTTGAGAAGAACGGCTACATCCGCCGTGATCCGACCAAGCCGCGTGCGATTGAGATATTAGATGATGATTTTAATCTTACCAGACGCGAGATGGTGAATGTCCCCATCGTCGGACAGGTAGCAGCCGGCGAACCGATTTTAGCGGAACAAAATATTACCGATTACTTCCCGATTCCAGCTGAATATATGCCAAATTCCGAATCCTTTATGCTAAAGGTAAAGGGCGAGAGCATGATAAACGCAGGAATTTTAAGCGGCGATACGGTGCTTGTCTCTCGTCAGTCCGATGCACGTAATGGCGATATGGTTGTTGCACTTATCGACGATTCTGCCACAGTAAAGACCTTCTATAAGGAGGATGGGCACTACCGCCTGCAGCCTGAGAACGATACGATGGATCCTATCATTGTAGATCATTGTGATATACTAGGAAAGGTATTCGGTGTATTCCGTTTTTTTAGATAAAAACAGACAAAAAAAGAGTCGCTTGCGACTCTTTTTTTGTTTATGAAAAAATCTAAAAAATTCTCGTTCTTATCAAAGCTTCTCGAGAGTAACCTCTTTGCCATCTCTCCAAATACGCTCTAAATCATAAAAGAGACGATCCTCTTTGGAAAAAACATGTACGATCACATCACCATAATCCATCAGAATCCATGTAGAATTGCGGTTTCCTTCGGTTTGGCGAAGCGCACAGCCAGCCTTGTATAATGCCTCTTCGACCGAGTCACACATCGCCTGCAGCTGATTTTGATTTTCACCGTCTGCAATGATAAAATAATCTGCAATCGGTGAAATCTCGCTAATGTCTATTATTTTTATGTTTTCTCCCTTTTTATCTGCCAGGGCCTCATAAGCTACCCTTGCAAATACTGCACTATCAGCCATGATATCCTCCTTTTTGATGATAATATTTGTAGGTTTCCCGTGTCAAAGGATCAACCGCTTTGGCCGAGCCTGAAAGGAACTGCAGCGTATCGCTTAAAATCATTTCACAGGCACGATCTAAATCCTTAAAGGCCATGCCACGAATTTCCTCTAATCGTCCGGCTCTGTCACGATGCGGTTCTATATAATCCGCTATAAATACGATCTGCTGCAGCGGCTTCATCCCAGGTGCACCGGTTGTATGCGTCAAAATCGCATCGATTACAGCCTCGCTTTCGATTCCATATTTTTCCCGTGCCAATGCAGCTCCAAGCTTCGCATGAATCAATGCGGTATTTATTTTTTCTATTTCGCTCAGCGAAACATGATATTCCTCACATAGCTCAAATTTTTTTTCGTCCGAATAGCACTTGGCACAATCATGCAAAAGGCCTGCTAAAAGTGCCTGCTCAAGGTCCTCACCATGACACATAGCCAAAGCCGCAGACGTATACATGACACCAAGCGTGTGCTCATAACGATAATCATCGAGCTTTTTTTTCATCTTTTTTTGTAATTCCTGTATCTGTTCCTTCATGATATAGCTGATTCTCCAATATGAAATCACGCACTGCATCCGGTACCTGGTAACGTATAGAACGCCCCATTGCAACTCTTTTGCGCAGCTCACTCGATGTCACCGACATATTCGGCGTATCCAGCAGATAGATCCTCGCATCATATTTTGCTTTTAGATCGTCCTTATATTGCAAAAGCAGCGTCCGGTCACAATCGTCTCGCACAGCCACGACAAGTGTTGCACAAGCACAAATCACCTGCGGCTGATACCAGGTCGTAAAATCACGCAGCGAATCCCCGCCCATTATAAAATACAGCTCCCAGTCAGGTGATTTTTGTCTCATCCTTGTAAGCGTCACCGCAGAATAGCTAAGCTCCTTCGAACGAAGCTCACGAGCATCCGCTAAAAAAGCCGGATTATTTGCAATCGCCAGCTCTACCATACGAAGCCGTAGCTTGCCGTCTAGAATATCCATACCCTGCTTGTGCGGAGCTCTGCCGGTCGGAATAAACAAAACCTCATCTAGCTGCAGCTGCTCGTATGCATTTTCTGCGATCAGCAAATGTCCGTTATGAATCGGGTTAAACGTACCGCCCATAATACCGACTCGCCTCATCGTATCCTCCTATTTCGGAAGTATGATCTTCGGATTCTTCTTGTTTTGCCGATATAATACGATCTTTTTTCCGATCACAGTCACCACATCGGATTTTGTGCGTCCGGCAACGATATCTGCCAGCTCTCTCGGGTCATCCATGCAGTTTTTTAAGACAGACAGCTTAACAAGCTCGCGCTTTTCGATCGCATCATCTATAGCCTGAACCATCGTCGGTGTGATCGATGCCTTGCCGATCTGAAAAATCGCATCCTGCTCACTAGCCAGGCTCCGTAAATAAGCACGCTGTTTACTGGTGAAATTCATGCTCTTCCTCCCATTATTTATAATAGTCAAAGCTCAGGCCATACATGCGTACAGTATCGCCATCCTGAATGCCTAGCCCCTCAAGCTCCTTTAAAATCCCCTGTTCCCTTAGGAAACGCTGGAAAAATAAAAAGCCCTTTTCTGAATCGATATTCGTATAGCCGAGCATCTTTTCGATCTTTGGTCCCTCTACTACGTATTCCTGATTCTCTTCATCGAATAATACGGTATAAGCCTCATTTTCAAATGCATGAAGCTCCGGAAAATATTCCTGTTCATACACAAGAGGTGTATCATCCATCTGATCTAGGAGCTGCTTTACCGCAGAGATCAGCTCCTTTACCCCTGCGCCGCTGACTGCAGAGATCGGATATACCATCCAGCCCTTCGGCTCAAACTCCTCGCGTAATGCAAGAATGACCTCATTTTCATTCTCATAAAAGGCATCGATTTTATTCGCTGCAATGACCTGTGGCTTATTAAGAAGTGTCGGATCAAAGGCCTCTAATTCCTTGCAGATTGCATGAATATCAGCTATTGGATCCCTTCCCTCTACAGAAGCCGCATCTACCATGTGAATGAGAACCTTCGTGCGCTGTACATGTCTTAGAAATTCATGTCCGAGTCCGATCCCCTCCGAGGCTCCCTCGATAAGTCCAGGAATATCTGCGATGACAAAGCCATCACCCCAGCCCATATCCACGACACCAAGATTTGGATTTAATGTCGTAAAATGATAGTTTGCGATCTTAGGCTGTGCATTCGTCACACGGGATAAAAAGGTGGATTTGCCGACATTCGGAAATCCCACCAAACCGACATCCGCAATGACCTTTAGCTCTAAACGAACCTCGAGCTCCATCGCCTCCTGGCCCGGCTGTGCATATTTTGGTGCCTGCATTGTAGAGGTGGCAAAATGCTGATTGCCAAGACCGCCCTTGCCGCCGTGCAAAATGACCTGTCGTTTGTTCTCTCCGGACAGATCGGCAATCACGCGATCGCTTGCAGCATCACGCAGAATCGTTCCGGCAGGAACCTTTAGGATCAGATCCTCACCCTTTTTTCCATGACAGTTTTTCTTTCCGCCCTCTTCACCGGATTGTGCCACGAACTTGCGCTTATGACGATAGTCATTTAGTGTATTTAAGCTCTCATCGACTTCAAAGATCACATCGCCGCCCTTGCCGCCATCACCGCCGTCCGGGCCTCCGTCCGGCACGTATTTTTCACGTCTGAAGCTAACGTGTCCATTACCGCCTTTGCCTGATTTTATGATAATTTTTGCTGTATCAGCAAACATGGCTATCTCCTAATATCTTTTAGAAAAAAATGAGCTGTTACAAAACTGCAACAGCCCATCTGATTCTTATTCGTTTTCTGCTACCGGATAAACACAAGCCTGTTTCTTGTCTCTACCCTTTCTCTCGAATCTCAAAATTCCACTGGTCAGAGCGAATAGTGTATCATCTCCGCCGATGCCAACATTCACACCGGGATGGATCTTCGTTCCACGCTGTCTGTAAATGATATTACCAGCCTTTACGAACTGTCCGTCTGCTCTCTTTGCACCTAAACGCTTTGACTCAGAGTCACGACCGTTCTTTGTGGAGCCAACTCCCTTTTTATGTGCAAAAAACTGAAGGTTCAATTCAAACATTGGTTACACCTCCTTAAAGTCTAATGTCAGGAATCTCTTCCCGTACTTTTTTTGTATTCCTTGTAAGCCTAAAATCATCGCATCCACCAAAAGCTTCGCCTGCGCATCAGCACCTTCCGGAAAATGAATCGAAATCTCTCCCGCATCTGCATTAGCATCCGCCGAAAAATTCACTTCTGTCAGCTGCTCGATGGCATTTATCGTATTGATTACAAGCGTCGAAATGCCTGCACACACAATATCCTCGCCGGCATTCGCATAACCGGCATGTCCCTCGCAGCAAAACCCGCTGAATGCTCCCTCTTGATTCGTGTAAATCGTTAATCTTGTCATAACAATTCACCCGATATCAATCAGCCATTAATCTTTTCGATCTTTACCTGCGTGAACGCCTGTCTGTGACCGTTTTTCTTGTGATATCCGGTTTTTCTCTTGTACTTGTAAACGATGACCTTCTTGCCGCGTCCTTCTTTTACAACGCTTGCAGTTACAGTGGCGTTCTTTACGTCATCTGCAACCTTCATGGTTCCGTCGTTTACAGCAATCACCTGATCAAAAGTAACAGTCTCACCGGCTGCAACACCAAGCTTTTCAATGGTAATGATATCGCCCTCGGATACTTTGTACTGCTTACCACCTGTTGCTATAATTGCGTACATATGGCACCTCCTATTTTATCATTACTCGCCAGTTGTGGTGGTATCCATAAAAGAACACACTTTCAGACCTCACTGTGCGGCATACTTCAGTATAATAACATTTCACCACTTGTTCGTCAATAGCTTTCCGCAATTTTTTTGATTCCAAGCTGCTCTAGCAGAGGCTTTCGTACCTTTTTTCTCGTAAGCTCCATCAGGCCTAATCTGGTCAGGTCAACCACCTCAGTTTTTACGGAATCAGTACATACGAGACGCTTCATTTCATGCAGCAGCTGCAGCTTATCCTCATCGTCCTCCATATCGATAAAATCTATAAGAATAATGCCTGATAGATTACGCAGGCGAAGCTGCTTTGCTATCTCACGCGCCGCCTCTAAATTCACCTGCAAATGCTGCTTTGATTTCTCCCTACCAATGTGCTTGGCACTGTTGACATCGATAACCGTCAGCGCCTCTGTTGGCTCAATCACAAGATTGGCACCGGAGCTTAGCCATACCTTTTTTTGCAGTGCTTTGTCTAGCTGCTGCTGCAAAGAATATAAATTTTTTAAATCAAGCTGTGCATCCTTATATAGCTGCAGCTTTTCAGACAAGCCATACTCTGTGTGATCATCTGAAAAGGAAAGCAGAGCCTGATAGACCTCCATCTCGTCCGTTACGATATGCTCCACGGCATTTGGCCCTTCCAAGGGCTGATTTTGCAGGATACGCACATATTCCGGTACTGCCTTATACAAAAGCGCATAGGTCTTTTGATACGGCGCATAATGCAAGATTTTAAGCAGCTGCTCCTGCAGTCGTTTTATCTCATCAAGCAGCAGCTGCTCCTTCGCCTGCGCAGCATTCGTTCGAACGATCAGGCCAAGTCTCTCATCGAACACTCCGCCAACTGCTTTTTTTAGGCGCTGCCTATCCTCTTCGCCTAGCTTTTTTGATATACCAAGAGCAGACGGCAGATTTGTCACGACACAATAGCTGCCAGGCAGTGACAGCTGGCAGGTTACCTGTGGATCCTTTGTCTTTACAGCCTCCCGCACAATCTGCACGAGTAGTTCATCACCCTGTACAATTCGTCCATCCTTAGATAGCTGCTTGACAAATACCGGATTATTAGCATCCGATAACGGCAAAAAGCACATCCTTCCCTTTTCAATCTCAACAAATGCAGCATCGATCTGTTTTACCACCTTAGAAACACGTGCCACATAGATATTGTTTAGGATCTGTGCCGGTGCATTCTGTGGAATCCCCTGCGCCTCTAAGAGCTCATGATCTTCACAGAGTGCACTAATCAGCGGCTGTCTGCCAAAGGCATCAATACGCGTGATGACCAATCTCCTGCTCATAATATTGGCTCCCCAAGATCCAAAAGAGAGACAAAGCCATCTTCTCTCGTACCTGTATAGACGTCAATTCGATGCGTTAGAAAGGTAAAATCAGAAAGCGTCAGTCCCAGATACCTGTAAAAATGCTCCATTACAAGCTCCGGCTTTAAATTATCCGTGCTGCCGGTCGATACCTTCAGATAAAAGGCAGGTGCTTCCATGTCCATATCAAGCAAACGAAATTCATAGATCAACTGCTTTAGATCAATGATTTTTTCCGATTTTTTGGTTGGCTTTACGATTTCGATACGCTCCGGAAGCTCATAAAAGGAATGAATCGCTTCTTTAAGCCTATCCACGTCAAGCCCCGGCTCATATCCACTTCGATAACTGAGTATATAATCAGCGCAGCTAACGAGTGACATGGCATTTTTCGCATTCTCCGGCAGCAGTCTGTAATCAAGTACCTCAAAGCCCTCTACCATGGCTGCATTTAAGGCCTTTATCGCACTTTCGCTCGTCTCACTCGTATGCACCTGTATGTCTAAATACTCACCCTCGCTTGTGATCCCGACACCAAGCGGTGCAGCAAATGACATGATCTGGTGAGGCGAAAAGCCTGTGGAATAGGCGATATCGATGTTTGCTCGGCGCATCGCCTTTTGAAAATAACGCATCGTATCGAGATGTCCGATAAATTTCATATTTCCGGATTTGGCAAATTTAATTCTGATCTTCAAAGCAGACACCTCCTCCGTATTTTCTGGCACCGCAGCCGCTACAGCCCATCCTGCAGTTATCTGTCACCTGTGGCAAAGAGGCTTTCTTCCATTCACGCACAAGAAATTCCTTTGTCACACCTGCATCGATAAAATCCCACGGAAAAATCTCATCTATGGAACGCGTACGCATCGTATAAAAATCGATATCAAGGCCTGTCTGATCAAAGGCAGCCAGCCAACGGTCATAATCGAAAAATTCCGACCAGGCATCAAATAGTGCTCCATTTTTATAGGCACACTCGATTGCAGCCGCCACACGTCTGTCTCCGCGTGCAAACACGCCCTCTAAGAGCGTTACATCCGGTTCATGCCAGTTGTAGCGGATACTTTTTGCATTCAGCTGAGCCTTTACGGCTTCCTTTACGATCTTTGCCTTTCCGATGTAGTCTTCTACCGTACACATCGGTGCCCATTGCAACGGTGTAAAGGGCTTTGGTACAAAAAAAGACGTCGAAATCGTAATCTGGCATTTGCCATTTCGTTTGTCCTTCGGAATCTCATAGTAACGTACAGCAATTTCATTTGCCAGCTGTGCGATCGCCTGCATATCCTCGATGGTCTCACCATAAAGTCCAAGCATAAAATAGAGCTTGACCTTCTGCCAGCCACCGGCAAAGGCCTGTGCTGCGCCGTTTAATATGACATCCTTTGTAAGTCCCTTGTTGATCACGTCACGCATACGCTGGGAACCGGCCTCCGGAGCGAAGGTTAAACTGCTTTTTTTGATGTCCTGTACCTTTCCCATCACATCTAAAGAAAAGGCATCTATACGAAGCGATGGAAGGGAAATATTCACTCCCTTATTATGAAAATTTTCGATCAAAAAGTTTACTAACTCCTCTAGACCGGAATAATCGCTCGAGCTTAAGGAGCTTAGTGAAATTTCCTCATGTCCGGTGGAACGAAGCATCTCATAGGCGTATTTTTTTAACTGCTCTACATCCTTTTCTCTGGTTGGGCGATAGATCATGCCCGCCTGACAGAAGCGGCAGCCACGGATACAGCCACGCTGAATCTCTAACACCACTCGGTCCTGCGTCGCCTTGATAAAAGGCACTAACGGCTTCGTCGGATAAGGTGCATCTGTCAATTCCATCACAAGCTGCTTTTCAACCTTCGCCGGAACAGTCGCATATTTCGGTGTAAAGGAAGCAATCGTACCGTCTGCATGGTATTCAACAGCATACATAGAGGGAACATAAATGCCCGGAATAGATGCCGCCTGACGCAAAAACTCTGTTCGTTTAAAGCCCTCCTTTTTACATCGCTTATATAACTCAAACAAGGCATCGTAGCTGATCTCGCCCTCTCCGATATAAAATAAATCAAAAAATTCTGCGATAGGCTCCGGATTATACGCACAAGGCCCGCCGCCGATTACAAGCGGCATATCATCGGTACGATCTGAGGCGTGCAGGGGAAGCTGTGAAAGGTCTAAAATCTGCAAAATATTGGTATAACACATCTCGTATTGGATAGTGATTCCCAAAAAATCAAATGCGCGTATCGGATCCTGTGATTCTAATGCAAACAGCGGAATCTTTTTTTCCTGCATTAGCTTACTTAGATCCGGCCATGGTGAATAGACACGCTCGCAGTAAACATCCTCTCTGCGGTTAAACATATCATATAGAATCTGTATACCAAGATGTGACATGCCTATCTCGTATACATCCGGAAAACACATGGCAAAACGAATATCCACTGAGGACGGATCTTTTTTTACCATATTCAGTTCTCCGCCGATATAGCGTGCCGGCTGATCAATGCTTAGCAATATCTCATCCGACAATGCGAGCTTACTCATATATACCTCCGATAAAGCACCAGCCTAACGCTGTGCTAATTCCTTTGTAACATCCTCCCAGGTAACCCCTGTCTCTACCATCATTGCAGTCAGATAATAGAGCAGATCCGAGATCTCATACTTTATATGCTCCGGATTTGGATTCTTGGCGGCGATCACGACCTCTGTGGCCTCCTCGCCGACTTTTTTTAGCATTTCATCAAGCCCTGCATCAAACAGCTCACTAATATAGGCTCCCTGCTTTGGATTAGACTTGATCTTTTGCAGTGACTGATAACTGCTCTCAAATACCTTTAGTGGATTGCGCTCTACATATTCCTTTTTCACGATTTCATTGAAAAAGCAGGTCGGGCTTCCGGTATGACATGCCACACCAATTTGTGATACCTTAGCAAGTATCGTATCATAATCACAGTCTGCCGTCAGAGATTTCACGTATTGGACATGCCCGGAGGTGAGTCCCTTTGTCCATAGCTCATTTCGGCTGCGGCTGTAGTAGGTCATTTTTCCGCAGGAGAGCGTCTTATAGTATGCCTCCTCGTTCATATAAGCAACCATCAAAACCTCAGCCGTCCGATAATCCTGCACCACGCAGGGTACCATGCCATCAGAATTTTTCTTTAGCTGTGCCCATTGTAGCTGAGGCTTGAAATTGTCCATCCAAAGACCGGCCTCATCAAGATTCGTTTTAAACTGCATGATATCGGTGAGCGGATCGTTAAAAAGTGCCCCGCATATACCGCGTGCATTCTCTCGTTCTAAAAGCTCATAGATCTCTGCAAAATCCGAGCCGTTATACAAAACTACATACGGCGTATTGGAGAGATTGTCCACCGCGTCAAGCACCGATTCATCCATGACGAGCACTTCATGAAAGAGCTCATTCATCTCTGTCTGATTTTTAAATATGAAATCCACATTATAAACCGATACTAAAAATCTGTCTTTTCCATATTTATCCGCCGCCATACGTGCAAGGTCAATGCATCCGGGCTTGGCCGCATTAAACATGATCTGCTTGCATCCGGCATAGATGAGCTTTTTTACATCCTCTAAGCGGCTTAGATTGCCACCTCCGCACGTCGGAATATCTATCATACGATTAAGCTCGCGAATCGCCTCTATATTTTTTGCATGCTCATCATCGTCATCCGACAGATCAAAGACAAATATTTTGTCAATCCCGCTGTCATTGTATGTTTTTGCATAATTTTCAAGCGTTCCAAGCGGTGTCAGATCATGGTTATCCTTTACCGGCAAGCCATCCTTCAAATAAATGGTCGCTACTAAAATTTTTTTATCCATAGTGTTACCTTCTCCACCCTTAATCTTCAAATCTTACACGAATCGAGTTCGCATGCGCAGTCAGCTGCTCGCACTCCGCAAATTGCACGATATCCTTATAAATCGGTTCAAGTGCCTCCCTTGAATAGGATATGATGCTGGATTTTTTGATAAAATCATCCACCGAAAGTGCCGAGAAAAATTTTGCTGTTCCATTTGTCGGAAGAACATGGTTTGGTCCTGCAAAATAATCCCCCAACGGCTCACTGCTGTAGGTACCAAGGAAGATCGCACCGGCATTTCTTATCTTTGTCATCACGGAAAACGGATCCTTCATCACGATCTCTAAATGCTCAGAGGCGATGTCATTGGCTGTTTCGATCGCTTCCTCTTCACTGCCTGCTACCAAAATATAGCCGTAATTATCCAGCGATTTTTGAATGATTTCCTTGCGGCTTAGCTGTTCTACGAAGCCATCGATTTCCTTTGATACCTGCTCTGCCAATTCCTTGCTTGTCGTGATCAAAATCGCAGATGCCATCTCATCATGTTCGGCCTGTGAGAGCAGATCGGCTGCCACGAAACGAGGATTTGCCGTCTCATCTGCTAAAACTAAAATCTCGCTTGGACCTGCTATTGAATCAATGCTCACATGACCAAATACTGCCTTTTTTGCCAGCGCAACATAGATATTACCCGGTCCTACGATCTTGTCTACCTTCGGAATACTCTGCGTGCCAAAAGCCATCGCTGCGATAGCCTGTGCACCGCCGACCTTATATATACGGTCTACTCCTGCCTCTGTCGCCGCCACTAAGGTCGATGCACATACCTTTCCATCCGCGGACGGCGGAGTGGTCATAATGATCTCATCGACTCCTGCCACCTTCGCCGGTACAACATTCATCAGTACAGAGGAGGGATAGACTGCCTTTCCACCGGGAACGTATACACCTACTCTTTTTAGCGGTGTCACCTTCTGTCCTAATATAATGCCGTTATCCTTAGAGTCAAACCAGCTATACTGCCGCTGCTTTTCATGATAATCACGAATATTTACAAGCGCCTTTTTTATCACCGAAAGAAGCGCCTTATCTACATGCTCATAAGCCTCTTTTATCTCTTCTTGAGTAACTGCTATGGTATCCGCAGCTATGTCTGCTCCATCAAAGCGCCTTGTGTAGGAAAAGATCGCTTCGTCCTTATTTTTCCGTACTTCTGCTATGATATCTGCCACACGATCCTCATAAGTTCCGTAACTGTTTGGACTGCGCTTTAATAAATCCTCTAAAATATTGCTTTTTGTTTCCTTGCTAAGCTCTAAAATACGCATAATCAATTCTCCTTTTGAATCACCCGTTTTAAATCAGCTATAAGCCTTGTGATACGCTCATTTTCCATCTTCATACTAACCGGATTTACAACCATACGCGCTGATAGGGGACATACCTCCTCTAATACCTCCAGACCGTTTTCCCGCAGCGTCGAGCCGGTCTCTACGATATCTACGATCACATCGCCAAGTCCTACTATCGGTGCCAGCTCGATCGAGCCATTTAGCTTTATGATCTCTACTGTCTGCTGCTTTTTGTTGTAAAAATAGTTTTTCGCGATGCGCGGATATTTCGATGCCACGCGGATCTGCTCGTGGTGGCAAAGCAAATCCCTTGCACTATCCGGGCCGCACACACACATGCGGCATGCGCCAAAGCCAAGATCTAATACCTCATAGATATTTCTGCCCTCTTCTAAGATCGTATCCTCTCCGACTACACCGATGTCTGCCGCACCGTATTCCACATAGGTCGGCACATCCGGACCCTTCGCCAGGAAAAAACGCAGTCTCTTCTCCTCATTTACAAAAATGAGCTTTCTAGTCGTCTTATCCTTCATCTCCTCGCAGGTGATACCAATCTTTTCAAACAGCTGTAAGGTATGATTTGCCAGTCTGCCCTTTCCAAGTGCAAAGGTCAGGTAACGTTTTTCTTTTTCCTGTTCCATCTCTATTCTCCAATCATCCAGCTGATCCTAGCGATCTGATTCGCCGTTGCATATGCCTCATAATCTGCCCTCGTATGTGCTGTATCAAACAACAAAAGCTCTACACGTGCTCCCAGGGTGCGAAGCTTTTTTGCACTTACGACTGCTTCCTCACGGTGCGCCTCATCATAGATAACCAGCTGTGTATTTCGTGCGATGGTAATCTCAATATTTTGTCGTCTTATCGCTTCTAAAAGCTGATCTATCACGACAACAAAGCCAATCGCAGGAGCGTCTTTTCCAAACATCGGCAGCAGTCCATCGTAACGACCGCCTCTTACTATCGGCTCACCTGTGCCATATGTATAGCCGCTCAATAGAATGCCGGTATAATACTGGTGATTGCTGACCATGCCGGGCTCCATCGATACATAACGATCAATGCCATAGAGCAGCAGCAGCTCCTGAAGTGCTTCTAACCGCTGCAAGGCCTCATAGACAACCGGATATTCTCTGGCATCTGATAAAAACTGCCCTCGCTCCTCCGGTGAAATATACATGCATCGCAATATGCCAAAGCATCGCTTCAGATTCTCAGGCAGATCTCTTCTCTCGATAAATTCCTCTACGCCAAAAAAATTTTTATTGGACAAAAGCTCAAACAGTTCTTGAGTCTCATCGATATCAAAGCCTGCCGCCTGAGAAAGCCCGCGAAAAATATTGGCATGACCGACACTGATCTGAAATTCCCTCAAACCGGCTGCCTGCAGACAATCCACGATCATAGACAGCATCTCTGCATCGGCATCAACCGATGCATCACCCATAAATTCCGCACCAAGCTCTGTGCATTCCTTCATGCGTCCTCGCAGACTATGATGATTGATAAAGGTGTTTCCCTTATAGCAAAAACGAAGCGGCATATGTTCGTCCATATAGTATTTCGCTGCAGAACGCGCAATCGATGGCGTGATATCAGGCCGCAATACGAGTGTAGCGCCCTCTCTGTCGAAAAATTTGTACAAATCCTTTGATGAGGTTGTGCCGACTTCATTACCGAATATATCAAAATATTCGAAAGACGGCGTCTCAATCGGGTGATAGCCATAGCCGGTCAATACCGAAAACAGCTTCTGTTCAAGATATAATTTTCTCTCGCATTCTTCACCGTATATATCACGGACACCCTCTGGCGTATGCAAAATCTGTTTCATTTCAGGTATGCTCCTTTTATTTGTCTACTTTATTGCGTTAATGTGATAATTTGGTAGCACAATAAATCATGCTGATTATATCTATTTTTTGCTCAAAAGTCAACCTCTCGCATCCAAATCAATCTGCAGCGGAAGTAGATACGGCACAAATACGCCGCCGCTTCCCATGGAAAAAAAATATTCTTCCTTTAATTCCTCAAAGCGAAAGCTTTTTCTGCCGCCACCCTCCATGCGTTCCCAAAAAATAAGCAGATCGCGAAATGGCAGATAATAAAACACATCCCGCTTCGTATAATGAATGAGAAAAAAAGCCACACCCTGTTGTGCCTCAAACTGTCTCATAAAATCGACCTGATGAGCATGTATGTTTTGCAGCGGAAAGGTATCGCTATGGCACTCCTTTGCATCAAAGCATACCGGGATACCCTGTACCGCTCCAATATAATCAACCGTACTTTTCTGGTCAAAATAAGCCAGTGTAATGTGCCGCGTTTCTTTATCGATATTGATCGGTGTGATCGGAGTCGGAACCTTTTGGATCATGGCAAGTGCATGCAGGGCATATACTTCATTTGTTCGATTGATCAGCTCCTCTAGGGCAGAGCCACGCAGCCCACGTGAATTCCATGTAGCCATAGCACTCACCCCTTTGACATATCATTTGCCATACGCCCACGCAAATATTCGAGTGCTGCTTCAAAATCAGCCGGAAGATCCGCTATTATCTCCCTGCCGTCTGAAAACCGAACACGATACGCATGCAATAGCTGTCTTTGTATACCGGCTGCCTTTTCAAAGATACGATTTTGCGTCAGATCACCATATTTTGGATCTCCAATCACAGGGTGACCAATAGAAGCCAAATGCGCACGGATCTGATGAGAACGTCCTGTGATCAGGTGTACCTCAAGCAATGTATAATCTCCAAGCTCTTCGATACACTCATACTCTGTCTCAATGTACTTTCGGTTTGGTGCGCCATTTTCAAAAATAGAGACGGCATTTTCTCTCTCATCCTTCAACAGATAGCCCTTTAGCCGTTTTTTTCCGGCCATCGCACCCTTTACCAGACAGCGGTAATATTTTTCCATGGAACGACTCTTTAGCTGTGCAGACAGCTGCTGAAGACCGCGCAAGGTCTTTCCGGCAAGCAGAATGCCGGAGGTATTACGATCTAGACGGTTGCAAACAGATGGGCGAAATGTATGCAGCTGCTCGCTGGAAAGTGCCTTCGATTCCAAAAGATAGGCAATCATATGCTCATTTGCAGAAACATCAGATTCCTTTGCCTTCTGGGAGAGCATACCGGCCGGCTTATTCATGGCCAGTATATCCTCATCCTCATAGATCACGCTAAAGGCAGGCTGAATCGGTATTCTCTGCAGCTGCTCGATGGTATCCATATCCTTTCTGGTAAACTTTTCAATCGTCTCATCAGATAAAAAAAGTGTAACCACATCCGAGATCGCCAAATGCTCCGAACCGGTCGCTTTATTTTGATTTAATACAATATTCTTTTTTCGCAGCATTTTATAAATAAAGCTGCCCGGCGCGTCTGCCAAAAGCTTACGCAGATATTTGTCTAATCTTTGGCCGGCTTCGTTTTCCTGAATCGTATATGACTTCATCGTTCTCCTATTGTTACACTACTTTTTGTTCTTTTTGTGTATATTTCGGATCGTTTTTTTCTTTTTTTGTGTCAAAGCCTTCTGATCATGCAGGCTCTGTGCATGATTTTTTTGTGAGTCTGACCTCGGACGTATCAAACACTGTGGTCCAAAGCCGATCAGATCTGTGCGTCCGCTTTTCTCCAGTGCCTCTTTTACAAGCGCATAATTTTTTGGATTGCGATACTGCATCAGGGCACGCTGCATCGCCTTTTCATGTGGATTTCTCGCCACATAAACCGGCGTCATATCCCTAGGATCCAGCCCTGTATAATACATACAGGTCGAGATCGTAGAAGGCGTCGGATAAAAATCCTGCACCTGCTGTGGCATATAATGAATGTCGCGCAGATATTCCGCCAGCTCGATCGCATCATCAAGTGTCGCTCCGGGATGCGAGCTCATCAGATACGGCACGAGATATTGCTTTTTTCCGAGCTTTTCGTTCATGGCGGTGAAACGTCTGACAAATTCTTTGTATACATCAGTGGATGGCTTTCCGAGCTTTTCTAATACTCTTTTTGATATATGCTCCGGTGCAACCTTTAGCTGTCCGCTCACATGATGCTCACACAGCTCACGCAGGAATGCATCGCTCTTGTCTGCCAATACATAATCATAGCGGATACCGGAACGAATAAATACCTTTTTTACACCGGGAAGCTCCCGCAAGCGCCGCAGCAATCGAATATAATCAGTATGATCTGCAACCAGATTCGCACAAGGCTTTGGAAACAGGCATTGCTTGTTTGGACAAACTCCTGATTTTAGCTGCTTTTGGCACGAGGGCTGTCTGAAATTGGCTGTTGGACCGCCGACATCATGAATGTAGCCCTTAAAATCCGGTTCGTAGGTAAGAAGCCTTGCCTCCTCGATAATGGATGCATGTGAACGAGTTGAAATGACACGCCCCTGATGAAAGGTCAGAGCACAAAAATTGCAGCCGCCAAAGCAGCCGCGATTGCTGATCAAAGAAAACTTTACTTCGCGAATCGCCGGAATGCCGCCTGCACTTTCATACATCGGATGATACGTGCGCATATATGGCAAGGCATATACT